>NZ_CDBY01000078.1 GCF_000820125.1 Aeromonas simiae | reverse complement strand
TTTTCGATGCTGATTGACAAAATCTAGGACACCCACTAATTTTCCGCCCGTGGCGAGCCGCTGAGAAGTGCCCCAACCCCTTTCACGCAGCGAAGCCGAATTCAACTCCAGTGCCCAAGCCCCGCTGCCGATGACCCCGGCCCTGACCCGCTTCATCGCGCACAAGGAGAGCGACTCCCGCCTGATCAAGCAGGCACTGGAGCAGCGCACTGGCATCCCAACCCAGATCAACCCGGTCTGATAGCAAGACAGCCTTGCAGCATGACGGCGCCTTCGGGCGCCGTTTTTTATTGTGGCGATCCAGTAAGGCAGAATGGCCATGGGCGGGAATGGAAAGCAGAGAGCAGCAGAGCAGCAGAGCAGCAGAGCAGCAGAGCAGCAGAGCAAGGATATCGAAGGAAGTGCACTCTAAAGTGGCGTAACCAAGACACCAGTTTGAGACCGGTGTCAGGTGATCACTGGATCTGTACCCCCTGTCAAAGAGATGGGTGTCCCAGAATTTTGCTTGCAGCACCTTGAGGCACCCATTATCGGTCTCTTTGGCGCTCTTGGCTGCGTCATAAGCGCTCTGCCCGGCGGTGACGGCGCCCCCGGTCAGCGCAATGGCCAGGCCCAACTAGTCACATCCTTGCCGGTCAGGGTTATCTCCTTTCACTGGCAGACAGGAGTGACGGCTCTCTACCACCCCAACAACCTCTTGAACCAGTTCTTAGCCGGTGCCGTAGCAGGAGGATATGCATCCGGTTGTACCTCTGAGGCATCGGGACGTGCTGAGTGTGTAGTCGGCCCCATTCAAGCGGGCATCGATATGGGTAACCATGTCCTGGTGGATCAAGAAGAAGGGCGTCATGGCTAGGCTGATAGCCATGGGTCGATGAGATCGTCTGACTGTGGGGATCAGGGCAGTGAGAAGGCCGGTTGCACCGATTTACGCCCCCATAACAGATACTGCATCGAAAAGTGCGCATAAAAAAAGCCCAAGCAATACACATTGCTTGGGCTTATCTTGATGGCGGTGAAGGAGGGATTCGAACCCTCGATGCGGGTATAAGCCGCATATTCCCTTAGCAGGGGAGCGCCTTCAGCCTCTCGGCCACCTCACCGTAAGAAACAGAAGGCCCCGCGCATGCAGGGCCTCACTATAATGGCGCGCCCGAGAGGATTCGAACCTCTGACCGCCTGGTTCGTAGCCAGGTACTCTATCCAGCTGAGCTACGGGCGCGCAGTAAACCGCTTGTCTGTCCCGATAACATCGAAACAGTAAAAATGGCGCGCCCGAGAGGATTCGAACCTCTGACCGCCTGGTTCGTAGCCAGGTACTCTATCCAGCTGAGCTACGGGCGCGCAGTAAACCGCTTGTCTGTCCCGATAATATCGAAACAGTGAAATATGGCGCGCCCGAGAGGATTCGAACCTCTGACCGCCTGGTTCGTAGCCAGGTACTCTATCCAGCTGAGCTACGGGCGCGTTGTTGGTCATGTTTGCTCTAGATGGCGCGCTCGAGAGGATTCGAACCTCTGACCGCCTGGTTCGTAGCCAGGTACTCTATCCAGCTGAGCTACGAGCGCGTTATGTAGAGCGATAAAAAAAAGCTTACTGACCAGTAAGCCTTTTCTTCGAGCCGTTACCGACTCAGTCCTTCATGGACTAGAAAATGGCGCGCCCGAGAGGATTCGAACCTCTGACCGCCTGGTTCGTAGCCAGGTACTCTATCCAGCTGAGCTACGGGCGCTAAATGGCGGTGAAGGAGGGATTCGAACCCTCGATGCGGGTATAAGCCGCATACTCCCTTAGCAGGGGAGCGCCTTCAGCCTCTCGGCCACCTCACCGTCGCGGGGCCAGATATTACTTTACGGGCTAGATTAGTCAAACACTTTTTCGATAAAACAAAGTGTTCGCTCAGCATTTGGTCAAAGCGCAGAAATTTCCGCCGACTGAGGTGAGCCCCCGACTTCCTGGCGCTTTCACGCACCGACAAGAAAACAAAAGGCGACCGCTTCGGGTCGCCTTTTTGGCATCAGTAGTTGGGTTGCCCCGGCTCTTTCTCAGCCTGAATGCGCATGTAGATCTCTTCACGATGCACAGAGACTTCCTTCGGGGCGTTCACACCGATACGCACCTGGTTGCCCTTCACGCCCAGCACGGTGACAGTTACTTCGTCACCGATCATCAGGGTCTCCCCTACACGACGAGTCAAAATAAGCATTCGCTTGCTCCTGTGTCCTGTTATTTTTTAGTCAGCTTGTTGATGTCATTATCCAACAAAGCAAACCAAATAGTAAGTGGCTGAAACTAACTCACATGGGGGTCATCCCCCCATGGGTTGCTCCTGTGGCTCCCGATCCAGTGCAAACGCATCGTGCAGGGAGCGAACCGCCAGCTCCAGATACTTCTCGTCCACCACCACCGATATTTTGATCTCAGAGGTAGATATAAGCTGCATATTGATACCGTGCTCACCAAGAACTCGGAACATGGTGCGCGCCACCCCCGGATGATTCCACATCCCGACTCCCACGATAGACACCTTGGCGATGGACTCATTCCCCTGCACACAGGAGGCGCCAAGTTCTGTCGCCGTGCTTTCCAGCAGGGCGCGGGCTCGACGGAAATCATCACGATTCACCGTAAAGGTGAAATCTGCACTGCCATCACCCAACGTATTCTGAACAATCATGTCCACGTCGATGTTGGCGTCGCTGATCGGCCCCAGGATCTGGGCCGCGACCGTCGGCCGATCCGGCACACCGAGAATGGTGAGGCTGGCTTCATTACGATTGAACGCAATACCCGATACCAAGGGGGCTTCCATCCGTTCACCTCCATATGTGATGAGGGTTCCTTCCCCGTCGGCAAAGCTCGAGAGCACGCGCAGCGGCACTCGGTACTTGCCGGCAAACTCCACCGAGCGGATCTGCAGCACCTTGGCCCCCAGGCTCGCCATCTCCAGCATCTCCTCGAAGGTGATGGTGGAGAGACGACGCGCCTTGGGCTCAATCCTGGGGTCCGTGGTGTAGACACCGTCCACATCGGTAAAAATCTGGCACTCGTCAGCACCGATAGCGGCAGCAACCGCCACCGCCGTGGTATCGGAGCCACCACGCCCCAGGGTGGTGATGGCATTATGCTCATCACGCCCCTGAAAGCCGGCGATCACCACCACCTTGCCGGCAGCGAGCTGAGCCCGCACCGGCTCGGTGTCGATGTGAGTGATGCGCGCTTTGCCGTGGGCCGAATCGGTGTGAATACGCACCTGGTCTCCGGTCATGGAGACGGCCGGGCAACCACACTGATTGAGCGCAATGGCAAGCAGCGCGATGGTCACCTGCTCACCGGTCGAGATGAGTACGTCGACTTCACGGCGCGTTGCATCAGGGTCCAGTTGCTGGGCCATGCCCAGCAGCCGGTTGGTCTCGCCCGACATGGCCGAGACCACCACCACCACATCGTGTCCCTGGGCGCGGGTCAGCTTGACCCGCTCGGCAACGGCCGCGATCCGCTCCAAAGAGCCGACCGAGGTGCCGCCGTATTTCTGAACATAGAGAGCCACGGTTCACCTTGCCCGATTACAGGCGTTCACTCAGCCAGGATTGGGCCGCTTGCAGCGCAGCAGGCAGTGCGGCCGGCTCAGTACCACCGGCCTGTGCCATGTCCGGACGACCACCGCCCTTGCCACCGACTTGCTGGGCCACCAGATTGACCAGCTCGCCCGCCTTGACCTTGCCGGTCAAGTCCGGGGTGACACCGGCGATCAGGTTGACCTTACCTTCATGGACGGTCGCCAGCAGGATGACGCCAGACTTGAGCTGGTTCTTCAGCTCATCCATAGTGGTGCGCAAAGACTTGGCCTCCACCCCTTCCAAAGTGGCAACCAGGGTCTTCTGGCCGTTGACGTCCACCACCTTGCCGAGCAGATCGGTACCGGCTTGGGCGGCCATCTTGGCCTTCAGCTGCTCCAGCTCGCGCTCCATCAGTTTGCCCTTCTCGAGCACCTGACGCACCTTGTCGGCCAGCGAGAACTGATCGCCCTTGACCAGGGCTGCCGCCTCTTCAATCTGCTCACCCAGTTGGTGCATCAGATCGATGGCGCCCTTGCCCGTGACCGCCTCAATTCGGCGTACACCGGCGGCGATGCCACTCTCACCGATGATCTTGAAAAAGCCGATGTCACCGGTGCGCTTGGCGTGGGTACCGCCGCACAGCTCGGTGGAGTAATCGCCCATGCGCACCACGCGCACCTCGTCGTCATACTTCTCGCCGAACAGGGCCATGGCTCCGGCGGCCTTGGCCGACTCCAGATCCATCTCGCGGGTGGCCACCTCGTGGTTGGCGCGGATCTGGGCGTTGACCAGCTCCTCGATGCGACGGATGGTCGCCATGGAGAGCCCTTCAAAGTGGGAGAAGTCGAAACGCATGCGCTCCGCCCCCACCAAAGAGCCCTTCTGGGCCACGTGATCGCCGAGCGCTTGGCGCAGGGCGGCATGCAGCAGGTGAGTCACTGAGTGGTTCAGTGCGATTGCCTGACGGCGCTCACTATCCACCTCGGCCAGCACGGCCGCGCCCTTCTCCAGCGTCCCCTGCTCCATGTATCCCTTGTGGATGATCGCCTTGCCCGCTTTCTGGGTGTCGGTCACGGCAAAGATGCCGTCATCCATCTTGATGGTGCCTGTGTCACCCACCTGGCCGCCGGATTCGGCATAGAAGGGGGTCTGCTCCAGCACGATCACCGCCTCGTCGCCGGCGATCAAGCCATTGACCTCGTCGGTGCCCTTGTAGATACCGAGAATGCGGGTCTGCTCGCTCAGGCTCTTGTAACCGATGAAGGGGGTCTCGACATCGAGCTTGAGCATCTCGTTGTAGTTCACGCCGAAGCTGGAGGCCTCCTTGGCACGAGCACGCTGCTTCTCCATCTCGACCTGGAAACCGGCCTCATCGATGCCGATGCCGCGATCGCGCACCACGTCGGCGGTCAGGTCGGCGGGGAAGCCATAGGTGTCATAGAGCTTGAAGACCACGTCGCCCGGGATCTCTTTGGCATCGCCCAACTCGTTCAGCACATCCTCAAGCAGTAGCAAGCCGCGATCCAGGGTGCGAACGAACTGCTCTTCTTCGATACGCAGCACACGTTCGACCTGGGATTGCTGGGCAATCAGCGCCTCGGCGACATCCTTCATCTGAGCGGCCAGCTCAGCGACCAGCTTGTAGAAGAACACCTCTTTGGCGCCCAGCTTGCGACCGTGGCGCACGGCGCGGCGGATAATGCGGCGCAGCACATAACCGCGTCCCTCGTTGGAGGGCATGACGCCGTCGGCAATCAGGAAGGCGCAGGAGCGGATGTGGTCGGCGATGACGCGCAGAGACTGGTTGCTCAGATCGGTGGTGCCGACGATCTCGGCCGCTTTCTTGATCAGCGCCTGGAAGATGTCGATTTCATAGTTGGAGTGCACCCCCTGCATGATGGCGGAGATACGCTCCAGCCCCATGCCGGTATCCACGGACGGGCGCGGCAGCGGCTCCATGGTGCCGTCAGCCTGGCGGTTGAACTGCATGAAGACCACGTTCCAGATCTCGATGAAGCGATCACCATCTTCCTCGGCAGAGCCGGGGGGGCCTCCCCAGATGTGGTCGCCGTGGTCGTAGAAGATCTCGGTGCAGGGACCACACGGGCCGGTATCACCCATGGCCCAGAAGTTGTCAGAGGCATACGGCGCCCCCTTGTTGTCGCCGATCCGCACGATGCGATCGGTCGGCACGCCGACTTCCTTGGCCCAGATGTCATAAGCCTCGTCATCGGTCGCGTAGACGGTGACCAGCAGGCGCTCCTTCGGCAATTGCAGGGCCTCGGTCAGGAAGCCCCAGGCGAACTTGATGGCGTCGTGCTTGAAGTAGTCGCCGAAGCTGAAGTTGCCCAGCATTTCGAAGAAGGTATGGTGACGGGCGGTGTAGCCCACATTTTCCAGGTCATTGTGCTTACCACCGGCACGCACGCAGCGCTGAGCGGTCGTGGCGCGACTATAGGCGCGCTTGTCGCCCCCGAGGAAGACGTCCTTGAACTGGTTCATCCCCGCGTTGGTGAACAGCAGGGTGGGGTCGTTGTGGGGAACCAGGGAACTGGAGGAGACCACCTGGTGTCCCTGCGAACGGAAATACTCGAGAAACGCGCGGCGAATCTCAGACGTGGACATGTACATGGAAAATCCTGCTAGGTACGTAAACGGACTTTTGACCGCGATAATGTATGTTTTCTGTCTCGTAAAGTAAAACGGGCGGGGTCCGCCACGGATGAAAAAACAGGCCCCGGCACGAGGTCGGAGCCTGTTTTTCACTCATCGGCGCACTGCTGTGCTTTCAGCTCATCGAGGGCATAGCGTACCTGATCCAGGGCATAGCCCCGCCCCATCAGGGCCCGGGTCAGCTTGGCCCGCACCTTGGGATCCTTGAGGTCACTCCCCTGCCCCTTGCGCGCCAGCCACTCTGCGGCCATGGCAAACCAGTCGATCTCTTCGGCATCTAGGGCCGCTTCGCCCTGCGTAGCGTCAATCCCCTTACGCCGCAGTTCGAAGCGCACCTTCTGTGGACCGTAGTGACGGCGGGCCAGGGAGCGCACCAGCATGCCGGCATAACGCCCGTCATCCACCCAGCCACTCTCTTTACAACGAGCCACGACCTCGGCGCTCATGACCTCGTCAAAACCATTGCGTTGCAGGCGGGCGGCCAGCTCACGCTCACCACTTTCCTTGCTCGCCAGACTGCGCATGGCGAAATTCATCGCCTCAGGCAGCGTTTTCTCGGTTTCATCGTGCATAGAAACAATCAGGCCGGGATAACCCCGGCCTGCTCACATCAGAATTCCTGCTCTTGTTCGTCGAAGACTTCCTCTTCGTCTTTTTCGCTAGCCTTGGCCGCCCCCTGCTCAGCACTGAGCAGCAGTTCGCGCAGCTTGGCCTCCAGCTCGCCGGCCATCGCCTTGTTCTCGACCAGCAGCTTCATGACATTGGCCTTGCCCTGACCGATCTTCTCGCCGTTATAGCTGTACCAGGCACCGGACTTATCGATCAGCTTGTGCTTGACGCCCAGATCGACCAGTTCACCCTCCTTGGAGATACCGGCGCCGTACATGATCTGGAACTCGGCCTGCTTGAAGGGGGGCGCTACCTTGTTCTTGACCACCTTGACACGGGTCTCGTTACCCACCACCTCTTCGCCATCCTTGATGGCGCCGATACGACGGATATCCAGACGCACCGAGGCGTAGAATTTCAGGGCATTACCACCCGTGGTGGTCTCGGGGTTGCCAAACATGACGCCGATCTTCATCCGGATCTGGTTGATGAAGATGCACAGGCAGTTGGCGTTCTTGATGTTGGCGGTCAGCTTACGCAGCGCCTGGGACATCAGACGAGCCTGCAAGCCAACGTGGGAATCGCCCATCTCGCCTTCGATTTCGGCCTTCGGGGTCAGCGCCGCCACCGAGTCGACAATGATGACGTCCACCGCGCCAGAGCGCACCAGCATGTCGCAGATCTCGAGCGCCTGCTCACCGGTATCCGGTTGGGAAACCAGCAGATCGTCGACATTGACACCCAGCTTGGCCGCATAGATGGGATCGAGCGCGTGCTCGGCATCCACGAAGGCACAGGTCTTACCCTTCTTCTGAGCCTCGGCGATCACTTGCAGGGTCAGTGTGGTTTTACCGGAGGATTCAGGGCCGTAGATTTCGACGATACGGCCACACGGCAGGCCACCGATACCCAGCGCGATATCCAGGGAGAGGGAACCGGTGGAGATGGCTTCAATGTCCATGGTCTGGGAATCGCCCAGACGCATGATGGAGCCCTTGCCAAACTGCTTCTCAATCTGGCCCAGCGCTGCCGCCAGTGCCTTCTGCTTGTTCTGATCCATGCCTGTCTCCGCTGGACGTCATTCAAAGGGGAAAGTGGGGACAAGTATACTGTCTATTCATACAGCATCAAGTCCCTTTTTCGACGAGGGCAAGCAGACCCGACAGAGCTTGACCAACCGCCTGTTGCCGCACGGCGTAGCGATCCCCTTCAAAACGCGCCAGCAGCGCCTCGGCGCGTCCGCTGCGGGTGACCCACGCAAACCACACGGTACCGACCGGCTTGGTCATGCTGCCACCGCCGGGCCCTGCGATGCCACTCACCGAGACCGCCAGATCGGCATGGGAGCGGGCCAGCGCACCGCGAGCCATCTCCAGCACTACCGCCTCGCTGACGGCGCCGTGCTCGGCCAAGGTGGCGGTGCTGACCCCCAGCATCTCCTGCTTGGCCTCGTTGGTGTAGGTCACAAAGCTGCGATCGAACCAGCCCGAACTGCCGGCAATCTCGGTGATGGCGCAGGCGATACCGCCTCCGGTACACGACTCCGCGGTGGCGACCATGAATTCCCGCGCCTGTAACAGTGCACCGAGGCGCGCAGCCAGTGCCAGATTGTGCCGCTCCTGATCCATCTGAACCTCCCCTCTTACTAGAGCCGCCATTATGGCGCGGTGTGAAACCGGCGAAAAGCACAGAGGGCGCCCTCGCGCCCTCTCTTTTACCCCTTGCCTGATTACAGGCGAAAACGCCCCACCTCGCTCTCCAGTTGCTCGGTGAGCTGACGCAGCGTCTCGGCCTGCGCCGCCCCCTGCTCCGCCTGCTCGGCAAACTGGTGTGACACGGCGCGAATGTTCTCGGTGTTGCGGCTGATCTCCGCCGTCACCGAGGTCTGCTCCTCCGCCGCCGCCGCTATGTGGGTCACCATGTCGCTGATGGTGCCGATCGCCTCGTTGATCTGCACCAGGCTTTCGCTGGCAGACTGGGCATCTCCCACACTGGTCGCCGCCAGATCGCGGCTGGTGTCCATGCCGTCCACCGCGCGGCAGGTGGTCTGCTGCAACGTCTCGATCATGCCCTGGATCTCGGCGGTGGATGCATGGGTGCGCTGGGAGAGCACCCGCACTTCGTCGGCCACCACGGCAAAGCCGCGCCCCTGCTCGCCGGCGCGGGCCGCCTCAATGGCGGCGTTGAGGGCCAGCAGATTGGTCTGCTCGGCAATGCCGGTGATGGTCGCCAGGATCGAGCTTATCTGCTGGGCATGGCTATCGAGCTCGGTGATCACCTGGCTGGCGCCCCCCACCTCATCGGCCAGGCTGCTGATGCTGGTGCGGCTCTTGCCCACCTGATCCTGGCCACGCTGGGCCAGCTTGACCGAATCCCCCGCCGTGCTGGCAGCAAACTCGGCATTGTTGGCGATCTCCTGGGTGGCCGATGCCATCTCGGTCACGGCGGTGGCCACCATCACGATTTCGTCTTGCTGCACCTTCACCTGATGGGCCCGCTCTGTGGCCCCTTGCGCCTGCAAGCGGGACTGCTCGGCCAATGCCAGCGCGACATCGCGCAGGCGGCTGACGATGCCATGCAAACGACCGACAAACTGGTTGAAGTTGCGGGCCAGCTGCCCGACCTCATCCTGGCTGCGGGTCTGGATCTGCACCGTGAGATCCCCCTCGCCGTGGGCGATATCGGAAAGCGCCTTGGAGACGCGGCCCAGATCGGTGAAAAGGACGTTGAACAGCACGGTGAGCAGGGCGCTAAACAGCAGTAGCAGCACCACGGTCAGTCCGATCAGCTGCCACAACAGGGTGGCCAGCGGCGCCTCAAGCACATCGCGATACATCACCATGGCCAGCAGCCAGTCGGTGCCGGGTACCGCCTGCACCGAAAGCAGCACATCGCGGCCCCCCAGATTTGCCTCGTGCAACTGACCATCCGCGCTCCACTGCTGCAATGCATTGCCGGAGAGTTCGGGAGAGAGCTCGGAGACCTGCTTGAGGGCCAGCTCCTTTTGCGGGTGGCCAACGATGAGGCCGGAGCGCTCCAGCAGCATGGCATAGCCCTCCCCCTGAACCTGCATCGCCAGAACCTCGTCGATCAGGGTCTCCAGCGTCAGATCGGCACCGGCCACGCCGATGACTGCGCCCTGTACCCGCACCGGCTGAGCCAGCGTGACCACCAGCTTCTTGGTGGTAGAGCTGAGATAGGGGGTGGTCACCACCAGTTCGCCGGCCTTGAGCGCGTTCTGATACCAAGGACGCTGACGCGGGTCATAGTTGCTGGTGCGCAGCGAGGGGTCATTGCGGGTCATCTCCCCCTGTTCGGTACCGAAGTAGGTGAGGCCAAAACCGCTCGCGCCCAGCGTCTGTTTGAGATGGGAGACCAGCATGGCCGGCTCCATCTGCGGGGCGGTGGCGATGGCATCGGCCATGGCCGTCACCGAGTGCTTGCGGTCACTCATCCAGTTACCGATCCCATCCGCATGGGCGTGGCCATAGTTGAGCGCCTCACTCTGGATGGCCGCCAGAGTTCGGGTTTTCAGGGTATGGAAGGCGACCACACCCAGCAAGCTGGCCATCAGCAGCACCACGCCCAGGCTGGTGAAGAGCAACTTGCCACGCAGGGAGAGAGTCATGACACGCATCCTTAACTTGTTATGTCGACATGATGTTCAGGTCGCCCAATATCCCCATAAAGAGATAGCGCCCATTAGCCCCCTATCGGCCCCCCCTCGGCAAGGCTTTAGTGGCTATATCTGAATTTCTTTCTGTTTGCCACACAGTTCACTAATTGAAGGCATCACGACCACACGAGAATTCAAGGTTCGACGCCCCCATGACAAGCCTATGCCGCAAAAACGCGATAAAGACGGGTTGAGCTATGAGGCGCAGGTCATTACAGTTTGTGCTCCTGCCGCACGGCATTCTCCCGGCACCGCCCCTGCGGCAAGCATTCGCGCTTTTGCCTTGAACCAGAAGGACACTATTCGATGACGACCGCCCCCCTCACGGCCAATCTGCAGCAACACACCCCCATGATGCATGGGTGTGTTATGATTGATATATAAGCATTTTTTTACACACAAAAGAAAAAAATACATTTTAACCTACATTTGTAGTTTTTACCCCAGGCCCCTCCCCGATCCACAAAATGCTTTCCCTTGAGAACCCACACCCTTACCACCTGCCTGCACATTCAATCAGACCCCTTCAAGCCAAGAGCGAGAGCAAAAATGAACGGGGGGCTCATTGGCCCCCCGCGCTCAGGTCACTCTTCATCCTCATCGGGACGTTCGTCATATCCCCGGCTCTGCCAATAAGCATCATGCTCAGGGTTTAACTGACGTGAATGGTTATCGTCGTCATCTTTTTTGGACATCACAGGCTCCATGCCGTTATGGTCAATCAAGCCATGGCAATGCTCGTAAGCCAAGGCAGGCTCTGCGGTTACTTGCGATTCGGGTTCATGTCTTTACCACGGTTACCTTGGTTTTGATCGTACTGACGATTAGTACCAGGAGTGCCACGATTCGGATTCTGCATGTTGGAGTTGTTATCAGCAGGTTTGATGGGGGCTTGCTTTGACATAAGGAGACTCCTTGAACGTTGATGGTCGTCAGTGCAACGTTACGCTGACAAGACTCATAATCAATCAGTGCAATGCACTAAAAAGCCCTTCCAAACAAAAAGTCGACTGTTGCAGAGAATTCTTTTGCAGCGCCAAATTCTGCCTCGATATGTTGAGCGAGTTTAACTAGTTCAATTGGCTCGTTTTCAGCAGCCAAGGTGACACGAACCGCAAGTTGCGCTGCAACATCCAGTTCACCATCCAAGTAGCAACGTAGCATGGGATCAGCCTTGGCAAGGCTGGCGCTACGAGCAACATTGCAGTCCAGAAGCCCCATATCCCCCTTCAATAAGATCTGAGGTAACACCTCAAATGGGTTATCCAGCCTGTGTTTTCGGAGATCTAGATCAGGTGTCGCAAGTTTATGAACGAAGGTTGCCGCATTCACGTTCAGATGGACAAGCTCCAGCAACGATTGCCGATTCATCACAATCAGGCCAGCAAGTTTGGCTGCTCTCTGCCGCACCTCTACATCATCAAAGATCAGCTTAACCTTGGCGGGATCAGGGAAGATCGCCAGCAACAACGTTGCATTGAACAATGTTGTTAGCTCGCACGTTGGTAAGCTTCTGTGATTTCGGTGAGAGATACGTTGAACATCCATATGTATCAGTTCATTGCGAACCAAGCTGTTCAACTGATCTTTGAGCTTGGGGTAGCTCGTCAACTTAATCCCAAACAGGTCCTTTACTGCATCTGCCAAGGTGTGCGAGCTCATGATTGACAAGCTCCCCGTAACAACGACTCGGTTGATGGCGGCAAGCTCTTCTCATCTTTGTAACCTGCAACGTACCGTGCCCGCTTTAACCAGTCCCCCTTACAATCATGACCACGGTCATATTCATCGATCACGCCCTTGCAGTAACCAGCACGTAATGCTTCAGAAAGTGACGTTATCAAGGCAGCTTTGAACGTGTACTGCTGATTGTTCTCATAGATCTGGATAGCTTCAACGCAACCTTCAACCAAAGTTGTCCGATTAGTCTCAGCCATCACCATCCTGGACAACATCAGGATGAGTAACATTGGGACATAACGTAGCATCATCGCGCTTGCTCAACGGTTGGGGTAGAACGAAGGGATTGAAAACTAGGAGCTGCCAGATAGAGCGCTACCAGTAACAACAAACAATCTAAACGTTCATAGATTGCATCGCCGTGATACTCGCTAACATCGCCTACAAGCAACGTTGCATCAGCAACAAAGATGATGCCTACTGTTGCAAGCTCGACCACGTATACCCACCCCCAATATTGCAATGGTCGCAACAATCTCTGCCTGTAGGGCGTTGAACAATACTGGCAGTACCGCCAATGACGCAAAAGCAAAAAGCTCAGTAACAGCAACGTTCCCTTCTCAACAATGTCCATATCAGCTATCCCCTCGCCATATTCGAAGATGGCCGAAAAGAACGTCACAACGTAGCTTCCCCCAAGGCCCAACAGCAGAAACCGCCCGAGCCAATAACACAACCGCTGGCACAAGCTCATCAACCGGTTATCACATCGTTGTAGCAACGAAGGTGATTCGGCATGGAACGTTGCATTACCAGATATCTGGCCAGACTCTGCGTGTAAGGTCTTCATGTAAGTACACCATCCTTGGGTGATATTTGATCCCTAAAGGGGAGGCATCAAGCCTCCCCAATCTTCCCGACAGATCTCACGCCCACGCCTCACACAGCGCCTCGGCTTGAGCCAGCACCAGTTGGGTGGCCTCCTCCTGGCTGTCGGGCGGATACTTGTACTTACGCAGAATACGCCTGACCAACAGCCTCAACTTGGCCCGCACGCTCTCCCGGTTGTTCCAGTCCACCGTCACGCTGCTGCGCAGACTTGCCGTCAGCTCATGGGCAATCTTGGCCAGGATCTCATCCCCAAGCGCCCTCACCGACGCTTCGTTGTTGGCCAGCGCATCGTAGAACGCCAGCTCGTCATCGTTGAGGCCGAGCTGCTGCCCGCGCCCACTGGCGCTGGCGAACTTCTTGGCCATCTCGATCAGCTCCTCGATAACCTGGGCAGTCTCGATGGAGCGGTTCTGATAACGCTGGATCACCTTGGTCAACATCTCGGAGAACTTCTTCTCCTGCGTAAGATTGGTGGCGAACTTGGCTTTGATCTCCCCCTCCAACAGCCTCTCAAGTAGCTCCACCGCCAGGTTGCGTTCGGGCAGGTTGCGCACCTCGGCGAGGAAGTCCTCATCGAGCAGGCCGATGTTGGGCTTGTCGAGCCCCACCGCCTCGAACACATCCACCACCTCGCCAGACACTACGGCGTTGCCGATGATCTGGCGGATGGCCAGCTCCCGCTCCTCGTCGGTCTTCTTCTTCGCTGTGAGCTCCTTCTTGGTGAGGATCACCTTGACGGCCTGTAGGAAGGCCACCTCGTCGCGTACCGCCCTAGCCTCGTCCAGCGTGCAACAGAGGCTGAACGCCTTGCTCATGGCCAAGGCATGGTCGGCGAAGCGCTTCTTGCCGTCCTCCTGCCCCAGCACATGGTTGGCGGCACCGGCCAGCAGCTTGTGGCCACCGGTCAGGTAGTCGCCGTAGTCAAAGCCATGCAGCAGGGCCCGCAGCACGTCGAGCTTCTCCTCCAGCACCGCATAGGCCTCGTGGGCATCCACCGTTGGCTGCCCGCGCCCCTTACTGCTGGTGTACTCCTTGATGGCCGCCTTGAGCTCGTTGGCGATGCCGATGTAATCGACCACCAGCCCACCCTGCTTGTCACGAAACACCCGGTTGACCCGCGCTATCGCCTGCATCAGGTTGTGCCCCTTCATCGGCTTGTCGACGTAGAGGGTGTGCATGCAGGGGGCATCGAAGCCGGTCAGCCACATGTCGCGCACGATCACCAGCTTGAGCGGGTCGGCAGGGTCCTTGAAGCGCGCCTCGAGCCGCTTCTTGACCTTGCCCGGATGGATGTGAGGACGCAGCAGCTGCTTGTCCGAGGCACTGCCGGTCATCACGATCTTGATGGCGCCCTGCTCGGGGTCGGGATCGTGCCAGTTGGGGCGCAGCGCCACGATGGCATCGTAGAGGTGGACGCAGATCTCGCGGCTCATGGCCACCACCATCGCCTTGCCATCCTGCGCCTGGCCGCGCTCCTCGAAGTGGGCGACCAGATCGGCGGCCACCTGCCTGATGCGTGGCGTGCTGCCCACCACCTTCTCCAGCGCCGCCCAGCGCGATTTGAGCTTGGCCTGCTCGCCCTCCTCCTCGTCTTCGGCCAGCTCCTCCACCTCGTCGTCGATGTGGGGCAGCTCCTCCTGCTTGAGGGAGAGCTTGACCAGCCGCGACTCGTAGTAGATAGCGACCGTCGCCCCGTCCTCCTTGGCCTGCTGCATGTCGTAGACGTGTATGTAGTCGCCAAACACCGCGCGGGTGTCCCGATCCTCACCAGAGACCGGGGTGCCGGTGAAGGCCACGAAGGTGGCATTGGGCAACGCATCGCGCAGGTGCTGGGCATAGCCCACCTGATAGCGCGACGCGCCTTCTGCCACGCCCGCCTGAGCGACCTTGAGGGTGGCACCGAAGCCGTACTGGGTGCGGTGCGCCTCGTCGGCGATCACCACGATGTTGTGACGCTCTGACAATACCGGGAACAGATCCTCGTCCTCCCCCGGCATGAACTTCTGGATGGTGGTGAAGACGATGCCACCGGAGGGGCGGTTGCCGAGCTTGGCGCGCAGATCCCCGCGCGTGCCGACCTGCACCGGCTGCTCACGCAGCAGATCCTGCGACAGCGAGAAGACGCCAAACAGCTGGCCATCGAGGTCGTTGCGATCGGTGATGACCACGATGGTCGGGTTATCCATCGCCGTCTCTTGCATCACCCGCGCCGCGAAGCAGGTCATGGTGATGCTCTTGCCGCTGCCCTGGGTGTGCCACACCACGCCCCCCTTGCGGGTGCCCTCTGGCCGCGACGCCTGCACCACCTGAGCGATGGCCGAGCGCACCGCGTGGTACTGGTGGTAACCGGCGATCTTCTTGACCAGGACGCCGTCCTCCTCGAACAGCACGAAGAAGCGCACGTAGTCGAGCAGCAGGGCGGGCGTGAGTATGCCGCGCACCAGGGTCTCCAGCTCGCCGAAGGGACCGAATGGATCGAGGGTAACCCCGTCCACCGTGCGCCACTGCATGAAGCGCTCTGCATTGGCCGACAGCGACCCCATGCGCGCCTCGCTGCCATCGGAGATGACCAGGATCTCGTTGTACTGGAACAGGTCCGGGATCTGCGCCTTGTAGGTCTGCAACTGCTCGAACGCCTTCCAGATGTCGGCCTGCTCGTCGGCGGGGTTCTTGAGCTCCAGCACCACCAGCGGCAGGCCGTTGAGGAACAGGATGATGTCGGGGCGGCGGGTGTGGTGGGGGCCCTTGATGGAGAACTGGTTGAGGGCGAGCCAGTCGTTGGCGGCCGGATCGGCAAAGTCGGCGAGGCGCACAAAGTCGCCCACTGTCTCCCCGCCGCGCTGATACTCGACCCTGACCCCACCCACCAGCAGACGATGGAAGGCGCGGTTAGCCATCAGCTGGGCCGGGGTGTCAAGGTTGAGCACCTGGCGCACGGCATCCTCGCGCGCCCCGGCTGGCACCTTGGGGTTGAGCCGTTGTATCGCCTCGCGCAGCGCGTCTTCCAGCACCACCTGACGAAAATCGCTGCGCCAGGGGTTATCCGAATCCGGGGCTACGTCGTAGCCGCAGACGGTGCGATAACCCACCTCGGCCAGCCACCCCATCACCTCTTGTTCTAGTTGGTCTTCGGTCATCGTTCGTTGGCTCTGTCTTGTAATGGGGAGTCTGAGATCGGGCTCCATGGCGGCCACTTACACCGCGATCTGCTTTTCCACCGCCATCGCGATCAGAGGGGCTACCTCATGCAGGCCCTCCAGCGTCAGTTTGCCTGCCTGATACATCTGATACCAAGCTCGGCGTTGCCGCAGTACCCGTTCATCATCGCGCAGATGCAAGCGGATCAGGGTCTGCTCTGCTAACCCGTGCAATGGCTCGGGCACCCGCTCCGGCACCAGTACCAGTTGCAGTGAGGGCAACAGCACCTCAAACCACCCTGAACGCACATCCAGCGGGTCAAGAATTCCTACCGCTTTGTTTTTGCTGCTATTGATCCAACCAGCCGCAAACCGGTAATTGGCCCATTCATAGGCCAGGGATTCGTCGGCATCGATAGGTAGGAAGTGATCCACCGTACCCACCGGCTCATACATGGCACCATAGGCACACAGTTGACGAAATCCATCGGCCAGCTGCGGTTTGAACGGACTCCAGTAATCTCGGGGACGCTGACCGGGCTTGCGATCCGCCTTGGGATTAGCCTGTAACCATTGCTGCCCTGTCTGGCGGCACCTCGCGTCAAACTCGGCGGGCTCGGTCAGCCTCGTCTTGTCGATCTCGATCATGCGCCGCCCTTCGGTTTGCTACCGGGGATCTGCTGTGTCTCAACCAGCCAGCGCGGCCAGAAATCATCGTGCCCGGCCAGTACCCGCAGCAGCTCCTTATGGATGGCCGCCTGGGTCTTGAGATTGCTGGGCAGGGGCGACTTGTCGCCTCGCATCCAGGCTTCCGCCGCCTCAATGGCTCGCTCGGCATCGATAGATCGTGCCTGGCGCAGACCGAAGGCATCGGATACCAGCCAGTTCACCACATCACCCTGCTTGGCCCAGAGCTCCTTCGTCACTTTGGCCTGTCCACCGTCCAACTGGATGTTGAACACGGCATCCTTGTCTACATCAAACTCCGGCTCTACCGACGCCAGCACCAAGGGGGAATGGGTCGCCACGATCAACTGCACCGGCACCTTCTTACCGGTCAGAGCTTGCATCACCCTCAGCAGTGCAGGCACGACCCGCCGCTGCCATTGCGGATGCAGGTGACACTCTATTTCATCGACCAGAAAGATGATCTCCTTGGCCTGCTTGCGACCAGTCTGCTCACAAGCCAACTGATGCTCGCGCCAGGTCCAGACCAACAGATAGGCCAGTGCCGCGATGCGCCGCATGCCAGCCGAGGCGTGCACCAAGGCCACGTCTTGGCCATAGGGCATGCGCAGGGAGGGGTAGTCCTTGACGTCCAGACCGAGGCGAACCGGCTGCCCCGGCACAAGTTGCTCGTCGTCCGAGGCAGACAGCGCCTCCAGCACCTTGCAGAGGTCGGCAAAGGCTGGATCCTGCCCCTTCTGCCACAGCACCCAATCGTGGATGAGACCATTGCAATAACGAATGCCACCTGGCCCTTCCAGTCCGTTCCACACCTGTTCCGGCGTAAAGTTGAAAGCTCGTGCCCGCTCGGCGCTCTCCTCTTTTCCATCGCCCTGCCAGTAGTTGCGTGCCGGATCCCAGGCCGAAAAGCTGCCATCAACCCCGGCATAGATCACCACCCCCGGAATAGCGGGACGCCCCTGCTTGGTGGGCCACAGCTGCTCACTGCGCTTGAAACTGCTGGTTTCGGCAAAATCGCCCGGTGTGGACTTGCTGTAGGCGTAGCTAATGGTGCTCTTCGCCTTGCCCTTGGGGGGGATTACCGCGATACCCCGTGCCCAAGTGCGGGTCAGCGTCCACCAGGCGATATCGAGCAGGAAGCTCTTGCCCAGGCCATTATCGCCGGTGATAAAGTTGAGCCTTGGGGCAAAGTCGACCGGTCCGAAGGTATCGGCGGGGCCGACCCCGGTGAGTGATAGGCTTTTCAGCATATTTGGCCTCTATCAGAACAGTGGCCCGGCATCACCGAACCAATAAATCGAAAATAACCGGGTAGTGCCAGACCAAATTTGCTTTGGTGGTCACCTCGGCCACAAGGAATGACTGTGGCCAGGCTCAAGAGTGTTTGATATTTAGCTAGCAACGAGCACTCCAACTAGAAACAGCCTCATCTCTTCAGGCGCCATCTGCTTATCTAGAGACTGCTCTCTGAGCTTGTTGAAGAATTCTCGCACGGCAGGATCGCCCGCTGGGGTGATGGTATCAAGCCACTGACCAACTACGTGTCGCATCAGATCCACCGATTGTTGAGATTGCACCAACGTATATGCCGTTAGTGCTTCTTCTGCTTGCCGTACAAGCTCAATCTTCAGGTTATTGGATTGCATCGCTCAGCTCCTTTTGTGCGTTAGAGAGCCTCAGTTGACCCGAAATCAGACGGGGTAGCAAGGTTGTGTTTCTTTTAGCCAGCATGATTCCAACACCCTGCGCTTGCTGCATCAAAAAACTCTACACTCTCGATACCTGCGTACTCTTTAAGCATTTTTCTCATCTGTGATATTTCAGACTTAATCTCGTCTTCAGTCTTGTTACCAACAAACACAGACACTGCGGCACGGGGGCATTTTGATAACGCCAGTTGATGAAGGATATGAGTATCCTGTTTGCCTATGCTCCAGCCATAAATAGTGATGCTATCTTTGGGGCTAGGTAATGCCTGCTGAAACACGTGTGACAGATATTGAGATTTGCTGATAGCGGCTACCTTTTCTGTCGCCGAGCCCTCACACACAAACAGAGGTTGACCATCATTTTTACGCCAGCGTTTGGTTATGCTGTTCAACAGACCATCGCTGTCGGCAACCAGCTTACTTTCTTCGCTGCCCTTGGTTTGGTACAGGGCTAGATTACCATGGGGATAAAACACCTTAGTCATCCCCTGTTCAGGCTCAACAGAAAGCTGAGTATTGAAAAATAGTTTTTGAAGTTTCTTGGATGACAAGTGCAGATTCTTAGACACAAACCCATCGTTAAAACGCCTGTTATTTACTTGATTATTGCCGAGTAACGCCCAGTAGATGATCAAGTCGTAGTTGAGGCTGAATACTGTCGAAAAACCCGCCATAAACCTGCCAATTTGCACGAGCCCTTGTTTATCACATATGACCTTGTCTGGATGAATTCCTTTTACTGTATTGATAAGTGCGCGTCGCACGTCTGTATATGCCTTGCGAACTTTCTGACTCTCGATTTTGGCAAGCTCAAATTTTTGATTAATAAAGTCAGCCTGCCACAAGCGATATAACACCCCTTCAAAATCACGGCTATCTTTGGTGAATTGCTCAAATACCTGCTGTGCGGCAACGCTGATAAGCCCGTGAGCACAACCATACTCATACAAGCTGTTATAACGAAAATGGGGCTCTACAGCGACACTGCCACCATTCCCAACGATCAGC
Source organism: Aeromonas simiae (assembly GCF_000820125.1). GTDB lineage: Bacteria > Pseudomonadota > Gammaproteobacteria > Enterobacterales > Aeromonadaceae > Aeromonas > Aeromonas simiae. The sequence goes on along the minus strand of NZ_CDBY01000078.1, from coordinate 6,849 downwards.
GTGTCACTGTAATCAGCATGTAACTCCCGCCATTCCTTTAGATCCACCAATTCAGCTTACCTCCTCTACCATGGCCTCTACCTCTGGCAGCCGCAGTTGGCCGGAGATTAGGCGGGGCAGCAGGGTGTCGCGCAGAGTGGCGAGGGTTTGGGCTTGTTGATGATTGGCCGCAACCTTATTGAAGATTGGTTGGGCAACTTCATGGAACGCGCACAGCACGTCACCATCAGGCACCACACATGACAAGCCGCTTACTACCTCAGATCGCACTGCCGGGTAGGCACCGCCATCGGCCACATGCGCCAGATGGTCGATGCTGTTGTCAGACGTCGCCGCCAGAAAAACAAATTCAGTGTTGCGATCATGCCGTGGTCGAAGCACTGCGAAACCAGTGCTACCCGTGAGGTTGGCGCTAGCGTTGCTGATGAAGGCAAAGGAGCGGTTTCCAGGCCGTACAGTGCCGACGATAGTGTCGCCATCTCGAAGAACCCGCCGGGCGCGGCTCGGTGCTTCTTCAAAACTGAACTCAGTCACCTCTGCGATCACGTTGTCCTTGGTATTGGCCAAATCGACATAGCGCACCGATTCTGGATGTGTTCTGGAAGTCCAGGACTCAGGGTTCAGGTCGGACAAGTCTGCCAACGTGCCAACCCGCCACCCCTTTGGCACTATGCCGAGCTCGGACTCTTCGAAGCTGGCGGGGAACAGGGCTGCAACCTCGGGAGAAAGACCGGCGGGCTCCTCGCCAAGGGCGCGGGCATGGACCGGGTCGAAGTCGACAAACCACGACTTGAACAGCGCCTGGGCGATGGCTTCCAGCGTGGCGTTGGTCTCGCGCAGCAAGGCTATGCGGTCGTCGAGCATCCTGGCGATACCGCCTATTTGGATCTGCTCGCTGTCTGAAAGCTTAGGAATTACGACTGAACCGATACCCGCAGCACTGATGTTTGCTTGGGCACTTCCCGCTGATGCCCCCTCAATGAGGTTGTCGAAACCTGGAAGTGAAACAACCGCATAAACAAAATCATCAAATAGATGTCCTTTCTTCGCAGAGATCCTTGCCACTCGTTGATTAAGGTATGCAGGTTCAGTAAGACGAAACCGGCCTGCCTTTCCGACTGTAGCCCCCGTCATGGCCATTAGGATGTCACCATCTAACAGCTCAAACCGTTCAAGCCCTTTTAGCTTATCGGGAGCGATGCGATCCACGTTTGCCAGCGAAACACTAGGCGGCTGAATGTTTGCTATTTTGACAACGGCCACCCCTGTATCTGAAAAGTCCGCGCTCTTGAATGCAAAGCCTCCCTGTACCTCTGCGATATCCGAGAGTTTGCAGGTATCAGAACTCATATCCCAGCCCCCCCAGCTTCTGGCGAATGACCTGATCCAGTTCTGCGCCCTTGCTCATCTGCTCGCCCAGCTTCTCCGTGAGCTTCTGCATCTTGTCGGCAAAGGCTTCATCGTCCTCCTCCACCTCCTCGGCACCGACGTAACGGCCCGGTGTGAGCACATGACCGTGCTCGGCGATCTCTGCCAGGGTCACGCTGCGGCAGAAGCCCGGCACATCCTCGTAAACCAGTTCGGTCTCGCCGTCTGACTTCCAGGCGTGGAAGGTATCGGCAATCTTGGCGATGGCCGTATCGTCCAGCTCGCACTGCACCCGGCCCACCATGGTGCCGAGCTTGCGGGCGTCGATAAACAGCACCTCGCCGGGGCGACTGCGCTTGTTCTTGGCGAGGAACCAGAGACAGGCGGGGATCTGGGTGTTAAAGAACAGCTGACCCGGCAGGGCCACCATGCACTCCACCACGTCCGCCTCCACCATGCGGGCGCGGATCTCCCCCTCGCCGCTTTGGCTGGAGCTCATGGAGCCGTTGGCCAGCACGATACCGGCGCGACCAGCGGGCTTGAGGTGATAGAGCATGTGCTGCAACCAGGCGTAGTTGGCGTTGCCTGCTGGCGGGGTGCCATAGACCCAGCGCGGGTCGCCATCGAGGCTGCCGTGCCACCAGTCGCTGATGTTGAACGGCGGGTTGGCCAGCACGAAATCGGCGCGCAGATCCGGGTGCTGGTTGCGGGTGAAGGTGTCGCCGGGCTCCTTACCGAGGTTGTAGTCCATGCCGCGAATGGCCAGGTTCATGGCCGCCAGGCGCCAGGTGGTGGGGTTGGACTCCTGGCCGTAGATGGAGACATCCCCCAGCTTGCCGCCGTGGGACTCGATGAACTTCTCCGACTGCACGAACATGCCGCCCGAGCCGCAGCAGGGGTCGTACACCTGGCCGTGGTGCGGGGCGAGCACCGCCACCAGGGTCTGCACGATGCTGGCGGGGGTATAGAACTGGCCGCCCTTCTTGCCCTCGGCGTTGGCGAACTCGCCGAGGAAGTACTCGTAGACCTGGCCCAGCACGTCGCGGGCCGCCCCCGGCTCGTCGCCGAAGCCGATGGTGGAGACTAGGTCCACCAGCTCGCCGAGCTTGCCATCGGGCAGCTGGGCGCGTGCGAAGCGCTTGTCGAGGATGCCCTTGAGGCGGGGGTTCTCCTGCTCGATCAACACCAGCGCGTCGTCGATGCGCTTGCCAATGTCGGCCTGCTTGGCACTCGCCCGCAGCGCCTCCCAGCGCCCCCCTTCGGGCACCCAAAACACGTTGACCTCGCGGTAGTAGTCGCGCTCTTCCAGCTCCTCGGCCAGAAACTCGGCATCGGCGTCGTGCAGGTAGTAATCGTCGCTCTCGTCGGTGAAGCGGCGCTCAAGCTCTGTCCGGCGCGCCTGGAAGGTGTCGGAGACGTACTTGATGAAGATGAGGCCCAGCACGATGTGCTTGTACTCGGCGGCGTCCATGTTGGCGCGCAGCTTGTCGGCCGAGGCCCAGAGGGTGCGCTTGATGCCGTCGATACCGCTCTCGGCCGGGGCGGCCTCCTTGGCTGGGGTGACCTTCTTGCCCTTGACGGCGGGTTTAGCCGTTGCAGGCGCCGTACCATCCGCACGCAGCACAGAGCCGCCGCGCCCCCGCCCCTTGCGCAGTTGCCCCGCCTCGATCAGTGCATCACGGGCCGCCATAAACTGCGCTTCGGTCAGCTCACCGAACTGCCCCTTGAGTGTTTCCAGCAGGGACTGGTTGCCGATGCTGCTGCCATCCTCGGGGACGGCTGCCAGCAAGGCGGTGGAGAGGGTCTGGGGGTCGAACATGTGTTACTCCGGCAATGGCCGCGCCCGATGGGCACAGACAACTTAACAGGTGGACGGGCGAGGCGTGAAGGCAACCGAAACGGCAACGTTGTAGCTCGTCACTAACAGGGTATCGAGTTTATACAAATGAACGTTGCAGGACTATGGGGGGAGTCACATCAGGCGGTCTCAATAGCAAGTCTCCGAAGAACCAGAATCATCCTGCTGAGGTATTTGTGATGAACTCAATAGTTGGAGAATGACATACGTTGTAACCTTCCGGATCTTTCGTGACCGAGGAAATGATGGATGCCGCTAGCAATTCACCACGCAATAATCCACAAACTCAATAAAACCGAAGGTAGTCCCTCAACCCTTGGACTCGCACCTGATGTTTTGCCAACTGATGATGAACCATTGCAACAATTGGTTAGTGACGTTCACTCTGTATACAACAGCAGGCAGAGCAAGAGCTATGGTGTGTTTGACTCTGAATTGACCAACGTATCAGCAGAGCCACATCTACGACGCTTGCGTGATGAAAGTGATGCTGATTTCTACCAGATCTCCATCGCCTTGATGCAAGTCCTTAAGTCCCGAGCAGACGAGCGAAATTTCGTTGGTGGGCATGTGCTGATGTTCGACTATACCGTCAGTAACTTCCGCTGGTTTGTTGTTGCACTTGTCAGCAGTGCCCCTGGAGCCATGGTTGATGAACACTATAAGGTAGTGACTGCACCACATTTGGATGTCGCTGGCATCCGATTTGCTGGTCGTGTCAACTTTGACCAATGGCAGAACAACGAACAACGTTACATCAGCTTTTTGAGCGGAAAAGGGGCTGAAATATCGCAGTATTTTCAAAAATTCCTTGGATGTTTAGCCCCGCAAAAGGATTTTGAAGATACCAAGAACCTTGTCAAAATCGTCAAACAGTTTGCAACCGCTCAGAATCTGGATGACGCATCTCGTGAGCGCTTGCTTACAGAGGTCAATCGCTTTGCCATGGAGAAGGCAGAGAGCAAGGAGCCACTGCACTTGGGTGAGCTGGCCAACCGGGTATGGCCAACATCACCGGAGGATCTGAACGTTGCATTTGCCGAGGCAGATCCTCCTATCTCTGATGGCTTCGTGCCACGCAAACGTGGGCTCGACGGGCTGGTTCGCTTCAAGGCAAAGACCCCCAAATGGGCTCTGGAGTTCGAAAGAGAGGCTATCCAGAATCACACGATCACCGTCGACCCAGATGAACGAACACTCATCATTAAGGATCTACCCGATGATTTCTTGGCTCGCTACAGATATGAGTTTTTGATCAATGCCGACTCGGATGATCCCACTAACTGAGCTGGTAACGATGTTCCGCCAGATGCCCGACCGTAACTGGGATGACGGGCGTCTGTGTGGAACGTTGCTCATTCCCGATCAGAAAACTGCCGAGTTTCTTCAAGACTTGTTATCAGAGGAACGTGCTGACGAGTACCCATGTGAAGTTGCGAGAGGCGATCCTGACCATATCAACGTTGGTGATTCGTTTGAACTGCGTTTTCGCTCTCCACGTAGCGGTGTCGGTCTCATTGTCTCTGATCTCAATGCTCTGTTATGCAACAAGCAGATAGCTCTAGGTTTCAATTCCATCCCTTGGTACGTCACAGAACGAGACGAGGCGAGCTGGGAGCTTGAAGGCGGAATTTCTGGTCGGTTGAAGATCGTTCATCAGCTAGTAAAAGCGCTGGAGGGCACAGCCTCCATTGTCGATGAGCGTAATGCCCGCCTTGTGTTCCTACGTGAGAGCCAGCTGGATGTGCCACTCACATTTGATAGTCAAGCATTGTTCACCTTGGATAAGACGCTTGCAACAGGGCTGATCGAGCAACTTGAAGCACAGGACGGCCACACCAAGCAGCGCCATGAGATCTGTGCAACGGCCATCTTTGACATGCTATCCAAGCAACCCAAAGAGCAGCGGTTTGCAACCTTGCTGAACAACATGGCTGAGTTCCATCAACGTTTTGTCGATGGCTACAAACTGTTTGCTGCCTCGTTCTCCTTCGAGAAGGTGCGCGATCAGGCCGAGTCGATAAAGCTTGAATATCTGAACAAGATCCACAAGACCTTTTCGGACATTCAGGGGCAGCTCCTAGGGATCCCGGTCTCTACCATTGTCATTGCAACCCAGTTCAAAGACGTAGCGTCACTTACCGAGTCAGCAAGAACGGGACAGATGTGGCTCAACATTGCAATCTTGATTGGTGCCTGCATCTTTTGCCTGTTGCTAACCTGTGCCGTGCTAAACCAGAAACACACACTGGATGCACTTGGCCAAGAGATTGTTCGCCACGAAAAATCTCTAGATAGTGAGTACGCCAACCTCAAAGGACGTTTCAATGATGTTTTCGAAACATTGAAACGCCGCGCTTGTATACATCGAATTGGGTTATACGTGGTATTGGGGATCTGTTGGGGATCATTTGCTTTTGGCTGTGGAATGTTCTGGATGCTCACCAAAACCGCGTTTTAACAAGGCTTTCCCCTCCTCGAACAAGAGCAATGGAATGACCTGCAAACAGACACAAGCAACTATGCGCGGTATACAACGTTGCGCTCGGCAATCACAGCGTCTGAGTACACGGCCATTGCAGGGACTGAAGGTAGGTGAGAACCATGCAAGGAACCAAGATCCCTTTCGGTGAACGTGAGATGGTGTCCTGATGCGAGCCTTCGAGGTTGCAAACGGGCTCGCATGCAGCTGCATCTGTCCTGGATGTAGGAAAGCGTTGGTTGCCGCCAACCAGGGACTGAAGGTCATCCCTTACTTCCGTCATGCCCAGACAGAAGGTTGCACCCGAGGCTACAAGGAGGGAGTGCGACGTGCAGCGGTTACCCTGATCGTAGCCCAACGACGCCTGACACTCCCCGCCTACTACCATCAGATCAACGCCACTACCCACTCCGGATCCACCTTGCGAAGCGATGTCACCTTCCCCTCAGAGGTCATCTTCGCCGACAACGTTGAACGGTACGTGGATCTCGGGACGGTAAGGGCACATGCGGTCGTTACCAAGGCCGGACGTCGGTTGCTGGTGTGGGTTAAGGTATCATCCCGCACTCAACACGAACGGCATCAGCAACTCGCCAGCATTGAAGCCTCCTCAATAGAGATCGATCTCAGTAGACTGACGCTTGAGCAGATCAATGACCCAGCAACATTTGAGTATGCGGTTCTTTCCTATCCCGACAACAGAACGTGGATCCGCTCTCTGCGTGGGGAGATGAAAGAACAACGTACCGCAGAGACGTTGGCTGCTGAGGTTGCAACCGACAATGCCCGGTGGGAGCAGGAAAGGGCTCGCCATCGGGCGCTGGAAGAGGCCCTACGAGCAGAACACGAGGCCAAGTTTGTAGCAGCCGCCAAAGCACTTGCGGCGCAAAGGAAGCTACAGTCGGCGGCTGTTGAGGCCCAACGTGCCGTGAACCAAGATGCATGCCTGCAACGTTCAGAACTGCTCGTTAGTCAGGTACTTCGTGCGGCCCGTGAGTGGGGAGGCAACGCTGTCGAATGCACGACATGTTACCTACTAAGCCCACCTGATACACAGTCCTGCCCCTACTGCACAAGCGGCGCCAGTTCGATGTCTCCATTCACGGTATCGGCTGAGTATGTAGATTGGCCCCTTGAAGAT
>NZ_CDBY01000077.1 GCF_000820125.1 Aeromonas simiae | reverse complement strand
TTTTGCGCGCTGATCAACAGATAACTCCTTGAAAGATAGCAAGAGAGTACAGGATGAGTCTGACTGAGTGGCTTTTCAAGTATTAATCCCCTGCCCCAACCTGATAACAGGCATTCAGGGTGAGAGATAACTAACGGCGTTTATTGTTATATGCGCCCTCGTTCCCCTGATGTTTGTAACATCAGTGTCTCCTCCCCTCTCTTCTTCTTAAAAAAGAAAAGGCGCCCATCGGGCGCCTTTGAAGATGAAAGGAGGTGTATTACTCAAATCGCTCCCGGCTATACAGGATGCGATCATTTCCCGCTGAACTGCCAAATACGGCAACCCCATTCAAGGCGTCAGGATCGTCTAGCCAAGGCTGGTGATCCACATTGACGCGATAAGGCACTCGCAGCGCCTGGCCTGGTGCACCAAGATGCAAATGGGTCACCCCGCCATCGACCACACTTGATGCGCCGCCTGGACCGCTCTTACCAACACCGATCTTGATGGATCCTGTGGCCTCCCCTTTTTGGAAGGTCAGAGAAGAGCCCTCAGTGTTCACACTTTGGTTGTCGCCGGTGAAGACCAGATCACTCAATGCCAGTTGAGTGGTATTGTCGCGGGTACTGGTTTTCCAGCCACCTTCATAGAACTCGACCGTTTGCTTGACCGCGAGTGGCTCTCTTACCCCTCCTTGTTCTGTGCCTGCGTTAAGGCGCCCATAGAGCATCTCCTGATCGCCCAGTTGACGGGCAGTGCAATTGGTCACGCACACGCCATTCACCGCAGGATTCATATTTAAATCAAGCAGCTTGGAGCGGGCACCATCACGATCGTCCACCATGATGCCAATGGCCAGCGTCAGCGGATTTTCGGGTTGCGGAGTGCGAGCAAAGCGGGTGTTGAGCTCTTCTTGCTTGGCCTCAAGGGTGCCTTCATGCCAAGGTGCGAGTTCATCTGCCGAAAACGGCATCATGTCGATACGGCTTGAGCGATCGACACCATCACCGGCCACAATGAACGGCTTACCCTTGGCAAACCCATCACGGTAGTTTCGCGTTGCTATGCCGTGTTGATTCTGGGCTTGCACCACAAAGTGGCTGTTAAAGGGCTGCCCCATATAGGTAAAGTCAGCGTTATTGGGGGCCACCACGCCACCGGATCTCAGTGCGAAATGAGCCGGTACAAAGCGCCCGATGGGAGCACTGCGAGCAACCGGTATCGATTGATCGAAGTATTTGGGGGGCGTCGCCGTCAAACGGAAGACCCCGACTTCATCCACCCACTGCTCCAACGTATTGGTGTTTTTCGCATCAGTGCGGACGTGCTGGTATGAATCAAAACGCAGTGTGGCATCGACACCGGATACCGGAGCCACCACCTCGCTACCCAGCGCGATATTTGCCAGCTCGAAGTTGGGGGTAGGCAGGTTACCACTGCAGATATCATCATCCCCCTCTCGCTCCCAGGCGACGGCTCGAAGCGCGATGGAGAAGGATTCTCCTGTCTTGGCCAATACGCTGCAATTGGCATAATCACCATCAGGGCGATGGCAGGCTCCCTTGCTGACTTCCAGGCAGAGCCCCTGCGGCGCGCTGACAAACAGCCCACTCCCCTTCATGACTAACCCGGCTTCTTCCCCCTTTCCTTGGTAGCTGGCCTCAATCTTCATCTTGCCGGCGTCTGCATAACGAACCTTGATGGCTGCTTCCCCGTCGTTACCAAAGAACAAGGATTGAGTGCTCTCTTTTGCCCCAGGCAAGGTCTTGCCATTGAGGGTGATCTTGCTGCCAAACCGGTTATCGGCCGGCTCTACATAGGCACTCCACAGATGGAGCTCCTTGGTTTCATTCTGAAAACCAGGGACGCAACGCAAGTTGGAGTCTGCCTTTACCGCCTTAATGCTACCGGTCAGCTCTTGATTGGCGATGCCATCGGGGATGTCCACAATAAACCCGCTGTCATCAAAGTGCAGGGAGCACGCGTCTTTACTCGGCACGCCATCGCCAACACGACACAGGGTGGCCCCCTTCATCGCAGGTTGTGACTCCTTGACCCCCATGGTGATCATTCCAGGGGTATTGTTACGCAGGCGAGCCGATGCATAACCCTGCTCGAAATTCAGGGTGAGATCGCCAAGGGTACCGTTCCCCAATAACCAGCCGTTGCTGCTCGTGGCATATTGGCGAGTCAAGGTAGCGGTCACCTTGTCGGTGATGAGTGCGCTGCAATCGGCATTGGCACATGCCTTAATGCTGACCTCTTCCGGGTTACAGGTTAACCCTTGCCCGGAGTGGGTTAGCTCAAAGTGATCGACCGTGGCCTTTGGCAGTTCCGGTATACCGGGGCGATAGATGATTTTACTGTCACTCATCTCCACCTTGGCGGCACTGAGCTGGCCGGTAAGCACGGAGCGATTCTCCAGCTTGGCGCTTTGATTAACATAATAAGCGCCCTCAACTGTTGAGCCTTCCAGCAATTCAAATTCGCCAGAGACATAAACACCTAACGTAGCATTTTCACTGAGGATCTTAACATGGCTGTTATTGCCCAGTTTGAATGTACTCTCATTATCGCTCTGCCCACCACCGATATAGATCCACGTCGGGCCATCACCCACGATATTGGCGGTGCTGTTGGGGTTCATCCAAAAATTTTTAAGGTGATAGGTCTTACCAGCCTTAAAGTTGATGACCCCTCCTTCGGCAACACCGACAACACCAAATACATAAGTGTCGTAAGCATCAGAGACATCCATGATACTTCCCCTTCGCACCTCGAAGGAGCCGGCATCCCAACGTTTTTTATCACCGGCATGCACATTGCCATAGTCACTTGAACCACCGATGATAAGTGATGCAGATTCCAGCGTTTTCGTACCATTGTTACTGGTTGTTTTAAAGATGTTCGGCTTTTCCATGGGTTGGCTTATCTGACCGATGGAAATACATTTTCCCGCCGTACCACAGGCGTCATTGGCCATCTCATGCTCTTCGCGGGTATTTTTAAAGCAGAGATCTGATTTATTGTAATTCTCAATAACGGCCCCATTGAGCATACGCAGCGAGCCTCTGTCGTTACCCTGCTCGCCATTATGACTCTGTGCTGGCCCTGGAAATATGCTATTGCAGTTTATCGTTGCGGCATCCACCTGGGCGGCCCATGTCCCGATGACCGCAAATAGTGGTAATAATAATATCCTATTCATTGCTATTTATACTCCTTCAAATGATTCCGCCATCACAGTGCGGCTCACCACAGTCGTAGGCCCTTGCTGGGAGCTATCCCCGCAAATACCACTGGCGGTAAGACGCCATCCCTTAATATCTGTGCCATCGTGGGTCATTGATACAGGGGAGCAGGAGAGCGTGGCACGGCACAACTCCAACCCTGGAATATTCGTAAAGGTAATATCCAATTCACTGCATCCCTTCCCCTCCCACGAGTTATTGGGATAGAGACGATAAAGACCAACTTCAAGGATGCTCTGGGCCGCTAATAAAGCTCGCTGGCTACGTACTTCCACCGTGTGTCTTTCAGCACTCTCGGAGAGCAGGCGCCCCAAGGTACCTGCCAGCAGTCCCATGATGACAATCACGAAAAGCGCGAGCATCAAGGTGCTACCACGTGTCGGTTTAAGGCGCATTCCATACCACCATTTTGTGATCCAAGGTAACGAGCTCATCAGAACTCATCATGTTAAAGCGCAGCCCTACCTCGGCATCGGCGGCAAAAGCGTTCTTTTCCCGATAAAAGAGCCCGTTTTTCAGATTGTTGGCCATCAACTCTCCGGTACTGCTAGAGAGTGAGAGATCATCTGGATTTAACGAGAACTTATCAGGCTGATTCAAAACGCTTTGTGCTCGCCGTAGCTCCGCTCCTTTTAGGCAATAGAGCACCTGACTATGGCTAAAGAAGACCCGGCGCCCGGAGGAATGGGCCGCAAACGGCTTATCGAGCAGCAGGGAGGTGGCCCCGGATACGGTTCCTTCTTCGGTAATAATTTTGGAGACACAGTTGCCGGCGGCACAGTTGCTCCAGAGCGAGGTGTTATCGTCATAGGGAATCGGGTTGACGATGGCCCACCAGTTATCTTGCGGCATCTCGCTTGCTATCGGCTCCACCATGGTCATGCGTAGGGCCGTCGCACCGGAGACTGCTTGGTTAATATCCAGGTAGCGGCCCGCTGAATCATGGGGCCAGAAGCGCAGACATGGGCCTTGTAACGCTGCATTTCCTGCCAAGTCCTCGATGCGCAAAGACCCAGGAACGGCGTCACGCACCTCGCGGTTGAGGCGCTCTAAGGCAAAACGCACGTCACTCATGCGCTGTTCGAGTATGTTGGCATCGGCATAGAGCCGTGAACCAATGCCCACAAACTGGCTGGTGAAAATGGCGAGGATGCCAAATAGCACTATCACCAGGATAAACTCGACCAAGGTAAACCCACGTCGTCCCATCAGTAATTCCCCCGAAACGCCGTAAAGTCGATCTGTGTCCCGCGTGGCGGCAGAATGCTCATATCGATACGCTTACCGATGGAGCACTTTTTTTCCGAGCAGGCGGTAATAAATGACTCGGCACCACCACTGGAGAAATCAACAGAGGTCACGGTGATCAATACCTTGAACTGGCGATACTCCTCGTCTGGCGTGCCATGCAGGCTGCTTTGCAGTAGATCGTTTGCCTCAACCCAGAGTCCTTTGGTGTGGTAATCATCGACATCGTTATAGAGATAGGGACTTGTCTCCCCACCGTCAGGCCCATACAAGTCTGCGTGAGTGCACTTGTCATCGTATGGGTCACCGGTGATCGTTTCCCCGCAGCGATACTTACCATTGCTGTGATCCGAATACTCATCGAAAGAGCGAGAGAGAATTTCCCCATAGAGGCGCTGGGCCAATTGTGCCGCCTGCACCTGACGCACTGGGTCAATCGTATGAGGAGCCAAATTGATCAGCATGCTTAGCACGCCAGTCAATGCGATGGCCATCAGCGACATCCCGACGATCATCTCAATCAGGGTAAAGCCGCGCTTATGATGGTGCATGGATAAACCCCTCCGCTTCGATATAGATGGGCAGCTTCACCCCAGACTGCTCAACCCACAGGGTCAAGCGTTTATTCGCGGGCGTGACCGTGCAACCCGAGCCCATTCCCGCTCGCCCCGTTTTTTTATCAAAGCGCAATTTAAATACACTACTGCTATCGAGAGAAAGCTTGGTGCTTTGTGGCCAATTCCATGTCAAGGGTTCCCCTTGCCGAACGTTATCTATATATATTTCGCTCGTTTGTGTGAGACCAGCAGCACCTACCGAGAGCCAGGTGCAATGTTTTTCCATCTCTAGCCGCGGCTCGTTCATATTTATCAGTTGCACCATCCGTAGCCTGGATACCATGGCGTCACGGGCGGTGCGAATTTCTGCGCCGCCTTTGCCCAGCCATCTTGGCATGGCAGAGGCGGATAGAATCCCGATGATCACCATTACCATCACCAGCTCAATCAGGGTAAATCCATGTTGTTTTTTCATTTTTAAATAAAGGGGAGGAGACCTCCCCTTTTCATCTGTTAGTTACATGAAGTGACAGTAATAACCGGAGCGGCTCGGCTCACAGAGGCTGCATACTCAAGGAAGCATTTATTCGGTTTCTCTGTACCAAAATTGCTAGACCAAATAGCAATTTTATTATTAGCCGGCGCATCAAACACCCAATCAGTGGAAGGCAGATCGGCGACTGCCGACAATGCGGCGGAGGTCGCCGCTGGGTAGCCATCAAGGAGAGCGATAGTTTCACCATCCTCTCCATTTATGGTTCCTGCCGATCCCTTAAGGTCTTGTCCGGAAATAATAGCCTTACTATATGTGATCGCCGCTGCTGATTTCAGCGCACTCTCCAACCCCTTAAGTGACGCATTACGCGCATCATCTTGCATACTCATGAATTTCGGTGCAGCGGTGGCTGCCAAAATACCGATAATAATAATGACAATGATGAGTTCAATCAGCGTAAAGCCCGCTTGTTTTTTCATTTTTTATTTCCTTATAGCTTTATTTTACATGAGTAATAACCTGCCCTGAGGCGGGTCGATAACTAAAACTCACAATGGCATCAATGCTTTCGTGAGGGTCTTGGTATTGGCCAGCCAGTTTGGATAAACCGCCGACCGGGTAGTAGTGACAGGCTGAGTCAAGACCACGTCTCTGCGCTATCACGAAAAATTGAGCGTTATTGCCGGACTGATTGAGCTCAGCCAGGCTCGCGCTGATCAAAGGGGGATGATCCAGCAGGGCATGCCACATCTTCTGGCAGCTATCGGCCGTGATGGCATGGGGCGCGACATTGACCTCTCGCTCACCCGCCACATCAACAAGATTGCCTGCCTGAACCCCCGCTCCCGGCGACTCGGGTGTCGTCAGATAGAGGCGCAGGTTGTCATAGAGCACACTGTTCTTGCCAAACTGGGCGTTGCGACCCTCCAGCTCCCACTTGCTGCGCACCAGCATGAGGGCGGTGGCAAAACTGTTCGCTATCTGGCGCACCTGCGCCTCTTGTGCGGCCTGCTTTGCACTGTTCAAGCGAGGCCCCCCTATGCTGATCAGCACCATGATGATCAGCAGAACGAACAGGAACTCGTGCAGGGTGAAGCCCGCCTGGGACGAGTGTGTTGCCCCCTGCCCCTTCATTTGCCTTTCACCACGCTCATCAGATCCCACATCGGGGTAAAGATCCCCAGTGCCAGGATCAGCACCATGCCCGCGACGATACAGATGAGTACTGGTTCAATACGGGCGGTCAGGCTCTTGAGGTCATAATCCACCTCGCGCTCGTAGTATTCGGCCACCTCCTGCATCAGGTGCTCTATCTGTCCGGTCTCCTCCCCGACGGCGATCATTTGCAGCACCAAGGGAGGGAAGAGCTGACTATGCATGGCGGTGCGCAGCAGACTGTCCCCACTCTCGATGGCGCTGCGCATATCGTGAATGCGCTTGCCCATCCAGGCGTTGTCGACCGCATCGGCCACCAGCGTGATGGCCGTATTGAGGGGAACCCCGGCGCGCAGCATCATGGCAAAACTGCGGGCAAAACGGCCCAGCAGGGTGCGGGTGATGATGGGGCCGACGATCATCAGCCTCAGTTGCCAGCTGTGCCAGGTATACCTCCCCTCCGGGGTACTCACCCAACGCCGCCAGAGGACGATCACCCCCAAGGTTCCTCCCAGCATCCAGTGCCAGTAATTGACAAACAGGTGTGAGGTGGCGAGCAGGAAACGGGTGGTCCATGGCAGCTCGGCCCCGAACTTGGCAAACAGGGAGGCAAAGGTCGGGATGACGAAGATGTTGAGCACTACCATCGCCATCACCAGCGCCATCACCACGAAGATGGGGTAGCGCATGGCGGTCTTGATGCGTTTGCGCGTCTCCAGCTCCAGCTCCAGGTATTCCGCCAGTTGCTTGAAGGCATCTTCCAACTGCCCCGTGTTTTCTCCCACGTGGATGATGGCGATAAACAGGGTATTGAATACCTTGGGGTGGGCCTGCATGGCGCTTGACAACGGCTTGCCGTTGCCAAGGTCATCCCCTATCTGTGCCAACGCCGTCTTGAGCAGTTGGCTGGGGGTCGATTCAGCCAGGCCCGCCATGGCCCGCAAAATGGGGATCCCGGCACGGGTCAGGGCATACATCTGGCGGGAGAACATCACCAGATCCTCAAGGCGAACTTGTCGTTCAAACAGCAGTGACCAATCGGTGGTGCCGGCCGCGTGGCTGGGTTGAATCTGGGTCGGCATGATGCCCCGGCGAATCAGCTGCTCGGTCACCGCCAACTCGTTGATCCCTTCGATGACCCCCTGCTGCTCCAGCCCCTGCGAGGTGCGTCCTTTATAGCGAAAATGTGCCATGGCTTACCCTTGGTCCTCCGCCAGCCTGAGAACTTCATCCAACGAGGTCAGTCCCTGCCGGGCATAATCCAGAGCCACCATCGCCAGTGGCCGATAGAGATCGCTGTGACGGGCGATGCGAGCAAAGCCTTCCGCGTCGTTACGGCGCAAGGCATCCATCATGGGTTGATCCAGCTCCAGTAGCTCATACACCCCGACCCGACCGCGATAGCCGGTAAAGTTACAGCTCTGGCAGCCCCTCCCCTTGTAATAGAGGTATTCCACCGGCAACTCCTTGACTTGGCTGCATAACCAACTGAACTGCATCTCATCTGGTTTGGCACTTTGGCGGCAATGGGGACACAGGCGCCGAATCAAACGCTGGGCCACCACGGCCCGCACCGCACTGGCCACCAGATACCCGGGGGCCCCCATGTCGATGAGGCGCAGGGCGCTGGTGATGGCATCGTTGGTGTGCAGGGTGGTCAGCACCAGGTGGCCGGTCAGGGCGCCACGCAGGCCAATTTCCACGGTTTCGCTGTCACGCATCTCCCCCACCAGCAAGATGTCCGGGTCTTGACGCAGAGTGGTGCGCAGCACACTGGAGAAGGTCAATCCAATCTTGGTGTTCACCTGCACCTGGTTGATGCGTGGCAGGCGATATTCCACCGGATCTTCGACCGTGATGATCTTGTGGGTCGGCAAGTTGAGTTCGGCCAAGGCGCCATACAGGGTGGTGGTCTTGCCGCTCCCCGTGGGGCCGGTAACCAGGATCATGCCGTGCGGCCGATGCAGCTGACGGCGAAAACGCTGCAAGATCTCCTCTGGCATACCGGTTTGATCCAGCGTGATGAAGCCCTGCTCCAACAAGCGCATGACCACCGACTCGCCGTTTTGCACCGGCATGGTCGACATCCGTACGTCGACTTCCTTGCCACGAACCTTGATGTTGAAGCGGCCGTCCTGAGGTAGGCGGCGCTCCGAAATATCCAGCCCCGCCACCAGCTTAAGGCGCAGGACCAAGGCCTGGGCAATGCGCACCTCGTTGAGGATGTTCTCGTGCAGCACCCCATCGATGCGCTGACGGATACGCAGCACCTTCTCATCCGGCTCGATGTGAATGTCCGACGCTCCCATCTGGACCGCATCCTCGAACAAAGAGCGCAGCAACTTGGCGACAGTGGCCTCGTTCTCCTCCTCCTCGTGGCCGAGCTTGATGTTGCCTAACTCAAAGTCATCATCCAGATACTCTTCGTGCAGTTGCTCGGCAAATTGGGCTATTTCATGGGTTTTCCGGTAGAGACGATCAAAGCTTTCGAGCAGCTGCCCCTCCAGGGCGAGGGCCAGCTCGACATGATGGGGAGCCAGCAGGGTGATGACGGTATCGAGCGCCCCCAGATCGGAGGGATCGGACATGGCCACGGTCACCACATCGCCGTCCTGTGCCACCACCAGCGCCCGATAGCGGCGAGCCTGGATCTCTGGCAACAGTTGTACGACCTGATCACTGACCTTCATCGTGTTGAGGTCGATAAAGGGCAGCTCTAACTGGCGCGACAGTACGCTGAGCAGTTGTGCCTCGGTGATAAACCCAAGATCCACCAGCGTGGTGCCCAGTTTTCGGCCACTTTGCCGTTGCTGGAGTGCCAGCTGCAGTTGCTCTTCGCTGATGATCCCATCCTGGATCATCATCTCTCCAATGCGAATTCGTGGCTTGGCTCGTCCCATGATGGCTCCTTACTCTGCCTCAGCCGTGTCGGCCAGCTCGGCAATACGCTGTGTCAGCCAGTCGTTACTGGCTTCGCTCAATCCACCGTGCAGTTGGGCTGTTTGATAGGCATCCCGCGCGGCTTGGCGCTTACCCAGCGCCTCTTCCGCCACACCCAGCCCCATCCACCAGCGCCCCTCGGAGGGCCGGTATTGCAGTAAATCCAGATAGACTTTTCGGGCCCGGATCGGTTGGCCCAGCTCCTGCGCCAGGGCAGCCAGCATGGCGTAGTAATCCATGTTCATGGCCACCATGGGCTCGGTGCCGGAGAGCCACTCCATCGCCCGCACGGGCTGCTGCTTGGCCAGGGACAACCGGGCCAGCATCAGACGAAAATCGGGTTGGCTTGGTTGCAGGCTTACCCCCTCCTCCAGCAGGCGATAGGCCTCCCCCATGCGGCTTTGTCCATAGAACATGGCGGCCAGCTGCTTACGGATCTGGGTGTTCTCCGGTTGTTCGTTGAGCCGCTCGGCCAGCAGCCGTTCGGCTTCTCGGGTATCGCCGCGCGCCAATGCGGCATTGGCCCGTTGCTCGGTCAGATCGCCCCGTTGATGAGCGGAAAGCTCCACCGTTTCAATCGTGAGCTGGGGCTCAGGTTGGCTATCTGCGGAGACCTCCTCGGCCACTCCTTCGAGCATGCTGCTTGCCAGCGCGTCCTCTTCCTGACGCTCGGGCTGTAATGCGGCATCCAGCCTGGCGTAATACTCCTCTGCCGACTCGCCGGCAGGCACTGCGGTACTGAGATCGCTCTCTTCTACTTGATCGCTCTCCTCTACCTGAGCGGAGGGGGCCGGCGCCTTGGTGCGGTTAACCTCGGTGGCGGCCGAGGCACTGACGGCAACGCCCTGATTGCCCTCGGCTGCAATGGTGGGCGCCACGCCAGTAGAGGCGGGGCGGTCAAAGACAGGATCACTACGAAACGCCACCGGCTCATAGTGCGTGCTCTTCTCGTGCCACTGCTGCCACGTGCGCCAGGTAAAAAACAGGGTTCCACTCATCGCAACCATGACGAGCAGCAGCCAGATCCACATCAACTGAGGCACCGGCGGCTGATAGCGCGTGCGATCCCCGGCATTGTGCCGACGGGCTTCCAGCTCTTTGAGCATTTTGTTGATCACACTCACCCGTTTTTCCCCCATATCGAGAACATGGCGTGAACGCTTCCTTGCAACCACTGACGCCAACCCGACGCCAGGCGGGTATCTTCCGTATCTCGAATGGCTTCACTCACAAGGCGAGGCGTGATGAGGCGCTCGCCTCCGCCATACGCCAGCATCATGCTCTTGTGCGCCAAGATGTTGAGCAGCCGCGGCACCCCTCTGGCTGCCCGCCAGAGGTGGTGGTGGGCCAGCTTCGTAAACAGGGGGGCTCCCCGATAGCCGGCGGTGTAAAGGCGATGCTCCACGTAGGCTTGCGCCTCCTCCCTGCACAGGGGCCGCAAGGCGCAGGCAAAGGCGATCCGCTGACGCAGCTGGCGCAGATTGTCCTCTGCCAAACGGCGGTTGAGCTCGGGCTGACCAAACAGCACGACTTGCAGTAACTGGTGCGACTTCGAGTCGAGATTGCCGAGCAGCCGCAGCGCTTCCAGGGTGTAGTCGGGTAGCGCCTGAGCCTCATCCATCACCACCACCACCCGTACCCCAGCCTGTTGTAATTGAATGAGGTGCTGATGGAGCAGGCCGGTGAGATCCTGCTGCCACCCCTCCGGTCTCGGCATATCCAGCGCGCTGGCCAGCGCGCTTTTCAGCTCACAGGGGAGCAAATGGGGGTTGGGTAGCCAGGCATAACGGACCTCTTGATCCCCTAGGTTCCCCTCCTCCATCAGCTTGCGGCACAGCAAGGTTTTTCCTGTGCCGACTTCACCGGTGACCTTGATGAAGCCCTCTCCCTGCCCAATTGCCCAACGCAATACTTGCAGGGCCTCCTCATGAGCTGGCAACCCGAAATAGAAGCCAGGATGAGGGGGAAGTGTGAACGGTGCTTCATGTAAGCCGAGATGGTCGAGATACATGTCTTAGCTCCCTGTCGGGTACCACTTCTCCAGCAGTTCACTGGAACGTTGCAATTCACGCTGCCAGGTGTCTGCCTCCACCACGGTGGGCTTGAGCATGATCACCAGCTCGACTTTCTGATTCTTCATGTTGCGGTTGGTGAAGGCCTCTCCGAACCAGGGGATGTCACCCAGCAGCGGCACCTTGCTGACAATCTCCTGCTGGTTGGTCTTCATCAGCCCGCCAATCACGATGATGTCGCCATTGTTGGCCTGCACGACGGTGTCGGACTCCCGGATGGAGCTGCGAGCCAGCGGCAGTTCGAGTACGCCGCCCGATGTCCCCATGTCGATGCTCTTCTTCTGCTCTTCGGTATCGATCACCGACGGGTGAATGTGCAGCAGTACCCTGCCCTGATCGTCTATCTGCGGGGTCACATCCAGCGCGATGCCGGAGAAGAACGGGGTCAACTCGACGTTGGGGGTCTTATCCGACACGCCCGACGAGCTGGTGGTGATGGTGGTGGAGGCCTTGGTCACGAAGTACTCGTCAGTACCTACCTTGATCACCGCCTTCTGGTTGTTGGTTGCCGTGACTCTGGGGCTGGAGAGGGTGTTCACATCCCCTTGGGTCTTGAGCAGACTGACCGCGACGTTAAAGTTGCCGTCGGAGATCTTAAAGCCGGCCCCTCCTCCAATGGTGTTGAAGACCGAGTTGCTGGTGCCGAACAGTCCCCCGCCCAGCGTCCCGCCGCCGGTCACGCCCTTGCCACCATCCCAGCTGGCCGACAAGCCGCTCCAATCGACCCCTTGCTCGTACCCTTCGTTGAGGGAGACTTCCAGGATCCGCGCCTCCAGCACGACCTGACGCTTCAGGTGCTGCTCGGATTGGGTGAGGAACGCCTGTACCGCTTTGATTTCTGACGGATAAGCGCGAACTGTCACGAGGCCGGCCTGTGGACTGCTGATGACAGAGCGGCCATCACCATTACCAATCAGCGCTTGCAGGGCCAGTTGTAGCTCTCGCCAGAAGTTGGACTCGCTCTCGGTCTCAATCTTGGTGCCGTTGGTACTGGTCTTGCTGTCACCACTCGACGAGCTACTGCTACCGCTGCTATTGCTGGAGTCTTCATCATCGGAGCTGGTCATTCCCCCTGTGGCCACGGCGGTGCGTGACAACCCTTTACGTGAGAGCATCAGGTAGTTGACCGGTATGGTCTCAGTGCGCAGTCCGGCCGGATAAACGTGGTACACGTTGCCTCGGCGTTGAATGTCAAAGCCGTACATGTCGGCCACGGTCTTGAGGGTTTCCGACAGGGTGACGTCTTTAAGCTCGAGGGTAATGAGGCCCGAGACGCCGGGGTGTACCGCCACACTGTAACGGGAGCCCTTAAAGAGGGAGCCGAAGAAATTGGCCGCTTCCACGTCTTGCGCCGCAATTTTCATTAAGCGCTCAGGCACGACCGTTCTGGCAAATTCAGGCTTGGGCATTGCCAGCAGTTCGTTTTGCACTGCAGAGGGCAGTTTCACCGAATTCAAGGAGGCCTGACGCGCCTCTTTCAGGGCTTCCTTTGCTTCCTTGGGCTCGGGATGACGATAGCTGCACCCGACCGTGGTCAGAGCCAGCACAAGTAAGCCACATTGGTGTAATTTCATTGGTGATCCATCCACTTACCATTATTCAAAACCGCCGTCGTGGCAGGCTTATCGAACAATACTGTTGCCAAAAAGCGAGAGAGAGAGACGTTCGTTCTCCCGGCCCAACTCAACCCGGTTAAGACCGATACTGAGCACGCGCCAACCGGCCACTTCCTCTCCATGGCGATATCCCTTGCCATCGAGGACGGCTATCGCAGGGCCACTGCCGAGGATGACGCTTTGCAATCGAGGCTGGCTTGCCACCCTCTCTTGACCATGCTGGAGTTCAGGCATCACCAGCGGCATGGTGGGGTCTTGCAGGGGGGCCAATGCACTCAATACCCCCAGTACGGCCAGCATATTAGCCACGGATAAACTCCTTGCTGCTGCTCAGGGTGTAGACCGTCAGCAACACTGTCGCGCGAGGCCATTGATCCACCCGATAATCAAAGTGGCGCCAATAAAAGTGGCGAGGCAGGTTTTCCAGTGCCCGCAAATAGCGATACACATCGAAATAACCACCCGAGAACTCCATCTGTATTTCATGGCGGTACAGATTCGGTTGCTGCTGCGCAGGCAAAAGCGGTGTGGGGGGAATGCTTTTTATTCCCTCTATATGCAAGTTATGACCCTGAGCAAGCAGGGAGTGCAGGGCTCCTGGCATCTCTTCTGCTGGGATAAGATCTATTGTCTGTGCCTTTAATTGATTGCTCAGCTCCTGCAAACGCTGCGCAAGTAGCGCCAATTGCTCTCTCACATCCTGATCTGGGTCTTTAGCGAGCTTGATACGCAATACATCTATTTCGAGCTGGGCAGCTTGAATATCCCGACCCATCTGTTCGATGCGCAGTTGCTCCCTGTTCCACTGCTCTTGCTGTGGGAAAAGCCAGAAGTCATAAAGCGACCATGAGAGCAATGCTGTCCCAGCCAGTAACATCAATCCACGCTCTCGAGTAGACAAATTACTGACCTTGTCGCTTAAGGTTTTCCACTGTTCACGCCAAGTACTCATCGCTTTTCATTCTTCTCTTGAGGGATTCCGGTGAGACTAAAATGTAAATGCCCTTGTTCATCGCGCACTAACTCCATTTCAGTAAACTGTTTTCCTTGGAGCGCATGGGTCTCTTTAAAACGATCCACCCAAGCCGGTACGTCTTGGCTGCTATGAGCTACACCTGCAAGGTTAATTTCACCTTCAATAACCTGGATGCCATATAAACTTAATTGATTGTTTTTTATTTGAGTTAAATCCATCATTAAGCCAGCATAGCTACCCACTTTCTCTGGAGCGAGTTCATCCAGGCGTTGCAACATCAATTGCCACCCTGCTACTTGAATCTGCTTCTCCTTTAATTCAGCGAGCAAGATGGGGGATGCCTTATGATTTTCTAACTTCTCATTTAAACGAATGATCTCATTTTGAGCTGAGGTCAGGTCATTTTTTAGGGCCAGCGCTTGCTCACTCTGAATGATTAAAAGCCAGTACGAATAGAGCCCAATGGCCGACAGAACCAGGAGCACCGAGCCCCACAGCCACACCATGTGAGTCAGGCTAAAGAGCTGCCGTTTTGGCTGAAATTCACTGGTATAAAGGTTGATTTCTGTTTTCACTCGGCACGCTCCTGCAGCACTGCATAGGCGGGCAGGTAATCAATACCCGTCAAAATGGCAGGATTAGCCATGGCGGATACGGTAAAGCTGAATGCCTGTTCTAAATGACGCACTAAATCACCCAGTACCGGAGAGCTGATCGCAACTTGCATGGCGCCACATTCGGGAAGTTTGAGCTGCCCTTGCAGGTAGGCGAGGGAGCGCTGCACCTCCAGGGCCAGGGTGTCAAGCTCCTCAGGGGAAAGTGCTGACGATGAAAGATGTTTAAAACCGCGCAGAGAGCGGGAGAAGCAGACGCTTCTCTGACGAAAAACCAGCAGTTGCAGATCGCTCCCGGTGGGTTGCCACAACAAGACCCTGGCAACGTCATCGAGCGGAAATAATCTGGCCAGCGCAAATTCTTCCGTGGTGATACGCTCGATGGCCGCATGTGGGCTGATAGCATCAACCAGGCTCTGAATTCGAGCGCGCGGCACCAGCGTCACACTGACCCGATCCTGCCCCTGAGTCGGCACGGGTAAATCGACATAATCCATGACCAATTGATGTATCGGTTCGGTGACAAAGTCTTTGACCGCCCATGCAATGGCACCTGCCATTTCATCTTCTGTCACAACGGGTTTATCTATCTGCACTTGTTGATAAAAACCGGCAGCTAATGTGATGTTAATTTGGCGATGAGCGATAGGATGGCGAAGGAAAAGCTCTGACAAGGCAGCGCCCCACTCCTGAGGTGAAATCGCCGGATGGGAGTGAAAAATAGGTGTTGCATCATCACTGACTAACCGAATGTGAGAGTGATTGAATAACAACCCTACTCGGCCAAGAGTTTTTTTCTTTGAAAAAAATTTAAACATGCTTAACCTTTGCGTCATAAATAAATATATATAAACATGAACACTTATAAACATGCTCACGCCTTTTTATACTTATATTTTTTCTGTCAGTTAGCCAATGATGATGAAATTATTTTTCCGTTACCTGATTACCCATGACCCTCAGCCAGCTTCAAGAGCCGATATGGCATCGGAGGGCTTGCCACGACTGCATGCCCCAATTCAACAAACATACTCTTGAGGTCAAAACGATGATTAAACCGGAAGCAGTATTCAGCAAGATGCCTTGGTAAATGCTTCGCTCCGAGCTTATGACAACTGCCCCGCAGCGAGTTCTTCACATTCCCTATCATCGTGTTTACCCAGTTGAATGCCGGATGATCCAGCAAATCAAGGTTGCCCCCGGTGACAACACCCAGGTGCTCACAATTGGCCTCCTTGACCGCTTTGAAACAGGCCAATCCATCGTATATCACCGCGCTACCACTAGCAAGATGCCGTTTTGCCCAATCAGCAATGACGTTGGTTTTGAAACCATCGACCACCGTCATCCGCATCTTGATTGGATGCCCTTCCTTGTTCAGGTCTACTGCTGCCACAAACGGCGTCTTGCCTGCCGCGCCGCGACCTCGTTTGCCACCACGGCGCTCTCCACCCCAGTAGACATCATCGAGCTGAATGATGCCGCTGATGGGCTGCTTGTCATCGGACTCTTTCATGGCTTGCAGCAGCTTGTGCTTGAGCATCCAGGCGGTGTCATATTTGACGTCCAACTGGCGCTTTAGCTCCATCGCTGACAAGCCAGTTTTGGTCTGTGACAGCAGGTGCATCGCCAGAAACCACTTGGTCAGTGGGAGTTTGGTGTTTGCAAAAATCGTGTTTCCAGTCAATGACATCTGGTGACGGCAGTTATTGCATTGCAGCACGCGTGGCCGACTTTTCAGGCGACAGCAGGTCTTGTTGGCGCACTCAGGACAGATGAAACCGTTCGGAAAACGCCAAGCGAGCAGCGCGTTTTCGCACTGAGCCTCAGTGCCATAGTCCTTGAAAAAATCAAACAGGCTGTAGCCTTTCTGGAATTGGACTTTGCTTTTGGCCATGATCTCGCACCTCAGTAACTGTACGTAAGATCAGTATAGCTCGTGGTGACTGCTAATCATGGGTAATCAGGTTCCGTTATGATTTACGTCCATTTAATGTCCGAGTTGTGAGCTTATTCACTACCTTTCTTATGTGTAGGAAAATACACGCAAACACTTACAACTAAAATAAAAAAGCAATCTCATTAGATTGGTGCGCATTGTAACCAAGTGTTTCATGTAGTTCCATTAAGAACTTTTAAATTAGTGACCTAACATATAAAAACGTGAGCATTATCACATGGATGAACACATAAGATTTTTACATCCATAAAAATCTAAAAAGGTTTTAAATTATCGTCGACGCCACACAATGCCACTACACACAATTAGTTGCGCGATACATAAACCCAATAAACAATAAAAGCCTAGCGTTAAATTCCAGCGCGATCATCCATGGCTTTATTTTTAATTAATAAAAGGTTTCATGTCCTCATTTGGTATTGAATTTTAGGTTTTTGTGTCAACTTTCCACCAAGAAAACGTTGCCATTTATTATTTGTATTGGGTAAGGCATCTTTTTTAGAAAATGACGTTGTGATGTCATGGGGGTGAAAACGTTATCAGGCTCTACTATGTAATGGGAGATACGTAACTTGGTCCTTTTGGTTTCCTCCCCGCTTGCTTCTATCACACCGTTGTAACTGTAGTAATCAGTCTAGGGAGGGGATTTTGGTGCCATACTTCCTGATATCCTACACCCCCGTCAGTTCTATCGAGTTTTTACTGTTTGGGTATGCTTGATGACACTAGTGTAATCTAGGACACATTCCTAAACGGAAGCTGGAAGTAGAGTATCCCCCTTGTGTTGCTCACAAGGAGAGACTGAAAATCGCTATGAGAATCAGAAGCTAAAGATACCTTGGACAATCTAGAACTAGCCGCATTTAGTCCTCCGAGAGGACCTAACCCATAAGCTCGTGGTGTTGACATCAACCCAGGCTGTCATTTGATGGCTGATTTGGGCAACATGCCAGTATGAGATAGATACGATCATACAGAAAGTGACGTAGTAGGTCACTTTGCTCCGCATTCTTCGTGAATGCGTATTGATGATTCTAATCCATACCCTTATGGAGCTAATCACTATGCCGATCCACACCCTTGCCGCTACCGGCTTCGATAGCGATCACCCTTGGGCGTTGTCAGATGCTGAGCTGATCCGCCAGTTAAGAGCCACCAGTGCCAACCTTCCTCCCCTGATGGCGGCATTGGTGTTTGAAGCGGCCGAACGCCTTTCTGACTATTCAGATGAACCACCACCACGATCTGAGTATCACACCGATTCGTTATCTCTTACCTAGCGATGATCAGGTGATCGAGAGGCTTATCTCTGGCGCTCTCATGGCGTTCGCTCTGCCGGGTATGCAGATAGCGCGAGGTGGTGTCGATGCTGTCATGCCCCGCGTCAGCTTGCACATGGGAAAGCGGGCGCCGATTGATATTGATGTCGTGGGTGATCCCGGTATGGCGAATGGCATGGGCGGTCAGGCCGCGCATCTCGGCGGCATCCGACAGCAGGCCGCCCTCCTCTGCCAGTCGCGCTCCGTGATGGATCACCTCGTTGACCAGCTCTCTTAGCTGACGGATCCCCAAGTTGGCATTGATCTCCCCCTGCTCTCGGCCATGGCCGGCTGCCTTGTGGCGCACAAAAAGTGGGGTCATCTCCCCTGGCGCCGGCAAGGGGGTGAGCCCCAGAACGTGGCGATAACGCTTGAGTGCCTCAAGCAGGGCCCCCGACACCGCCACGGTACGGCTCTTGCCTCCCTTGCTGCGCGGAATGTAATAGCCCCATACCCCGCTGTGACGCTCCTGGCGAAACTGTCCCATGACGGGGCTGAAACCAGGCCGCGCCGCCACTTCTGAGATCCGCAGGTAACAGCCATACATGAGGCAGATGAGAAACAGACTGCGCTCATGGCGCTCCGGCATCTGGATGGCCAGCTGCTCGACGGCCTGCATCACAAAAGACCATTGCAGTTCGGTGAAGGCCTGCACCGGCTCGTCATCCCCCGTCACCCCATGGCCGGCGCTGCGTTGCAGCAGCAGCGCCGGGTTGCGATCCATGTACTCTTCCTGGATGAGAAACTGGAAGAAGGCCGAGAGCACGGCGAGCTTGGTCTTGAGCGCCGGAGTGCTGAGCTGGTACGGCAAGGCGGCACCATCCCTGCGCTTGCCAAGAAAGGGGCGCCAGGCGGGATTGGGTAAACGCGCCTCCCACTCCTTGCTGTCGATAAATTGCGGCACGTTGTAATAGGCGATGAGGGCCGGATCTGGCGCCTGACAGAACGAGAGGTAGCGGTGCATGATGCGCCGTGTCAGCAGTTTTGGCTCGATTTGCTCTTTTTCAAAACACCAGTGCAGGAAGGTGGTGAGCTCGCTGCGGTAGGTTTTGTAGTTGTTCTCGCTGTGGCGCTGCTCCAACAACCAGTCGACGGCCAGCTCATACACCAGCCCAGCATCGCTGACCTTCTCCAGGCTCAGGGTGGCCAGGTACTGATTGACCACGGGATTTCCCTCCTCGATGTGCTGGAGGGTGTCGAACAACGGCATGGCCGGGGGCATGGCTGGTTTCATGGGACTATCTCGTACTGCGAGGCCCGTGGTGATTCATCATTCCACCCTCGGAGCTGGTTATGGCATGCATAATGATTGAGTTATGCACGTAAAATTCACTTTAGTGGCAAAAACATCGGGGATATATCCGCTAGTTTTGAATGCAAATTCATTTATCTGCATATTTCAAGGCTAGGCGACCTGCTTGAGGGGCCGCTTGGGACTGGCCGGCTCGCTCGGCGCCGGTTTGGCACCGCGCAAAATGGCGCTGAGCGACTCCTTGTGTTCAGCCAGATAGAGGGCCAGTTGTTCGCACTGGCTCTCGTCGAGGGGCACGGGGGCGGTGGCGAGCAGGTGGCTCAGCTCATCACTCATGTCGAGCAGCTTGTCATAGGCATCGGCCTCTTTCTTGCTGGCAAAGGTCATCTTCTCCACTCCTGCGCGGACTACCACGTATTGGGTCTCAACTGCCATGGGGTTTCTCCTCTGATTGGGCTTTAAAGTATATGTATAAACATACAGTGCGGCAACGGCGGTCTACATGGGCGGAGCAAGCACCGCGCTATCATGGCGGGACAAAAAAAGCGGGCCGATGGCCCGCTTCCAACATGCTTTACCCGCGCCGGCTCAGATCACCAACATATCCATGAAGCTGTGTACCGGTGTGGCGGCCAGATGCGCCTCGTCCTGGCACAGGGCCAGGATCGCGTCGGCGCGCTTGGCCGGGAAGCGGGTCGCCAGGTTGGCGGCAAACTTCTCCACCAAGAGCGGAATGCCCTCCTCGCGGCGACGGCGATGGCCGACCGGGTACTCCACCTCCACCCTGGCGCTGTGGCTGCCGTCTTTGAAGAAGATCTGGATGGCGTTGGCAATCGAGCGCTTGTCCGCCTCGAGATATTCGCGGCTGTAACGCGCATCCTCTTGCACCACCATCTTGGCGCGCAGGGCGTCGATGCGCGGATCGGCCGCCCGCGCGTCCTCATAATCCTCGGCGACCAGCCGGCCGAAGAGCAGCGGCACCGCCACCATGTATTGCAGGCAGTGATCCCTATCTGCCGGGTTGTTGAGGGCGCCCACCTTGCTGATGATGCGGATCGCCGACTCGTGGGTGGTGAGCTCGATGCGATCGATCTCATCGAGTCGCTCCTTCACCTGAGCGTGCAGCTTGAGGGCGCACTCCACCGCGGTCTGGGCGTGGAATTCGGCCGGGTAGCTGATTTTAAACAGCACGTTCTCCATCACGTAGCTGCCGTAAGGCTGGCTCAGGGTGAATGGGTTGCCCTTGCAGTGCACGTCATAGAACCCCCACTTGGGGGCGCTCAGCACCCCCGGATAGCCCATCTCGCCGCTCAGGGTGATCAGGGCCAGACGCACGGCGCGCGAGGTGGCATCGCCAGCCGCCCAGCTTTTGCGCGATCCCGCGTTGGGGGCATGGCGGTAGGTACGTAGGCTCTGGCCGTCGACCCAGGCCTGGGAGACGGCATCGATCACCTGTTCGCGCGAGCCTCCCAGCAGGTGGGTCACCACGGCGGTGCTGGCGACCTTCACCAGCACCACGTGATCAAGCCCGACCCGGTTGAAGGCGTTCTCCAGCGCCAGCACCCCTTGAATTTCGTGGGCCTTGACCATGGCCAGCAGCACCTCGCCCATGGTGAGCGGCGCCTTACTTTCGGCCACCCGGCTGCGCGACAGCCAGTCGGCGGTGGCCAAAATGGCGCCCAGGTTATCGGACGGGTGGCCCCACTCGGCGGCGAGCCAGGTGTCGTTGTAATCGAGCCAGCGGATGATGGCGCCGATGTCCCAAGCCGCCTTGACCGGATCGAGGCAGAGCTGGGTGCCCGGTACCCGCGCTCCGTGCGGCACCACGGTGCCCGGCACGATGGGCCCCAAGAGCTTGGTGCACTCGGGAAAGCGCAGGGCCAGCAGGCCACAGCCGAGGGTATCCATCAGGCAGTAGCGGGCGGTGGTGAGGGCTTCACGGCTGGTGATGGGGTGATGACAGACATAGTCGGCGATCTGGACCAGCACGTGATCCGGATCGGGCCTGTGGTTGACGTCGACGTTGGCAGACATCGGATTTCCTTATCGTTGTGACAGTGAGACGAAGGGGCGCGGCGCCGGCCCCACGTAATCCGCACTGGGGCGGATGATGCGGTTGTTTTCGCGCTGCTCCATGATATGGGCGCACCAGCCGGTGACCCGGGCGCAGACAAAGATGGGGGTAAAGAGCGGGGTCGGGATCCCCAGGTAGTGATAGGCGCTGGCGTGAAAGAAGTCGGCGTTGGGAAACAGCTCTTTTTGCTCCCACATCACCCGCTCCGCCTCGCAAGAGACCCGATAGAGGCGATCGTCCCCCGCCGCCTGGGCCAGTTTTGCCGACCACTCCTTGATGATGAGGTTGCGCGGATCCGCAGTGCGATAGACGGCGTGGCCAAAACCCATGATCTTCTCCTTGGCCGCCAGTTTGGCGAGCAGCTCGCGGCGCGCCTGGGCCTCGTCCTGCCAGGTTTCGATAAGCGCCATGGCCGCCTCGTTGGCCCCTCCGTGTAGCGGCCCGCGCAGGGTGCCGATGGCGGCGGTGACGCAGGAGAACATGTCCGACAGGGTCGAGGCGCAGACCCGGGCGGCGAAAGTAGAGGCGTTGAACTCGTGCTCGGCGTAGAGGATGAGAGAGACATGCATCACCCGGCGCGCCAGCTCGCTCGGGGCGCGCTGGTGCAACAGCGCCAGAAAATGGCCGCCGATGCAGGCTTCATCACTCTCTAGCGAGATGCGAATTCCCTCGTGGCTGAACTGGTACCAATAGAGCAAAATGCCGGGAAAGGCGGCCAGCAGCCGATCGGCCACCTCATGCTCGTGCTCAAAACCCGCTTCGGGCTCGAGATCGCCGAGCATGGAGCAACCGGTACGCAGCACATCCATGGGGTGGGCATCGGCCGGGATCCGCTCCAGCACCTCGAGCAGCGCCGTCGGCAGGGCGCGTAGGCTACGCAGCCGGGCGCGGTAGTCGGCCAGCTCGGAGGTTGAGGGCAGGTGCCCCTTGAGCAGCAGATGGGCCACCTCTTCGAACTCCGCCCCTTCGGCCAGATCCTTGATGTCGTAGCCGCGGTAGGTGAGCCCCGTGCCGCTTTTACCCACGGTGCAGATGCGGGTCTCTCCGGCGCTCTGACCACGCAGGCCGGCCCCTCCTAATGCTTTCTGAACCATGGTCACTCTCCCTCTTGGCGATCGAACAGCCGATCCAGCGTCTGCTCGTAGTGGTGGTAGCCAAGGAAGTCATACAGCGCCTCCCGGGTCTGCATGGTGTCGACTACGGCCCGCTGGTGGCCGTCGCGACGAATGTGCTGGTAGACATTGAGCGCGGCCTGATTGGCGGCGCGGCTGGCACTCAAGGGATAGAGCACCATGGCCACCCCGTGGGCGGCGAGCTGGGCCTTGTCAAACAGTTCGGTCTTGCCGAACTCGGTCATGTTGGCGAGCACGGGTACCCCGGCGGCGCGGGCGAACAGGTCATATTGGCCGAGCTCGGTCACCGCCTCGGCGAAGATCATGTCGGCGCCGGCCGCCACGTAGGCCGCGGCTCGCTCCAGGGCACTGCCGATCCCCTCCACCGCCAGGGCGTCGGTGCGGGCCATGATGATGAACTCGTCGCTCTCGCGGGCATCGACCGCGGCCTTGATGCGATCGCACATCTCAGCTTGGGTCACCACCGCCTTGTTAGGACGGTGGCCGCAGCGCTTTTGGGCCACCTGATCTTCTATGTGCACGGCGGCGACGCCGGCCCGCTCGAAGGCGCGCACGGTGCGGGCGATGTTAAAGGCCCCGCCCCAGCCGGTATCGATATCGACCAACAGCGGCAGCCGGGTAGCGGCGGTGATCCGCTCGGCATCGGCTAGCACATCGTTGAGACTGGTCATGCCAAGATCCGGCAGGCCAAAGGAGGCGTTGGCCACCCCGGCGCCAGAAAGATAGATGGCCTGAAAACCGCAGCGCTCGGCCATCAGGGCCATGTAGGCATTGATGGTGCCGACGATCTGCAGCGGTGGTTCGGTATGAAGGGCCTGGCGAAAGCGGGCGCCGGCCGAGCGGGAGGGGCTGGACATCATGACTCCTTTCACGACGGTGATGCAGTCGATCTAATTACACGTTTACGTTAACGTCAATTCAACTTTTGGTTAACGCCGCATCATCCAGAGACATTGCCGCCACTTTAGGGTAAATTTCATCAATTGCTTCAAGGTGTTGAATCAGACCAGATGACCGAGCCACAGCACATCATCGCCTGCCCAGCCTGTGACCTGCTGATCGAGCGCCAGAGCCTGCCGTTGGGGCGTCATGCCCACTGCCCCCGCTGCCGGCAGCACCTCTACGGGCGCTATGCGTTTCGTCCCTCCCAGCTGATGGCACTGACCCTCACCGGTTTTCTGCTATTGCCAAGCGCCTTTCTCGAACCCTTGCTCTATATGCGCCTTGGGGGTGTCGACACCGAGGCTAACGTGCTGCGGGGCATTGCCATGCTGTTTCAAGATGGCGAGCCCTGGGTGGCCGGGCTGGTGCTGTGGTGCGCGGTGCTGGCCCCGGTCGGATTGCTCAGTGGCATCTTTGCCCTCGCCTCTGGCCTCGCCAAGCGCTGGCATATCCTGCCGATCACGCTCAGGGCGGTCGAAACCTTTCGCCACTGGGCCATGCTCGAGGTCTATCTGGTCAGTTTCCTGGTGGCGCTGTTCAAGCTGGTCGACATTGCCGAGACCCGTCTTGGTGGCGGTCTGCTTAGTCTTGGGATCCTGATGCTGCTCAACCTCACCCTGTTGATCCTGTTTGACCCCTCCCCCTATTGGGAGAAGGTGCCCTGCCAGGGAGCGCGCGATGCTGAGCGCCCGTGAGGTCGGCCTGTGCCGCTGCCACACCTGCGGCCTGCTGGTTAAATTTCGTGAGGGGGCCGATTGCCCTCGTTGTGGCAGTGCGCTGCATGCGCGCATCCCCCACTCCCTGGCCTGGACCTGGGGCCTGCTGGCGCTGGCCACCTTCATGCTGCTGCCGGCCAATCTGCTGCCCATCACGCTCTTTTACAACAAGGGCACCTTGCAGGCTGACACCATCTTCAGCGGGATCCTCTCACTCATTCGCAACCACATGAGCGGTATCGCCGCCATCGTCTTCGTCGCCAGTATCGTGGTGCCCATCATGAAGATCATCGGGCTGGCCTGGATCTGCCTGCAACTGCAATGTGCTCGCCCGGTGCGGCGCAAGCGGCAGCTGGTCATGTATCGCATCATCGACTTCATCGGCCGCTGGTCGATGCTGGACTTGTTTGTCATCTCCCTCATGGTGGCGCTGGTCGATAGAGGCACCCTGCTCAATGTGAGCGCGGGCCCAGGGGCCACCGCCTTTGCCGGTGTCGTGGTATTGACCATGCTATCGGCCAAGATGCTGGATCCCCGGCTGCTGTGGGACAAGGCCGCGCGCTGAGCGGCCATCTCGTCGTTTAAGGAGTGAATATGATTGGGGCCGAACCCGTCATCCGTCGTCATCGCTGGCTCTCGCCGGTCTGGTTGCTGCCCGCCCTCGCCGCCTTGCTGGCGGGGGGATTTCTCTATCAGCAGTACCAGAAGGCCGGGCAGCGCATCCAGATCAACTTCGAGCAGGGCAACGGCATCCTGCCGGGCAAGACCCAGGTGCGCTATCAGGGGGTGGCCGTCGGCATGGTGACCGAACTCAATCTGGCCGGTGACGGCCAGAAGATTGCCGTGTCGGTCAAGATTGACAGCCAGGCCCGCCCGCTCATCCGCAAGGGCTCCCAGTTCTGGCTGGTGAGCCCCAAGGCGTCGCTGACCGAGATCTCCGGGCTCGATACCTTGGTCTCGGGCAACTACATCAACCTGCAACCGGGGCGCGAGGGTGAGCCGCTGAGCGCTCAGTTCGATGCCCTCGATGGCCCTCCCCCCGGTTGGCAAGCCCAGGGGCGCATGGTGCACCTGGTGAGCGATACCCTCGGCAGCGTGGCCAATGGCGCCAAGGTCTACTATCGCGGGCTCGAGGTGGGCAGCGTCATCAACACCCGCCTCGACAAGGACGATGCGCATGTGCAGCTCGATCTGGTCATCGACAGCCGTTTTGAGCACCTCATCAAGCAAGAGAGCCGCTTTTGGAATGTAGGGGGGGTTCGCGGCTCCCTCGGCCCGGCTGGGGTGCAGGTCGAGATGGGCAACCTCTCCACCGTGCTTGGGGGCGGGATCGCCTTCGACTCCCCGAAAAGCTCGGCCCCTGCGGAGCGGGCTCAGCGCTTCCCGCTCTATGACAGCATGGCCGCCGCCGAGCGTGGTGAGCAGATTGTCCTGCACGCAGGGGATCTGCCGCTGCGCGAGGGAATGCCGATCCTCTATCAGGGGCTCGAGATTGGCCGGGTGCTGCCCATCACGCTGCAAGGTGATCAGCGCCAGGTGGTGGCACTGGTGGCCAGCGAGCACGCCGCCAAAATTACCCAGCGCAGCGAGTTGGTGCTGGAGGGGGCGGATCTCTCCCTCTCCGGCGTCAAGCATGCCGAGCGTCTACTGACGGGGCCCGTACTGCGCCTCGACAGTCGGCCTGGAGCGCCGGCAACACAGATTTCCGTCGTTGAGCGCGCGGCCAAGCCGGGCGTAACCCTGACCTTGCAGGCCCAGGATCTCTCCGGTCTGCAGGAGGGGGGACCGCTTTGGTTCAAGGGGATCCCGATCGGGCGCATCGAGCGGCTTAACCTTTCCTCCTCCGGGGAGGCGAGCTTGCAACTCTCGGTCGCCGCGACCTATCGGGATCTGCTGCGGCGCGCCCGCTTCTATAAGGGCTCCCCGCTGCAAGTGGAGGCCAATCTCTCGGGGGTTCGTGTCGATGCCCTGCCCGCCTCGGCCTGGATGGGCGGTGGAGTTCGGATGCTACAGGGTGACACGCGCATGGATGTCTTGTTTCCAAGCGAAGAGCTGGCGCGGGTAGCGGTGGCGGGGGCCAAGAGCCGCCTCTGGACGCTGGAGAGCGAGCGCGCCGACGGGATCGGCATCGGTACGCCCCTCTTCTATCGTGGACTGGAGGCTGGCCGGGTTCGCGCCATGAAGGCCTCTTCCATCGGGGTCAAACTCGAGCTTGAGGTCAATGCCCTCTATGCGCCTTTGCTGAGCAACCACAGTCGTTTCTGGCTGTTGCCGGCCGTGGATGCCGAAGTGGGAGGCGCCGGAGTGCGCGTCAAAGTGGGCAATCTGGCCAACCTGCTGCGCGGCGGCATCGAGTTTGAAAACCAGCCAGGCAGTGAGCGGCGCAGCGACCGCCTCTATCGCGATCGCCAAGAGGCCAGCACCGCCAGCCGTGAGCTGACCCTGCTCACCGAGCACAACCCTGGGCTCGCGGCCGGCGCACCTCTGCGCTATCGCGGAGTTACTATCGGTGAGCTCAGTGAGGTGACGCTTGCCCCAGGGCTTGGCCGGGTTGAGCTCAAGGCAAGGCTGGATGCGCCTTATGCCGAGCGTTTCCTGCGTAAGGGGGCGGGTTTTCAGTTGGTGCAAGCCAAACTCGGCGTGGCCGGTGTGGCCCACCTCGATACTCTGATCAAGGGGGCCTATATCGAGGCGACCCCGGGCACAGGGGGGGAGCAGGATCGTTTCGATCTCCTCATCTCCTCCCCCAGCGGGCTGAAACTGACGCTCACCAGCGATGAGCTGCGCGGTGTCTCGGTCGGCGCCCCTATCCTGTTTCGCAAGGTGGCGGTGGGGCAGGTGGAGTCGGTCAAGCTGGCCCGTGATGGCAGTGCGGTGCAGACCCGCATCAGCATCGAGCCTGAATATGCCCATCTGGTGCGCAGCAACAGCCGATTCTGGAACGTTTCTGGCCTCAAGGCCGATGTGGGGCTCACTGGCGGCAGCATAGAGGTTGAGACCCTGCAGAGTCTGCTGGCTGGCGGAATCGCCTTTAACACCCCGCCCCAGCCTGGTGACAAGGTGAGCACGGGAGCGCGCTTCACCCTCTACGCCCAGGCACAGAAGGCCTGGCTCGAATGGCAGCCCTTGCTACGCCCCTGATGTGAAAAAGCCCGGTTTTATACCGGGCTTTTTGTTTTTTCCGAACAAAAGCCTGTGCTAAAATTTTCGCCTTTTTCCTACCTCCCCACAAGCAGACCCCGACAGTGCACGAAACCAGCTACCTTCCCGATGCCTTTCTCGATCATATTGCCCGGATCATGCCATCGCACCTCTCGATGGATGAGTTTGTTGCCAGTTGCCGGCGACCGCTGCGGCGCAGCATTCGCGTCAACACCCTGAAAATATCGGTCGAGGCATTTGTCGAGAGAATGGAGGCTCGCGGCTGGCAGCTCAGCCCCGTGCCTTGGTGCGACACCGGTTTCTGGCTCACCCGCCCCGAGAGCGAGAGCGTGCCGCTTGGCAATACCGCCGAGCACCTGGCGGGCCTGTTTTACATCCAGGAGGCCAGCTCCATGATGCCGGTCACCGCCCTGTTTGATGCCGCCGGGCTGGATGAGGCCGAGATGGTGCTCGATGCGGCGGCGGCCCCCGGCTCCAAGACGACCCAGATCGCGGCGCTGATGGATAACCGTGGCATGCTGATCGCCAATGAGTTTTCGGCCAGCCGGATCAAGGGGCTGTTTTCCAATGTCCAGCGCTGCGGCGTCACCAACGTGGCCCTGACCCACTTCGATGCGCGGGTGTTCGGCCAGTGGCTGCCAGAAACCTTCGACGCCATCTTGCTCGATGCCCCCTGCTCGGGTGAAGGCACGGTGCGTAAAGACGAGGATGCGCTGCGCAACTGGAGCATCGAGAGCATCAACGACATTGCGGCCACCCAGAAGGCGCTGCTTGAGAGCGCCTTTCATGCGCTCAAGCCCGGTGGCGTCATCGTCTATTCCACCTGCACCCTGAGCCATCAGGAGAACCAGGAGGTGTGCGCGCACATCAAGGCGCGCTTTGGCGATGCCCTCTCGTTTGAGTCGCTTGCAGGATTGTTCCCAGGGGCAGAACGCGCCACCACCGAAGAGGGGTATCTGCATATCTGGCCGCAGATCTACGACAGCGAAGGCTTTTTTGTGGCGCGGCTGCGCAAACACGCCAGTGTGCCGAACGACATCTTCAAGCCGGGCAAACTCGGCAAGTTCCCCTTCTCCCCTCTTTCTACCAAGGAGGCAACCACGCTGCGCCAGGAGATCGCACGTGATTACGGCGTCACACTGCGCGGTGAGCTCTATGGCCGCGAAGGGGAGATCTGGCTCTTCCCGAGTCAGGTTGAGCGGGTGATCGGCAAGATTCGCTGCGATCGGATCGGCTTCAAGCTGGCCGAGACCTTCAAGAAGGGTTATCGGCTGACCCACGAATGGGCGCTGGCTTATGGGGATGGCGTATCTTGCGGCGTCATTGAACTCGATGCCGAGCTGGCGCGCGAGTATATGATGGGACGGGATGTGCGCCCGGATGGCGAGAGCGCAAAAGGGGATGTGGTGGTGCGCTATCAAGGCTACACACTGGGGCTGGGCAAGTGGGTGGGCAATCGCTTGAAAAACGGCCTGCCACGCGATCTGGTGCGCGATGGCAATCTGTTTGAGGCCTGATGTCCGGGCGGGTTGAAAAATACCACCCAAAGTGGAAATCCAGGGGCCGCTGTCTATGCTTGCCTTAATTATGCACACCCGGTTAGCGCACTGCTCTGCAAAGAGCCTATTCCCCTGTGCCAGGTACATGGATTTAGTACCTGGCTTTTTTATGCCTCGCGCTCGAGCTCCTCGTGATACAGCAGGTCGATGGCCTGCTCGATGAGGGACGCTTGGGAATCTTCCAGCGCCACGCCGAGTTGACTCAACTTTTCCATGTGACGATTGCTGATCCAGCACTGCAACCGGGAGTGACTCTCCTGCTTGCGGCGCACATGGCGGCGCTGGCGCTCTGCGTTATCGATAGGATCGGGGCGTTGCTCTTCTGGATGAATGCCCCTGTCAATGTTCATCTCCGTCATCTGTTATCTCTCATTGATTGCGAGTAAGGAGCGGCTTTCCCCCTCCTCCGGATCTGGCATCGAATTATCCATGAAATTCATAGCGTTGCAATTTACCATAATATAATCCGTAGCGAAATGTAGCGATTACCCGCGATGAATCGAAAAACATCGGCTGATAACAGACAGGGCTTGCTGTTATAGCAACCCCTCCATGGCGTGGTGATCGAAGCGGTTGGCCTTATCAAAGTACTCCTGCAAGGTGCGGATATCCCGATGGCGGGTCACCTCGATGATCTTGTTGAGCGGTTTGCCTGCCGTCACGGCGGTAGTGATAAACCCTCTGCGCAGGCTGTGCCCACTCACCTCAAGCGGCAGTATGGCCAGCTCGGAGCGCCGTTTTATCATCAGGTTGATGCCTTGTGGCCCGAGCGGATCGGGCAGCAGAGTACCCCAGCGAGTCAGGCGGCGAAACAGGGGGCCACTGCCGATCCGACTCTGCTTTAGCCATTTTTGTAGCGCTCGAATTGGGCAATGCCGCCCACCGGGCACCAGCGCAATCTCGCTTTCAAGCAATTGATGTTTACTCGGCTTGATGCGCAGCACGACCCCGTGCGGCGTAAAATCGAGATCGTCCACCTCAAGCTTTGCGGCCTCTGAGCGGCGCAGCGCCCCACAGAACATCAGCAGCAACAAGGTGTAGTCACGCAGTCCAGCCAGTGTACGGGTATCGATGGCATCGAGCACCTGGTTCAAAGGTTGCTGGGTCAGGGCGCCGGTTTTTTGTTTGCGATTATCGCCAAGGCGCACAATGCCTCGCATCATCTCTTTGATCTCACTGTGCTCGGTAGGCAGAGGCTCTATCCCCTTCTGGCGAAAGGCGTAACGGATCCCCGCCAAACGTCGCACCAGGGTAGCCGGTTTGCGTGGCGCTCCATCGCGCAGCTCCCCTTTCGTGCGCTCCTTGTCGAGCCACACCCAGTGGGCCAATACCCCATCGGCCTGATCGGCGAGAAAATTCATGATATCGAGGTGGGTCGCGTGCAGTGGGTCAAGCTCCTGCAAGTGGCACCAGGTGACGAAGATCCGAGTATCGGCCTCATAAGCGTTGAGGGTTGAGCCCGCCTTGGCACTGCGTAAAAAGCGCCGGGCACGCTGATTGAGGCGCGTGTCGAAGGCGCTTTGCAGCCCTCTGCCCGCTTTCGTCTGTGATGATGGGAGATTCAAACCTAACTCAATGTTTTTACTGGATCTTGCGGCGGATCCTACCGGATCATAAAAGAAGATCAAGTATCGATAATGAATATTATCGATACTTGAATAGTGGTAAAACCACCCATCAATCCAACGTGGATTCTCTTAAATTCAGTCGCGTCTTCCACTCAATTCGTCAGCTAGCAAATCGGTTTATTGTGATGACCGGGCACTCTTTTTCCAAGGGATAAGAGGGGTTGTTGAGCACGAGCATGGGTCAAATAGGAAAGAGATAACAAAAGGGAAAGGGATGGGCTTTGAGGGGAAAGGTAACGAAGAAGGGGCTAAATAGCCCCCTCTCATCGAGCTCAATTAGGGCTTGGCCAAGGAGAACAGCGCAAAGAAATTACGGCTGGTGACGTCTGCCAATTCGGTCAGCGTCACCTCCTTGAGATCGGCCACAAACTGGGCAACGTCGCGCACGAAGGCCGGTTCATTCTCTTTGCCTCGATGCGGTACCGGCGCCAGATAAGGGGCATCGGTTTCAACCAGCAGCCGCTCGAGGGGCAGCGCTCGCACCACCTCTTGCAACGCCTTTGCATTGCGGAAGGTGGCGATGCCGGAGATGGAGATGTAGAACCCCATCGCCATGGCCGCCTCGGCCATCTCGAGGGACTCGGTAAAACAGTGCAACACTCCACCAACCTGGTCGGCCCCCTCCTCCGCCATGATCCGCAACGTATCGACCTGGGCGTCGCGGGTATGGATGATGAGCGGCTTACCAAGTTCACGCGCTACCCGGATGTGTTGACGGAATGACTCCTGCTGCACCGTCTTGTTCTCCGGTGAGTAGTAGTAATCCAGACCGGTTTCACCGATCGCCACCACCCGCGGGTCAGCAGCCTGGCGGCGCAGCAGATCGACATCGACGCCCGGCTCCTGATTGAGCGGGTGCACCCCGCACGAGGCAAATACCTGTGGGTAGGGCGCGATGGCCTGGAGCATGGAGGGGAACTGCTGTTGGGTCACACTGACACAGAGAAAGTAACCCACCTCCTGCGCCTTGGCCTTGGCCAGCACGCTGGCCATGTCGGACTGCTTGTCGCCATAACTCAGGCGATCGAGATGACAATGAGAATCTACGAGTAACATAGGAATTCCGACAAAGTTACAACCAGCGGCACAACCACTGATGAAGATGGATCATGGGATTAGTCAGTAGCCCCGGCTGACAGTGCTCCCGGATGGCGAGCAGCCCCTGCTGTGCATCGAGCAGTCGCTCGGTCGAGCACTGGCGAGCCAGCTCACCGACGGGGTCGGCCAGATCCGGCATGTTGAGCTGAGCCGCCGGACAACCGGCCTGCACTTTAAGCGCATCGGCCAGCAACAGTTGCAGCCATTGCAGATGACGCTCGAGATCGCCGTTGATGCTGGAGGCCAGAGCCGCCAGCCGGCTCGGATCTTCTGGCAATCGGCACAGGGAGGAGAGCAGCTCACGGCGCTGGGCATCCCCCCCCTCCTCCAGGTACTGCCTGACCCGCAGCGGAGCGCCGCGGCAGAGCCTCACCTGGCTCTGCGTAGCACTGATCCCCTGCTCCTCCAGCCAGCGCAGCGTCACAGACTCCGGCGGGATCGGACACAGGTGTTTGTTGCAACGACTGAGGATGGTCGGCAGCAAGCGGGAAGATTGGCTGGCCAGCAGCAAGATCAGGCTGTCGCCCGCCGGCTCCTCCAGGGTCTTGAGCAAGGCGTTGGCCGCCGCCTCGGTCATGCGTTCGGCCCCTTCAATGATGACCACCTTGCCACGGCCGAGCTGGGCACTCTCACCAAGGCGGCGGCAGATCTCACGCACCGGATCGATGCCGATGCTCTTGCCCTCTACCCCGATGCGCCCGAGATCCGGATGGTTGCCCTTGCTAAATAGCTGGCAGGCATGGCAGTGGCCGCAGGCCTGATCGTCGACATGCTGCTGGCAGAGGTGACGCTGGGCCAGCGCATCGGCAAGTTGCTCCTTACCGAGCCCCTCATCACCGAGCAGTAGCCAGGCGTGCCCGAGCCGGCCAGCGCGGGCCACCTCCAGCAGGTTGAGCCACTCTTTTCTCAGCCAGGGATACATAGGTAGTGATCCAATGCAGCTTCGATGGCCTGTTTCACCTCGTCCGGTGTCTTGCCGGCATCGATGATGCAGATGGAGGGATCCCCATCGGCCAATGAGAGATAACGTTCACGGGTTCGTTCGAAGAAGGGGAGTTGCTCCTGCTCGATGCGATCCAGCGCGCCGCGATGGCGAGCCCGCGTCAGGCCAAGGGCCGGCTCGATATCGAGATAGAGGGTGAGGTCCGGCTTGAAGTCGCCGAGCACCGCCTGTTTGATCCCGTCGATGAGTGCCGCCGAAATGCCGCGCCCCCCGCCTTGATACGCTTGCGAGGAGAGATTGTGACGATCGCCCACCACCCAGGCGCCGCGCGCCAACGCCGGCTTGATGCGATTCTCGACCAGTTGTACCCGGGCGGCATAAAGCAGCAGCAGCTCGGCTTCCACGGTCAGGCGCTCTTCGTGCACCTCTTTCACCAGGGCGCGCATCTTCTCTGCCAGCGGCGTGCCACCCGGCTCACGGGTACACTCGATATCGGTGATCCCGTGGCGATTCAGCCAGTCGGTGACATAACGGATGGCGGAGCTTTTGCCCGCCCCTTCCAGACCTTCGATTACGATAAATTTGGACATCAGGGCTTCTTCAAAATGTATTGGCGTACCGCGCTGTTATGCTCTGCCAGGGTCTTGGAGAAGTAGTGCTCCCCGCCCCCCTTGGCGACGAAATAGAGGTAATCGCTCTGCTCCGGATTGAGTGCAGCCTCAATGGCCGCCTTGCTCGGCATGGCGATTGGAGTGGGCGGTAAGCCATTGATAACATAGGTGTTATAGGGGTTGTTGTCGGTCAGATCGCTGCGGCGGATGTTGCCATCATAGCGATCCTTCACCCCGTAAATCACGGTCGGATCCGTCTGCAACTTCATGCCTAACCGCAACCGGTTAACAAACACCGATGCAATCAGGGGACGTTCCGATGGCTGCGCCGTCTCCTTCTCGATGATCGACGCCATCACCAGCGCCTCATAGGGAGTCTTGTAAGGCAGCTTGTCCTGGCGCTTTTGCCACTGCTCTTCCAGAAAACGTTGCATTTTGGCATGCGCTTGGCGCAGCAGTGCCAGATCGGTGGTGTGAGTGGTATAGGCATAGGTTTCGGGCAGGAACCACCCTTCCAGCTTGCCGCTCTCGATGCCAAGCTCAGCCGCCAGCTCTTCGTCGGATTGCTCGCGGGTGATCCGCTCCAGATAGGGGGCACTCTTGAGCTGAGTGCGCCACTCCTCGAAGCGGGACCCCTCGACGAAGGTGATGTTGAACATGAACTCCTTGCCCGAGGCAAACAGCGAGAGCACCTCGGTCAGACGCGCCCCCTCCTTGACCTCGTAGGTACCGGACTTGATCAAGGTGAGATCGGGGTGACGTCGCAACCACAATCGCACCGCCCAGTCCGGCAGTTGATCCTGGGCCAAGGCTTCGATGACCCGGGCGGCATGCACCCCCTTCTCGACCGTATAAAGGCGGGTTGGCCCCTTGATACTCATCTGATCTACCGCGTCATACTGACGGTAGACGTGAATGCCGCCCATCACCGCCGCCAGAGTAACGGCGACGGCAGCCAGCTTGAGTCCTTTAGACTTCAATTAGCAAACGCTCCTGTAACTGGCGAATCAGCTGGCCATGCCGATAGCGGATCTGCTCGATACGATTGACTGGTACCAGCCCCATCAGGGCGTTGGTCAGCCACACCTCTTCGGCATGCCAGAGAGACTCCAATGGAGCCTCCACGATTCGCAATTCAATACCCATCGCTTTGAGCGCCCCCATGACCCAGCGGCGCATGACGCCATCGACGCCACTGTGAGTCAGATCCGGGGTAAACACCGTCTTGTCGCGGCGCCAAAACAGATTGGCACTGACCCCTTCGACCAGGGCTTTGCGCGTGTTAAGCACTATACCTTCGACCGCATCCCGTTGTTGAAGTTCGAGTTTTAACATCACCTGCTCGAGGCGGTTGAGGCTTTT
Source organism: Aeromonas simiae (assembly GCF_000820125.1). GTDB lineage: Bacteria > Pseudomonadota > Gammaproteobacteria > Enterobacterales > Aeromonadaceae > Aeromonas > Aeromonas simiae. The sequence goes on along the minus strand of NZ_CDBY01000077.1, from coordinate 43,229 downwards.
GAGGCCGGCCAACATCGGCAACTCCCCCAACACCTGTTGGCACACTACCAGATCAATCCCCTCCTCCTGCCAACGCTCATAGTGGGAAGGATAGGGAGAGGTAGTCAGGATCCAGCGGGTCTCGTCACACCCTTGCGTCGCGTAACCGCGGCCGCCACTGCCCCGGGTGATCATCAACTTGGCACACCCCTGCTCCATGGACGCCACCTGGCTCATCACCCGCTGCGACAATGCCTGCCAATCGGGTGGATCAATCGCCAGCTTGGCACACCCCCGTTGCAGCCGGGAGAGGTGGGCATCCCACATCTGTATCCGACCATTCCACACCCGCATGGTGGTGAAGTGTCCATCGCCATAGGCCAAACCTCGGTCGAGCACGTCGATCCGATCCTGCATCCTGCCGTTGACCAGTGTCATCACACCTCCGATAAAAAAGCCCGATACCGGGGGGTATCGGGCCTGATGACGATCGCCCTAGGGACGATTATACGCGCTTGAAGATCAGCGAGCCATTGGTGCCGCCAAAGCCAAACGAGTTGGAGAGGGCATACTCGAACGCCCCCTTCTTGGCCACATGGGGCACCAGATCGAGATCGCACTCCTCGTCCGGGTTATCCAGATTGATGGTCGGCGGAGCCACCTGATCGCGCAGGGCCAGCACGGTGATGATGGCCTCAATGGCGCCGGCCGCACCCAGCAGGTGACCGGTCATCGACTTGGTGGAGCTGACCATGACAGACTTGGCATGCTCACCCATCACGCGCTTCACACCACGCAGCTCGGCCACGTCGCCCAGCGGAGTGGACGTACCATGGGCATTGATGTAGCCAATCTGGCTAGCGTCGATGCCGGCATCTTTGATGGCGGCCAGCATGGCGCGGGCAGCACCGCTGCCATCATCGGGCGGTGCCGTCATGTGATGAGCGTCGCCACTCATGCCAAAGCCGACCAGCTCGGCATAGATCTTGGCGCCACGCGCCTTGGCATGTTCGTACTCTTCCAGTACCAGTACACCGGCACCATCACCCAGTACGAAACCATCGCGCTCCTTGTCCCACGGACGGCTCGCCTTCTGCGGCTCGTCATTGCGGGTAGAGAGCGCCTTGGCGGCGGCGAAGCCCCCCATCCCCATCGGGGTGGAGGCCTTCTCGGCGCCACCGGCCACCATCACATCGGCATCACCATAGGCGATCATCCGGGCGGCCATGCCGATGGCGTGGGTGCCCGTGGTGCAGGCGGTGGTTACGGCGATATTCGGACCTTGTAGCCCCTTCATGATGGAGAGGTGACCAGACACCATGTTGATGATGGTGGAGGGCACGAAGAAGGGACTGATCTTGCGGGCGCCACCCTTGATCAGGCTGTCGTGATTCGCCTCGATGAGCCCAAGGCCACCGATACCGGAACCGATAGCGACACCGATCCGATCGGCATTGTGCTCATCGATGGTGAGCGCCGCATCCTCGATGGCCTGCAGACCCGCCACGACACCGTATTGGATAAAGAGATCCATCTTGCGGGCCTCTTTACGATTGATGCCATACTGCTCGGCATCGAAATCTTTGACCAGACCGGCAAAACGGGTGGGGAAATCGGTGGTATCGAAGTGGTCGATGTGGGTAATGCCGCTCTGACCCTGGAGCAGGGCCTGCCAGCTGGCTTCAGCGCTGTTGCCTACCGGGGAAAGCATGCCCAGGCCGGTCACCACGACTCTGCGTTTTGACACTGAGGTAGTCTCCGAGAGGAATTTTAGGAAAGCTGGATAGAAGAAGCGGCCCGCAGGCCGCTTCTCGCAACACAAGAAAAGTTATTCTTGGTTGGCGTTGATGTAGTCGATAGCCGCTTGAACAGTGGTGATCTTCTCAGCTTCTTCATCAGGAATTTCGGTGTCGAATTCTTCTTCAAGGGCCATTACCAGCTCAACGGTGTCCAGGGAGTCAGCGCCCAGATCGTCGACGAAGGAAGCGCTGTTCTTGACGTCTTCTTCTTTAACGCCCAGCTGCTCGACGATGATTTTCTTTACGCGTTCTTCGATGTTGCTCATGACCTGAATTTTCCTTTAAAAATACGCAATTGCGTCTGGTTGCAGTAGTTTATTCAAATGACGTGACTTTGCAAGCAACTTGCTTCTGGTCAAACCACGAAAATGCACGAACTTCGGCGTATTATCGCAATTTCGAACAGATCTCACGACAAATTGATTACACCATGTACATACCGCCATTAACATGCAGCGTCTCGCCGGTGATGTAACTTGCCTGTTCTGAGGCAAGGAAAACCACAGCAGCAGCGATCTCTTTCGGATCGCCAAGGCGCGCAGCCGGCACCTGATTCATGATACCGGCACGCTGCTCTTCGTTCAGAGCACGGGTCATGTCGGTCTCAATAAAGCCGGGCGCCACCGCGTTGACGGTGATACCACGGGAGGCCACTTCACGGGCCAGGGACTTGGTAAACCCAATCAGGCCTGCCTTGGCGGCGGCATAGTTGGTCTGCCCTGCATTGCCCATGGTGCCGACCACAGAACCAATGCTGATGATGCGACCATAACGTTTTTTCATCATGGCCCGCAATACCGGCTTGCTCAGGCGATAAAGAGATGTGAGGTTGGTCTCGATGATATCGTTCCACTCATCGTCCTTCATCCGCATCAACAGGTTGTCGCGGGTGATGCCGGCGTTGTTGATGAGGATGTCCACCTCACCAAAACGTGCCTTGATGGCGCCAAGCACCTGCTCAACAGAAGCGGCGTCGGTCACATTGAGTGCCAGACCGCAGCCCTGCTCGCCCAGATAGGCGCTGATGGCTTCGGCGCCGCTCTCGCTGGTGGCGGTTCCCACCACCTGGGCGCCCTGGGCGGCAAAGGCCTCGGCAATAGCGCGGCCGATGCCGCGGCTGGCGCCGGTCACCAGAACAACCTTGTCGGTAAAGCTCATCTCGTTACTCCTGCTCAATTAACCTTGGCCAACGCCGCCTCGAAAGAGGCCGGATCGTTGGCGTGGATCCCTTCGACACGGGCATCACAGCGCTTGGCCAAGCCGGTCAACACCTTGCCAGGCCCCATCTCGATAGCGAGTGCAATGCCGTCATCGGCCATGGCCACCACGGTTTCGCTCCAGCGCACCGGGCTGTAGAGCTGGCGAACCAGCGCCTGCTTGATGGCAGCGGGGTCGCGCTCTTTAGCCACGTCCACGTTGTTGATAACCGGGATCAGCGGGGCCTTCACCTCGATACCTTCAAGGGCCGCGGCCAGCTTTTCGGCCGCCGGTTTCATCAGGGCGCAGTGAGAAGGCACAGAGACCGGCAGCGGCAGTGCACGCTTGGCGCCGGAAGCCTTCATCAAGGCGTTGGCCCGCTCGACCGCCTCTTTGTGGCCGGCGATCACCACCTGCCCCGGGGAGTTGAAGTTGACCGGAGAGACCACCTGCCCTTCGGCAGCCAGTTCACAGTTGGCGGCGATGGCGTCGTTATCCAGACCGATGATGGCCGCCATGGCACCGGTGCCTTCCGGCACGGCTTCTTGCATGGCAAGGCCACGCAGCTCCACCAGTTTCACCGCGTCGGCAAAGGCCAGCGCGCCACTGCACACCAGGGCGGAGTACTCACCCAGGCTGTGGCCCGCCATCACGGCCGGCTGCTTGCCGCCCTGTGCTTGCCACAGGCGCCACAGGGCCACTGAAGCGGTCAGCAGCGCAGGCTGAGTACGCCAGGTTTTGCCGAGCTCTTCGACCGGCCCCTGCTGCACCAGTGCGAACAGATCGTAGCCCAGCACGGCGCTCGCCTCGGCGAAGGTCTCCTTGATGATCGGGTGCTGTTCGGCCAGCTCGGCCAACATGCCAACGGACTGGGAGCCCTGGCCCGGGAAGGCGATGGCGAATTGAGTCATGTCAAACTCCTTGCAAAAGAAGAGATCGGGATCAGAAGCGAACCAGGGCCGAGCCCCAGGCAAAACCGCCGCCGAATGCCTCGAGCAGCACCAACTGCCCGCGCTGAATGCGACCATCGCGCACCCCTTCATCGAGGGCAATGGGAACCGAGGCGGCCGAGGTGTTGCCGTGCTTGTCGAGAGTCAGCACCACCTTATCAAGGCTCATACCAAGCTTCTTGGCGGTGGCATTGATGATGCGATAGTTGGCCTGGTGCGGCACCAGCCAGTCAAGCTCGCTGGGCTCGACGCCGGCCGCCGCCAGGGTTTCGGTCACGATCTCGCTAAGGCGGGTGACCGCCACTTTGAAAACATCGTTGCCCTTCATATACATGTAGGCTTCCATCTCGGAGCCTGTCATGCCGCGACGCGGTTGGGGCAGCTTGAGCAGATCGCCGTAGCGACCATCGGCGTGCAGATGGGTCGAAAGAATGCCCGGTGTGTCGGAGCGGCCGATCACCACGGCCCCTGCCCCATCACCAAACAGGATGATGGTGCCGCGATCGGTCGGATCGCACATGCGTGAGAGCACGTCGGCCCCCACCACCAGGACGTTGCGGGCGGCGCCGGATTTGACAAACTGATCGGCGATGGAGAGGGCGTAGGTGAAGCCGGCGCAAGCGGCGGCGACGTCGAAAGCCGGAATACCGGTCACCCCGAGCATGGCCAGCAGCTCGCAGGCCGCGGCCGGAAACGCATTCTCGGCGCTGGTGGTACCCAGCACTATCATGTCGAGATCGTCAGGGGTCAGACCGGCGGCATCCAGCGCACGCAGTGCGGCCTGATAGCCCAGGCTGGCGACGGTGTCACCCTCATCGGCGATGTGGCGCTCACGGATACCGGTACGCTCAACGATCCACTCGTCACTGGTTTCCACCATCTGTTCAAGATCGGCGTTGGTTCGCACCGAGGCTGGCAGGTAACTGCCGGTTCCCAGAATTTTGCTGTGCATAGATGTAATTATTGATCCCTGTCGGAGAGGACAGTTTCCAGGCGATCGGCAATCTGGGCAGGGAGTTGTGCTTTGACTTCCCCTGCCGCTAGCAAGATCGCATGACATAGGGCCCGCTCATTGGCGCTGCCGTGACTTTTTACCACAATACCGCGCAATCCTAACAGACTTGCGCCGTTATACTGGTCGGGGTTCAAGTTGGAAAAGCGTTGTTTGAGCAAAAATGAGGCGATACGGCCAATAAAGGTACGTTTTCGTCCTCCCATGCCCACCGCATCAGCCATCATGCGTGCGACACCCTCCGCCGTTTTCAAGGCGACATTGCCGACAAACCCGTCGCAGACAATGACATCGGCCTTGCCGCTGAACAGCTCGTTGCCTTCCACAAAACCGATAAAATTCAAAGCGGGACACTGACCGAGTAGCTCGGCACTGTGGCGCACCAGATCGTTGCCCTTGATCTCCTCTTCCCCCACGTTGAGCAGCGCCACCTTGGGATGGGCTATCCCCTCAACCCGTTCGGCCAGCACGGCCCCCATCACCGCAAATTGCAGCAAGGCGTCGGCATCACAGCTGACATTGGCCCCGAGATCGAGCAGATAAGAGCGCTTGCCCTCCAAGGCGGGCAGCCCCTTTACCAGCGCGGGACGATCGACGCCAGGCAAGGACTTGAGCACACATTTGGCCATCGCCATCAGTGCCCCGGTATTACCGGCGCTGACGCAGGCCCCAGCCTCGCCACTCTTGACCAGCTCGAGAGCCAGCCGCATGGAGGAGTCTTTTTGATGACGCAGGGCGTGAATGGGTTTTTCCCCCATGCCCACCACTTGTGAAGCATGCAGGAGACGAACGCGGGGATGAGAGAGCAGGCCATGCTGGCGCAGCAGAGCATCGCAACGGGAGAGGTCGCCCACCAGGATCAGATTGAGCCGGGGCAGAAGCGACAGTGCCTGCACGGAGGCAGGCACTGTAACCGAGGGGCCGTTGTCACCCCCCATTATGTCTAACGCGACAGTGAGCGCAGACAAAGGCACGCCTTAGGCGATAACCTTTTTACCGCGGTAGAAACCATCGGCAGTCACATGGTGACGACGATGAGTTTCACCACTGGTCTGATCAACAGTCAGTGCAGCAGCGGTCAGGGCATCGTGGGAACGACGCATGCCACGCTTGGCGCGGGTTTTACGGTTCTGTTGTACGGCCATGGTAGGCTAACTCCTAATTCACTTACGTTTGAGTTCTTCAAGAACTGCAAAGGGATTCGGGCGCTCATCAGCAGGTTCGATGTGACCAAAGCTCATCTCCATCTTCCCTCTCGGGCACTCATCCACAGGGTGCATGGGTACCAGCGGCAGGGCGAGGATGAGTTCATCCTCCAGGATTTGATGCAGGTCTATCTCGCCATTTTCATCCAATTCAATGGGCTCATAAGCTTCCGGCAGCTCTACCTCGTCAGTTCTTTCGAACATCGGAGTATAGATGAATTCAGCTTCACAACGGTGGGTGAATGTCTCTCCACAACGTTGGCAAATCAGATTGACCTCGGCATGGGCAGTGCCTTTCATTACAGTCAGCTTCTGAACATCTTTACCAAAGTGCAGGGATGCGTCCACATCACCGAGCAAGCCAGCGGTTGACTCCTCCAGCCTGGGCATCTGCGACTTTTCCACTATCCCGACATAATCGAGCAGCTTCAAGGCAGTACGAACTGGATCAACCTTTACGGGCAACTTCACCTTTTGCATAGGGCGCGAATGATATAGATCCAAGGGCTTATAGTCAAAGGAAAAACCACTTACCGCGATGATTTTTAACGCACAACTCCCTAGAATGGCGGGACTTGCCTTCATCGGAGTGACAGTATGCCAGAAAAAGTGATTCTCGCCTCAACTTCTCGCTATCGCGCCAGCCTGCTCAGCAAGCTCGGCTTCCCCTTCGAGATGCAGGCGCCGGATGTGGACGAGACGGCGCATGCCGGGGAGAGCGGCGCGGATCTGGTGCTCAGGCTCGCCATCGCCAAAGCCCGCGCCGTGGCCGAGCATCATGATCACGCGCTGGTGATCGGCTCTGATCAGGTGTGTGTCTGCGATGATCGCATTCTTGGCAAACCCGGTAACTTCGATAACGCCCTGGCGCAGCTCAAGGCGGCGCAGGGGAAATCGGTCATCTTCTACACTGGCCTTTGCGTGATCAACGCGGCCACCGGCGAGCAGCACGCCATGGTTGAGCCCTTTAGCGTGCATTTTCGCGCTCTGGACGATGCCGCACTCACCCGCTACCTGCACGCCGAGGAGCCCTATGATTGCGCGGGCAGTTTCAAAAGCGAAGGCATGGGGATTGCTCTGTTTCGTGCCCTGGAGGGGCGCGATCCCAACGCCTTGATCGGCCTGCCACTGATTGCCCTGATCGAGCTGCTCGCGCGTCATGGCCTCACCCTCCCCTGACCAGGCGGGAGCGTGACAAATAAAAACGGGGCCCATGGCCCCGTCTTGCACTCACCCCAGCGTCTGTCGCAGCTCAGTCATGGAATCGACCAATGCGACCGGGGAAAAACCGGCCAACCTGGCGCGAGAATCCACCCCCCAGGTCACCCCGATCCTGTTCATGCCAAGCGTGGCCGCCATCCCCAGATCATGCACCGAGTCGCCGATCATCACCGCTTGCTCCAGCGGTATCGCCAGCTCATCCAGCAGTTGTGTCAGCATCAGGGGATCGGGCTTGGAGCGCGCCTCATCGGCGCCGCGACTGGCGGCAAACAGGGAACGCAGCCCCGTATCATCGAGCACCCGATCAAGCCCGGCACGGGATTTACCGGTGGCCACGGCCAGTAAAATCCCCTGCCCATGCCAGGCATGCAGCAACTCGCTGGCCCCATCAAACAAGGGGCTCGGCGTGGGATCATGACGCCAATGGTGGCGATAGCGCTCCACCAGGCGGGCCGTTTGCGCTGAGTGCTCGTCGTCGTCAAACAGGCGGGCCAGACCGGCCGAGAGGCTCAACCCGATGATCCGTTTCGCCTCTTCTTCATCGGGTATGGGATAGCCGCAGTCACGGGCCGCCCCATATACGCAGGCGACGATACGCGCCACTGAGTTCATCAGGGTGCCATCCCAATCGAAGATGGCCAGCCGAACCTGTTGCCGCCACGCCATCGTTAGCGTTCCAACTGATTGAGAAACGCCTCAAGCGGTTCGCCAAGCGGGGCTTCAACCTTGATCTCACGCCCGTCAGCCGGATGGGTGAAGGTCAGACGCCAAGCGTGCAGGAACAGGCGATTGAGCCCTTTCTCACGCATCTTTTCGTCAAACTGGGCTTCACCATATTTGTCATCGCAGGCGATAGGATGGCCGGCGTGCAGGGTGTGCACCCGGATCTGGTGGGTACGCCCTGTGATGGGGCTGCACTCCATCAGTGTCGCCTCGGCAAACTGGCGCACGATGCGAAACCGGGTCTCGGAAGGCTTGCCATCGGCGCTCACCCGCACCACGCGCTCGCCAGACTGCAACTCATTTTTACGCAGCGGCGCACTCACCACCTTGACGTGGGACTGCCAGCGTCCACGCACCAGGGCCAGGTATTGCTTGCGCATGGTCTTGCTGCGCAGCTGCTCATGCAGGCCGCGCAGGGCACTGCGCTTCTTGGCGATCAGCAGCACGCCCGAGGTGTCGCGGTCGAGGCGGTGTACCAGCTCCATGAAGCGGGCGTCGGGGCGCAATGCTCGCAGCCCTTCGATGACACCGAAGCTCACCCCGCTGCCACCGTGCACCGCCATACCGGATGGCTTGTTGAGCACGATGATGGCGTCATCTTCGAACAGGATCTGCCCTTCAAGCCGCTGGATGCTGCTCAGGTTGGCCGAGGGCAGTTCATTTTTCTCGGCCACCCGCACCGGCGGCACGCGCACTTCGTCGCCGACATTGAGTTTGTATTCGGGTTTGACGCGCTTTTTGTTTACGCGCACTTCCCCCTTGCGCAGGATGCGATAGATAAGGCTCTTGGGAACCCCTTTGAGCTGAGTCTTAAGAAAGTTATCGATGCGCTGCCCTTCGTGCTCAGCTTCGATGGTGAGCAGCTGCACTTGTTGTGTGATCTGTGTCATAGGCCGCGGATTCTATCACCCTCCCCCTCCCCTTGGCTGCCCTGTTTTTATAAAAACCGTGAAAAATGCCGCCTTGCTATGGGTCAGGTTTAAATGGGATAATAAAGGCGGTTTTGTAAGACCGCTCAAGCCTTGTTCAACGTGGGCGTATCATCACCCATTCCGCCCGTCAGGCCAAGGTCACGTATCGTTGGACACTGTGCCAAGGAGCGATGTTGATGCATGGAGAGCGCAGTGCACAAAACCACACATTGTCTCCACACTGGAAGCCTTTTCATCCCCTGCATCCCTATCAGGGCATGACCAATGCGCCCAAGTTTGTAGCGCCTCATGCATACCCCAACCGGGAGGTTGCCCCCGTATGCTGCAGACCCGAGGCCGGCGCTGGCTGCGCTCCTGTGGAGGAAAACACATGACACAACAATGAGAAATCAATGAAAAGAATGCTGATCAACGCGACTCAGGAAGAAGAGTTGCGCGTAGCGCTGGTTGACGGACAACAGCTCTACGACCTCGATATCGAAAGTCCGGGACACGAGCAGAAGAAAGCCAACATCTACAAGGGTAAAATCACCCGGGTAGAGCCCAGTCTCGAAGCTGCCTTCGTCGATTACGGCGCCGAGCGCCACGGTTTCCTGCCGCTTAAGGAGATCGCCCGCACCTACTTCCCCTCCGGTTACTCCTATCAAGGCCGTCCCAATATCAAAGAAGTGATCCGCGAGGGTCAGGAAGTGATCGTCCAGATCGATAAGGAAGAGCGTGGCACCAAGGGTGCAGCCCTCACTACCTTCATCAGTCTGGCCGGCAGCTACCTGGTGTTGATGCCGAACAACCCCCGAGCCGGCGGCATCTCCCGTCGTATCGAGGGTGATGAGCGCACCGAGCTGAAAGAGGCCATGAACGGCCTGACCGTGCCGGATGGCATGGGCCTCATCGTGCGTACCGCCGGCGTGGGCAAATCCCAAGAAGAGCTGGAGTGGGATCTGAACGTCCTGCTCAACCATTGGGAATCGATCCGCAAGGCCGCCGAGAACGTACCGGCCCCTGTGCTGATCCACCAAGAAAGCAACGTCATCGTGCGCGCCATCCGCGACTACCTGCGTCGCGACGTGGGCGAGATTTTGATCGACAACCCCAGCGTGTTCGAGCGCGCCAAGTCTCACATCGAGCTGGTACGCCCTGACTTCATCAGCCGGGTCAAGCAGTACAAGGGTGAAGTGCCCCTGTTCAACCACTTCCAGATCGAAAGCCAGATTGAATCGGCCTTCCAGCGCGAAGTGCGCCTCCCCTCCGGCGGCAGTATCGTCATCGATCCGACCGAGGCCCTGACCTCCATCGACATCAACTCGGCGCGCGCCACCAAGGGCGGTGACATCGAAGAGACCGCCTTGCAGACCAACCTGGAAGCGGCCGACGAGATCGCTCGCCAGCTGCGTCTGCGTGACTTAGGTGGCCTCATTGTCATCGACTTCATCGACATGACCCCGGTGCGTCACCAGCGTGAGGTAGAGAACCGCCTGCGCGAAGCCGTGCATCAGGACAGGGCCCGCATCCAGCTCGGCCGGATCTCCCGTTTCGGTCTGCTCGAGATGTCGCGTCAACGTCTGCGCCCCTCCCTCAACGAGTCGAGCAGCCACATCTGCCCCCGTTGCCAGGGTCAGGGGGTTATTCGTGACAACGAATCACTGGCCCTCTCCATCCTGCGCCTCATCGAAGAAGAGGCGATGAAGGACAACACCGAACAGGTGCACGGCCAGGTGCCGGTCGACGTCGCCGCCTATCTGCTCAACGAGAAGCGTGGCGCCATCGCCAGCCTCGAGCAGCGCAACGACGTGCGCGTCTACATCATTCCGAACCAGCATCTGGAGACCCCGCACTACGAGGTCACCCGCATTCGCAAAAATGAGATCCCGGAAGCGGCCAGCTACGAGCTCAAGACCGAAGTGGTCAAGCCGGCTTACCAGCCGCGCCAGGTTCAAGTGGTCGAGCGTGACCAGCCGCTGCTGCAAGGCTTTAGCCAGCCGAGCAAGCCGGCTCCCGCCACCCCGGTCACCGCCGTGGTCAAGGTTGAAGAAGAGCAGGTCAAATCCGGCTTCCTGAGCCGTCTGTTCGGCTCTTTGTTTGGTTCCGCCAAGCAAGAAGAGCGCGAGGCCCCCGTCGTTGCCAGCGAACCTGAGCAAAAGACGCACCAAAAGAGCGACACCCGCCGCCGCCAGCCTCGCGAAGATAACCGCCGTGAGCGTGGTGATCGCGATCAGGCGCGCCGTAGTGAACGTCGCCGCGACGAGCGCAGCGCCCGCCCTGCCGCCGAAGAGAAGAGCGAAACGGCGTCCCGTGATGACCGCACCAAGCGTCCACGTAAGGAGCGTGAACCCCGTGAGGAGCGCCAACCGCGCGAGGCCCGCACCGAACGCGAACCGCGTGAAGAGCGTCAGCCCCGTGCCGAGCGTGCGCCGCGCCAGGAGCGAGCCCCGCGTCAAGAGCGCGAGCCGCGTGCCGACAAGCCGCAGGTTGCACCGGTTCGTGAAGCCGAGCTGAGCCAGCAAGAGCAGGTGCAGCGCCAAGAGAAAGAGCAGAAGGTGGCTGAACGCCGCGAACGTCGCCAACTGCGCAAGCAGATCCGTGCCGATGTAGCCGACGCCGCCGTCGTGGCAAGCGAAGAGGTGAGCGTGCAGCCCAGCGCTGCTGCGGCTGAATCGCAAACCGCGCTCAAGGCTGAAGGTGTAGACGAGGCCCAGCGCCGTCAGCGTGAGCGTACGCCGCGCGAAGGCCAGCAACGTCGCAAGCGCATCAATGAAGACGTGCGTCGCCAGCGTGAGGAAGAGCCAGCCATGGCCGAAGAACAGCCGGTGGTCACCGCTAGCGCTCCGGCGGTGGAAGAGATCGAGCACCCCATGGTGAACGAGACGCCGGCTCTGGCCGCTGAAGCCGCAGCGCCGCTGTTTGGTGCGCCGGTGGTAGCCCCCGCCCCCGTTGCTGCGCCAGTAGAGGCCAAGGCCGAAACCATCGCACCGCAAGGCGTCGTCTCGGAAGTCGTAGAGGCTGAGGTCGTAGCACCGACCGCCCCTGTGGCTGCCGAGGAAGTGCCGGCCCCGGCCGTTGCTGAAGCGGTGCAACCGGCCCCAGCCAGCATGGCCGTCGCCGAACCCGCTCCGGTTGAGGCACCTGTGATCTCCGATCCGAAGGCCAAGGTAGTGGCCAAGGCGGCGCCCAACCGTCAGGCAGCAGGCCAAGGCGTGCTCGCCCGCGCTCGCCGCGCCACCGCTCCCATGACCCGTCCTGAGCCGGCTCCTGCCCTGCCCGCTCGTGAGCCGGTTGCTTATCCGCCGCTGGTGCGTGCCGAAGTGGAAAGCTCTGGTCGTCATGGTGGCCGCAGCGCCGCCCAGCATCAGGCCAACAGCCCGGCTGGACGCCCTTGATCCTCTGATTTGTCAGAGCCGTAAAAGAGCCACCTCAGGGTGGCTCTTTTTTTATGTATCCCCTGTGCTCGCCGATGGCGCGATGACTGAGCCAACTCCATCGGGTTAGGTCGCTAGGGAATGCGACAACCGGCCAGCGCTACCCAGCCAAGATGGCCCCACCAAGCGCGTTTCCCCAAGTCCCCATCATCATTGGCTATGCGGATCACGCCCCCTGCCCTAGTTTGCCCTCGAATTCAGCCATGAGTTGCAATCACACGGCGGACAACGGCACCACCGCCCTCAAGGCGTAGGATTCTTGCCGCCACTCACCAGATACAAACGAATCAACGCGCCAGTGTAAGAAGGATTTACCCACCCCTTCCCCACCTGGTTTTCCCTATGGCTCTGCCAATCCGATAGTTCCGCGCTCTCCACGTCATGATGCGCCTTTGCCTTTCGCTTCGAGCCATGAAGACGTTTGTTCCCCTCTATCGTAGAGAACTGTTTTACAAGGTTTAGGAGGTCGGAAATGTGGAGCGCTGTTGGTATTAATGTGTAATTCCACACTCTTGTGTGATGGCATATAATACCAATATCCTTTGATCTGCATCTGTTTTGCCATTCGCCCATAAAAAAACCGGCGCACAAGGCGCCGGTCTTCATCACAACTCTCTGATTCAGGCAAACAAGGCATGAGCCGCCAAGAACAGCCCAGCAGAAAGAGCCATGGTCAGCGGTAACGTCAGGATCCACGCCATCAGGATGGTCTTGATGGTCTGGGTCTGTAGCCCGGAACGATTCGCAACCATGGTCCCCGCCACCGCAGACGAGAGCACGTGGGTGGTGGATACCGGCATCCCGGTGACACTGGCGACACCGATGGCGCTGGCTGCGGTGATTTGAGCCGCAATCCCCTGGCTATAGGTCATCCCCTTGGAGCCGATCTTCTCACCGACCGTATGCACGATACGACGCCAACCCACCATGGTACCGCAACCCAGCGCCAGAGCGATGGAGACGATGACCCAGGTCGGAGCGTATTCGGCCGTGGCGATGAGATCCTTACGCCAGATGGCGAGATCGCTCAGCTCCTTGGCCGGCAGCGGCAGCTTGGAGACCTTCTTGGCGGTATCGTCGATGCACAGCAACAGGCGACGCACCTCACGGCGATCTTCCAGACTCATGTCAGCATAGGTACGCGCCTTGCCAAGACGGTTGTCCAGTGTCGCAATGTTCGGCAACGCATCCCCGGCAGTGCAGTGCTCCATCAGCTCGGGACTGGATTTCCCCTCCTTGCTGAAGTCGACCACTTGCTTTACCTGCTCCTGGTTGCGCCAGTACAGCTCGGCAATCCGGTTGGCGGCGTCCTGGGTACGATCCAGATGGTAGGCACTGCTGCTCATGTTCAGCGCAAAATGGGCCGGCGCCATGCAGATCAGCACCAACATCAGCAGACCAATCCCCTTCTGACCATCGTTGGAGCCATGCACGAAGCTCACCCCCATGGCCGAAGCAACCAGGGTCAGGCGGGCCCAAAACGGCGGGTGCTTCTTGCCATCGACCTTGAGACGCTCTTCCGGGGTCTTGTGGATCTTGTGACCGGTCCAGATCTTCTTCATCACAAACAGCAAGATGGCAGCGAGAATGAACCCCACTGTCGGCGACACAATCAGTGACAACATGATGTCGATCGCCTTGCTGATGTTAATCCCTTCATTCAGCGGCTTATGTACCAGCCAGGCATAGGCACCACCCACCCCCAGGATCGAACCGATCAGGGTGTGAGAGCTGGAGGCCGGAATGCCGAGATACCAGGTGCCCAGGTTCCAGGCAATGGCAGAGAAAAGGAGGGAGAAGATCATGACCAGCCCCTGACGCGAGTCCATGCCGAGCAGCAGGTCGATGGGGAGCAGATGAACGATGGCGTAAGCCACACCAAGACCGCCAAACATCACTCCAAAGAAGTTGAAGATGCCGGAGGAGACGACGGCAATGTGTGCCGGCATCGCTTTGGTGTAGATCACGGTGGCGACCGCATTGGCTGTATCGTGGAAGCCATTGATGAATTCATAGGCCAACACGAAGACAACGGACAATACCAGCCCAAGGGCCAGCCACAGGTTCATCCCTTCAAAGATTGCAAACATTATGAATGTACACCTCGTTTAGGAAGTGCGCGGATTATGCCAGATGACAGGATCATGAACAGGGCCAAGATCAATTTTTTTATGACAAAAAAAAGTGGCAAACGCGACAGCGCCTGCCACTTGGGGTCAGGGGTGATTAATTATTTAGCCACAACCAGACTCAGTCTTGGCTGATCCGGCTGGCCACCGCACCCTGTTGGCTCTTGTACTTGGCATTTTCCCGCTTGTTATAGGGGCGCGCCGCCTCACCGGAGAGCACTTCAAAGTTCAGCGCACCGATCTTCATCTTGGGACGCAGTGCCAGCGGCAGCTTACCGCCGTTGTAGAACTCCAGCACAATCCGCCCGGACCAACCCGGATCGATACGATGGGCCGTCACGTGGACCATCAGGCCAAGGCGGGCCAGAGAAGAGCGCCCATCGAGCCAGCCGACCAGATTGGCTGGCAGGGTGACCGACTCATAGGTCACCGCCAGTGCCAGCTCACCGGGGTGCAGGAAGAAAGCATCGCCATCGGCGATGTGGATCTCCTCGCTCATCACCCGATCGATGGCATCGGCCATCTCGCTGCTAGAGCCGCCCAGATCGATATAGGGCGCCGTATGGTCACGGAACACCCGGAAGGCATTGCCCAGCAACACGTCAACACTGACGCCACTAATGCGCTCACTGCCGGGGCGCGGCTCAATTACGATTTTTCCTTCATCCAGATAGCGTTCGATGTCGGTATCACACAGGCGCATATCGTCTCCATTAGCTTGAAAAAAAGCCGGGCGACCCCGGCTCATCCCTATTCCGTCACCCGATCAACATGTGGCGAATACGCGCCTTGAGCATGTCGATGGCGATGCGATTCTTGCCGCCGCGCGGCACAATGACGTCGGCATACTGCTTGGACGGGTCGATAAACTGCAAGAACATGGGGCGCACCGTCTTCTGGTACTGCTGCAATACCGACTCCATGGTGCGGCCGCGCTCTTGTACATCGCGCACCAGACGGCGGATGAGGCAGATATCGAGTGGCGTGTCCATGAAGATGGAGGCATCCATCAGCTCGCGCAGACGCGGATCGGTGAGCAGCAAAATCCCCTCGAGGATGATGACGCGACGCGGGGCAAAGAGCACGGTTTCACTCTTGCGGGTATGTTCCGTGTAGGAGTACTGGGGAATATTGACCCCTTCGCCCCTGGCCAGACACTGCAGATGCTCCACCAGCAGGCTGTGATCCATCGCATTGGGATGGTCATAGTTGGTCTTGACCCGCTCTTCCATGGTCAGGTGGGACTGATCCTTGTAGTAACAGTCTTCGGAGATCACCCCGATCTCGCCAGCCCCCAGCTCAGCCACCAGCTCTTCATAGATGGTCTGGGCAATGAGGCTCTTACCGGATGCAGAAGCCCCGGCGATCCCGATGATCACACACGAATGTTGAGTATCAGACATGACAAATACCTAAAAGAAGAGCGCCGATGAGCAGTGTAAACCGATCCATTATATGGAAAAGGGTGGGCCATGCCCACCCTCAACGCCCTTCTGGTGCGACGTTCGCGTACTATTCGTCCAGCTGGCGGGTAAAGAGCGGCGTGGCCACCGGCTTGCCACTGAAATAGAGGGCCGCCGCCACGTTGCGGGCCAGTTTGCGATAACTCTCGGAGAGCTGGTGATCCGGCGAGCGAAAGACGATCGGGCAGCCATCGTCCATGTGCTGGCGAATATCGATGTGCAGCGGCAGCTGACCGAGCAGGCTGATGCCATACTGCTCGGCCATCTTCTGGCCACCACCGGTGCCAAACAACGGCTCGTGATGGCCGCAGGCGCTGCAAATGTGGTAGCTCATGTTCTCCACCACGCCAAGCACCGGCACCCCCACCTTGTTAAACATGGCCACCCCTTTGCGGGCATCGGCCAGCGCCACGTCCTGGGGCGTGGTGACGATGAGCGCCCCCGAGGTGGGCACCTGCTGGGCCATGGTGAGCTGGATATCGCCGGTGCCGGGCGGCATGTCGACCACCAGATAGTCCACCTCGCCCCAGCGGGTCTCATGCAGGATCTGCGACAGCGCCTTGCTCGCCATGGGGCCGCGCCAGATGGTGGCATCCTGCTCGTCGACCAGATAACCGATGCTGTTGCAGCCGATGCCGCAAGCCATCACCGGCTCCATCAACTTGCCGTCGTAACTGACCGGGCGCTGCGACTGGGTTCCCGTCATGATGGGCACGGAGGGGCCATAGATGTCAGCATCGAGCAGTGCAACCCGAGCCCCTTCGCTCTTGAGCGCCAGCGCCAGGTTCACCGCCGTGGTGGATTTGCCTACCCCGCCCTTGCCTGACGCGACCACCAGAATGTTGCGCACCCCTTGCACCGCCGGCAGGTTACCGGCACGCGGCATGGCCGCCACGTCACAGGCGATCTGCCACTCGATGTGCTGTACCCCTTCGAGTTGACGCAGGCGTGGCTCGCACTCTTCTTTCATCGACTCGAGCCAGCCGGTGCCGGCAAACGGCAGACTGAGGCTGATGGTGAGCTGCCCTTGCTCAAGCGAGAGCCCGCTAATAAGGTGCGCCGCCATCAGGTCTGCGCCCCACGATTTCGGTTTAAATTCGGCCAATATCCGCTTTACTGCATCCATCACTCTTTGTTCCCCACTTTTTGGTGGTTGTGTCTGATAAATATGCTCACGAGCATAGTAATGAAGACGTTCCCCGGCCCGGTCAAGTGGCGATGCTAGGCAGATCCGGCCGATTTCGGGTAACATGTCCGGCACTCTAACACTCAAATCAGCATATCAAGAACGCATTATGGCAACTGATCCCCGTAAAATTCTGGTAACCTGCGCCCTCCCCTATGCCAACGGCTCCATCCACCTCGGCCACATGCTCGAGCACATCCAGGCCGATATCTGGGTTCGTTATCAGCGAATGCGTGGCCATCAGGTGCACTTCATCTGCGCCGACGATGCCCACGGCACACCGATCATGCTCAAGGCCCAGCAGATGGGAATCGCCCCCGAAGAGATGATTGCCCGGGTCTCCGAGGAGCATCAGGCCGATTTCGGTGGCTTTCATATCAGCTTCGACAACTACCACTCGACCCACAGCGACGAGAACCGCGCCTTGGCCGAGCTCATCTATACCCGCCTGCAAGAGAGCGGCAAGATAAAGAGCCGTACCATCTCCCAGCTGTTCGATCCGGAAAAGGCCATGTTCCTGCCGGATCGCTTCGTCAAGGGCACCTGCCCCAAGTGCAAGTCTCCGGATCAGTACGGCGACAACTGTGACGCGTGCGGCGCCACCTACAGCCCGACCGAACTCATCGACCCCAAATCCGCCGTCTCCGGCGCGACCCCGGTGATGAAGGACTCCGAGCACTTCTTTTTCGACCTGCCCCAGTTCGAAACCTGGCTGGCCGGCTGGGTACGCGGCTCCGGTGCCATCCAAGAAGAGATGGCCAACAAGATGCAGGAGTGGTTCGAAAGCGGCCTGCAGCAATGGGACATCACCCGCGATGCCCCCTACTTCGGCTTCGAAATTCCCGGCGCGCCGGGCAAGTACTTCTACGTCTGGCTCGATGCCCCCATCGGCTACATGGCCTCGTTCAAGAACCTGTGCAACAAGCGTGGCGACATCGACTTTGACAGCTACTGGAAAGCCGACTCCGACGCCGAGCTCTATCACTTCATCGGCAAGGACATCGCCTACTTCCACTGCCTGTTCTGGCCGGCCATGCTCGAAGGGGCGGGTTTTCGCAAGCCGACCAAGGTCAACGTGCACGGTTATGTGACGGTCAATGGCGCCAAGATGTCCAAATCCAAGGGCACCTTCATCAAGGCGTCCACTTACCTCAACCACCTGGATCCTGAGTGCCTGCGTTACTACTACGCCGCCAAGCTCAACAGCCGTATCGACGATCTCGATCTCAACCTCGATGATTTCGTGCAGCGGGTAAACGCCGACGTGGTCAACAAGCTGGTTAACCTGGCTTCTCGCAACGCCGGCTTTATTGCCAAGCGTTTTGACGGCCAGCTGGCAGCCAGCTGCGCCGAGCCCGAACTCTACGCCGAGTTTGCCAATGCCCGCACCGCCATCAGCGAGGCCTACGAGAGCCGCGAGTTCAGCCGTGCCATCCGCGAGATCATGGCGCTGGCCGACAAGGCCAACCGCTATGTCGACGACAAGGCGCCCTGGGTGATTGCCAAGCAGGAAGGAGCTGACGCCCAGCTGCAAGCGGTCTGCTCGGTCGGTATCAACCTGTTCCGGGTGCTGATGGCCTACCTCAAGCCCGTCATGCCTGAGCTGGCCGCGCGCGCCGAGGCCTTCCTCGGTGAGACCCTGACCTGGGATGGCATCGCAGCGCCACTGGTCAGTCACACCGTCGCCCCGTTCAAGGCGCTCTTCTCCCGCATCGAGCCGACCAAGATTGAGGCCATGATCGAGGCCTCCAAAGAGGATCTGGCCAAGGAGCAGGCACCGAAGGTGACCGGCCCGCTGGCGGACGACCCCATCAGCGAGACCATCAGCTATGACGACTTTGCCAAGATTGACCTGCGCGTGGCGCTGATCAAAAAAGCCGAAGCCGTACCGGAAGCCGACAAGTTGCTGAAGTTGCAGCTCGACATCGGCGGTGAGACCCGTCAGGTATTTGCCGGCATCAAGTCCGCCTACAACCCCGAAGATCTGGAAGGCAAGTTGACCGTGATGGTGGCCAACCTGGCTCCGCGCAAAATGCGCTTTGGCATGTCTGAAGGGATGGTGCTGGCTGCCGGCCCCGGCGGCAAGGATCTCTGGATCCTCGAGCCCCAGGAAGGGGCGCAGCCCGGCATGCGGGTCAAGTAACTCGTATCGCGGATAGCGCTAGCAAAAAGGGGCCTTTTGGCCCCTTCTTTTTTTTCTCTTCTTTTTTCTTGTGATAACGCCTGGTTACCCCGCTGCCGCGCCGCTTCGCTTCGCAGCAGCTTGAGCGCCAACTCGCGCAAGGCCGGCAACCATGATGCCAGTTCGCGGCAGCGTATCTTCATCTGTCGCTCGAGTGTCTGCTGCCTCGCCGCCCGCTCTTCATCCTTTAACGCCTCCTCGGGCAGGCGCTTGAGCCATTGGCGGCGATCCTGCAACTGGCCCAACCGCTCCTGCCACTCACTCAGCCCCGCCAGCCAGGAGGGGGAAGCCTGTCCGCCCTGTACCAGCAGCTCGCAGCCATAGCGCGCCTCCTTGACCATCAGGCGCAAGCGATGCCAATGGCGCGGTGTCCAGCGCCCCTCAATATCGATATGCTCGAGCAACCCCTGCCCCAGATACATGGCGTAGATCTCCCCCACTCTGGGCTGACATCCCCACTCCTCGCAGCGCTGGCACCAGTCACGCAGATCGGCAAAAAGATCCGGCAGCCCCAGCTTGCGCGAGGCAACCTGCACCTCGCCGCCAAATCGCAAGGCATGCACCTGGGCATCGCGCAGGGCCGAGAGGCGATTGATGGCCCGCGCCAGGCGCCGCTCCAGCTTTGGCTTGTAGATAAGCGGGCGCCACAGGGCGAGCAAGGATTGCAACCGGCGGGCGGCGATGCGATAGCCGTGCACCGCCGTCTCGCTCGCCTCCTGCGTCAGGGTGGCATGGGCCGCCAGGAAGCCGCTGATCACTTTCCGCTCTCGCTCCATGATCATGCCATCAGTTGGTGTGAAAACCCGGAGGTGGCAAGGCGTCGCATTCGGTGACCTCGATGTGGCTCACCTGCGCGGTACGTGGGCCACGCTCGAGCCAGCTCAGCATGCTCTGCACCTGTTCACGCTGGCCGGCAATCCACACCTCAACCGAGCCGTCCGCCAGGTTGTAGGCATGACCGCGCAGCTTGCGACGCAAGGCCTGCTCGCGGGTGAAGTAACGAAACCCCACCCCCTGCACCACCCCGTATACCCGCACGATAAACGATTGCTCTCCCATTTCGTCACCCTTCTCATTAAGATTGCCCCGCGGAGGGCGATAATGCTGTACCGCTGTCAATGGATTGCCAACTAGGACCCGTCCCTATTATGAAAGAAGTCAAGTTCAGATGGATTGACCGTTATCTCATTCGCCTCACCATCCGTGAGAAATTCATGATCACCTTCTGGTTTCCCCTGCTGGTGATCGCTCTTCTGACCATACTGCTGCTGCGAGCGAACCACCAGCAAGAGATGGCGCTGCGTAGCCAATCCCTTCAGCTTCAGGTTGAAAACGTTGCCACCCTGCTGGCCCAGCAACCTAGCTTGCGTCTGCCGGCCGGCTTCACCCTGCAACAGGGCGCCACAGCCGGCTTTGAGGAGCGCAGCGGCACCCTGAGCTATGCAGCCCCCGCCGCCGAGGCCAGCATGGTGGTCGGCACGCTCGACACCTCGGCCTACTCCATGTGGCAGGAGCAGGGCTCACTGCTGACCCTCATCGTCATCTTAAGTGGCGCCATGGCCCTCATCACCCACTATCTGATGACCTTTGTCTCGGGAGCCCTCTACTCCACCAACCGGGCATTGCAAACCGTGGCTGACGGGGATCTCACCTTCCGCCTCAACTTCCTGCCGGTGCGCGACGAATTCTCGGTGCTGGCCGCCAGTATCGATCGCTTCACCACGCGCCAGCACAAGATTGTGCAGTTGGTCGAGGCCTCAGCCGAGGCACTCGACATGGCCGCCGATGAGTTCCGTGACCACTCGGCCGGTGGGCAGCAGCTGGCCCTCTCCCAGCGCCACCACATGGATTCGCTGGCCGCCGCCATGGAGCAGATGTCGGCGGCCATCCGCGAGGTCGCCCGCAATGCCGATGAGACGCTCAATCAGACCCGCGAGTCGAGCGATGATGCCGCCCGCAGTGCCGAACGCGTCGGCCAGACCATTGCCGCCATCCGGGCGCTGGCCGATGAGATAGGCAACGCCTCCCAAGCGGTGGATAAACTCACCCACAATACCTCGCGCATCAGCGAGGTGATCGGCGTCATCAATGCCATCTCCCAGCAAACCAACCTGTTGGCGCTCAACGCCGCCATCGAGGCGGCCCGCGCCGGCGAGCAGGGGCGCGGTTTTGCCGTCGTTGCCGATGAGGTGCGCACCCTGGCCGGACGCACCCAGCAGGCGACGGTGGAGATCCAGCAGATGATCGAAGCGTTGCAGCAGGGCACCACCATCCTCAACGATCTGATGGAGAAGACGGTGGTACGCGCCGCCGACAGCCGGGCGCTCATCAGCCAGGTCGGAGACGATATCGAGCGGATCAGCCGTCACAGCGCCAATGTCTGCGACATGAGCGCCCAGATAGCCACCGCCTCGGAGCAGCAGAGTGCCGTCGCGGCCGATATTGCCCACCACCTCGAGTTGGTGCGCGGTGAAGCAGGCGCAGTGGAGGAGTCCGCCAGCGCCTCGGTCGCCGGCACCCAGGGGATCAAAGCCACCGCCAACGAGCTTGGACAGGCATTACAAGGTCTTCGCATCTAAGCCGGTTTGTCTTTTGCCAAGGGGCCACCTAAAATGTGGCCCCTTTTCTTTTGACCATCTGGCAACACCCATGAGCGCTTCCATCTATCTCGTCAAAGGCCGCGAAAAATCCCTGCTGCGCCGCCACCCCTGGATCTTCTCCAAGGGGATTGAGCGGGTACAGGGCAACCCCATCGATGGCGACACCGTCGAGATCTTCACCCATGATGGCAAATGGCTCGCCCGTGGCGCCTGGTCCGGCCGCTCCCAGATCCGTGCCCGGGTCTGGACCTTCGACCAGAGCGAGCAGGTCGATCTCGACTTCTTTATCCGCCGTCTGCGCTATGCGCAGGAGTCCCGCGATGGACTCATCCAGCGTCAAGGCCTCACCGGCTATCGCCTGTGCGCCGCCGAGTCCGACGGCCTGCCGGGTCTGACCATCGACCGTTACGCCGATTTTCTGGTGTGCCAAATCCTCTCCGCCGGCGCCGAGTTCCAGCGCGACCTCATTACCCAGGCCCTGCGCACCCTCTACCCCGAGTGCAGCATCTATGAGCGCTCCGACGTGGCGGTGCGTAAAAAAGAGGGACTGAAGGAGCGCACCGGCGTCATCTATGGCGAGACCCCGAACGAGCCGGTAGTGATCGAGGAGAACGGTGGCGTCAAGATCCTGGTGGACATTCGTAACGGCCACAAGGCCGGTTTCTATCTGGATCAGCGCGACAACCGCCAGGCGGCGGCCAAGTACACCGAAGGCAAACGGGTGCTCAACTGCTTCTGCTACACCGGCGGTTTTGGCGTCTACGCCCTCAAGGGCGGCGCCAAGGAGGTGGTCAACGTCGATCTCTCCCAGAACGCGCTGGATATCGCCCGCCAGAACGCCGAGCTCAACGGTCTGGACACCAGCAACACCCAGTTCGTCCGTCACGACGTCTTCAAGCTGCTGCGCGAATACCGGGAGAAGGGGGAAAAGTTCGACGTCATCGTGCTCGATCCGCCCAAGTTTGCCGAGAGCAAGGCCCAACTGCTGGGCGCCTGCCGCGGCTACAAGGACATCAACATGCTGGCGTTCCAGCTGCTGGCGCCGGGTGGCGTGCTGCTCACCTACTCCTGCTCCGGTCTGATGGAACAGAGCCTGTTCCAAAAGATTGTGGCCGATGCCGCGCTCGATGCCGGCCGCGATGCCCAGATCCTGGAGCTCTTGTCCCAGGCCTCCGATCACCCCATCGGAACCGCCTATCCGGAGGGCTTCTACCTCAAGGGACTGGTGGTACGCGCCCGCTAGTCTAGCCTCGTCAGTTCCACCCAAGAAACCAGAACGATGAAACACCACTCCATCTGGAAGCTACCGCAGGGCCGCCAACTGGCCCTGCTGCTACTGCCGTTGTTGGCCGCCCTGCTGCCCGTGCTGCTTGAGACCTATTATCGGGCCTATCTGCACCTTGGCACTCAGTTCAGTAAGGGTGAGGCGTGGCTTATCTACGCCCTCTTCTACTTCGCCGCCCTGCGGGTGCGCAGCGTTTGGTTCAGCACCCTGATGTCGGTGCTGTTTTTTTCCTTTCTCTTTTTCCAGTTGGCCCATCTCGGGCTCTACCACTCCTGGCTCTCCTCGGCCGAGATCCTGCTCTTTTTCGAAGAGTACTCGGAGGTGTACCGCACCGGCGTCACCCTCTTGCCGAGCCTGCTGTTACCCCTGCTGATCACCCTGCTCTGCCTGCTGCCTTCGCTGTTGCTGCGCCGCATAACGCAACCCAAGAGTGACAGTCGCCTGCTGATCGCCCTCTTCTCCCTGCTCTTGATCGCCCCGGTGG
Source organism: Aeromonas simiae (assembly GCF_000820125.1). GTDB lineage: Bacteria > Pseudomonadota > Gammaproteobacteria > Enterobacterales > Aeromonadaceae > Aeromonas > Aeromonas simiae. The sequence continues at coordinate 19,466 of NZ_CDBY01000077.1, read as the reverse complement.
CGCAAGCGGCCCTGGCCCGAGGCAAGGATGAACAGGCCCCCCACCAACGTTATTCGGCGATCCGCTCCGGCATCGAAACCACCTCGGTCTTTCTGGGCAAGACGGCGCCACAACAACTGAAGGGCCAAAGTGGCGTAGAAAAATATGAGCATGAGGCTCCGGCCGTGCTGCACGACGCCGGCAGCCGGGTGATCGTCCTGCTGATGGGCGAGAGCCAGAACGTCGACAACATGTCGGTGTTTGGCTATGGGCTCGACACCACCCCCTGGCTGCGGGAACACGCCAAGGAGGGGGTATTGCTGAGCGCCTACGCCGGCGGGGTCTACACCAATGTCTCGCTGCCGACCTTCTTCAATATGATCCCCCAACCCGACGGCACCGCCCAGATCTACAGCTGGCGCACCAACTTGTTCCGGCTGGCCAAGGCGCAGGGTTACCACACCGTGTTCTACACGGCGCAGGCCAAATCGGAGATGTCACTGCTAAGCATGCTGGGGCAGCAATATATCGATGACATCCGCGATCCGACCCACTATGGTCACGCCTATCACGAGAACGCCTATGACGACGAGTTGCTGCCCCTGCTGCGCCAGCTCGATCTCAGCCAGGGAAAACACTTTATCGTGCTGCACCAGCGCGGCTCTCATCCCCCTTATGCCGAGCGCAGCCGGCCGGATGAAAAGCGCTTCGGGCAGGCCTCGCTGGAGGCGGAGTACAACAACTCGGTGGCCCGCACCGATGCCCTGCTGGGCCAGGTTCTCGACCATCTGGGCAAGCAGCGTGACTGGACGTTTGTCTTCACCTCCGATCATGGCCAATACGTGAAAAACGGGGCCATGGGGCACGGGCTGCTCAACATGGCCTCCCACTACATGGTGCCCGCCTACATTCACTCTGTGGTCCCAGGCGTCATGCCTGCCGTGCGCGAGACCTTCCAAGGCTGCGATACCCTCTTCCACGTGCAGCTCTCCGAGCTGCTGGCGAGGCAAATGGGTTATGCCGTTCCCGATTCGACTTGTACCCAGGGTTATGTCAACGGCGCGCGCCTCAATGGCTCGGCCGGGTATAAAAAGATATCATTGCACTCTGTAATGAATAACCTGCCGCTCCCCATGAGCAAAAGGAACTAACATGTCTTCTGTTCGTCTGACTCAGTACAGCCACGGCGCCGGCTGTGGCTGCAAGATCTCCCCCAAGGTGCTCGACACCATTCTCAAGAGCAACATCCCCGGCTTTAACGATCCGACCCTCATCGTCGGCAACAACAGCAAGGATGACGCCGCCGTCGTCGATATCGGCCACGGCCAGGGCATTGTTTCCACTACCGATTTCTTCATGCCCATCGTTGACGATCCCTTTACCTTCGGCCGGATCGCCGCCACCAATGCCATCAGCGATATCTACGCCATGGGCGGTAAGCCCATCGTGGCCATCGCCATCCTCGGCTGGCCCATCAACCTGCTGGCCCCTGAAATCGCCCAGCAGGTGGTCGACGGCGGCCGCCAGGCCTGCCATGACGCAGGGATCTCCCTGGCCGGCGGCCACAGCATCGATGCTCCCGAGCCCATCTTTGGCTTGGCCGTGACCGGTATCGTGCCGCTCGATAGACTCAAGCAGAACGACACCGCTCGCCCCGGCGATACCCTCTATCTCACCAAGCCGCTTGGCATCGGCATCCTCACCACGGCCCAGAAAAAGGGCAAGCTCAAGGCCGAGCACGAGACCCTGGCCCCCGAGGCCATGTGCACCCTCAATACGCTGGGCGAGCGGTTCGCCACGCTCACCGGCGTGCATGCCATGACCGACGTCACCGGCTTCGGGCTGGCCGGTCATCTGCTCGAGATGTGCGAAGGCTCCAACCTCACCGCCGAACTCGACTTCAATGCCCTGCCACTGTTGCCTGAAGTCGACCACTACTTGGATGAAGGCTGCGTGCCGGGTGGCACGCTACGTAATCACGACTCCTACGGCCACAAGCTGCCGACCTTGGATGAGCGCACCCGCAACATTTTGTGCGATCCGCAGACCAGCGGCGGCTTGCTGGTGGCGGTCGGTCGGGAGAGCGAAGCCGATCTGCTTGATATCGCCGCCGAATCCGGCTTGCAACTGGCGCCGGTTGGCCGTCTCAAGGAGCGACAGAGCCAGTTGGTCGAGGTCATCCGTGGATAATCAGGAATTTGTCAGCGATATCGCCGCCCTGTTTCTGGGCGATGTCCCGCTTATCGATCTGCGCGCCCCGGTCGAGTTCGCCGAAGGGGCCTTCCCCTTGGCCATCAGCCTGCCGCTGATGAGTGACGACGAGCGGGCCCAGGTCGGCACCTGCTACAAGGAGCAGGGGCAGGAGGCGGCGATCCGGCTGGGGCACTCGCTGGTTTGCGGCGAGGTGAAGGCCGCACGCATGGCGGCCTGGCAGGCTCAGATCGAGGCCCATCCCGAGAGCGTGCTCTACTGCTTTCGCGGTGGATTACGCTCCCAGACCGTTCAGCAATGGTTGCGCGAGGCCGGCCTGAACCGGCCGCGGGTGGCCGGTGGTTACAAGGCGCTGCGCCAGTTTCTCATCCAGACCCAAGAGCAAAGCGCCCGCGAAGATGGTTGGACCGTGCTGACCGGCATGACCGGCTCTGGTAAGACCCATTTGCTGCATAAGGTCGACAAGGCGATCGATCTGGAGGGGCATGCCCATCACCGCGGCTCGTCATTTGGCCGCCTGCCCGAAGGGCAACCCAGTACGATCAACTTCGAGAACGGTCTGGCTATCGAGATCTTGAAGCGCCGTGCCGCCGGCCAGCACCACTTCGTGGTGGAGGACGAAAGCCACCTCATCGGCCGCTGCGCCCTGCCCCTGCCGCTCTTCGATCGCATGTGCGAGGCCCCCGTCGTGGTGCTTGAAGTCGAGCAGGCGGAGCGGGCCCGGCAGATCCGTGACGACTATGTCATCGATCTGGCGGCCCGTTACCGCGCCTTTTATGGGGATGAACTAGGGTGGCAGCACTTCGCCACCGCCCTGCTCGAAAGCCTGGAGCGCCTCAAGCGCCGCCTCGGCGATCTCGGCTGGCGCGAGCTCGACCGCCTGATGCGTCAGGCACTCGATGAACAGGCGCGGGGGAGCGATTGCGAAAGTCATCTGGCCTGGATCACCGCCATGCTCGATCGCTACTACGACCCCATGTATCGCTACCAACTCGAGCGTAAGCAGGATCGCATCGTGTTTCGCGGTGATCGCCGAGCCTGCCTCGACTATCTCAACCAGCTGCCCGCCGTCGCGGCCAGCTGACAGGAGCCCTTCATGCTGAAATTCGAGGTGATCCCGGTCACCCCCTTTGCCCAGAACTGCTCACTCATCTGGTGCGACGAGACCAAGCAGGCCGCCTTCGTCGATCCGGGTGGCGAGCCCGAGAAACTCAAGGCAGCCCTGACGCGGCACGGGTTAAGCTTGCAGAAAATCATCCTGACCCACGGCCATCTCGATCACGTGGGGGCAGCCGATCAGCTGCGCCGTGAGCTGGGCGTCCCCATTGAGGGGCCCCACCAAGAGGATGCCTTCTGGCTCGAGATGCTGCCCAAGCAGGCGCAGATGTTTGGCTTTGCCCATACCGATGCCTTCATGCCGGATCGCTGGCTCGAGCAAGGGGAAGAGGTCAAGGTTGGCAACGAAAGCCTGGCGGTCTACTTCTGCCCCGGCCATACACCGGGTCACGTCATCCTGTTTTCAGGATCGCTACAAGCCGCCTGGGTCGGTGATGTGCTGTTTGCAGGCAGCATAGGGCGCACCGACTTTCCGCGCGGGGATCATGCGACGCTGATCCGCTCGATCACCGAGACGCTGTTGCCACTGGGTGACGATGTGGTGTTCATCCCCGGCCATGGCCCCAGCTCAACCTTTGGCCGTGAGCGGGTCAGCAACCCTTACCTGACACAGCCCATCTGGTAGTGCCCTGAGCTCTCGCGCTCATCCCACAGCGCCTTGATCCGCATGATCTCCGGCATGATCTCGAAAAAGCGCGCCAGCAACTCCGGATCAAAATGGCGGCCCTCGCCATCACGCAGGGCCGCCATCACCGCCTCCATGGGCCAGGGAGCCTTGTAGGGGCGACGCACACTCAACGCATCAAACACATCGGCAATCGCCACGATACGCGAGGCCTGCGGTATGCTCTCCCCAGCCAGCCCCTCCGGATAACCGCTGCCATCCCACCGCTCATGGTGATGCAGGGCAATCTCCGCCGCCATGCGAAAGATGGGTGCGCCCGAGCGGCTCAAGATCTCATAGCCGATGCGAGGATGGGTGCGCATCACACTCCACTCCTCCTCATCCAGCGGCCCCGGTTTTTTGAGAATGCGATCGGGCACCCCAATTTTCCCCATGTCATGCATGGGCGCGGCCAGCTCCAGTAACTCGGCCTGCTCCGGGCTCCACCCCACCGCCATCGCCAGCGCCCTGCAATAGGAGGCCATCCGCCAGATGTGTACACCGGTATCGGTATCGTTGTAGTGACCCGCCTCGCTGAGCATCATGATGGCGTTGCGGTAGCTGTGCTCGAGTTGATCCAACCTGACCAGCGAGAGGTGAGTGCGCACCCTGGCCCGCACCGTACTCGGGCAGACCGGCTTGTAGATATAGTCCACCCCTCCCGCCTCAAAGCCCTGACTTTCGCTATCCGGGTTGTCGTTGGCAGTGATGAAGATAACCGGGATGCCCCCATGACGGGGCTCGGCCTTGAGGCGGCGGCAGAGCTCATAACCGTCCATATCCGGCATGCACACATCGAGCAGGATCAGGGCCGGCTCGTGACGCTCTACCGCCGCGAGCCCCTCGGCGCCCCCCCGGGCAAAGAAGAGGTTGAACTCCTCTTTCAGGATCTGACGCAGCAGCCCAAGATTGCTCGGCTCATCGTCGATGATCAGGATCCTCGGTCGGTTCATGTGACTCCCTCCTTGCCAGCCAGATAACGGGCCAACTCCTCACCGGCCCTGCCTATATCAAATTGCTCCAGTGCAGCGCCTATGGCATCGGCACATGCGCCCGGCATGTGGGCCCGGGCCCGCAACAGCGCCGGCTCGATGAGTTCAAGATCCTCACTGGCCAGCGCCTGACGAAGCGCCTCCAGGCTCTCTTGCTGCATCGAGAGATCGTCTTGCACCACCACCTCCTGCGTGGGCCCGCCTCCCGCATAATGCTCGATAGCCAGGCGCGTTCTCTCCATCGCGGCCAGAAAAGGGGCGACGAGAGGCTGAGGATCTTGTCCCTGCTCGATAGCCTCATTGAGCTCGCTGCTCGCCTGGGCGATGTCCGTCAATGACAGACTGCCTGCCACCCCTTTGAGCTTGTGGGTCAGGGTGGCCGCCTCCTGAAGCTGGTGGTGGACAAGATACTCTGGCAGCTCTTTATCCACGCTCATGTAATCATCCCGAAAGCGCCGCAGGTATTTGAGGTAGACCGAGGCCTCACCCCAGTTGCGCAGACCCGTATCGATGTCAATCTCCTCAGCGGCGCTCACCTCGGCAGGCACCGTCACCGGATAAACCTGCCTTGGCAGGTAACGCAGCAACGTGGCGATCAGCAGCTCCACGTCGAGCGGCTTGGCGATGAAGTCATTCATGCCGGCCGCAAGCGCCTCCTCCCGCTGCTCGCGAAACACGCCAGCCGTGAGCGCCAATACCGGCAAGTGCTCGCGGCCAGGCAAGGCCCTGAGCCGTCGCGTGGCTTCGTAACCATCCATGATCGGCATCTGCACATCCATCAGCACCACATCAAATGCCTGCTCCGGCTCAGCCAGCAGCGCCAGGGCGCGCTCCCCATTGATGGCGCACTGCACCAAGGCCCCCTCCCGCTCCAGCAACCGGGTTGCCACCTCCAGATTGATGTCGCTGTCATCCACCAGCAACACCCGCACCTCAGGCAGACGTTGCAGCACGGCGCCGGGAGCCGCTGCGGGCTGATGCTCACGTTTGTCGTGCAGCAGCCGGGCCACCGCGTTATAGAGGCTCGAGCCAGTGACGGGCTTGTGCAATACCATGTCGATGCCATCGGCCCCCGGCTGACCCAGCAGCTCATCATGGGAGTAAGCCGTCGCCATGATGATGATGGGGCTGCGCTCCTGCTCGGCAAAGGCCTGACGGATAGCCTGGCAGGTCTGTAATCCATCCAGCCCAGGCATGATCCAGTCCAGCACGATGACATCAAACCGATCCCCCCGCTGCAACAGATGGTGCAGCGCCTGCTCACCCGAAGAGACGACGCAGGCGCTCCATCCTAATGAGTCAACCGTCCGCTCCAGGGTCTCTCGGGTGACGTCGCTGTCATCGGCAATCAGCAGCGAGATATGTTGCAGTCGCTCGGTCAACGCCTCGGCATTCGTCACTCGCTCAAACGGAAGGTCAAACCAGAACTCGCTCCCCTTCCCCACCTCACTGTTGACTCGTAGCGTCCCGCCCATCAACTCCACGATGCGGCGACTGATGGTCAGACCGAGCCCGGTACCGCCAAAACGCCGGGTGGTCGAGCTGTCGGCCTGGGAAAAGGCATTAAAGATATGCGCCTGCTGATTGGCCGAAATCCCGATCCCGGTATCGCGCATGGAAAAGCGAAGACGTACCCCCTCCTCGCTCTCCTCCTGCAAGGAGACCTTGAGCTCAACCTCCCCCGACTCGGTGAACTTGATGGCGTTGCCGGCCAGGTTGAGCAGTACCTGCTCAAGGCGCAAGGCATCCCCCACGAGATGGGTCGCCTGGGCAGGGGCGCTCCCGACCACCAACTCCAGATGTTTCTCACCGACACAGGTCGACATGATCACTGCCACATGATCGAGTACCTCCTCCAGGCTGAACGGAACGTGTTCAAGCTCCAGCCGGCCCGACTCAATTTTGGAGAAATCGAGGATGTCGTTGATGATGCCGAGCAAGGCTTGCCCGGCCAGGTGGATCTTGCGCACCAGATCGCGCTGGGCATCATTGAGCCCCCCCTGCTCGAGCAGGTAGGTCAGCCCCATGATGGCGTTCATGGGCGTGCGGATCTCGTGGCTCATGTTGGCGATGAAATCCCCTTTGACCCGGGATAGGCGCGCCGCCTCTTGCTGGGCGGCGCGTTCGCGCCTTCGGCTGCGCACCAGCCAGGCGACACCTGCGCCATAGAGCAGCAGCAGCGCCATCTCTCCGGCCCCAATCATCCGCCACACATGCCAGTGCAGCGTCGTCAGCTGAGCCCTGGATGTCATGGTGATCGCCTTCCACTCCTGTTGCTGGTGATCCTGTGCCGGATAGAGGCTCTCCCAGCTCCAGAGACCGTCATCCAGCTCCACCTGGCCGTTGGGTGCATGCCATATTCGTCTCCACGCCTCAGGCGTGAGCTGCGCCATGGTCAGGTGTGGCCGACCCAGCTCCATCCCCCACTGCTGCGTCTTGTCCGGGTGGTGCAACCAATAGCCATCCTGATTGACCAAGGTCAGGTGATCGGCCGCCTTGCCACTGCTATGCACAAACGCATCGAGCATCTTTTCGGCCCGCACATTCAGCAGCAGGATGCCGGCCCCATTTGGCAGGTGACGGGCGACGCGAAACTCAGGAGTGAGAGGTTGCAACAGCTGTTCATCGTGCTTTGCCAGCGTCAAAGGAGAGAAGTAGACCCGATCCCCGGGTTGGGTCACCGCCTGCCGGAAATAATCCCGCTGCTGCCGGTTTTGCAATGCCGCCTGGGGCTGGCGCACGATCTTTTTCCCCTCGCGGGTGAGGCGAATGCGCTCCATGCCCTGCTCGTCAATCCATCGCACCTGGGCATAATCGGGATTGCGCCGCATCAGAGGCCGCAGCAGAGGCTCCAGCTCATCGGGACGCTGCGCACGCACCGCCTCCTGCAACAGGGGATCCTCTGCCAGCCCCTGGATATGGCGATAAGGCACCTCTAGCTCATCTTCCAATCTGCTGGTGGCCAGCGAGAGAAAGGTATTCTCATCGCTACGTAGGCGATAGAGTTCTCGCTCCACCAACACGTGCCCCAGCAGGGCGCCACCTGCCACCAGCAGCAGGGCGATGGGCAGCAGCCAGAGCAGATATTCCCTTATGATTCCCTTCATCCCGGCATGACCTCAAAAAAGTGCGTTGATCACCCCCCTCTGATGGGAAGGGCGGATACAGACCATGATCTGCATGTACCGATCAAGACTAATAGAGCTGATTGAGTATGCCAGTGCGCCGAGCCACCAGAATCACAAAACAAAAAGGCCGCCCCTGAGGGCGGCCTTTTGCTTGAAGTCGGTCGGCGATTAGGCGCGAACGAAGTCCAGGTGAACCAGCTTCGGCTTAACCGGGTGACGCTGGATGTCCTTGACCTTAACCTTCATCTCTTCACCGTTGACGACCAGGGTCAGTACATCGCTGTAGAACGCCGGGTTTTCTTGGGCGATGATCAGCTTCTTGTGATCCAGGGTCAGGGTAACGGCTTCTTTGTCGGCACCGTAAACGATGGCCGGAACCAGGTCAGCATGACGCAGGCGGCGGCTCGCACCTTTCCCCATGTCAGTACGGACTTCTGCTTGGAATACGAAAGACATAGCAATATCTCTTTATCAGATGAATGTAATGGTACTGACTGCGACCGGCCAATACCTCGCAAAACGAGCGCGAATACTAGCACGCCCTCCCCCGGGGTGACAAGGTGGATCACCGCTCAATGGTCGCCAGCAGCGCCTGTCGCTCTTCCTGCTCCATGGCGCCATAGCGGGCCAGTATGGCCTCGCTCGGGCAACGCAGCGTGCTGCCGCTGATCACCTGGCCCCGTTTGCCCAGTCGCGCCCGATTCTCATCATGGAGCGCCAGCATATAGACATAGGTATCCCCGTTGCGATCGCGCGCCAGCTTGCTCGCGATGCGCCAAAGGGTCTCACCGCTGCCGACCTTGTGACAGGCACCAGCCTCGGTCGCCAACCCCTGCACCGGCGTACTCGTTACCGAGGGAGGCGAAACGCGAGGAAGGTCGCTCACCGGTGGCCAGCGTACGCCACTCTCAACCAGCCAGGGTAACCGGCGCCCGGCCAACTCGTGGCTGATGGCGATTCCGGCCCATGCCGGCACGACCTCACCATAAGCAGAGGCCACCGATGGCACAGTGCCCCCCATGCTGGTACCGACCTCGCGCACCGCCTGAGTACTGCTGATGCCATAAGCCAGCTCGTCAATGCGCTTGAGGCGGGCCAGATACACCTTGGAGAGCGTCGGGCTCCCTTCAAACAGGGCGAAGGGGGGCTTGAGGCGGGCTGGAAACAGCACCTGCCAGCGACCATGGCGCCGTTCGCGCTCCAGCACCGGGTATTGGTTACCGTGCCAGGCGACAAACAGCTCGGGCAGGGGGTGCGAGAGCGGATACCAGGCGGGATCGAGCGCCACCCAGGTCTGCTCGGCCAGCGGCATGTAGCCGCTGATGTTCACCGTCGTTAGGCCAAGCCACCATATCAGCATTCCCTTGCCTCCATTTATGGCTTTGTTATCAGTCGCTTGAGCTTAGCACGCCGCAATGGCGTTCAATACCCGCTTGTCTGATACCGGGTAGGGAGTGCCGAGGTTCTGGGCGAAGAAGGAGACCCGCAGCTCTTCGATCATCCAGCGGATCTCGGCCACCTCGGGCGGCATGGGCTGCCCTTTGGGGATCTTGGCAAGCAGTCCCTGATAGGCCTGCTCGACACTTTGCACCTTGAGCATGTAGACCCGATCCCGGTTGGCATCGACGCTCAACTTCTCAAGACGCCGCTCGATGGCGCGCAGATAGCGCAACAAGTCCGGCAAGCGCTGCCAGCCGGTTTCGCTGACAAACCCCTTGTGGATCACTCGCTCCAGCTGGGCCTGCACATCCGACATGGCAAAGGCGGTATCGAGCTGCATGCGCCCCTTGAGCCGTTTGCGGATATCGTGAGCCAGGGTCAGCACCGCCTCCACCTGGCTGGCCACCTCCACCACCACGTCGTTCAACTCGGCGCGCACAAACTCCTTGAGCGTCTCAAACCCATCGGCGTCCCACGCCACGCCGCCATGCTGCTCGATGAGCTTGTCACAGCCGCAGGCGATGCAGTCATCGATAAGCTCGCTCACCTTGCCAAAGGGGTTGAAGTAGAGGCCGAGCTTGGCCTTGTTGGGAAGCTTCTCCTGCAAATATTTGATGGGCGAAGGCACATTGAGCAGGATGAGGCGGCGCTGGCCGGCCCACATCAGCAGCTGCTGCTGTATCGGGCTCTCGACCAGAGTAATGGCCACCGACTCTTTCTCATCCACCAGCGCCGGATAGGCTTTAACCTCGAAACCGCCCCGTTTCTGGCTGTACTCCTTGGGCAGCTCGCCAAAGCTCCACAGGGTCAGCCCCGATTGCTCGATGTCATCGTCGGCCACCTTGGAGAGGGTCTCTTGCACCTTGCCACGCAAGGACTCTTTGAGGGCCAGCAGATCCTTGCTCTCGGCCACCTTGCGCTGACGCTCGTCCACCACCCGGAAGGTGAGTTTCAGGTGATCGGGCACCCCATTCCAATCCCACGCCTCGCGAGCCACGGTCACGCCGGTCATGCGCTTGAGATGGCGCTCTATCTCATCGAGTAGCGGGCCTTGCTCGGGCTGGATGGTGGCCATCAGCGCCTCGGCATAGTTAGGGGCCGGCACGAAGTTCTTGCGCACCGGCTTGGGCAGGGATTTGATCAGGGCAATCAGCAGCTCTTGGCGCAGACCCGGGATCTGCCACTCAAACCCCACCGGCTCGACCTGGTTGAGCAGCGGCAGCGGAATGTGCAGGGTGACGCCGTCGGCCTCCTCCCCCGGCTCAAACTGGTAGCTCAGCTTGAGCTTGAGCCGCCCCTGCTGCCAGAAGTTGGGGTAATCGAACTCGCTCACGTGGGCGGCATCGCCCTTCATCAGCATCTCGCGCTCGAAGTTGAGCCGCTCGGGGTCCTCTTTTTGCGCCTCTTTCCACCACTTGTCGAAATGGCGGGCAGAGATGACCTCTTCGGGGATGCGCGCCTCGTAGAAACGGAACAGATCCTCGTCATCGACCAGGATGTCGCGCCGGCGCGACTTGTGCTCGAGCGCCTCCACCTCGGCCAGCAGCTTGCGATTCTCGGCAAAGAAGCGGTGGCGGGTCTCAAAATCCCCCTCCACCAGGGCGTGACGGATAAACAGCTCGCGGCACAGGGCCGGATCGATGCGGCTGTAGTTGACCGGCCGCTCCGCTACCAGGGTGAGGCCAAACAGGGTCACCTTCTCGCTGGCCATCACGGCGCCTTGCTTTTTCGACCAGTGGGGCTCGCTGTGGTGCAGCTTGATGAGGTGGCCGGCCAGTGGCTCGACCCACTCGGGCTCGATGCGGGCGTTCACTCGGGCGTAAAGGCGCGAGGTCTCGACCAGCTCGGCGGCCATCACCCACTTGGGCGGCTTTTTGAAGAGCCCCGACGCCGGGAAGAGATGGAAGCGGGCATTGCGCGCCCCCATAAACTCCGATTTTTCCAGATCCTTGTTGCCGATGTGGCTGAGCAGGCCGGTGAGAATGGCGCAATGGATACTCTTGTAGTCCGCCTCCTGGCTGTTGCTCTTAAACCCCAGCTCCTTGACGCTCTGGCGCAACTGAAAGTGGATATCCTGCCACTCGCGCACCCGCAGGTAAGAGAGGAACTCCTTCTGGCACTGGCGGCGAAAGGCGTTGCTCGACAGGGCATCTTGCTGCTCTTGCAGGTAGTTCCACAGGTTAAGGAAGGCGAGAAAATCCGACTCCTTGTCATCGAAGCGGCGATGCTGCTCATCGGCGGCCTGCTTTTTCTCCATCGGCCGCTCGCGCGGATCTTGGATACTCAGGGCGGCCGTGATCACCATCATCTCCTTGAGGCACCCAGTGGCGGCCGCCGTGATCACCATGCGAGCGAGGCGAGGATCAAGCGGCAAACGCGACAGCTGGCGGCCAGTTTCGGTCAGTTTGAGTTCGCTTTGCCCATGGCGGCCACGGCGCGTCTCCACCGCCCCCAGTTCGGCCAGCAGGCTCAGGCCGTCCTTGATGTGGCGCGACTCTGGCGGCTCGACAAATGGGAAGGCTTCCATGTCACCCAACCCGAGAGAGAGCATCTGCAAGATGACCGAGGCCAGGTTGGTGCGCAGGATCTCGGGATCGGTAAAGGCCGGACGGCCGTTGAAGTCCTCCTCGGAGTAGAGGCGGATGCAGATCCCGTCGGCGACCCGGCCACAGCGCCCCTTACGCTGGTTGGCGCTGGCCTGGGAGATGGGCTCGATGGGCAGCCGCTGCACCTTGGTGCGCCAGGAGTAGCGGCTGATGCGCGCGGTGCCGGGATCGATCACGTAACGGATGCCGGGCACGGTGAGCGAGGTCTCCGCCACGTTGGTGGCGAGCACGATGCGCCGCCCGGCATGGGGTTGGAACACCTTATTTTGCTCGGCGTTGGACAGACGCGCGTAGAGGGGCAGCACCTCGGTGTCGCGCAGGTTGAGCTTGCGCAGCCCATCGGCGGTGTCACGAATTTCCCGCTCCCCGTTCATGAAGACCAGGATATCGCCGAGCCCCTCGTGGCTGAGCTCCTCGACGGCATCGAAGATCCCCTGCAACTCATCGCGATCGTCCGCCCCGTCGGTCAGCGGGCGGTAGCGCACCTCCACCGGGTAGGTGCGCCCCGATACCTCGATGATGGGCGCCTTGCCAAAGTGACGGGAGAAGCGCTCCGGATCGATGGTGGCCGAGGTGATGATCACCTTGAGATCCGGGCGGCGCGGCAACAGCTCCTTGAGATAGCCCAGGATGAAGTCGATGTTGAGGCTGCGCTCGTGGGCCTCATCGATGATGAGGGTGTCGTACTGGGTCAGCAGCCGATCGTTTTGGATCTCGGCGAGCAAGATCCCGTCGGTCATCAGCTTGATGTGGGTCTGCTCGCTCACCTGATCGGTAAAGCGCACCTTGTAGCCCACGTACTGGCCGAGCTCGGAGTGCATCTCTTCGGCGATGCGCGCCGCCACGGTACGCGCCGCCAACCGCCGCGGCTGGGTATGACCGATGAGCCCCTTCACCCCTCGCCCTAACGCAAGGCAGATCTTGGGGATCTGGGTGGTTTTTCCCGAGCCGGTTTCACCGGCGATGATCACCACCTGGCTTTGGCTGATGGCGGCAGCAATCTCGGCCGCCTTCTGACTCACCGGCAGGTTGTCGGGATACGTCACGGCGGGGACGCCGGCTTGCCGGCTGATCAGGCGCGCCTGCGCCAGACGCAGATCACCGTCGATGGTGGCCAGTACGGCCTCCTGTTTGGCGGCGGGCAGCTTGGCCGCCCCGTGCAGGCGCTTGGCCAACTGGCGGGCATCGAGGTTCATGCAATGGGCAAGGCGCGCCCGCAGGGCAGGAAGAGAGAGAGACAAGGGACAATTCCTGATCAGTAGTCTGAGAGTGATTCATGCTTCCCAAGCCGCCCATCGGGCCGTGCTCGGCGAACAAAACAAGAAAGTTGGCAGCGATCCTAAAGAGAGCGCCCGCTCGGTGCAAGGCATTCCCAATACAAAGGGCGCCATGGGCGCCCTTAGCAAATCATGCGGCCATCAGGCCGGGTGGTGCTCAAAGCAGCCTTGTAACTGCCGGCTGATGGCCCGCAGCACCATATGACGGTTAATGACACCGACCAGCTTCCCCTCCTCCAATACCGGATAGATCTTGGGCTTTTGTCCCCGCATCATGCTGGCCACCTCAATGATGGAGGTGTCGGGCGTGACGCTCAGCACCTCGCGGCGCATCACATCGCGCACCAGCGCGACCTGCTCGCAGTGATAAGCCTCTTCCAGCATGGCACCGAGGCAGTCTTGCTCCGACACCCACCCCAGCACCTGTCCGGCGCCGTCGACCACGGGGCCGCCCAACTGGTTGCTATGCAGAAACTTCTCCACCGCCGCCGGTACCGTCATGTCCGGTGACAGCGTCACGGCCCGCTCCAGCATGTAGTCCCGAACCTTCAATGAGTACATTCTCTCCCCCTGGGCGCCCCTGCGCCGGCACGACTGACTCCACCTCAGTGTAGCCAGTCGTCCCCTCAGGAGATGGATTGCAGCAGCAGCAGTAGCTCGCTCTGACTGTGGCAGTCGGTTTTCTTGAAGACACTCTTGAGCGTCGAGCGCACCGTCTCCACCTTGACCCGGCGCATATCGGCGATATCCCCGCTGCTATACCCCTTGCTCAGCAGCAACAGCAGCTCCTTTTCCCCACTGGTCAGGGGATAGATATTGGAAAGTGCCTCTATGTTGGGGGTGAAGGCGTGCTCAGGATCCCGCAATACCAACTCGATGAAACGCTCGCTATTACGCAGGCCATTCATCAGAGTGGCTTGCAGCAGCAAGGGACGCAATCCACCGGTGCGGGAGACTGGCATATATATGCAAGCTCCTGACTGAAGATATGCAAACTTATTTAATAAGTCTCTAAAGTAACGCTGCTGCTCTTTTCCATAAAATGAGAATATTCCCTGCGTCATGCGCAGCTCCTGATTCTCATCAGCAACCCGGTTGAATGCCGCATTGGAATAATAAATCGCTCCTTTGTCATCAATGATCGCCACCGCTTTTCCATGGTGTCTGACCAATTGCTGCAATTGATAATTTTGTGATTCCAACCCAACCAGATTCCAGTAATGGCGACTCCAGGCAGCTAACCCAAAATAGAGACTATCCCAATATTGGATATCTTGGTCATTAAAATCGGACTGGCTCTGATCGCGATAGCAACTGACGCTGCTGACACCATAACCCCGAACCTGACAAACACCGCCAATGGCAAAACGCGCCCCGAAGCCGGCCAGCAGTCCGGCCCGCTGGCTCAGGGTCTCCGCCTTCACCACCCCCTTGCACCCCTTCTCCAGGTAGTGATTGAACCAGATATCTTGACGATGATGTTGCAGATAATAATTCTGCTGCGCATCACTCAAGCCACTGGAAAATAGACGAACACCAAAGTTTTTCTCTTCATCCCGTAACAAAATCAATGAGAGCAGGCTACCAGAGTCGTGGCGCATTCCCTCCACAACCAAATTGATATCCGAGTCATTAATACCGCACTCGTACAACTGTTCTAAATACGGTGACGGGCGCGGCTGCGCTATGTTTAACACCCTGAACTCCCTTTTATTATTCTTTGTCCGACGATACTACCCGCATGTTAAATCTGTGAGAAGAGAAAGTTCCGGAAATAGATTTTCTGCTGACGGAAAGTCTTCCTGATGACAATCGTCACATGGTAAACACTTCTTTACATGGATCTCTTTTTACATAAGGAAGCGCTGATATTCATCGCGGGTGCTCACCCCAGGTGAAGGGGAGCGCATTTCCCCTTTTCGGCTCATTTTCAGGCGATGACCACCAGAGAAAACAGATAAAAATGAAGACTTCGAAGCAATTTCTTTCACTTACCAGCAAAAACACACATCTACGCATAGTGGGTGGTTGCAATACGTACAGAGAATGTTATGATATGCATCA
Organism: Aeromonas simiae; assembly: GCF_000820125.1. GTDB lineage: Bacteria > Pseudomonadota > Gammaproteobacteria > Enterobacterales > Aeromonadaceae > Aeromonas > Aeromonas simiae. Next base: position 3,989 of record NZ_CDBY01000077.1, on the reverse strand, counting down.
TATTGTGACAGATGAGGGAGAGCATCATGAAAGAATTCATTGTGACTGCGGTGTTTACCGTTTTCTTTGCGCTGGTCGCGACATCCATTCCCTCAATCGCACAAATGTGATTGATTTCAACTACTTTGCCCGTTCACATCAGCATTAAGTAGTATGCCACCCCTCGAGGAAAGGCACAGTTAGCCAGTAAAATCCTACACAAACTGGCACTCCTTTCCTCTTTATGGCGCAAGACCATAAAATGCAACACCTGTGATGTATTTGTGTGCTGCGCTCGTCATCCTCCGCAGCCACACCTTGGGAGCCTCGTGCTCCCTTTTCTGTTTTTTCTTGCCCGATCGCCTCAAACGGGCACAATAGCCGGCAGTCCGAGCAACAAGGAAGCCGAGCATGAGCCTTGCAAACCTGATCCAGTGGCGCCGCGACCTGCACCAATACCCGGAAGCCGCCTGGAAAGAGTTCCGTACCACCAGCCTTATCGCCAACCATCTGAGCAGTCTCGGCTTCGACGTCGTACTGGGTGACGCCTTGCTGGCCAGCTCGCTGGTCATGGGGCGCGAGATCGACGTCGCAGCCGAGAAGGCTCGCGCCCTGCAACAGGGGGCCGATCCCGGCTGGCTGGCGCAGATCGATGAACTCACCGGCCTGATGGGAGTGCTCGATACCGGGCGCCCCGGCCCCACCCTCGCCTTTCGCTTCGATATCGATGCGGTCGAGGTAGAAGAGAGCCAGCACGGCGAACACCTCCCCGCCAAGGAGGGATTTGCCTCCTGTAATAGCGGCTGGATGCACGCCTGCGCCCACGATGGTCATACCGCCATCGGCCTTGAGCTGGCTCGCCGGCTGGCGCCGGCCCGCGATCGGCTGTGTGGCCGCATCAAGCTCTTCTTCCAGCCTGCCGAAGAGGGTTGCCGTGGCGGCAAGGCGCTGGCAGCGGGCGGCGCACTGGCCGACGTGGATGCCCTGCTCTCACTGCACATCGGCATTCATGCCGGCAGCGGCGAGCTGGTGATCAACCCGACCGATTTTCTCTGCTCCACCAAGTTCGATGTGCACTTCATGGGTACCCCCGCCCATGCCGGCCTCGAGCCCAATTCCGGAGCCAATGCCCTGGCCGCTGCCTGTATGGCCACCACGGCGCTGCTCGGCATTCCCCGCCATCGCGACGGCATGACCCGGATCAACGTGGGGCAACTGCAAGCCGGCAGCGGTCGCAATGTGATCCCGGCCCATGCCGAGCTAAAGGGAGAGACCCGCGGCGCCGATGCCGCCCTCAACGACTACATGTTTGCCCAGGTGCAGCGCATCGTGGAAGGGGCGGCATCGACCTATGGCGTCACCTTCCGCATCCTGCGCCAGGGTGAGGCCATCGGCCTGGATAACAGCCCCACCCTGCTCAGTGAGCTGACCCACCTGGCCGAGACGCAAGGGCTAACCACCATCCAGAGCCGCCGCTTCGGGGCCAGCGAGGACGCCGGTTTTCTCATCGCCCAGGTGCAGCAGCAAGGGGGGGAAGCGGCCTATCTGGTGCTGGGCGCCGATCTGGCCGCGCCGCACCATCACGGCGCCTTCGACTTCGATGAGCCGGTGATGCTCAAGGGGGTGGATCTGCTCGAAAGCTGGGTACACGCGCGCCTGGCCCGCTAGCCGCCGTCATCCATGAAAAGGCAGCCCGCAGGCTGCCTTTTTATTACCCAAGAGAGCGCATCACCTTAGCCGAGAACAATCGTCTCAAGCTGGCTGAAGTGGTGGATGCGGTGGGTCGGATGGCACTCGGCCTCACTGAAGTGGGGATCGAACCAGCAGGTGGCCAGTCCGGCGGCGGCCGCGCCGCCGATATCGGTCTGCGGGTTGTCCCCCACCATCAGCACCCGAGCGGGATCGCGCACCGGCAGCGCCTTTAAGGCATGCTCGAAAATGGCAGCGCGCGGCTTGGCGACCCCGACTTCGTCGGAGATAACCAGTGGCGAGAACCAGCTCTCCAGCGCGTGACGGGCCAGCCGGCCGCGCTGCGGCGCACTAAAGCCGTTGGTGATGATCCCCATGCCCACATGACGACGCAGACGCGTCAGGGTCTCTAGCACCCCATCCAAGGGCCGGCTCAGAGCCACGATCTGCTCCAAAAACAGTTTATTGAGTTCGAGTGGGCAACGCGCCACCTGCTCACCGATGCCGATGAAACGGCGGCTCTGCAAGGTATAAGAGTCGATGGCCCCGGCGTTGAACTGCTCCCAGAGACGATGGTTGGTCTCCTTGTACTCTTGCAGCAGTGGCTCGCTGGGGGTCAGGCCAATCTGCTCGAGCAGGGCCAGCAGGGCCGCATGGGCCGGGAAATCAAACAGGGTCTCGTCCAGATCGAACAGCACCCAATCGTAGGCGGTAGCAGACATCTTGTTTCTCGGTTAGCAGGATAAAAGCGGCTGGCGGGCCAGCAAGGTCAAGGTGAGGCGCACCCCGAAGCCGGTGATCTCGCTGGCCACCAGCCCGTGGCCACCTTTGTGGCGAAAGCCAGAGAGATCGAGGTGCAGCCAGGGGATGGATGCGGGCACGAAGTGCTGCAAGAAGCGCGCGGCATCGATGTGATCGCACGAGGCGCCGGGGGCGCACTGCAACAGATCCGCCCACTCGCTCTTGAGGCTCTCGTCATAATCCTCGTCGAGCGGGAAGGGCCAGATCCGCTCTCCGGCCTGCTGTCCGGCCTCTATCAATTCAGAAAACCACGCGGGACGATTGGTGAAGGCGCCGCTGTAGCGGCTGCCGAGCGCCCGCTTGCAGGCCCCGGTCAGGGTGGCATAGTCTATCAGCAGATCCGGCGCCCCTTCAGCTGCCATGCTCAGGGCATCGGCCAGCACCATGCGCCCCTCGGCATCGGTGTCGACCACCTCAATGGTGGTGCCGTCATAGGCTCGCACCAGATCGCCGGGGCGGTAGGCTCGCGGCCCTATGTGGTTTTCGGCGATCGCCAGCCAGCACTCCACCTCGACAGGCAGGCCGGCACGGCTGATGGCAAGCAAGGTGCCGAGCGCCACGGCGCTGCCCCCCATGTCGAGGTGCATGCCATACATGCCGCCCCCCACCTTGAGGCTGTACCCACCCGAGTCGTGGCAGATCCCCTTGCCCACCAGGGCCAGCTTGCGGCGGGCCCCCGGCGGCTGGTAACGCAGCCGCACCATGGCAGCCTGCCCCGCCTCTGCCCCGCTCGCCACGGCCAGAAAGGCGCCGGCGCCGCGCCGGGCCAGCTCGACTTCATCCAGCTCCTGCCACTGCCACCCCTCTTGCTCGGCCAGCGCTCGTACCCGCTGGCGATAGCTGGCCGCCCCCAGCTCCGAGGAGGGCATGGCGGCCAAATAACGGGCCAGCCCGTTGCCCTCGACCTCCGCCAACAGGCGATCGAGCGGTAACGGATAGGCCGGCGAGAGGGTCACCCGATGCAGTGGCGCCGGCCCCTTGGCCTCACGCTGGTAACCGGGCATCGGGATCCGGGCACTGAGCAAGGCCCCCAGCAGCGCCTCGGCCAATGTGGCCCCCTCATCGGCGACAAACCCATGCAGGTGCAGCGCCAGCTCACCACTTTTCAGGGCGGCCAGCGGGGCCACCGCCTCGCGAAGGCGGCGATAGCGTTCGGCCGCCGGCGCCTTGGGATCGATAAAGCAGAGCCATTGATATTGCCCGTCGCGCCGACAACTGAGCGGCGAAGCCGCAATCTGCTCGGCCAGGGCAAACGGCCGCCCGGCAGGGGAATCGAAAAAGGCGTGGCGCTCTGACTCGGCCACTAGCAGCAGGGCCGCCTCGGCGCCACCGTCGGCTACGTCATCTGACGCGCGATCAAGCAACACAATGGAGGGAGCAGAAAAGCGAAAATCGAGCATGAAGGTACAAGCAATCGAGCAGTAACAGGTACGCCATGATAACGGCGACGATGCGGGCAGGCCAAGGGATGAATGGGGGGAAGAGAAGATAAACAGAAAGTGGTTGCGGGGGCCGGATTT
>NZ_CDBY01000076.1:53809-53947 GCF_000820125.1 Aeromonas simiae | reverse complement strand
GATCACTTCATGGAGCGCGGCTACCTCGATGAGCTGGCGCGGGCCCTGCAACTCGATGGGGATCTCAAGCGCAACATTGAAGCGCAGGTGGCGGCGCTCTAAGCGCCGCGCGATGAGACAAGACCCGCCACGGCGGGG
>NZ_CDBY01000076.1:0-53443 GCF_000820125.1 Aeromonas simiae | reverse complement strand
ACCCGCCACGGCGGGTCTTGTCATGTCTGGGGGCAGAGGGCGCGGATCCAGCCGGCCAGGGTGGAGAGGGCCTGCTCCAGCTCCGGGCTCCAAGGAAGAGAGGCGTTCAGGCGCAGGCCGTGCTCGTGCTCGCCGCCCCCCGAGAAGAGCGCCCCTGGGGCGAGTGAAAACCCGGCAGCCAGCGCCTGGCGATGCAGAGCGCGGGTGTCGCAGCCGGGCGGCAGGGTGAGCCAGAGAAAGAAGCCCCCCTCGGGCTGGCTGAGGGTGACCGACTCGGGCAGCAGGGCCAGCAGGGCCGAGCGCATCTGGCTCATGCGCCGCGCCAGCGTGGTGCGCAGGCGGCGCAGGTGGGCGTCATAGCCCCCCTGGGTGAGCAGAGCGGCCAGGGCCAGCTGGCTCGGCACATTGGTCGCCAGGGTTGAGATGAGTTGCAGCCGCTCGATGCGCGGGGCGTGCTGTCCGGCCACCACCCAGCCGACCCGAAAGCCCGGCGCCACACACTTGGAAAACGACGAGCAGAGCAGGCTGGTGCCCGCCTGGTCCCACGCCTTGAGGGGCAGAGGCCGCTCGCGCCCGAAATAGAGCTCCCCGTAGACATCATCCTCCACCACCGGCACCCGGTAACGGGCCAGCAGCGCCATCAGAGCCGCCTTGTGCTCGTCGCGCTGGGTGTGGCCGAGGGGGTGCTGCACGTTGGCCATCAGCCAGCACGCCTTGATGGGGCGATCGCGCAGGGCCGCCTCGAGCCGGCTCAGGCAGATGCCGACCCCGGGGATCACCGGGATCTCCACCGCCCGCAGCTTGAGCCGCTCGATGGCTTGCAGGGCGCCGTAAAAGGTGGGGGACTCCACCGCCACCCAGTCGCCGGGCTCGGTCAGGGCCTGCAAGCTCAAAGAGAGCGCCTCCATGGCGCCGGTGGTGATGATGATCTCGCCAGGATCTACCGGCAGCCCGTGGCGGGCGTAGCGCTGGGCGATGGCACGGCGCAGCGCCTCGTTGCCGGGAGGAAGATCGGTGACGGTGCTGAACGGATCGAGGCTGCGCATGCAGCCGGCCAGCAGGCGCCCAAGGCGGGGCAGGGGGAACAGGTGGGGATCGGCCACCGCCATGCCGAGGGGCACTAGGTTGCGGGCCTTGCTCGCCTGCAACACCTCGAACACCAGATCGTTGATGTCGACGGCGCCGGTGTAGCGGGTCACCCCCATGGCGGTCGGCTGGCGCGCCGGGCTCCCCTTGACGTAGTAGCCGGATTGGGGGCGCGCCTGCAACAGCCCTTGGCTTTCGAGCAGCTGATAGGCCTGCAATACCGTCATGGGGCTCAGGCGGTGGGCCTGGCAGCTCTGGCGGATGGAGGGGATGCGCTCCCCCGGTTGCCAGACGCCGGCCTCGATCTGGGTGCGCAGCCGCTCGGCGAGATCGCGGTAGAGGGGCATAGAGGGTCAAACTGTTATAGGTGTAATTCACTATAACTGCATCTGTTATAGGTGTCATGCTCCGTGGTGTACTGGCGCGGCACAAAAACGTGCCTACCAAGTACATCAAAAGAGAAGCGACACATGATCAATCCGGATGACGTGGTAAGCCTGTCGCGCCTGCAATTTGGCGCCACGGCCATGTTCCACTTCCTGTTTGTGCCCCTCACCCTGGGTCTTTCCTGGATCCTGGTGATCGCCGAGTCGGCCTATGTGATGACCGGTAAGGTCGTCTACCAGGAGATCACCCGTTTCTGGGGGAAGCTCTTTGGCATCAACTTCGTCATGGGGGTGACCACAGGCCTCACCCTGGAGTTTCAGTTCGGCACCAACTGGGCCTATTACTCCCACTATGTCGGCGACATCTTCGGCACCCCCCTGGCGGTCGAGGGGCTGATGGCCTTCTTCCTCGAATCGACCCTGGTGGGCCTTTTTTTCTTTGGCTGGGACAAGCTCTCCCGGGGTCAGCACCTGCTGGTGACGGCGCTGGTGGCGCTTGGCTCCAACCTCTCGGCCCTGTGGATCCTCATCGGCAACGGCTGGATGCAGAACCCGGTCGGCGCCGAGTTCAACCTGCTGACCCAACGCATGGAGCTGACCGACGTGGCGGCGGTGCTGTTTAACCCGGTAGCCCAGGTCAAGTTTGTCCACACGGTGGCGGCGGGTTACGTGGCGGCCTCCCTGTTCGTGATGGGGGTGAGCAGCTGGTACCTGCTGCGCCGGCGTGAGCAGGCCTTTGCCCTGCGCTCGTTTGCCATCGCCTCGGGCTTTGGGTTGGCGGCCATCCTCTCGGTGATCGTGCTTGGCGACGAGTCGGGCTATCGCACCGGCGAGGTGCAGAAGGTCAAGCTCGCCGCCATCGAGGCGGAGTGGGAGACCGAGCCGGCGCCGGCGGCCTTCACCCTGTTTGGCTTTCCGGATCAGCAGGCCGAGACCACCCACGCCGCCATCAAGATCCCCTACATGATGGGGCTCATCGCCACCCGATCCCTCGATGAGCCGGTCACCGGCATCAAGGATCTCAAGCGCGAACACGCCCAGCGCATCCGCCAGGGGATCGAGGCGGTCGACGCCCTGGAGCGGATCCGCGCCGGGGATGCGAGCGAGGCGACCCGGGCGCGTTTCGAGCGCCACCGGGCCGATCTCGGCTATGGTCTGCTGCTCACGCCGTATGCCAACCCCATCGCCAGCGCCGACGAGGCGGCCATCGCCAAGGCGGTCGATGACTCGATCCCGCCGGTGGCGCCGCTGTTTTGGTCGTTTCGCCTCATGGTGGGGCTCGGGGTGGTGATGCTGGGACTGTTTGTGGCGGGCTTTGTGCAGCTGTGCCGCCACCGGCTGACTCGCTCGCCGCGCCTGCTGCGGGCCCTGCTCTGGTCGATCCCGCTGCCCTGGCTCGCCATCGAGGCGGGTTGGTTTGTGGCCGAGTTCGGTCGCCAGCCCTGGACCATCAGCGACGTGCTGCCGGTGTCGGCCTCGGTCTCCTTGCTCAGCGCAGGGCAACTCTGGTTCAGCCTGATCGGCATCTGCACTATCTACCTGAGCCTGCTGGTGGTGGAGCTGTTCCTGCTCTGCCACGTCATCGGCAAGGGGCCGGCCATGGTGCGCGCGCCGCTTGTCTCCTCATCTTCGCTGCCAAGGAGCGCCTGATGGATTACGCAACCCTGAAACTGATCTGGTGGGGCCTGGTGCTCTTCATGCTGGTGGGCTTCGTGGTGCTCGATGGTTTCGATCTCGGCATCGCCATGCTGCTGCCGCTGGTGGGCCGCGACGACGAGGAGCGCCGCTTGGCGATCAACAGCGTCGGCCCGGTGTGGGAGGGCAACCAGGTGTGGATCATCGCCGGCGCCGGTGCCCTGTTCGCCGCCTGGCCCCTGGTCTATGCCGCCGCCTTCTCGGTGCTCTATGTGCCCCTCATCGTGCTGCTGTTTGGCCTGTTCCTGCGTCCGGTCGGCTTTGATTACCGCAGCAAGCTCGAGCACGCCGCCTGGCGGCGCTGGTGGGATCGCGCCCTGGTGGCCGGTGGCCTGCTGCCGACCCTGGTGCTCGGGGCGGCCCTGGCCCTGGTGATGCAGGGGCTGCCGTTTCGCTTCGACAGCGCCCTACGCCTGCACTATGGCCCCTTCGCCCTGCACGGCCGCTTTATCGCCGCCGTCATGCTCTGCGTGGTCGCGGCCTTGCTGCTGCACGGGGCCAGCTTCCTGCATGTCAAAGTCGAGGGGGCGGTGGCGCAGCGGGGCCGCGCCCTGGCCATAGGGCTGGGGGGGCTGGTGAGCGGCGCCTACCTGCTGGCCGGCTGGCAGCTGGCGGCCCTGCCGGGTTATGCGCTCGCCCCTGGGCTTGCCACCGATGCGGCCCTGAGCCCGCTGGCCAAGCTGGTGACCTTGCACCCGGAGGGCTGGCTGGCCAACTACCGGGCGACGCCGGCCCTGTGGCTGGTGCCCCTGCTGGGGGCCACGTTGCCGCTGCTAAGTGCTCTGCTGGCCTGGCGCCGCTTGCCACGGCTGGGGCTGCTGGCCAGCGGCGGCGCCTGCGCGGCCATGCTGGTGTCGGTCGCCATCGCGCTGTTTCCGTTTGTGCTCCCCTCGTCGCTCGATCCGGGCAGCAGCCTGACCCTGTGGGATGGGGTATCGAGCTTTAAGACCCTGGCCATCATGCTCGGCATCGTGCTGGTGCTGATGCCCATCAACCTCGGCTACACCCTCTGGGTCTACCGGGTAGTGCACGGGCGGATCGACCGGGCGCAGCTGCGCCGCCGCAGCCATCAACTCTACTGACAAGGAGAGAGACATATGTGGTATTTCACCTGGTTCCTGGGGCTTGGCTTTGCCCTGCTGGTCGGGCTGTGCAACCTGCTCTGGCTGGAGGCGCGCTGGGCCGCCGGGTTGGGGGATGATGAGACGCGTCCCGAGTGAAAAAAAGAGGAGCCGATGGCTCCTCTTTTTTTATTAGTAGCGACCGACCTCGATGGGGGATTCGCGCTCTATGGTCGTCAGGCGCGCCGCCCACTCGTCGAGCCAGTGTTCGCGCACCACCTGCTCGGCGCCTGCCGGCCCATGGAACAGGGCAGGGGCAAGCACCTGGTAACCGACACATTGCAAGATGCCGCGCTCAATGGGACGCAAGATGGCGTGGATGTCGCCGTGCAGCCCCTCTGGCTGGTAGGCCGGCTCATCGGCTCCCGTGGTCACACAGAGCAGGGCGCGCCGCTCGGCAAAGCGGCCGTGCTGATAGAGCTGGCCCTCCTCATAGATGCGCCCCATGGCAAAGACCCGGTCGACCCAGCCTTTGAGGATGGCCGGCAGGCCAAACCACCAGAGGGGAAAGAGCAAGATGAGCAGCTCGGCCTCTTCCAGCTTGGCCATCTCGCCGTCAATCTCGGCGGTGAAGCTGTCGCGCTGGGCGGCGTAACGCTCCTCTTGCTGCAACCTGAGGTAGGTGGGGTGGTGCTGGGTATGGAAGTTGCGCCGATCCGAGACAGGATCAAAGCCCATGGCATAGAGATCGCTGGTCATGACGGTGTGCCCGGCGGCTTCCAGCGTCTCGATGGCGGTCTCGAACAGGGCGCCACAGAAGCTTAAGGGTTCGGGGTGGGTGTGGACGATGAGCACTTTCATGGGCGATCTCCGATGCAGTCATGGGGCCAGCATAACGGCCTCATGGCACGGCGCCCAGCCGCCGGATGAGCAAGCTGGGCGCACGATCACACGGTTTACTTGCAGGTGGCGAGCGCCGGGGCATCGGCACGGCGACCGGTATAGGTCAGCGCCAGGGCCATCAGCACGATGAGGGCGCCGATCCAGGGGGTGTGGATGAGGCCGAGGTGCTCGACGGTGGCGCCACCGACCACTGAGCCCAGCGCGATACCGATGTTGAAGGCGGCGATGTTCAGGCCCGAGGCGACGTCCACCGCCTTGGGGGCGTGGCGCTCGGCTTCCTGTACAACCAGCACTTGCAGACCCGGCACGTTGCCGAAGGCGAAGGCGCCCCACACCAGGACGGTGAGCACCACCAGCACCGGGCTGGATGCGGTGAAGTTGAGGGCCAGCAACACCAGGGCCAGACCGGCGAACATCACTCGCAGGGCGCGCACCGCACCGAGGCGATCGGCCAGCTTACCACCCCAGATGTTGCCGATGGCAACCGAGGCTCCGTAGGCGAGCAGCACCAGGCTCACGGCATTGGCGGAAAGACCGCTCACCTGCTGCAAGATCGGGGCGAGGAAGGTAAACGCGGTGAAGGAGCCGCCGTAGCCGAGCGCCGTCTTGGCATAGACCTTGAGCAGGGGGGCCTTGGTCAGCACCGAGAGCTGATCCTTAAAGCGGGCCGCCTCACCCTTGGGCAGGTTGGCCGGGATCAGCAGCAGGCTGCCGAGCAGGGCGATGGCACCGAGCAGGCTCACCACCAGGAAGGTCTCACGCCAGCCGAAGTGCTGACCAATCCAGGTACCGAGCGGCACCCCGGTCACCAGCGCCACGGTCAGGCCGCTGAACATGATGGCGATGGCACTGGCCGCCTTCTCGCGGGCCACCAGACCGGTGGCGATGGTCGAGCCGATGGAGAAGAAGACCCCGTGGGTGAGGCCGGTGAGCACGCGGGCCATCACCAGGGTGCCATAGTCGGGCGCCTGCCAGGCAAACAGGTTGCCGAGGGTGAAGACCCCCATCAAGGCGACCAGCAGCCACTTGCGCGGCAGACGGGCGGTGAGGGCGGTCAGCACCGGGGCGCCGATGGCGACGCCGAGGGCATAGAGGCTGACCAGCAGCCCTGCCGAGGGGAGAGAGACCGCCAGCTGTTCGGCGATGGTGGGCACCAGCCCGACGATGACAAATTCGGTGGTGCCGATGGCAAAGGCACTGAGAGTGAGGGCAAATAACGCCAGTGGCATGGAAAACTCCAGATTGGGTGGTGATATACAGTGAGCGCAGTATGCAGGGGGAGTTTGTTGTTTAAAATGACGGTAAAACCAAGACACTTTTGGTTTTATTGCATTAATAGCCGATAAGCGGACATGAAAAAGCCCACCGAGAGGTGGGCTGTTTCGTGGGGACGGGATCAGTCCCAGGCGGGCGCGAAGTCCGGGTTGGCGCAGCGCTCACCGCGATCGAGCGGGGCAATCGCCGCCATCTCTTCGGCGCTCAGGCGCAGATCCAGAGCGGCCAAGTTGGCGGCCTGATGCTCACGCTTGGTGGAGCTGGGGATCACCGTCATCCCCTGGGCGTGCAGCCAAGCCAGCGACACCTGAGCCGGGCTGGCTCCGTGGCGCGCGGCGATCTCTTTGAGCACCGGCTCGTCGAGCACCTTGCCGTAGGCAAGCGGCATGTAGGCCGTGACGGCGATGCCAAGCTCGCGGCAGACGTCGCGCACGATGCGGTTTTGCAGCAGGGGGTGTACTTCAATCTGCTGGTGAGTGATGGCGCCGGCTCCCAGGATGGAGACGGCCTGCTTGATCTGGGCAGAGGTAAAGTTGGAGACGCCGATCTCGCGGGTCAGGCCACGCTCGCGGGCCTCGGCCAACTGCTCGAGGTAGACCGCCATCGCGACTTCGTCGTTCGGGCTCGGCCAGTGGATCAGCGCCAGATCCAGGTAGTCGGTCTTGAGCTTCTCCAGGCTCAGCTCAAGGCTCGGGATCACCTTGCCGGGGCCAAACTCGCTGGTCCACACCTTGGTGGTGAGGAAGAGATCGCTGCGTGGCAGGGCGCTTTGACTGAGCACCTGGCCCACTTCGGCTTCGTTGCCGTAGATCTGGGCGGTGTCGATGTGGCGATAGCCAAGCTCGAGGCCGGTTTCGAGGGAGCCGATGAGCGGTGCGCCCTCAAGGCGGAAGGTGCCAAGACCGATGGAAGGCATCTGCATGAAAAATCTCCTTAGCGGGAAAGGGGGTGATAGTAACGAACGTCCCGCTCGGCCAGACTCGCACCAAAGGTGGTGACGAAGTGGGCCAGGTGGGGGGCTTGATTGTGGGCGGCCAGGGCGGCGTCGCTCTCCCAGCGCTCAAACAGCATCCAAGCGTCGGGATTGTCTCGCTCTTGGTGCAGATCATAGGCAAGACAGCCCGGCTCGGCGCGGGTGGCTTCCATCAGAGGCTGCAAGGCGCGATGCAGTGGTTCACCCTGACCGGGTTGTGCCACCAGGCGGGCAATGACGATGACGGTAGACATGGGACTTCCTGCTGAGCGGTGGATGATGTCGGGCAGTATGCCAAGGGGGGAGTGGGGAAAACAGACGCCGTGGCACAGTTCACTGGTGCGTTATTGTCATCAATAGATGATATTGAGTGCGTATTACGCATATAAATGCCTCACCCATGCCCCTTTACCGGGGGAGCGCAGACCCGGCCAAACGGGCTGTGGCTAGCGTGAAACCCTATGAATAATGACTTTTTGCCATAGTGCAATCTGTGCATGCAGATAATGACAGAAATTTGTGTCAAAGATTCTTTCCATGGTTTAGGCTGTGGGCCTTTCAATTTCAAGGTTGTTATCCATGTTCGGATTGCCGCGCGACGGCTCGATGTTCCCGCTCTCTTTGGGCGCCATCCTGACGCGTACACCGGCATGGATTGCAGTACGGGTCGCCAGGGGCGGCCCTTTTTGTAGCTGGAGTGAAGTGATGATCTATTCCGCGGAGGTGGCATGAGCCAGGTGCAGTGGTCTTCCCGTGTCGGGCATGTGCTGGCGGCGGCTGGCTCGGCCATCGGCCTTGGCGCCATCTGGAAGTTTCCCTATGTGACCGCCACCAATGGCGGCGGCGCCTTCCTGCTGGTGTTTCTGCTGTTTAGCTTCACCCTGGGGGTGGCGGTGCAGGTCGGAGAGACCCTGCTCGGCAGCCACAGCCAGCGTGGCGTGCTCGGCGCCTTCCACCAGCTGGTAGGGCCGAAGTGGCGCTGGATGGGTTACATGGGGATCCTGTGCGGCTTTTTCATCTACAGCTTCTACAGCGTGGTGGGGGGCTGGACCGTGGGCTACGCGGCGCTGGCCATCGGCGGTGAGCTCAACCACGGCGATGCGGCGGCGCTGACCGCCCTGTTTGGCGGTTATGTGAGCGATCCGATCTGGCCTGTGCTGACCCACCTGATCTTTGCCGGCCTCACCTGGTGGTTTGTGCAGGGGGGGTTGCAACAGGGGGTGGAGCGGGCGCTGCGCTGGATGATGCCGGCCCTGTTTCTGATGATGTTGCTGCTGGTGCTGACCGGTCTCTCGATGCCCGGCGCCATGGCCGGGGTGCGCCAGTTCCTGTTGCCGGATTTTGGCCACCTCACCGGCCAGGGAGTGCTCGATGCCCTTGGCCTCGCTTTTTTCTCCCTCTCCATTGGCCTGGGGGTACACACCACCTATGGCGCCTATCTGCCCAGCAGCGATGGCGTAGTGCGCTCCGGTGTCTGGGTGGTGACCCTGGCGAGCCTCATCTCAGTGCTGGCGGGGCTGATGATCTTCCCGGTGCTCGCCTCCACCGGCATCGATCCGACCGCCGGGCCTGGGCTCACCTTCATGACCATGCCCGCCGTGTTCCAGCACCTGCCGCTGGGTCAGGGGCTGGCGGTGATCTTCTTCCTGCTGCTGCTGGTGGCCGCGCTCTCTTCGTCCATCTCCATGCTCGAGCACCTGGTGCGCTTCACCACCGAGGAGTGGGGCTGGAACCGGCGCGGCGCCTGCCGCACCCTGACCCTGCTCATCATGGCCTGCGGCATTCCGGTGAGCCTGTCGTTTGGCCCTTGGGCCGAGTACACCCTGTTTGGCAAGACCCTGTTCGATCTGCTCGACTACCTCACCTCTAACCTGATGATGCCCCTGTTCGGGCTGGTGCTGACCCTGCTGCTGGGCTGGAAGCTCGGTGCGCGCATGGTGCCGGAGGATCTGGCGCCGCTGCCGCGAGCCTGCCTGCTCTGGTGCTGGCGGCTGGTGGCGCCGCTGCTGATTGCCGGCATCCTGGTGCGCGGCCTGCTGTGAAGACAAAGAGGGGAGCCAGGGCTCCCCTCTTTGTATGGCCGGCGCTTGCCATCATCCTGCATGTAACGCTATAAAGCGCAGACACTCTTGTATCAAAGGCAGCAATCATGAAGACCCATTCCGACGAGCTGGCCCTGTTTGTGGCGGTGGTGGAGGCGGGCAGCTTTCGCCAGGCCGCCGAGAACCTCGGCCTCGACAACTCGGTGGTGAGCCGCGGGGTCAAGCGTCTCGAGCAGAAGCTCGCCACCGTGCTGCTTACCCGCACCACCCGCAGCCTCAGCCTGACCGAGGAGGGGGAGTGGTTCTATCAGCGGGCGGTGAAGATCCTGACCGAGATGGCCGAGGCGGAGGGGACGCTGCTGATGCGCCGCGAGCAGCCTGAGGGGATCTTGCGGATCGATGCCGCCACCCCCTTCATCCTGCATCAGCTGGTGCCGATACTGGGGCGCTTTCGCGAACGCTACCCCGCCATCGAGCTGCAACTCAACAGCTCGGAGGGGTTCATCAACCTGATGGAGCGGCGGGTCGACGTGGCGATCCGCATCGGCGAGCTGGGGGACTCCTCCCTGCGCGCCATGCCGCTTGGCCGCTCGCGCCTGCGCATTTTGGCCGCCCCCGATTATCTCAAGCGCCACGGCACGCCGCGCACCCCGGAGGATCTGGCGGGCCACGTGCTGTTGGGCTTTATTAGCCCCGATCACCTCAATCACTGGCCGCTGCTCTCGCGCGAAGGGGATCGCCTGCCGGTGACCCCCTCCCTGCGTGCCAGCAGCGGCGAGACCCTGCGTCAGCTGGCCCTGGCCGGGGAGGGGCTGGTCTGCCTGTCGGACTTCATGACCGGGCCGGATCGGGAGAGCGGCGCCCTGGTCGAGGTGCTGGCCCGCTCCAACAGCGGTGCCTCGCGCCCGATCAATGCCGTCTTCTACTCCGATGCCCAGCGCGATCCACGGCTGCGCGCCTGGCTCGACTTTCTCAAGTCCCACCTGGCCATCGGCATGCTCTAGTTCTCGTCAAAAGGCCCCGCAGTGCGGGGCCTTTGCTTATGTGCCTGGGTTACACCCGAAGCAGGAACTTGCGTCCGCCCCCTTGCCGCTTGGCCTCGGCCAACGCGGCCGGCAGGGCGGCGAAATCGCGCACGGCCAGCGGGGCGGTCGGCATGGCGCCGCTCACCATGGCGGTGAGCATCGACTCCCCGGCCTGCACCAGCTGCTGCCACTGCCGCGCGGAGCCGTGGGCGTGCTGGGCGCCGAGGGCGATCTCATGCAGCGAGATGCAGCGGGTGAAGGGGGGCAGGGGGCTCTGCTCCACCCGTCCCAGCACCGCCACCAGATGGCCGTAATAGCCGAGGGCGTGGCACAGCTCACCGGCCTGGGCGCTTGAGACCAGATCGATGATGGCGTGAAACGGCTCACCGCCGTTGGCGGTGCGCAGGGTGGCCAGCCAATCGGTGTCGTGATAGTCGGCCACCTGCACCCCGAGCCGGCGCAGGGCGTCGTGGTGGCGGGCGTCGGCCGAGGCAAACACGCGGGCGCCGCGGGCCAGTGCCAGCGAGACGGCGTAGCGCCCCACATTGCTGGCGGCGCCGGTGAGCAGCACGGCCTCCCCATGCAGGTCGGGCAGCTTGGCCAGCGCCTGCCAGGCGGTGAGACCGGGGCAGGGGAAGGCGGCGGCCGCCTCGTCAGAGAGCGCCTCTGGCACCGCCAGCAGGGCGCGCGCCGGCACACAGGTGTGGCGGGCGAAGCTGCCGTGGCGGCGCAGATCCGTGTGGTAGGCGACCCGGCTGCCGAGGCGCAGGTGATGCACCCCTTCGCCCAAGGCCACGATTACCCCCATGCCATCGACGCCGGGCACTTGTCCCGGCTGCCAGTCGGGGTGGCCCCATTCGAGCAGCTTCCAGTCGACCGGGTTGATGGCGATGACCCGGTTCTCCACCACCACCTCACCGGGGCCGGGGACCGGCAGGGTGAGATCGCTTAGGATGAGGGCATCGGGTTCACCCGCTGCCTGCCAGCACCAGCCCTGGCTTTTTATCGCGTTCATCTTGTTCTCCTTGCAAACAGGCCCGCCATGGGGCGGGCCTTGCGTCACACTCAGGCGGCCGAGCCGTCGGCCTTAGGGTAGTCGGTCAGCCCCTTGGCGTCGCCGCCAAACAGGGTGGCCGGATCGTGGGGCGCCCAAGGGAGATCGTGGCGGATCCGCTCGGGCAGATCCGGGTTGGCCACGAAGGGGCGGCCAAAGGCGACCATGTCGGCCCAGCCCTCGGCGATGGCGGTGCGGGCGCGGGCGGCATCGTACTTGCCGGCATAGATGAGGGTGCCCGGATAGACCTCGCGCAGAGCCTGCTTGAACTCACCGCGCATCACAGGGGCATCGTCCCAGTCGGCTTCGGCGATGTGCAGGTAGACCACGCCCAGCTCGCCGAGCAGGCGGGCGGCAGCGGTGTAGGTCTGCTCCGGATCGGCATCGACCGTGCCATTGAGGGTGGTGAGGGGCGCCAAGCGCACACCAACTCGCTCCATGCCGATCTCGCCGCCGACGGCCTCGACCACTTCGCGCAGGAAGCGCAGGCGGTTTTGGAGCGATCCGCCGTACTGGTCGGTGCGGGCATTGGACTCGGAATCGAGGAACTGGTTGATGAGGTAGCCGTTGGCGCCGTGCAGCTCGATGCCGTCAAAGCCGGCTTCGATGGCGTTGCGGGCCGCCTGGCGGTACTCGTTTACCACCTCGGCGATCTCCGCTACCGAGAGGGCGCGCGGGGTGACGGTCTCGACAAAGCCCGGGGTGTTGTCCTTGTCGACAAACACCCGCACCCCTTCGGCGCGCAGGGCCGAGGCGCTGACCGGCTGGGCGCCGCCGATGTTGTCCGGGTGGGTCACGCGTCCGACGTGCCAGAGCTGGGCGAAGATGGCGCCGCCCTTGGCATGCACCGCGTCGGTCACCTTGCGCCAGCCGGCCACCTGCTCGGGGCTGTAGATGCCGGGGGTCCAGGCATAACCCTTGGCGGTGGGGGAGATCTGGGTGCCTTCGCTGACGATGAGGCCGGCACCGGCACGCTGGGCGTAATAGGTGGCCATCAGGTCGGTGGCCACGTCACCGGGCTGGGCGGCGCGCGAGCGGGTCATGGGCGGCATGACGATGCGGTTTTGCAAGGAGAGCTGGCCGAGGCGCAGGGGGCAGAAAAGGGGATCGTGGGACATGGAAACCTCGTTAAGTAGGGAAGCGGACGGTATGACGCCAGGACAGGCGTCGCTGTCGATGGCGTCATAGTAGGCCGCTATGGCCTTGCCTAAAAGAGGGTTAATCCCAGAAGAGTGCTGCGATTATGACAATAATCCCTCAGAGCCAGCGGGCTTCGCGGGTGAAGCAGACCGAGAGCCAGGTTTCGCCCAGGGTATCGCCAAGGCGCCCCCACAGCTCCTGGCGCAGGGCATCTTGACGGGCGACGGGCCACTCCTGCCCGTGGGGCACCAGGATGTTGAGCTCAAGCTCGAAGCGGCGGCCGCTCTTGGCCAGGTGGCTGTAGCACTCGACCCCGTAGCGCTGGCGCAGGGCCTCGACTTCGGCCTGCACTTTCTGCTGCACTTCCCCCTTGGGGGCGATCTTGAGCACTTCGCGCAGGTTGCGCCCCAGCACCTTGATGGGGATCAGGGTGGCGCACAGGGCCAGTACCGAGACCAGCACCGGATCGATGTAGCGGTTGTAGCGGCCATAGCCGGCCTGCTCGAGCCCCATGGCGATGACAAAGCCCAGCAGCAGGGTGGCGCTCAGTATGGTGTCGACCTGCCACTCCTTGGCATCGACCCGCACCAGCTCGGAGTCGAGCCGCTCGGCGGCCTGCGCCTCGAGGCGGTAGAGGGCGGCGCAGAAGAAGGTGGAGACGGCGGCGTAGAGCAGGGCGTGGTCGAGGTCTATCTCGCGCCCACCGGCATTGAGGGTGGTGAGGCCGCCATAGAGGGCCGCCAGACAGAGCAGCAGGATCAGGGTGCCGTTGATGACGTTGGCGATGGGCTCGAAGTGGGCGTAGCCGTATTGGAAGCGGGCGTCATCGGGGCGGGTTACCAGGTAGGCGGTCACCAGGCCAAGGCCGGTCATGCCCATGCTAAAGAGAGTAAAAACGCCGTCGAGTAAGATGGCGTGGGAGCCGACAAACAGGCCATAACCGACGCCGAAGCAGGCAAAGGTGATACAGCCGAACAGAGAGAGGGTGAGGGCCTGTTTCTCTGTACTGATAACATGGCTAAATAAAGCCATAACAATCCTCCATCGATAGTTGAACAAACGGTTTACGTCGCAGCGGCAAGTGGCGCGACGGGCTTGATCCCGACTGAGCAAGGGCTGATATACTGCCGGCCAACGTACAAAAAGACGTGAGCGAATGCCAAGGCGGGCGCAGGACGCACCGCCCGGCATTGTGGTCGCCGGAGCGCCGGCTAAATTGCCTGTCATCAGCAGGTATCAAAACCAGTAGGGAACAAGGATTCATGATCCCGAGACTCGATTACCAAGGCAGTGTGTCACCCCTGACTCTGGCATTTTTAGATGCCCTCATTGAGAAGGGGTTTCGGGGTGACGTTGACAAGTCATATGCGGGCCGGCTCGCCATGGCGACGGACAACAGCGTCTATCAGGTTACTCCTCAGGCGGTGATCTTCCCCAGGGATGCCGACGACATCAGTCTGATGCTCTCGTTGGGGCAGGAGCCGCGCTATCGCGAGCTGACCTTCTCCCCCAGAGGCGGCGGCACCGGCACCAACGGCCAGTCCCTGAGCGCCGGCATTATCGTCGATCTGTCGCGCCATATGAACCGGGTGCTGGAAATTAACCCGGAGCAGGGCTGGGTGCGGGTGCAAGCCGGCGTCATCAAGGATCAGCTCAATGCGGCCCTCAAGCCCCATGGCTTTTTCTTCTCACCGGATCTCTCCACCTCCAACCGCGCCACCATCGGCGGCATGGTCAATACCGACGCCTCGGGGCAGGGCTCCTTGGTCTACGGCAAGACCTCGGATCACGTGCTGGGGCTCAAGACGGTGCTGGAAAATGGCGAGATCATCGCCACCGAGCCGCTCAAAGGGGAGCGACTGGCTGACAAGCTGGCGCTCGAGAATCGCGAAGGGGAGATCTATCGCGCCCTTTACCGCATCGGCAAGGAGCGCCGCGCCGACATCGAGGCCACCTTCCCCAAGCTCAACCGCTTCCTGACCGGTTATGATCTCAAGCACCTCTACGAGCCGGCCGAGGATGCCCTCGACGTGAGCCGGGTGCTGTGTGGCTCGGAAGGGTCCCTCGGCTTCATCGTCGAGGCGCGCCTCAACATCACGGCGATCCCGCGCTATCGCACCCTGGTCAACGTCAAGTACGACAGCTTCCCGTCTGCGCTGCGAAATGCCCCCTTTATGGTGCAGGCCCAGGCACTGTCGGTCGAGACGGTGGACTCCAAGGTGCTCAATCTGGCCAAGGCCGACATCATCTGGCACTCGGTGCGCAGCCTCATCGAGGAGGTGCCGGGCAAGCGGATGGACGGGCTAAACATCGTCGAGTTCGCCGATCTGGACGAGGCCGAGCACCAGGCCAAGGTGACCGAGCTGTGCCGGCGTATCGACGAGCTGATGGCCCGTGGCGAGGCCGGCATCATCGGCTATCAGGTGTGTGACCACCTGCCGAGCATCGAGACCGTTTACGCCATGCGTAAAAAATCGGTGGGGCTGCTTGGCAACGCCGCCGGACGCAAAAAACCGGTGGCCTTCACCGAAGACACCGCCGTGCCGCCGGAGTCGTTGGCCGATTTCATCATGGAGTTTCGCGCCCTGCTCGATGAGCATGGGCTCGACTACGGCATGTTCGGCCACGTGGATGCGGGTGTCTTGCACGTGCGCCCGGCGCTGGACTTGTGCGATCCCGAGCAGGAGGTGATGCTGCGGCGCATCTCCGACAAGGTGGTGGCACTGACCGCCAAGTACGGCGGCCTGATGTGGGGCGAGCACGGCAAGGGGTTCCGCTCGGAATACAGCCCGGCCTTCTTCGGCGATCTCTGGGAGGAGTTGCAGCGGGTCAAGGGGGCGTTCGACCCGGATAACCGCCTCAACCCCGGCAAGATCTGCATGCCCTATGGCAGCGATGCCGAGCTGGTGTCGGTGGACGGCCCCAAGCGCGGCAAGTATGACCGCCAGATCCCGCTGGCGGTGCGCACCAGCTACACCCAAGCGCTCGACTGCAACGGCAACGGCCTGTGCTTTACCTTCGAGACCGACTCGCCCATGTGCCCCTCGGTCAAGATCAGCCGCGATCGCCGCCACTCTCCCAAGGGGCGTGCCGGCCTGATGCGTGAGTGGCTGCGTCAGCTCGCCCTGCAAGGCTTCGATCCGCTGGCCGAGGAGGTGGCGCTGCAAACCGGCGGGGTGCGCTTTAAGCAGATCGTCGACAAGGTGCGCAACACCTGGGCCCGCTCGCGGGGCCAGTACGACTTCTCCCACGAGGTGATGGAGGCGATGGAGGGGTGTCTTGCTTGCAAGGCGTGCACCAGCCAGTGTCCGATCAAGGTGGATGTGCCCACCTTCCGCTCCCGCTTCATGCAGCTCTATCACAGCCGCTACCTGCGCAGCCCCAAGGATTACATCATCGGCACCTCGGAGGGCTACACCCCTTGGCTGGCCAAGGCGCCGCGCATGGTGAACTTCTTCCTGGAAAAGGAGTGGCTGCAAAAGGCGACCGAGAAGACGGTCGGTCTGGTGCACCTGCCGCTGCTGTCGGTGCCGACCCTGGCCGAGGAGCTCAAAGAGAGCCGCGCCCGCTATTTCGACCTGCCGAGCCTAGAGCGCATGAGCGCCGAGCAGCGCGCCAAGGTGGTGCTGATCGTGCAAGATCCCTTCACCAGCTACTACGACGCGCCGGTGGTGCGCGATCTGGTGCGTCTGTGTGAGCGGCTTGGTTACCAACCCTACCTGCTGCCGTTCAAGCCCAACGGCAAGCCGCAGCACGTCAAGGGGTTCCTGCGCGGCTTTGCCCGCACCGCTGCCACCACGGCCCAGTTCCTCAATCAGATTGCCCGGCTCGGGGTGCCGCTCATCGGAGCCGATCCGGCCATGGTGCTCTGCTATCGCGACGAGTACGTCAAGGCGCTGGGCGAGGCGCGGGGCGACTTCAAGGTGTTGCAGGTGCAGGAGTGGCTGTTGCAAGCCGAGCTGCCCGAGGCGCGCGAGCGTGACGAGGCGCCTTGGTATCTGTTTGGCCACTGCACCGAGAAGACGGCGCTGCCGACCAGCACCGGTGATTGGAAGAAGGTGTTTGAGCGCTTTGGCGCCCGCCTCGAGCCGGTCTCAGTCGGTTGCTGCGGCATGGCCGGCACCTATGGCCACGATGCCCGCAACCTCGAAAATTCGCGCGGTATTTACTCGCTGAGCTGGGCCGAGCCCCTGTCGCGGCTGCCGACGGATCGCTGCCTGGTCACCGGTTACTCCTGCCGCAGCCAGGTCAACCACATGGAGGGGGAGCAGCTCAAGCACCCGTTGCAGGCCCTGCTCGAGCGAGTGTGATGCTCAAGACCGCCCGTTTTCAGGTTCCCCAGCACTACGCCCACGCCGGGTTTGTGCTGCGGGCCTGTGACGAGGCGCAGGCGGTGCGCGAGTACGTGGCGCTGCTGCGTGAGCGGGAGCAACTGCACCAGCTGTTTCGCGCCGATGACCCCTGGCCATCGGCGCACTTCTCGCTAGCCCAGCACGAGGCCGATCTGGCGTGGCAGGTGTCGGAGCTTCGCGCCCACCGCTCGTTTGCTTACACGGTGTGGGAGGAGCAGGAGCAGGCGCTGATCGGCGGCCTGTACCTTTATCCCTCGCTGCTGCCCGGCGTCCAGGTCGAGGTCTTCTTCTGGTTGTGCGCCGATTCGCCAGTGGCGGCGTCGACGTTTAGCGAGGTTATCCGGCGCTGGCTTAGGCGGCGCTGGAACTGGACGTCGGTGCGCTTTCCCGGTCGCGACACGCCGTGGGCCGAGTGGCCCGGCGTCACATACCCGTGGTAGCGTGGCCGCCTGATACCTTCAAAAGAGAGCGCTCATGTCCATCTGGAAAAAAGCGATGAGCCTGGAGGGGCTGGAGGCCAGCTCCCGCAACACCCTCATGGCACACCTTGATATTCACTACAGCGCCTTTGGCGATGACTGGATTGCGGCCACCATGCCGGTCGACAGCCGTACCCATCAGCCGTTTGGCATGTTGCATGGCGGGGCCTCTGTGGTGCTGGCCGAGACCCTGGGCTCGATTGCCGCCAACATGGCGGTGGATGAGGAGCACTACTGCGTCGGCCTTGACATCAATGCCAACCATATCCGCGCCAAGCGGGAAGGGAAGGTGACCGGGGTAGCGCGTCCGGTGCATCTGGGGGCCACCACCCAGGTGTGGCAGATTGAGATCAACGACGAGCGTGAGCGACTCATCTGCACCAGCCGGATCACCATGGCGGTGCTGCGCCACAAGCGGTCCTGAGGGCGAAGCGATCACAATTGCGCAGATAGTGCATGCCAGGGCGGGTGGGCAGGCATATACTTGGCAGGCTGTTTGAGAGACGAATCACATTTTTCAAGACAGCAGGGCAAAGTGGCGCTATAATCGCCGCCTTTTTGCTGTTCCGCGGTGTGAACCGCCTGCCTAAATACCTGGAAGAATCTATGTCTGATACCGAACATCTGCCCCTTTTTGACGAGCTTGGATTGGCCGCGCCCATTTTGAAGGCGCTGCACGACGTGGGCTACGAGCGCCCGTCCCCCATCCAGGCCGCCGCCATTCCGCCACTGTTGGCGGGCCATGATCTGCTGGGGCAGGCGCAGACTGGTACCGGCAAGACGGCGGCCTTTGCGCTGCCGCTGCTCTCCCGCCTTGAGGCAGGCAGCCGCTCCACCCAGATCCTGGTGCTGGCGCCGACCCGTGAACTGGCCATTCAGGTTTCCGAGGCGTGCCAACGCTACGCCAGCCACATGACCGATTTCCAGGTGCTGCCCATCTACGGTGGCTCCTCCTATGACACCCAGATCCGCGCCCTGCGTCGCGGTGCCCAGGTGGTCGTCGGTACTCCGGGCCGCGTCATGGACCTTATCCGCCGCAAGAGCCTGGATCTCTCCGGTCTGCGTGCCCTGGTGCTGGACGAGGCGGACGAGATGCTGCGCATGGGCTTCATCGACGACGTCGACTGGATCATGGAGCAGTGCCCGGCTGGCCGTCAGGTGGCCCTCTTCTCCGCCACCATGCCGGAGCAGATCCGTCGTGTGGCTCAGAAGCACCTGAAGCAGCCCAAAGAGATCAAGATCGCCTCCAAGACCGCGACCGCGACCACCATCCGTCAGCGCTACTGGCAGGTGACTGGCTCCCATAAGCTGGAAGCCATGACCCGTCTGCTGGAAGTGGAATCCTACGAAGCCCTGCTGGTGTTCGTGCGCACCAAGAATGCGGCCGAAGAGCTGGCCGGCAAGCTGGCTGCTCGTGGCCATGCCTGTGAAGCGCTGCACGGCGACATCCCGCAGAAGCTGCGTGAGCGTACCGTCGAGAAGCTGCGCCAAGGCCAGCTGGACATCCTGATCGCTACCGACGTGGTGGCCCGTGGTCTGGACGTCGAGCGTATCACCCACGTGGTGAACTACGACATTCCGTACGACACCGAGTCCTACGTGCACCGTATCGGCCGTACCGGCCGTGCCGGTCGCAAGGGTGAGGCTATCCTGTTCGTGGCCCCGCGCGAGCGCCGCATGCTGCGTTCCATCGAGCACGCAACGCGTCAGAGCATCGAGCCGATGAAGATGCCGACCATGGCCGACATCAACCAGCACCGCCTGACCAAGTTCAAGGAGCGCATCCGCGAAACCATGATGGGTGAGGAGCTCGAGACCTATTACGAACTGGTCAACGAGCTGGTACAGGAAGAGTCCGTCGACCCGATCGAGCTGGCCGCTGCCCTGGCCAAGCTGGTGCAAGGTGATCAGCCGCTGCTGCTCGACGAGTCCAAGCCGGATCCGCTGCTCTCCCAGCCTCCCCGCGAGTTCGAGCGCCGTGAACCGCGTGACTTCGGTGACCGTGATTTCAACCGTGGCGATCGCGGTGATCGTCCGGCCCGTCGCATGCCGGGTCTGGAGCCGCGTCCGCTCAAAGACAATCCTGACGTGAAGATGGAGCGCTTCCGCGTTGACGTGGGTGCCCATCACGGCGTCAAGCCGGGCCAGATCGTCGGCGCTATCGCCAACGAAGCCAACCTCGAAAGCCGCTTCATCGGCAACATCGAGATCGCCGATGATTTCTCCACTGTCGATCTGCCCAAGGGCATGAGCGCCGAAGTGATGGAAGTGATCAAGAAGGCGCGTGTCTGCCAGCGTCCGCTGATGATCACCCCCTACACCGAAGTGCCGGAAGGGACCCGCAGCGCCGCGCCGCGTCAGTTCCGCGATCGCCCCTTCAACAAGGAGCGTCGTCCTTTCAACAAGGATCGCCGCGAAGGCAATCGTGAAGGTGGGTTCGACAAGGGCCGCAAGTTTGGTAACAAGCGCCGCGAGCACAACAGCTGATAGCGTCTGAATAGAGTCAAATAGAAGGGCCGATCGCAAGATCGGCCCTTTTTTATTTCTGCGGTTTCCGCTGCGAAGGGGATTGCATCGCTTTCTGCTCTGCTGTAAAAGATGTTTAGACGTCCAAATGGATAGATGTTTGGGTGTCTTGATATCTTTATTAACAGGCTGGAGAGTCGAATGGAAAACAGAGAAGGGGTGGTGATTCTGGATGGTGGTATGGGCCGCGAGCTGGCCCGGCGCGGGGCCCCCTTTCGTCAGCCGGAATGGTCGGCGCTGGCGCTGATGGAGGCGCCGCACACCGTCAGCGAGGTGCACGAGGCATTCATTCACAGCGGTGCCGAGGTGATCACCACCAACAGCTATGCCCTAGTGCCGTTTCATATCGGCCAGGCGCGCTTTGCCAGTGAAGGGGAGGCGTTGACCCGCCTCAGCGCCACCCTGGCGCGTCAGGTCGCGGATCGCCATCCCGGCGTTCGGGTGGCGGGCTCCTTGCCGCCCTTGTTTGGCTCTTATCGCGCCGATCTCTACCGCCCCGAGCAGGTGGCCGCTTTGGCGACGCCGTTGGTGCGGGCACTGGCCCCCCATGTCGACATCTGGCTGGCCGAGACCATGAGCCTGATTGCCGAGCCGCTCGCCTACCGGGCCCTGTTGCCCGACGATGGCAAGCCGCTGTGGGTCTCGTTCACCCTGGAAGATGACGTGCCCGGCAGCGAGCCACGGCTGCGCTCCGGCGAGCCGGTGAGCGCGGCGGTGCGCGCCCTGGTCGAGGCGGGGGCTGACGCCATCCTCTTTAACTGCTGCCAGCCGGAGGTGATCGAGGCCGCACTGGCCGAGGCGGTGGCCACCCTGGCTATGCTGGAGCGGCGCGATGTGCGCCTCGGGGCTTACGCCAACGCCTTCCCGCCCCAGCCCAAGGAGGCCACCGCCAACGACGGGCTGGACGAGGTGCGCGCCGATCTGGGGCCGGCGGATTACTTGGTCTGGGCCGAGCGCTGGAAGGCGGCCGGGGCTCGCCTCATCGGCGGTTGCTGCGGCATCGGCCCCGAGCACATCGCCGCGTTAAGCGCGCACTTTGCGGGGGTGGCCGATGAGTGAGAAGAAGATCGGGCTCTGGTCACTCACGGCCCTGGTGTTTAGCTCCATGGTGGGGGCAGGGGTGTTCAGCCTGCCCCAGAACATGGCGGCGGTGGCCGGCGCTGAGGCGGTGCTCATCGGCTGGCTGGTGACCGGGATCGGCATTTTGGCGCTGGCGGCCTGTTTTCTCTATCTGGCGCGGCTGCGCCCGGCGCTCGACGGGGGGATCTACAGCTATGCCCGCGAGGGGTTTGGCGATCTGGTCGGCTTCTTCAGCGCCTGGGGCTACTGGCTGTGCGCCACCATAGGGGTGGTCGGCTATCTGGTGGTGGCCTTTGCCGCCATCGGGGGATTTACCGACACCCCGGAGCGAGTCTGGTTTGGCGAGGGGAACACCGGCTGGGCCTTCCTCGGTGAATCCTGCATCCTCTGGGCGGTACACCTTCTGGTGGCGCGCGGGGTGCAGCAGGCCGCCCTGTTCAACCTGGTGGCGACCCTGGCCAAGAGCCTGCCGCTGCTGCTGTTTGTCGCCTTTGCCTGCTACTGGTTCGACCCGGTCGTGTTTCATGCCGAGCCGGGCGGTGAGAGTTTGCAGCAGCCGGTCTCCGAGCAGGTGCGCAACACCATGCTCATCACCCTCTGGGTCTTCACCGGTATCGAGGGGGCGGCGGTGCTCTCGGCGCGGGCGCGCAACAAACGGGACGTGGGGCGGGCCACCGTGCTTGGCG
This sequence comes from Aeromonas simiae, assembly GCF_000820125.1. Classification (GTDB taxonomy): domain Bacteria; phylum Pseudomonadota; class Gammaproteobacteria; order Enterobacterales; family Aeromonadaceae; genus Aeromonas; species Aeromonas simiae. The sequence continues at coordinate 31,680 of NZ_CDBY01000076.1, read as the reverse complement.
TGGTGCTGGCGCTCACCCTCTATGTGCTGGTGTCGGTGCTGGCGCTTGGGATCCTCAATCGCCCTGAGCTGGCGGCCCTGCCCAACCCCTCCATGGCGGGGCTGATGGCCCACATGACTGGCTCCTGGGGTAAGGCGCTCATCAGCCTCGGCCTCATCGTCTCGGTGCTGGCCTCTTACGTGAGCTGGACCCTGTTCTCGGCCGAGGTGCCCTACAGCGCCGCCCAGCGCGGCGCCTTCCCGGCGCTGTTCACGCGCCAGAACCGGCACGGCACCCCGATTGCCTCGCTCTGGCTCACCAGCCTGACGGTGCAGGGCTGCCTGCTGCTGGTGTGGCTGCTCGGCAAGGGGTACACCAACCTGTTGCTGATCTCCACCTCCATGATCCTGGTGCCTTACTTCCTCATCGGCGCCTTCCTGCTCAAGCTCACCCTGAGCGGGGAGGGGGATCGCAAGGCGCGCCTGGCGGCGGTGATCGCCACCGGTTACGGCCTGTGGCTGCTCTACGCGGCGGGGCTTGAGTATCTGCTGCTCTCGCTGCTGCTCTACGGGCCGGGTCTGCTGCTGTTTTTGCACACCCGGCGCAAGCTGGGGCTGAGCCTCAGCGGCCGCGAGCGGTGGCTGGCGGGGCTGGCCTTGGTGGCGCTACTGCCGGCGCTGTGGAGCTTCGGCCAGCAGTGGAGCTGAGTGAAAAAGCGAAGGGGAGCCACAGGCTCCCCTTCTTGTCGTCAGCGGCGAGGCTCAGAGCACCTGGCTTAGGAAACGCTGCAACCGCTCCGAGGGAGGGGCGTCGAAGAAGCTGGCGGGGTTCTCATCGACCAGCAGCTCGCCGTTTTCCATGAACAGCACCCGATCGGCCACCTCGCGGGCAAAGCCCATCTCGTGGGTGACCACCACCATGGTCATCCCCTCGCGGGCCAACTCCTTCATCACCTCCAGCACCTCACCCACCATCTCGGGATCGAGGGCGCTGGTCGGCTCGTCAAACAGCATGATGCGTGGCTGCATGGCGAGCGCCCGGGCGATCGCCACCCGCTGCTGCTGACCGCCGGAGAGCTGGGAAGGGTAGCTCTGTGCCTTGTTGGAGAGCCCCACCTTGAGCAGCAGCGCCTTGGCCCTGTCTTCGGCCTCCCGGCGTGTGAGCCCGCGCACCTTCTGCGGCGCCAGGCAGATGTTGTCGAGCACCGTCAGGTGCGGGAAGAGGTTGAAGGACTGGAACACCATGCCCACCTCTTCGCGCAGCTTGTTGACGTTCCCCGGCTCGGTCAGGCTGATGCCGTCGACCACTATGCTGCCGTCGTTGATGGTCTCGAGCTGGTTGAGGGTGCGCAGGAAGGTCGACTTGCCCGAGCCGCTAGGCCCCACGATCACCACCACTTCCCCCTCGGCCACCTGGGTGGTGACGTTCTTTAGGGCGTGCACCTCGCTGCCGTAGAACTTCTCGACCGCTGCGGCGCGGATGATGGGATCAGTTGCTTTTCGCATATTTCACCTCGAGACGGCGGACCAGGAAGGAGAGGGTGCCGGTGAGCACCAGGTAGAGCAGGGCCACGGTGAACCACACCTCGAACGGGCTGAAGGTGGAACTCACCACCTCGCGGCCGGCCTTGGTCAGATCGGTGATCGAGATGACCGACACCAAAGAGGAGTCCTTGATCAGGTTGATGAACTGGCCGGCGAGCGGCGGCAGCACCCGCTTGAAGGCCTGGGGCAGGATCACGTAGCGCATGGTCTGGGCCGAGGTCATGCCGAGACTGCGGCCCGCCTCCATCTGCCCCTTGTGGATTGAGCTGACCCCGGCGCGCACGATCTCGGCCACGTAGGCGCCGGTGAAGACGGCGAGCGCCGCCACCCCGGCGGTGAAACGATCGAGGTTGAGCACAGTGCCGATGAAGAAGTAGACGATGAAGATCTGCACCAGCAGCGGAGTGCCGCGGATGATCTCGACATAAGTGATAGACAGGTTGCGCAGGGCCGGGTTGGGGGAGAGGCGTGCCAGCCCCGCCAGGGTGCCGAGCAGGATGGCCAGGATCCCGGCGCAGAAGGAGAGCTTGACCGTCACCCAGACGCCGAGGGCGATGGGGCCGGCGGTCCATGCCTTGCGGCTGTCGATGGCATCGCCACGAAACACCGTATCCCCTTCGGCCACCAGGGCGCCCTGGGCCGCCACCTTCTGGCGGTGAGTGGGGTCCAGATCGTCTTGCAGCCACAGGGTACCTTGGTCGGCCACCACGGTGCCGTCGAACTCGGCCATGCTCTTTTGCTCGTCTTGATAGACGATGTATTGCGGGATGCGCTCCCAGCGCCAGGTGTAGTTGACCGCCTGCACGGCCTGATAGATGGCGTAGCCCGCCAGCAGCAACAGCAGCGCGAAGACGCCATGCCACAGCAGGGGGTTGGGCCGTTTCTCCATCTGACGCACGGGGTTGGGGGTTCGCACCATGACTACCTCTCGATTCGTGTGCAACGCCGGAAAAAAGTGAGGGCGGCGAAGCCGCCCTCAGGATCACTTGAGCTGCTTGAGCCAGTCGGTGGATTCAAACCACTTCTTGTAGAGGCGGTCATAGCTGCCGTCCCCCTTGATCTGGCGCAGGTAGTTGTTCAGCCAGTTGATGAAGTCCGCATCCCCCTTGCGCACGGCCCAGGCCAGCGGCTCGAAGGTGAAGGGCTTGTCGAGGTGCACCACGGCGCCGGTGTTCTGGGAGGCGAACACGGCGTTGTAGGGCAGGTCATAGACGAAGGCGTCGACCTTGCCGTTGATCACCTCCAGCTTGGCGTCATCCTGGGTCTCGAACTGGAATACCTGAGCCTTGGGGATGAGACGCTTGACCGCCTGCTCGCCGGTGGTACCGAGCTTGACCGCGATCTTGTACTTGGGATCGTTGAGATCCTGGAACGAGGTGATGGTGCCGGCCAGATCCTTGCGCAGGACAATGGTCTGCCCGACCACAATGTAGGGATCGGCAAAGTTGACGCGCAGGTTGCGCTGGGGGGTGACGGTCATGCCACCCATGATGACGTCGAACTTGTCGGTGAGCAGGGCGGGGATGATGCCGTCCCAGGCGGTGTTGACGAACTCCACCTTGACGCCCATCTCCTTGGCGACCATTTTGGCGAGATCCACGTCAAAGCCGATGTACTGGCCCTGCTTGTTGGTCATCTCGAAGGGTTGATAGCCGGCGTCAAAGCCAACGCGCAGGGTGCCGCGCTTGAGGATGTCATCGACGGTGCCAGCCTGGGCCAGCCCGCAAAACAGCATAAAGGAAAGGATCAGCGTTCTTATCATGGTGACGTCTCTGTCTGGGTTGTGTTCGGCCTTGAACCTGTGCCCGCATATCCACGCGGGGACATCTGCTGCATCCGGCAACAGGCAAGACATGGATGGCAAAGCCATACCGAGAATATTTCAGCGCAGAGCAAAATTTCGTCAGATTCGATTAAATCTAGTCAAATCAATAAACTGTTTCGATATTTTGCGACTGTTGCAGAAATAATATCTCGTCGATGCAACATATCTATCCTTATCGCCCGGTGCAAGCCTTTCTGTCAGAGGATTCGTGTTGAAAAAATGTTGCCCATCGGGTGATTTGTCAGGAGCCAGCGCGAAAGGCTTCTTTTATACTGCACCGACCTCTTCATCGCCCGCCTCGAATCATGGAAGCGCTGCTCCTTCGTCTCGATATCTACACCCTGATGCTGATGGCCCTGTTTGGCTACAGCCTTGGCTTTCTGACCCTCACGCTCACCTGGCTGGCACACAGGGACATTCCCGGCACCCGGCTGTGGTGGGCCTCGGGACTGCTGGCGGTGATCGGCCAGAGCGGTTTCGTGATGCAGATCCTCGCCCCCTTCACGGCGGGGTTGTGGGCGGGCAACGTCTTTCTCATTACCCATGTCGCCCTGACGCTGGCCGGGGTGCGCTGCTTTTTCCTGCGCCCGGTACGCTGGCTGGTGTGGTGGAGCGGGGTGCTGCTGTTTGCCGCCATGATGGGGTGGGCTTTTGCGGTCAACTTGAACGTGGAGTACCGCATCGCCATCAGTAGCCTTGCCTTTATCTTCCTCTCGCTGCTCACGATCTGGCAGTTGGTGCGCGACGGCTGGCGCGACTATCGACTGGCGGTCACCATGATGATCTGCCTCTTCGCGCTGCTCATCATCCTCATCTCGTTACGGCTGGCCCTGCTCGGTATCGAGGAGGTGGGCTCCCCCTTCCGGCGGCAGCTGGTCAATGTGCTGCCCTATGTCACCATGTTGATGGGCGGGTATTTGAGTTCCATCGGGGTGCTGCTGCTGTGTACCCGCCATCGCACCCTGGCGCTGCGCGAGCTGGCCACCCGCGATCCACTGACCGGGGTGTTCAACCGGCGCGGTCTGCACCACATGCTGGGGCGCTGGCTGGGGCAGGAGCGGGTGGCACTGCTGATGCTGGATCTGGACGACTTTAAACAGCTCAACGACAGGCATGGCCATGAGCTGGGAGATCGAGTGCTTCAGAAGGTGGGGCGCTATCTGAATGAGCGCAGCGATCTGGTGGCAGGCCGCTTCGGTGGTGAAGAGTTCGTGGTGCTGGCGCGCTGGGCGGACGAGGCGACGGCTCGCAATGGCTGCGAGCGATTGCGGCACGATATTGCCGCCATTGAGGTGGACGGGGTGAGCATCACGGTGAGCGTCGGGATGGACTGGATGGCACCGGGTGAAGCCTTGTCACAGGCGTTGCAACGAGCGGATCAGGCCCTCTATCGGGCCAAACGAGAGGGCAAGAATCGGATCACGCTGTTTGAGACTGCCGTGATGCCGACCGCCCGGTAGCGGGGCTGGCATGGGGCACGCCAAGCCCCACGCCGCTGACACCTTAGCGGTGCAGCTCGCCGGCCCGCTCCGGCTGATAGACCACTTCGAGGATCTCGACCTCAATCAGCTGGCCGGAAGGGCCGGGCCAACTGATGTTATCCCCCACCTTGAGGCCGAGCAGGGCGCTGCCGACCGGAGCCAGTACCGAGATGCGGCTGCTCTCGCCCTTCACATCCTTCGGATAGACCAGGGTCAGGCTGTGCTCCTCACCGCTGGCAATCAGGCGAAAGCGTACGGTGGAGTTCATGGTGACCACATCGGCGGGCATCTGCTCCGGCTCGATCACGTCGGCGCGATCCAGCTCGGTTTGCAGCGGGTGATTGAGGGCCTGCTGGGTCGGCAGTGTCTCAAGCAGGCGCTCGAGGCGATCGAGATCGAGGGAAGAGATCACCAGATTGGGCTGTTTCATCTCGGCATTCCTTATCGGTTTTAATGGTGATAACCACGCCCCTCCGTCCGGTGGGGCGTGCCTGGCAAGAAAAGATGGCTGAAAGCCCCCGGACACCAGCGCGTCACGGCGGGCTGCGTCGGGGGCTTAGAAGGGTGTGGGCCTGGAGAGGCAAAACATGATGCTGTTCATGGGGATACCATAACCAGATTGGCGCACTTTGGCAATTGGCGATCGGCGCACCGCTCAGGGGGCCTGGTAGTCGTACTGGGCCAGGATCCGGGCGAGCGAGCCATCCTGGCGCATCTGGGCGATCACCTGCTGCCAGCGGGCCGCCAGGGCGGTGGGGAAATCGGGGGCGGCGGCAAGATAGAGGTGGGTGCGCGCCAGCTCCTCGCCACGCACCAGTCGCTCCAGCGGCAGCCCATTTTGCTGCTGCTGGTAGCGCGCGGTATTCCATGAGGCCGCCCAGCCTTGAATACGCCCGCGGGCCAGCTTCTGGGCATTGAGTCGCTCGTCGTGGGCCAGTTCGAGGCGCAGATCACGGCGGCTATTTAGCCATTCGTGGCTGAACGAGTCGCGCAGGGTGCCGATCAGTACCTCCTGCCGATCCAGCTCCTTGAGGGTCAACGGCTCGGGGTGGTAGCGCCGATCGGTGAGCAGCACAAAGGACTCCTCAATGAGAGGGGCCACCCAGCTCAGGCGCTCGGCGCGTACCTGGCTCCAGGCCGGCGGCAGCAGCAGGGCATCGGGGCGATGATGGATCTGGCTGAGGGCGCGGGGAAAGGGGAGCAGCTCGATGGTCAGTGGCTCGTGCAGGCGGCGGGCGGCCTCTTCCATGACTTCAATGGCCATGCCGGTCGGCGCCCCCTGCTGGGGGCGGATCACAAAGGGGGGCACCTCGGCGGCCAGCAGCGTGATGGCGTGGGCCAAGGAGGTGTGCAACAGGCAGAGCAGAAGCAGCAGGCGCATAGTGACCGACTCGATAATGATGTCGGCAGTTTATCACTTAGCCGCCGGACTCGCCGGGCTGTTTCAGTCGAAGAAGTCACGAATATCGAGTTCTTGGAAGCCATCCAGGCTCAGCCAGGGGAGGGCGGTGGGCAGGGCCTTGGGGGTGACCGTCATGCGATAGTGGCGCCAGCCATCGCGACTGCCCGACTCCACCACCAGCGCCAGTTGCCGCGCCTGTGACCACAGCACTCGGGTGCGTTCGTTGTCCCTCTCTTCCTGGTACCAGCGCGCCCCCTCGGGAGCCGGCGTGTCGAGCGGCTGCATGCGGGCGAGGTGGGCCGGGTCGAACAACTGGCGCAGCTTCGCCCAGTCGGGTTGAAAGCCCACCATGCCATATTCGGCGGCGGGCACCTCCACCACCTGTTTGTGCCAGCGATCGGCGTAGCGCAGGTAGGGCTTGCCCTGTGCATCCGGCTCGACCCAGCGGGCCGCCATCTGATGGGTGAAGTGCTTGTGGCCGCGCTGGCGGTCATGGCGGGCATGAAAGGCGCGGGCCAGGGGCAGGGGGATGAGCCGCTCGCTCCACAGGGTGTCGCCGACGCGCAGCCAGCGCTCCTGCCAGCGGCTCTCCTTGACGATGCCATCCGGGGTGGTCGTGCGGGTCTCATAGGTGATCTGGGCCGCCTGATCGGGCTGCGGATTGGCCCAAATCAGCGGGCTTGCCAGCAGCAAGGCGGTGAGGGGGAGTCGAATCATGATGCCTCTTTACGAAAATATGGAGGGGCGCTGGTGCGCCCCTCGCGCGGTTACAGGCCGAGGGCGGCCTTGATCTTGCCAAACACCTGGGTGTTGTCGAAGGTGCCCTTGAAGGCGCGGCTGCCGGGGCCATCGGCAAAGAGCATCACATCGCCGCCGCCATGGGTCTCGGAGGAGAGCTCCACCCCGGTCTCTTGCTGGTAGTCATCGGCGCTGACCTGCTCGCTGGTGAGCGCGGTGCGGTGGTCGGGGCGGTTCGGCCCGTTGCCGAACACCAGGGCAGTGTAGGGGTTGCCGTCGGCGTCGAGGGCCGGGTTGCCCTCCTTGTCCTTGACCAGATCCAGCACCTTGTTGCCCTTGGCGGCGTAACCGTTGAGGGTCATGGTGTGGTCGTGGTCGGCGGTGACCACCACCAGGGTTTCGTTGAGATCGACCTTGCCCAGCGCCGTCTTGACCGCCTCATCAAGGGCCACCGCGTCGGCCAGCGCGCGCTTGGCGTTGGTGCCGTGCAGGGCGTGGTCGATACGCCCCCCTTCCACCATCAGGAAATAGCCCTGATCGTTGGGCGCGAGCAGATCGATGGCCTTGGCGGTCATCTCAGAGAGCGAAGGCTGGGTGGCCGCGGCCCCCTCAGCCTGACGGTCTAGGTCATAGTCCAGGTGCGAGGTCTGGCTAAACAGGCCCAGTACCCGGCCGCTGGCCACGCCGGCCAGCGCACTCTTGTCGGTGACGTAGTGATAGCCCTGATCTTGCAGTTCCTTGGTCAGATCGCGGCCGTCGGCGCGCCCCTTCGGGTTGTCGGCGCTGTAGGGGGTCCAGTGGTTGGCGCCGCCCCCCAGCAGCACGTCGACTCCCTCCTTGAGCGCGCTGTTAAAGCCCGCCCCGCCCGGGACGGCCTGTTCGGCGATGGCATAGGCCGCGTCGCGGTGACAGATGTGGGCATAGGTGGCGGCCGGGGTGGCGTGGGTCAGCTCGGTGGTGGTGACGGCGCCGACCGATTTACCGGCCGCCTTGGCCAGCTCGAGCAGGGTCGGCACCGGGGTACCGTTGTCGCTGGCGCAGTAGTTGATGCTCTTGTTGCCGTTGGCATCTTTGCCCGGCGCGACCGCGACGGTGTCGCTGCTCATGCCGATCACCTCGTTGTTCATCTTGACCCCCGTGGTATAGGCGGCCATGGAGGGGGCGGAGTCGGTGGTCTGGGCATCGTGGGAGAAGGTCTTGATGCGCGCCGCGTAAGGCAGCTTCATCATCTCGAGATCCCCCTCTTCCCCCACCTTGTAGAGGCGGGTGGCGGTGAGCACGGTGGGGCCCATGCCATCTCCGATGAAGAGGATGACGTTCTTGGCGTCGGCGGCCAGGGTGGCGCTCGAGGCGAGGGCCAGACCGAGTGCGGCGGCGATGGTGTGCTTGTTCATCTGATGCTCCTTACAGTCCGGCTGCGCGCTTGACGGTGGTGAAGACGGCGGTGTTGTCCATAGAGCCGTGAAAGCCCTCGGCCCCAAGGCCAATGGCGCCGAGGAACACATCGGTGCCGCCATGGGTTTCACTGCCGGCCACGTCGCTGATGCGCACCGCCGCCTCCTGGGCGTAGTCGTCGGCGCTGACGGTGGCCTCATCCAGGCTCTGGCGCGGCCCTTCGACCCGGTTATGGCCATTACCAAAGCCGATGATGGTGTAGGGGTTACCCTGCTTGTCGAGGGTGGGGGTGCCGTCGCTGTAGCTCTTCACCAAGCCCAGCACGCCGGGGTTATCGGCGCGGGTCTTGCCGGTGCGCTTGGCATAACCGTTGAGCACCAGGGTGTGGTCGTGATCGGCCGTGACCACGATGAGGGTGTGCTTGAGCTCGGGATCGCTCTTTTTCACCTCGTCCAGCGCGGCCTTGATGGCGTCGTCGAAGGCGATCGTGTCGACCAGCGCCCGCTTGGCATTGGTGTCGTGCAGGGCGTGATCGATGCGTCCCCCTTCCACCATCAGGAAGTAGCCCTTCGGGTTTGACGTGAGGTGGGAGAGGGCGCTCACGGTCATCTCGGCCAGCGAGGGCTCGCCGCTCTGGCGATCCAGCTCGTAGTTCATGTGGCTGCTGCCAAACAGGCCGAGCAGCTTTTTATCCCCACTGGCGGCCTTGAGTTCGCTCTCGTTGCTGACGTACTGATAGCCTTGGGCCTGCATCTCAGTGATGAGGTTGCGTCCGTCGCGGCGTTTGCCCTGCTCCGATTCCGGCAGGAAGTGGCGGCTGCCGCCCCCCAGCACCACGTCGACCCCATCCTTGAGCGCGGCGTTATAGCCGGCGCCGCCTGGCACCAGCTGGGCGGCGATGTCGTTTTCCAGATCCCGGTTACAGAGATGGGCATAGGTGGCGGCGGGGGTGGCGTGGGTCACCCGGGTGGTGGTGACCACACCGGTGGCGCGCCCGGCTTGCTTGGCTAGCTCGAGCAGGGTAGTGACCCCCTTGCCGGCGCTCTGGGTGCAGTCATCTTGCTGGGTGGCGTCGCCATCCATCGCGATGACGCCGTTGTTGCTCTTGACCCCGGTCATGTAGGCCGACATGGAGGGGGCCGAGTCGGTCACCTGGGCATCGTGGGAGAAGGTCTTGATGAAGGCGCTCTCGGGCAGGGAATCGAGGGTGAGTGAGCCTTCTTCCCCCACGCTGTAGATGCGTGAGGCGGTGAGGGTGGTGATCCCCATGCCGTCGCCGAGAAAGAATATCACGTTCTTCGGGGTAGTGTCAGTGCGGTTGTCGGAATCGTTGCTGGAGTTGCAGCCGCTCGCCAGGGCGGCGCCGATCAGCAAGGCCAGTCCGGCCATTTTCTTCATTGTCGTCACTCCTTTGTTAAGACTGCCGGCAGGGTAGAGGGATGGTGTGTCGATTCGGTGTCGGTGATGTGACGTTCGTGTGAAATTACCCATGACTCAGTAGGTTAGTCGCACACAGAGACGGTAAAGTGGCGGATTAAGGCACGATGCTTTTGGTCTGTGACAATTTGGTTTAGACTGCGCCCCTCCACAGTGAAGAGTTCCTCCCAAGCATGAATACTCCCAGTTCCGAAATGGTGATGCGTTGGCTGCAAACGGCGCGCGTTGAGCACTATGTCTGCGATCAGTGCCACGGCATTCACATCGTCTCCCTGCAGTCGGTGGACGGCGTGCAGGAGAGCCGCATCTTCGTCGAAGAGGAGGGGCTGCTCTTTTCCACCGAGTTGGAGCTGCGTCCTTCGGCCCTGCTGGCGGTGGTCTCCGATCTGGGGCGCCTTAACATGAACTACCCCTCGCTCAAGGTGTTTCTCGACGTGACCGACGACAGCCTGCCGCGCCTGGTGGTGGGGCACACCGTCTTTACCAAGGCGGGGCTCTCGGTCGAGCAGTTCCTGCTGTTCGTCAACAGCACCATCGCCGCCACCCATGAGGTCATTGCCGAGTGTGAGCGTGAGGCCTACCTCAACCTGCCCGAGATCCCGGTTGGTAACGCCGCCGTACACTAATTGCGCGAACAGACCAGCTTGCCCATAAATCGGTTGACGCCGCGAGGGGATTTCCCTAAAGTACGCCCCGTTCCGGCGCACAGCGCGGAGCAACGAATAGAGCAAGGTGTCCAAGTGGCTGCCGGTCGACAAGGTCGATATGAAAAGCGCGCAACGCGTGCTTTGCACAGCCAGCAAACATTACGCTGACAAAATTTGGTGAGGTGTCCGAGTGGCTGAAGGAGCACGCCTGGAAAGTGTGTATACGGCAACGTATCGAGGGTTCGAATCCCTCCCTCACCGCCAAATGATAAGCCCAAGCAATTTAATTGCTTGGGCTTTTTCTTTATGCTCGATTTTCGATGTGCGCCTTCATTAGGCGGTGAGAGGCATTCAACCATGTCATCACACGCCGGGGCAGGCACTATTGATATTGTGTAGATAGAATGCGTCGATGATACAGGTAAATGATGCTGCCATGCGCAATGTATTGCTCGCCATGCAGTGGAAATAACCAACTGAGTGATTTTTGCTGGTATATATGCGCATTTCACGCAATATCTTGCGCGGTGGGTGTTGATGTTGTAATGGGCCTTGTTGTAAGTGATTGATAAATAACAAAACAATAAAGTGGCATGATTGCTGCCGTTGGGATGGACGAGTGTTATCTCATTGAATCCATCGATTAGGAGCATACCCATGCTAACTCCGTGTTATATCAGCATCCAAGGTAAAACCCAGGGCAACATCACTGCGGGTGCCTTCACCTCTGAGTCCGTCGGCAACATCTTCGTGCAGGGTCACGAAGACGAGATGCTGGTGCAAGAGTTCAACCACCAAGTGACCGTACCGACCGACCCGCAATCCGGTCAGCCGTCCGGCCAGCGTGTGCACAAGCCGTTCAAGTTCACCGTGGCCCTGAACAAGGCCGTACCGCTCATGTACAACGCCCTGGCGTCCGGTGAGATGCTGCCGAAGGTGACCTTGAAGTGGTACCGCACCTCCGTGGAAGGCAAGCAGGAGCACTTCTTCAGCACCGTGCTGACCGATGCCACCATCGTCGACATCGACTGCCAGATGCCGCACTGCCAAGATCCGGCCAAGGCTGACTTCACCCAGCTGATCCAGGTCTCCATGGCTTATCGCAAGATTGACTGGGAGCACACCGTGGCTGGCACCTCTGGCGCCGACGACTGGCGTGCGCCGATCGAGGCCTGATCTTCGGTTCCCACTGTTGATAGTGGATATAGTGCATCGGGCCTGAAGGGCCCGTTTCTCCGGCGCGGTGAGCGCCGCGCCGGAGCTTTTATGCTTTGCCATTCCTCTGCGAGCGGTGAAATGACAAAGCACAAAGGAGCCTTGCCACCATGGCCAACCAGACCGGACTTCAGTTCACCGTCAAGGTGGGGGCGCTGCCCGACACCACCTTCGTCGTCGCGAGTTTTAAACTCGACGAGGGGTTGAATCGCCCCTTTCACCTCCATCTTGATCTGGCCAGTCCGCAACCGGATATCGACTTTGGCGCCGTGCTCGACCAGCCGTGCGAGCTGCAGGTGTGGTACCACGGCGAGCTGCAACGGCGGGTGTGCGGGGTGGTTAGTGAGTTTGCCCAAGGGGACAGCGGCTTTCGCCGCACCCGCTACGTGGCCGAGGTCAAACCGGCCCTGTGGCGATTGGGCCTGCGCCACAACGCCCGCATCTTCCAAAGCCAGAGCCCGCAGGAGATCATCAGCATCCTGCTGCAAGAGGCCGGCATCACCGACTACGCCTTTGCCCTGAAAAATGAGCACGCCCAGCGCGAGTACTGCGTCCAATACCGAGAAACCGACCTTGAGTTTGTCAGCCGCCTCGCCGCCGAGGAGGGGCTGTTCTACTTCCACGAGTTCGACGCCGGCCAGCATCGCATCGTGTTTGCCGATGACGCGGCGGCACTGACTCAAGGCCCTGAGCTCTTTTTCAATCTCGGCAACCGCTCGCTGGAGCAAGGCGCCTATGTGCGCCAGTTTCACTATTGCGAATCGGTGCGCCCCTCTGACGTCGAGCTCAAGGACTACAGCTTCAAGACCCCGGCTTATAGCCTGTCCCACAAAAAGCAGGGGGCAGAGCTCGACCATCAGCGCGATACCTATCAGCATTTCGACTACCCCGGCCGTTTCAAGCAGGACGCCAGCGGCAAGGCGTTTGCCCAGTATCGGCTCGATGCCCTGCGCCATGACGCGGTGGCGGGCTGTGGCCAGTCCAACAGTGCCGCTCTGTTGCCAGGGCAATGCTTCTCGCTAACCGAACACCCGAGCGGCAGCCTCAACACCGACTGGCAAATCGTCCATATCCGCCACACCGGCGAGCAGCCGCAGGCGCTGGAAGAGGAGGGGGGCAGCGGCCCGACCGTCTACCACAACGAATTTGGCGTGGTCAAAGCCAGCACTACCTGGCGAGCGCGTATTGGTAGCCCCGAGGCGCCCCATAAGCCGATGGTGGACGGCCCGCAGATCGCCATCGTGGTGGGCCCCGAGGGTGAAGAGATCTACTGCGACGAGCACGGCCGGGTCAAACTGCAATTCCCGTGGGACCGCTATGGCGCGAGCAACGACCAGAGCTCCTGCTGGGTGCGGGTGAGCCAAGGTTGGGCTGGCGGCCAGTACGGCATGATGGCCATTCCGCGCATCGGCCACGAGGTGATCGTCTCGTTTTTGGAAGGGGACCCCGACCAGCCCATCGTCACCGGGCGCACCTATCACGCCACCAACCGGCCGCCGTACGAGCTGCCTGCCAACAAGACCCGCACCGTGCTGCGCACCGAGACCCACCAGGGCGAGGGCTTTAACGAACTGCGCTTTGAAGATCAGGCCGGCCAGGAAGAGATTTACATCCACGGTCAGAAAGATCTCAACGTGCTCATCGAGAACGATGTAGCTTGGCACATCAAGCACGACGAGCACCGCGACATCGACTTTGATCGGGTGACTCGCATCAAGGGGAGCGACCACCTGACGGTGGAGGGCGAGCAGCGCCACCACATCAAGAGCGATTTTTCCCTCACCGTGGACGCCTCGCTCCACCAGAAGATTGCCCAGGCGCTGTTGGTGGAAGCGGGTCAGGAGATACATCTCGACTCAGGCCAAAAAATTGTGCTGGAAGCGGGCGCTGAGATCACGGTCAAAGTCGGCGGTAGTTTTGTGAAGGTAGACCCGAGCGGCGTTACCCTGGTCGGCCCCACCATCAAGATGAACTCGGGCGGCAGTCCCGGCTCTGGCTCTGGGTGGGCGGGTCAGATACCCGGACTACCGATGGGGGTAGCATTAGCTCCTTATGTTGTACCGCTAACACCAGAGATGATCCCGGCCATGTTGGTCGCTGCAAAAGCCGGGGTGGTTGCGATGCCCATGTGTGGCAGGCGCTCTAATGGCACATGTGAACGGGGGGACTGCACATGCAAACTCGATGGGAACAGTTAACATCCTTGCATCGGCTGTCTCCCGATAGCTTACCAATCAACTACTTGTTGGTTGACACGGCTCGCTGGGAAAAGGCGCAAGAGGTGAGCTATCAGCTCATTGAACAACCTAAATTAACACTGCTGTTTGCAGGTACGCAGCATCAAGCCTTATTGGAGGTGAGCCCCTTTTTACTAAGCCTCCCTTCTGATACTGCAGTGAAGGAAAAATTACTCACAGAAGTACGTGAAAGGCGAGCAGGTGTTGCGCTTCGATCATCACTCTCTTGTGAAGAGCTGGCTAACCATTTCAGACTGTTCCTGACTGTGCCAGACGGTCAGGGACAAAGCTATCTGCGCTTTTATGATCCGGCTATTTGGCTGGCTCTCTATGCCAGCCAGTATGATGCGGCATTGGTGGGCTCAGCGCTGGAGGCTGTGTACTTGCCTGACTGGTGCTCTGCAAGCTGGTGTGAAATTGTCTGCGCTGAGCGCGAAGCCGCCTTTGAACAACCGGTGTGTTTGAGTTCGGAATTGCTGGCGATGGCCCAGAAAACCCGCCTGCTTTATAGCTTGCAAGCAGCCCGGATTGACCCTGCTTTGTGTTATGGTCTTGCCTCTTCGCTTGCATGCCTGATTGAGAAAGGCTTGACCGAGCAGTGGGAGCTCATGCCTTGGCTCACCCTGCTTAATGATTATCCTGCTCCCGTGTTAGATGGTCGCATGGCCCAGTGGTTGACCACCTTCGATATTGAGTGTCATGAGCCGCTGGCTGTGGCAAACCGTTTTTGGCAGCATCAGACCCATCAGCCAGTGGAGGCGCTATAGATGTCCGCACCAACCACGACTACGTCACCTGTAGTGAACAATGTTATTGATGAAGAGCTCTGTCAGTCACCGACCGTGTTACCTTTTGTTCCGTTGCCAGAGGCTGCATCAAATGAGTCGTTTGCTGCGGTCAAATCCCCCTGCTCGGCAAAAGAATTTGAAGATATCTTCTACGTCAGTGGCTCTAACTGTTTCTGGCTGGTCGAGAAAAAAGCTTTCAAGAAGATAAAAGCGGTGGTCAGTGAGTTTGAAGTTAAGGTGCTGGGCTCATCCAGCAAGCTGCAGGCGCTGGCCGCGCAGGGAATTCAACTCGATAGCTTGATGATCAGCCCGACAGCATACAGCTTCTTGACCCCGGCCCAGCAGCAGGAGTGGAACAGCATTCAAGCTAGTAGGTCATCCAGCCTAACCTTTTCACCCTATGGAGATAACAGCCAAGCAGCGGTGTACAAGCGAGTTAGCAATCATGCTGCTGAGGATGCAAAACGTATTGCTCAACTGGAGCAGCTCAAACGTCAGGGGATAGAGCAAGCCAAGGCGCAAGGGTATGAAGTCGATAACAATGGCCACTACTATGACCCGCGTCAGGTCAAGATTGGCAAATTGCTGGCGCAATACAACAAGGCCCGAGCCACGTTTGTGGCAGAAAAGCCTCCAGCAGAGCAGATTGAATCGCTGCGACAGGCGGTGCTGAAAACCCAGACCCTGATGCAGGAGCACAGCAACTACCTGATGTGGCCGAGTGACGATTGGTTTAGCCATCGTCAGGAAACCCTGGCCAAGATGACTGCGGCCCAGCAGACCCTCAATCGCTGCATCAGCGAGCTTGGCGCGCTCGGGGTCGCGGTGCCTGAGTTTGCTCTGAGCGGCATAGAGGGGTGTGTGGCCGGAGATCAGTGCTACGCCAGTTGGTACGCCTATCTGGCCAAGAAAAAGCAGGCCGAAGAGGAGCTGGAGAAGACCACCAAGGCCTTCTTGACCGCGCTCGATAGCGGTTATGCCTCCAGCAGCGACAAAGAGAATCCTTTGTTGCCACCCCAGCAGATGTTTCAGCGTCAGCTTGACGCCATCAATGCTGCCCACAAGCAAGCGAACGAGTTGTACGAAAGAGCTCTGTTAGCCTGCTCTCGCCAAGTTCCTCCTCGGGTATTGGCATGGGAGGGGGAATATCAGCGCCAACCCATGGACGTATTGACCAAGGGGGATTATCCGCTGCGCGAGATCTGCTCAGCGGCATTATCGGTAGAGCCACTCAGCTACTTCAGCCTCTGGCAGTTGCCGGTAGACAAGGTCAAGGAACGGGCGGGTGATCTGCTCAAACTGGAGCAGGATCCGGTGCTGCTCGCCCTGCTGGCACAAGATGGCATTACCCCTCTCCCCCTGCAAAAGGGCTGGTTTTACAAAGAGAGTGGCGCCCTCAATTTTGACAAGGTGGCCGACTATCTGGAGCAGAAGAATATCAAGGTGACTGCGCTGGAGTCGTGGCGTAGCCGCTTTGCGGGACACCTTGGCACACTGCTCTATCGCTCTGACAAGCAGGTGGAGTTTGGTCCCTTTGATGAGTCACCCCAAGCGCAGCTGATGCGGATGATGAGTTACAGCGACTGGAAGGGCAAGCTCAGCAGCTCCGGCAAGATAGACCCTCCGCCAATGACGCTGACCTATCAGGACGGCACCATCTCCATGCCTGGGCCGAGCGCCAGCTTGTCGGTTACTGCAGAGTTTTATCCTCTGCGCGGGGAGATCGACCTGTTCAGAATCACCTTGCCACGAGGTGCGAAGCCCACGATAGCAACCCTGATCGCCCCCAAGAGTGGCAACAAATACCAGATCAATCTGGGCACCTGGGCCGTAGATGTCCACGCCAAGGCGTGGGGCAAAGCGGGCGCCATGCTCAAGGCTGGCCGCGAGGCATCGCTCAATGCCAGCGTCGGTGGAATTAGCCTCAGTGGGCTCGATGTGGCGGTCAAGGCTGAAGAGAAGGGGGAATTTACCGCCGAGGTTGGGGCTGAGGTGGGCTGCAGTCTGTCAGGACGCCTGCTTTGGCGTCCAGATAGCAGCATGATCAAGCGTCTAGGCATTGTGGCCGAAGAGGCTAAGCTGCCGCTGCAGCTGTGCAAGGCTACCACCGGGCTGAAGGCTGAAATCAAGGACACGCTGAGCGAGTTCCCCTTTATCCTGAGCTGGCGCAATAACCGGATGCGGTTGGGGGTCAAGGCCGGTGTGCTGGGAGGCAGCGCCAAGGCCAAGGGCTATTTTGAGTTTGAAGTGGATTGGCAATCTACCGGTTATGTAGTGGCCATGTTTCAGGATCTGCTGCGCCGCTGCAACTACGAGCGGGTCGAAGTCTTCGCCGATGAGGAGAGCTATCAGCGGCTCTCCAGGGCCAGTCAGTTGGCTCTGCTGCTGGGAGTCAATATTGGCCAGATAGTGGCGGCAGAGAAAGACTTTGTCGACAGGATTTACGGCAAGCTCAATCGTAGCCAGAATGCGGGTCTGGTGGCGTGGACGTTGTCGGGTCACTTGCTGCCTAAACCACGTAATCCCAATCCGGCATTACGCCCGGATACGGCTGGTGATGCCAAGGCAAATGCAGCAACGGAAGCCAAGCTTAAAGTGTGGGCCAACGGTCTACTGCCGGAGGCATTGGGGTCGTTATTGGGTACCTTGGTGGCAAACTCCAAAGTACTGAGGCTGAACAATCCCCCTGTCAATTTATCGGATAAAGAGACCCATGTGTTGCAGCAAATGACCATTGCGCGCTTGGTTGATTGGCTCTATAGCGGTAAAGCTACTACTGATAATTGCCATAAGTTTCAAGAGGCGATAAGCCGCATGACCGATATCAATGTGCAAGATCAGATTGGTGCTTATAAGCGTAACCTTAGTACACTAGATAAATATATGGCTTTGCCTGCGGACAGTAGAAATGATGACCTTAAGTCAACATTAATAAAGTATCGGCGAGCTCGCAATGTGTTATCAAATATGCGTTGGGAAAATGCACAACCTAACTACAAGATCTCTAATACGTATGGTCGCTCTCAGATTCAGGACGGGTGGAATGTTAAGAGTTAATAAATTTTCAATGCTCGTGTTGGGTTCGTTGATCGCAGTCTCATTTGAAAGCGTAGCTACAAATAAGGTGGTGACAGCAGATGAGCTTTATCAACAAGCGGTTATCCCCTATGAACAAGGGTGGGATAAAGGGCTGGACCTGATGTGGCAAGCAGCTAATGCAGGAAATATTAAAGCGCTCTGTACCATTGCCAGCGGCTATCAAGGCACATCTTTGATTGTTAACGCTGATGCACAAAAATACTTTAAAAAAGCAGCTGAGTTAGGGGGGCTTTGTGGGATGCTAGCCCTTTCTAATATCGGTGAAAATGTCATGCTTGACTCAACATTAGCTGAACATCAAGGTGATGGTGGTTGGTCTGACAAGCTGATTAAGAAATCCAAGCAACTGGCTGAAGAAGGTGATATCGAGGGGTTGAAGACATATTCTTTCCTCCTATCATTAAAAAATGATGATAATGGTGCATGTAAATGGCTTGAGAAGGCAGCCCAAAAAGGGGATGCAGGAGCTCAGTTCAATTTAGCAAATGACATCCGAAGTGGCTGCAGTTGGTACCTTATCCCTGGCTCCCGTGAAAAAGCTGAACGTTATTGGACAGAACAAGCCGCCAATCATGGCCATCCCAAGGCGATGGAGGTTATGTCCAGCTATGCTGAGAAAGACAAAGATATTGTTGGAATGCTGGCTTGGCTCGAACGTGCAGCCAATACAGGAAATATTAACTCGATAAGGATCTATAGCACTTATCTGATGGGAGGCGATGAGTTTACCATTCCAATTCCTACTGATATGCAAAGCAATAAAAAAGCTTACGCTTGGTTATATGTATTAACCCATCAACTACCGCCAGAAACTGAGGAGTCAGCCTATTCTCGTTCTGTTAAAGAACTCAGTCTTCTTGAAAAAAAACTCTCTGAGAACGAAATTGAAGAGGCTAAATCTTGGGCTAACGAATGGATGAAAACGCATCAAGTTAGAAGTTACTTCCTAGAATTCGGAATGTAACAGAGCTTATTATGACTGCAAAAACCACCTGACAGGCAAGGCTAATGGCCAGGGAAGGCGCCGCATCAGCTTTGTGCCCATCAGGTGGCGATTCAGCTTGGGCTTTTTCTTTGCGTGCGGTTTTTGCTGTGCCTATATCCTGTCCACTCCAACAGAGGGATGGCGGCATGGCGGCGTTGCTGTTTCTCCCAAGCCTTGCGTGAACCATATCCCTTGGCAAGCGGTCGGTTCATCTTCATCCCTCACTATGGCGGCGTGGTGCCCCTGATTGTCCTTGGAGGCCCCCATCTCGTGCCCATAAGGTAAAGATGGTTTCGAACAGGGCCTCACTTCGGTTACACTCCGGCGGCGCATGCAGACGGACTCTCTTTTCTCTGTCAAGGGCGATTGGCGTGCCTATGTGGGGCGCTGATGAAATTGCCAGAACGTGCATTATGGGATTGCCTTGATGTCTGTTTCGCACTCACCTCTTATCTGTTGGAGCTTATATGAATATTTTTGAGCAAACGCCCCCATCGCGCCGTCGTTATGGGCTGGCGGCCTTTATCGGCCTTATCGCCGGGATCGTCTCTGCCTTTGTAAAGTGGGGGGCGGAAAATCCCCTGCCACCGCGCAGCCCGAGCGACCTCTTCAACAGTGCTTGCGCCCCTGAGTCGCTGCTGCGTGCCGCCGACCAGATCGACTGTTCGCGTAACTTCCTCAACCCGCCCTATGTCTTTTTGCGCGACTGGCTGGGGATTGCCGATCCCAACGAGGCGGTCTACACCTTCGCCGGCCACGTATTTAACTGGGTTGGGGTGACGCACATCCTCTTCTCAATCGTGTTTGCCGTGGGGTATTGCGTCGTTGCCGAGCGTTTCCCCAAGATCAAGTTGTGGCAAGGCCTGCTGGCCGGTGCGCTGGCACAGCTGTTTGTTCACATGATCTCCTTCCCGCTGATGGGGTTGACCCCGCCGCTGCTTAGCCTGCCTTGGTATGAGCATGTCTCGGAGATCGTCGGCCACCTGGTCTGGTTCTGGTCGATTGAGATCATCCGCCGTGATTTGCGTAACCGCATCACTCACGAGCCCGATCCGGAAATTCCGCTGGGGTCGGCCAGCCGATAATATGGCGTGCCGATGCATGGTAAAGAGCCGGCCCCTTTGGGGCCGGCTCTTTTATATGAGAAGTCTGTGGTGCTGGATGGGGATCGAAAGCAATGAGGGGATGATGTTGACCTCAATGATCCATCCCCCCCATCTTGTCAGTGGGCGTCATCGACGGCGCAATGCCAAAAAGAGTAAGTAAGAAGGAGAGGCGAACACTATTTCGCCGCGCGGCTCTTTCCGAATACCTGGCGCCAGCCTCGGGGGCTGATCTGACATTTTTTCTTAAAGTGCTGGCGAAATGACACGGATGTTTGAAATCCGGTCAGCTCGGCGATTTTATCGATAGATAATGACGTCGTTTCGAGCAGTTCACGCGCCCGTTGCAGCCGCTCATTCACGAGCCAATCACCGAGCGGTAAGCCGGTGGCCTTGAGAAAGTGGCGCGTGAAGGTTCTCCGGCTCATGGTGGTTCGCCTGGCCAATTCATCAATAGAGTGAGGCAGGGCAAGGTTTTCTCGCAGGTAATCGAGCAGCAGATTGATTTGGGCGTCTTGGGTTGATGAGGCTATCGGCTGCTCAATAAATTGGGCCTGGCCCCCTTCTCGGTGAGGGGGAATGACCAGAGTACGCGCAATTTTATTTGCAATCTGGTGCCCGTAATACTCTCGCACTATATGCAAAGAGCAATCCAGCCCGGCCCCGGTGCCGGCCGAGGTGATCACCCGGTTGTCTTCGACATAGAGTGCATTCATATCGAGGGTGACGCTTGGAAAGCGCTGGCTAAAATCTTGCTCTGCCATCCAGTGGGTCGAAGCCCGTTTGCCATCGAGGAGCCCGGCATACGCGAGCACGTAGGCGCCATAACACAATCCCACCACATGAGCCCCCCTGGCATGGGCAGACAATAATGCCTCCGTCAGATCTGGGGCGGGCGGCTCGTTGAGGTCGTGCCAGCCGGGGACGATCAGAATGTCAGCCGTTTTTGTGAGTTCGAGCCCGCCATCGGGTTGCACCGTTAATGCCCGTTCAGCCACCAGGCTTGGTGCGCCCGATGAGACGATCTTCAGGTCGAACAGGGGTTGGGTGGGCAGCTCTGCGCTGAACACCAAGTACGGCACTGCAAAGTGGAAGGGGCTAAAGCGGGGGTAGGTGATCAGCGCGACCACGGGTACGGCATCAGACATGGTGCTGTTTCTCTATGATGGTGGCCCAAATGTGTCGAAGCTTGTCTTTCAGGTCAATATTAAATGGCGCCTGGCCCATTCACAATACGGTCTCACCTCACTACTTATGTGGAGCCGCAATATGCAACCCATGATCGCAATACGTGCCATCGCCATTTCCATGAGTGTCCTCGCCGGGAGTGTATTTGCTCAAGACGCAGTGAAAACCACAGAAAACGTGGCTGACCAGGTGGTGCAAATACAGCAGATTCGTAATGCAACCGCGAAGATCACCTATGCCGGGAAAATCTTTTTGCTCGACCCTTTTCTCGCCAAGAAAGGAGCCTATCCCGGTTTTGCGGGCACCTTTCACAGCGAATTACGCAACCCGTTGGTTGAACTGCCGATGCCGGTGAATGACATCATGAAAAGTGTCGATGCGGTGATCGTCACCCACACCCATCTGGATCATTGGGATGGGGGGGATAATAATGCGATCCCTAAAGATCTCCCTGTATTTGTGCAGCATGAAGGGGATGCCAAGATCATTCGTGATCAGGGTTATCGCAATGTTCGCATTCTCAATGAAGACACCCTCTTTGAGGGGGTTCATCTGACGAAGATCGGTGGTCAACACGGCACGGATGAGATGTACGCCAATCCCCAGGCTGCCGCGCTGCTGGGCGAAGCCATGGGGGTGGTTTTCCACGCTCGAGGTGCGAAAACAATCTATTTTGTGGGTGATACCATCTGGCAAAAAGATGTCGATCACACGCTGGCCCAATTTAATCCCGACGTCATTGTCATCAACGCCGGCGATGCGCGCATGGCGGGCTATACCGGCTCCATCATCATGGGTAAAGACGACATCATTCATGCCGCTCACGTGGCACCGCAGGCGGTGATCGTCGCCACCCATATGGAAGCCATCAACCACATGACATTAAGTCGAAAAGCGCTTCGGGATCACGTTCAGCAGCACGGCATGCAAGAGCGTGTGCGTATTCCCGCCGATGGTGAAACCATGCACTTCTAATCTCGGCAGGGGCGGGCTTTCCCGCCCCTGAACGTCATAACGGCTTCATTCTTTTACGCTGCTTTCAAAACGGATCCGGATCGCATCGGTGCGCCAGTGCTCAATGTCGCCGTCCACCAATTGGCCGAAAGGATCGCAGTTGCGGCGCCGAATGCACAGCACCTGGCTCCCTTCGGCGAGGTTCAGGCAGCGAGCCACCTCGCCGCGGGCGGCGGTGGCCTCAATCTCCAGGGTGGCCTGACCCTGCGCTATGCCAAAGCGCCGGGCATAGAGCTCGGTGAGCGACCCTTCCAGATCTTCGTTTTCTATCCCGACAAAGCGCGCCGCCAGCAGTTGGTGGGTCACGTGCAGCACAGGGCGCGCGTCGATGGTGCGCAGCCGCCGGATCTCGACCAGAGGCGTGAGCGGCGCCACCGCGAGCCACTCACACTGCTCGGCGCCGGCCAAGCGTTGGGTCAGCCCCAGCAAGCGGGTCGTGGCATGGCGTGCGGTGCTGTGGATCCAGTGGTGAAAGTGCAGGTGGCGCGCCGGCTCATAGGTGAGGCGAGCAGGGGAGACAAACCAGCCGCGCCGCTCGGCCCGGTAGATGAGCCCCTCGGCCTCGAGCCATTGCAGCGCCTCTTTCACCGTGATGCGGGTGGTGGCAAAGCGCTCGCTCAGGGCCCGCTCCGCCGGGAGTTGCTCGCTTGGTGCGAGGGCGCCGCGCAGGATCAGATCGCGCAGGGCATGGGCAATGCGCTCGCTCTTGCGCGCGGGACCGGGTTCGATGGCAAAGGTCATAAGGGCTCCTTGGACTAGGCCAGAGCAGAGATACCCGCTGACCGTGACAGAGGGGTGACAGGGCAGTCGTTCGGTTAAAGCGGCACCGATTGTCACCAAAACGCCATCAAACTGCCCCGTCACCGTCATTTTCGGCCCCTAGCATCCCTTCTGACCTTAACTGACCTAGTCCAGAAGGATGGGATGATGAACGCACCACTCGTGACCGCCTTGGCCGTGATGGCCAGCCTGCAACCGGCCCTGGCCGCCAATGCACTTGCCGACATCGAGAAGGCCGCCCGCCAGGAAGGGCAGCTCTATAGCATCGGCATGCCCGACAGCTGGGCCAACTGGAAGGAGACCTGGCAGCAGCTCGGCAGCACTTATGGCATCAAGCACCAGGACACCGACATGAGCTCGGCCCAGGAGATCGCCAAGTTTGCCGCCGAAAAAGAGAATGCCACCGCCGATATCGGCGACGTGGGTGGGGCGTTTGGCCCGATCGCGGTGCAGCAGGGGGTGACCCAGCCCTACAAGCCCTCCACCTGGTCGGATATCCCGAACTGGGCCAAGGACGCCGACGGCCACTGGATGCTGGCCTACACCGGCACCATCGCGTTTCTCATCAACAAGGATCTGGTGAAGAAGAGCCCCACCTCCTGGGTCTCCCTGCTCGATGGCAGCTACAAGGTGACCCTGGGGGATGTGGGCGTGGCTTCCCAGGCCAACAACGGCGTGCTGGCGGCGGCGTTTGCCACCGGTGGCAGCGAGAAGAACCTGACACCGGCGCTGGATCTGTTCGGCAAGCTGGCCCAGCAGGGGCGGCTGTCGCTCAACGATCCCACCATCGCCAATATCGAAAAGGGCGAGGTGGAAGTGGGGGTGCTGTGGGACTTCAACGCCTTCAACTACCGCGACCAGATCGATCCCAAGAAGTTTGACGTGGTGATCCCAAGTGACGGCTCGGTGATGGCGGGCTACACCACCCTCATCAACAAGTGGGCCAAGAACCCCAACGCCGCCAAGCTGGCCCGTGAATACATCCTCTCCGATGCCGGCCAAATCAACCTGGCCCGTGGCTACGCCCGCCCCATTCGTAGCAATGTTGTGCTGCCGGACGAGGTCAAGGCCAAGCTGCTGCCGGCCGGGCAATACGCCAGCGCTAAGCCGGTGACCGATCACGCCGCCTGGGAGCAAAGCTCCAAGGCCCTGCCGCGCCAGTGGCAGGAGCGCGTCATGATCCACATGCAGTAAAGGAGCGTGTGATGCGACACAAGGTCATCCTGGTGTTGGTGGACGGCCTGTCGGCCAGGGTAGCCCATGGCATGGGCTACCTTGCCGCCTTGGTGGCGGCGGGGCAGGGGAGTCATCATCGCCTCGCGTGCGAGTTGCCCTCCCTCTCGCGCCCCCTCTACGAGTGCCTGCTGACCGGCGCGAGCCCGCTGCAAAGCGGCATCACCCACAACGGGGTGAGCCGCCTTTCGACCCAGATCTCCCTGTTTCACCTCGCCACTCGCCAGGGGCGCCGCACCGCGGCGGCCGCCTATTACTGGGTGAGCGAGCTTTACAACGTCAGCCCCTGGCAAGAGCGCCATCGGTTCACCCATGACGACGCGCTGCCTATTCAGCACGGCCTGTTTTATTGGGACGACGGTTACCCCGACAGCCACCTGCTGGCCGATGCCGAGGCGCTGCGCACCCTTCACGACCCCGATTTTTTGCTGGTGCACCCCATGGGGGTGGACGATGCGGGCCACCGCTTTGGCCTCGACTCGCCCGAGTATCGCAACCGCGCCCGCAAGATGGACGCGCTGCTGGCGGGCGTGCTGCCCCATTGGCTCGCCGCCGGCTATCAGGTGGTGGTGACCGCCGATCACGGCATGAATAGCGATCGCACTCACGGCGGCACGTTGGATGAAGAGCAGCAGGTGCCACTGTGGCTGTTGGGGGCGGCGTTCGATCATGGCGCCCCCGAGCGGGCCATCCCGCAAACGTCCCTGTGTGGCTTGTTGGCCGATCTGCTGGGCCTTGAACACGACAAGGCGGCGCTCCCCTGGCTGTTAGCAGGGGAGGGGCGATGACCACACAACAGGATACGACAGTGCGCCGCACCGCGCCGTCAGCCACCCGGCCCATCAGAGTACAGCGCGTGCGCCCGATTCGCCGCTGGTTGCCGTTTCTCTGGCTGCTGCCCTTCGCCGCCCTGTTTTTACTGTTTCAGGTGGCGCCGCTTATCTGGGTGCTGGTGGGCAGCGTGCAGACCTCGGACGGGGTGGGGCTCTCTCACTATCGCGCCATCTGGGACTCCCCCTTCTATCGCCAGTCGTTTGGCAACTCGCTGAAAATTGGCCTCTGGTCGAGCCTTCTGGGGCTTGCCATCGCAACCCTAGGGGCGGCGGCCCTGCGCCACAGCGGCGAGCGGGTGCGCCGGGTGATGCTCGCCTTTGTCACCATGACCGGGAATTTCAGCGGCGTGCCGCTGGCGTTTGCCTTCATCATTGTGCTGGGGGTCAATGGCGCCCTGACCCTGCTGCTGCGCCAGTGGGGAGTTATTGAGGGGTTTAACCTCTACTCGGGTAGCGGCCTTATCCTCATCTACACCTATTTCCAGATCCCGCTGGCCCTGCTGCTGCTCTATCCGGCGTTCGACGCCCTGCAAGATGACTGGCGCGACGCGGCGGCCCTGCTCGGGGCCTCCCGCGCCCGCTACGTGTGGCATGTGGCGTTGCCGGTGCTGGCCCCGGCGCTACTGGCCACCTTTATCATCCTGCTTGCCAACGCGGTGGGGGCCTACGCCTCGGCTTATGCGCTCACCACCGGCAATATCAATCTGGTGACCATCCGCATCGCCAGCCTGGTGTCGGGGGACATCTTCCTCGAGCCCAACCTCGCCGCGGCGCTGGCGGTCTGGCTGATGGCCGGCTTGAGCCTGGTCACGGCCTTGAATCAATGGCTCATTCGCCGCGCCCAGCGCCACAAGGAGGCCACCCATGGCTGATGTCTCTCACGCCGCGAGTCCCCCTTCGCCGCCGCACTGGGCTCGTGCCAGCTTATGGGCCTTGACCGCCCTGTTGCTGCTGCCCCTGCTCGCCACCTTGCTCTATTCGCTGTCGAGCCGCTGGGGGGCGACCCTGCTGCCGGACGATCTGACACTGGCCTGGTACGGCAAGCTGTGGAGCGATCCCCGTTTTCTGGCCGCCTTTGGCCGCAGTCTGTTGGTCTGCTTTGGGACGCTCCTGCTCGGCACCTTGGTGCTGGTACCCCTGGTGCTGGTCATCTTCTATTACGCGCCGCGCCTCGATCCCTGGATGAACCTGCTGATCCTGGTGCCCTTTGCCGTGCCCCCCGTGGTCTCGTCGGTGGGGCTCTTGCAGATCTATGCCGATTCGCTGGTCGGCACCCCCTGGGTCCTCATCGGCACCTGGTTTACCATCATGCTCCCCTTCATGTACCGGGCGCTGGCCAACAACCTGCAGGCGATCCCGCTCAAGGATCTGATGGACGCGGCCCATCTGCTCGGCGCCACCACCCCGGTGGCCTTCGTGCGGGTGGTGCTGCCGTGCCTGCGCAAGGGGCTGCTCTCGGCCCTGTTCCTGTCGCTTTCGTTCCTGCTCGGGGAGTTCGTGTTTGCCAACATGCTGGTGGGCACCCGCTATGAAACCTTGCAGGTCTACCTCTACAACATGCGCTCCACCTCGGGCCACTTCACCAGTGCCTTGGTGATGAGCTACTTCCTGCTGACCCTGGTGCTCACCTGGGCGGCCAACCGTTTTAGTCGGTGACATCCCATGTTTCATCTCGAAGTGAGTCAACTGCACAAGTCCTACGGCGACACCCCGGTGTTTGCCGGCATCGAGTTTGGTATCCGCAAGGGAGAGCTGGTCACCCTGCTCGGCCCCTCGGGCTGCGGCAAGTCGACCCTGCTGCGCGCCATCGCCGGTTTGACCGAGGTCGACGGCGGCTGCATTCAGGTGGCGGGGGAGGCAATCACCCACCTGGCGCCGCAGCAGCGCGGCATCGGCATGGTGTTTCAAAGCTATGCCCTGTTTCCGACCATGACGGTCTATGACAATGTCGCCTTCGGCCTGCGCATGAAGCCGCAGCCGGGGCGCGAATTGCATCGCGCCGTGCGTGAGGCCCTCGCGCTGGTGGAGCTTGCCCACCTAGCCGAGCGCTACCCGGCGGCCCTCTCCGGTGGCCAGCGCCAACGGGTGGCTCTGGCCCGCGCCCTGGTGGTGCGCCCGCGCATCCTGTTGCTCGATGAGCCGCTCTCGGCCCTCGATGCGCGGATCCGCCGGGTGCTGCGCAGCCAAATTCGCGACATCGTGCGCCGGCTTGAGCTCACCACCCTGTTTGTCACCCATGATCAGGAGGAGGCGATGATCCTCTCGGATCGGGTCTTTTTGATGGAGCAGGGGCGCATCGTTCAGGCCGGCACTCCAGAGGCGATCTACACCCGCCCGGCGAGCCGCTTCGTGGCGGGCTTTATGGGCAGCTACAACCTGCTTGAACCCGAGATCGCCAGCCGCCTGCTGGGGCGCCCCTTTGCGCGCGCCGTGGCCCTGCGCCCCGAGACCTTGAGCCTGGCCCAGTGCGCCGCCGAGGGGGAGGGGCGGCGGGTGTTGCCCGCCGTGGTGGAGGAGGCGCAGCTGCTTGGCAACGTGGTACGCTATCGGGTGCGCTGCGGTGACACCGACTTCACCGTCGATGCCCTCAACCGCAGCGCCAAGGAGTTGCACCCCGTGGGACGTCCGCTACAGCTGGTGATCCCGCTTGACCAATTGTGTGAGGTGGCGTGATGGCGCTGGCCCTGTTTGATCTCGATGAGACCCTGCTGCGCGGCGACAGCGCCAGTCTGTGGCTCGAATACCTGGTGGAGCAGGGGCTGGCCCCAGCCGACATGCTGGCCCGCGAGCAGGCCATGATGAACCTCTACCACCAGGGCAAGATGGACATGCACGCCTACATGGCCTTCACCCTGGCGCCGCTGGCCGGCAAGGCGCGCGCCTGGGTCGACGGCCACGGTCAGCACTTTTGCGAGCAGTGGCTGCTGCCGCGCCTCTACCGCGAGGGGCTCGATCGCATCGCCTGGCACCAGCGGCGGGGCGATACCTTGGTGCTCATCTCCGCCAGCGGCGAACACATCGTTGCCCCCGTGGCCCGCGCCTTGGGGATGGATCACTGTATCGCCATCGAGCTGGAGATGGTGGATGGACGGCTCATCGGTGAGACGTGCGGGGTGCTGAGCTTTCGCCAAGGCAAGGTGGCGCGCCTGCGTGAATGCTTCGGCGAGGCCAGCGCCGGCAGCTTTGCCTACAGCGATTCGATCAACGATCTGCCCCTGCTCGAATGGGCCGAATTTCCCCACGCCACCAACCCGGCCAAGGCCTTGCGCGAGCTGGCGCAGGCGCGCCATTGGCCGGTGCTGGAGTGGGATAAGCCCCGTCTTGAGTGAGAACATGGGGGAGAAATAAACAGGCCCGGTAGGGCCTGTGTGGTTTCTTAGCGGCAGAGGGGAGGCGGTGATCTGCGTTGCCACTGCCACACCAGGGCGCCAAGCAAGATCCCCCAGAACGCCGAGCCGATCCCGAGCCAACTGATCCCGGAAGCGGTGACTAGGAAGGTGATGAGGGCGCTCTCGCGGCTGGGCTCTTCGGCCAGTGCATTGTGCAGGCTGCTGCCGATGGTGCCGAGCAGTGCCAGCCCAGCGATGGCGGCAACCAGGGCCGGCGGCAGGGCGGCAAACAGGCTCACCACGCTGGCGGCAAACAGGCCGCTCATAACATAGAAGAGCCCGGCCCAGACGGCGGCGGGCCAGCGCCGTGCGGGCGCCTCGTCGACCTCTTTTCCCATGCAGATGGCGGCCGTGATGGCAGCCAGGTTGTAAGCAAAGCCGCCGAATGGCGCGAGCAACAGGCCAGTCAGGCCGGTCCAGCCAATGAGGGGGGAGGCCTTGGGGTGATAACCGTGGGCGTGCAGCACCGCCATGCCGGGCAGGTTTTGGGAGGCCATGGTCACCACAAACAGTGGGAGCCCCACCCCGATGAGGGCATGCCAGGAGAAACGCGGGCTCATCCACACCGGCTCGGTGAGCGAGAGGGTGACGCCATCGAGGTGAAACGGCGTTAGCCATCCGGCGAGTAGGGCTCCGCCAATGAGAACCACGACCATGACCAGGTGAGGGACGCAGCGTTTGGCCAGCAGATAGAGGGCCAGCATGCCGAGGATCAGCAAGGGGGCATCGGGCAGCGGTGCAAACAGATTGATGCCAAAGCGCAGCAGTACGCCGGCCAGCATGGCCGCCGCTAACGGTTTGGGCAGCACCCGCAGCAGTTTATCGACGCTGCCGCTTAAGGCCAGCAGCACCATCAGCGCCGAGCTCAACATGAAGGCGCCGATGGCCTCACCCAGGCTCACCCCCGCTAAGCTGGTGGCCAGCAGGGCGGCCCCCGGGGTTGACCAGGCGGTGAGCACCGGAATGCGGTAGTAAAGGGAGAGACCGATACAGGTCAGTCCCATGCCGAGCCCCAGCGCCCACAGCCAGGAGGCCGTCTGAGCGGCATCCGCTCCGGCCGCAGCGGCGGCCTGCAAGATGATCACCACCGAGCTGGTGTAGCCGACCAGCACCGCCATGAAGCCGGCACTGAGGTGAGAAAGCGAGAAGGGCATGGGTGCTCCGTGCGTTATAACGTACAATTGCCCTCACTATAGTGATGGGCGTTATAACGCACAAGAAGGAGATGCCCTATGACGGACCCCCTCGTCCTCCCCCCGGGCCAGCAGATCGCCGCCCGCCTGCGTGAGCTGCGCCAGACCCTGGGGTGGAGCCTGGATCGCACCGCGCAGGAGACCGGCGTCAGCAAGGCCATGTTGGGTCAGATTGAGCGCGGTGAGTCGAGTCCGACCGTGGCGACCCTGTGGAAGATAGCCACTGGCTTTAAGGTCTCGTTTTCGAGCTTTCTCGATGGCCCCATGCCGGATGCCACCACGACGCTGTTTCGCTCGGCGGAACGCCTGCGCCGCCAGCCGGGCGAGGCGGGCATGCTGGTGGCCCCCCTCTTTCCGTTTGATCCCACGCTTGGGTTTGAACTCTTCGAGCTGACCCTGCTCCCTGGCTATGAGCGCGAGTCTGAGCCCCATGAGCGCGGAGTGAGTGAGCATGTGGTGGTGCTGGAAGGGGAGATGGAGGTGCTGATAGAGGGGCAGTGGCACCGCCTGTTGCGGGGAGAGGCGGTGCGCTTTGCCGCCGATCTCCCCCATGGTTATCGCAATCTGGGTGAGACCGCGGCCCGCTTTCATAATCTCATTCGTTATCCCTAACCGGGACGGCCATCAATGCGGGGTTGGCTCAGGATGGGCAGATAGACCCAGACAAACAGACCGTAGGCGATGACCCAGCCCCAGGCTCCCCCGTGCCAGGCGGCGAGCGTCTGGCTTGGCAGCAGCAAAGGGAGGGCGGCGCGCAGCAGGGCTGCCAGTAGCAGCAGGGCGAAGGCGACGCTGATGCGCTTGCCGACCGCCAGCGCTCGCCCGGTGTGGCCGAGGGAGACGCGCGCCATCATGGCGAGGATCATGCCCCCCATGGCGCCGGCGCTCAGGAAATGGCTGGCGCTCGACAAGGTCAGGGCGCCGCCCTGCGCCCACCATCCCAGTGCGGCGAGGCCGAGGGGAATAAACAGATAGGCAAGGTGCAGCGACCAGAGCAGGGGGTGGGCTGCGGTGGCGCGCCAGCGCCAGCGTGATTGGCGGATCAAGTGGGCGAGGGCGGCGAGCGCGTAGAGCGGCGCCCAGGCCGGTTGTTGCAGAAGCGACGTGGGCAGCGCGATCCAGCTTATCAGCAGCAGCCAAAGCGACCCCAGGGCGATGCGCTCGAGCCACACTCGTGGCTCTGGCTTGGTGGTCTGGGTGGCGCGCGAGGTGAAAAAGGGAATGACGCGTCCCCCCATCACGGCGATCAGGGTAGTAAAGAGCAATACGGTGGCGACCAGCAGCTTCTCCGTCAGCAGCCAGTCAGGCCCGAGCAGCCAGCTGCTGGCGTTGAGTGCGGTGAGCACCAGCAAAAGGGGAACGAAGAAGAGGTTGCGCCACTGGCGTACCCGCACTATGGGGCGGGCCAGGTAGAAGGCGGCCAGGGGAAGCCAGATCAGATCGCTCATCATCAGCAGCAGGTTGTCGTTACCCAGCAGGGGCAGCAGCAGGCGTGGGAGCAGCCAGAGCGAGACGATGAGCCCAAGCACAGGGCCACGCACTCCGGGAAAACCGGTCCAGTTCTGCACCGCCGTCAGCAAGAAACCGGCGACGATGGCGCTGCCAAAGCCGAACAACATCTCATGGGCGTGCCACCAGATGGGGTTGGTCAGCGCCGGGAATGCCACCAGTCCGGTTAACTGCAGCCACCACAGCAGCATGGCCGCGACCGAGAACAGCGCCCCGAACAGGAAGAAGGGGCGAAAACCGAGGCGCAGCAGGGGAGGGATCGCCTCCTCCTTCTGACGGTCGAGGATCTGGTGCATGTGGGCTCCTGAAGATGAAATAGTGCTTTCAGATGTCGATTATAAACTAGCATCTGAAATGTTCAATTAAAATGCGCGGTAGAGGGGCGCCTTTGGGGTGGGTTTTTAAACAAAACAGCCTGATTCGGGTGTTTTGTGAGCGAACGGTTCGCCGAGGTGAGAAAAGGGCTTGCTAGCCTCGCCGCTATCCCTATAATGCGCCCTCACCAGCACGGCATGCCGCGCTGGATGCCGACAAGGCAACGTTCTTTAACAAATTGAATCAAGCAATCTGTGTGGGCACTCGCAGGATTGAAAGCATCAAAAACAATTTTTGATATTTCAATGTCTGATGAAGTGACCAAGCAAGACTTCTTTGGAAGTCAGCAAC
>NZ_CDBY01000075.1:493-10450 GCF_000820125.1 Aeromonas simiae | reverse complement strand
GCACCCCGAGCCCCAGCGCCGCCATGGTGGCACCGCCATATTCCGAGGAGCCGAGCGCCACATTGGCCGCCGCCATGCCCATGTCAGCCAGCTGGCTGCGCGAGAGGCGTTCGTTGGAGTGCTGGGCCAGCACGTGGGTCAGCTCGTGACCGATGACGGTGGCCAGCTGATCCTGGTTCTGGGCCACCTTGAGGAGCCCGGTATAGACCCCGACCTTTCCGCCCGGCAGGGCGAAGGCATTGACCTCCTTGGAGTCAAACACCACCACCTCCCAGCTGCTGATGCCATAGCTGGCCGGCACCTGGGCGGTCACCGCCTTGGTCACGCACTGCACATAGGCATTGGTCTTGGCATCCTTGCTCACCTTCTCCTGCTGCTTCATCTGGCTAAAGGAGTCGGCTCCCAGCTGGCTCATCTGCTGGGGCGAAAAGAGCAGCATCTGGTTACGGCCGGTCGGTGACTGGGCACATCCGCTCAGCAGGGCGGCGCACAGCAGGCTGACGGCAAAGGCGGGGACGGTGCGGGACATGGTCGACAATCCTTGGTAGAAGACACCCCTGTATTGTCAAAAATGGTGACGCCCGGTGCAAGGGCAACGGGCGTCTGAAGAGCACAAAACGGGCCCCGCAGGGCCCGCTTCGACAAGCTGTGACTTACATCAGCCCCAGCTTTTTAAGATCGTTCTCCACCACCTTGCCCGGCAGCGGGATGTACCCGTCCTTGGCCACGATGCTCTGACCGGTCTTGGAGAGGATCATCTTGATGAACTCCTGCTCCATCGGAGAGAGCGGCTTGTTCGGGTGCTTGTTCACGTAGACGTAGAGGAAGCGTGACAGGGGATACTTGCCGGTCAGCGCGTTCTGCTCGGTCGCCTCGACGAAGGTCTTGCCATCCTTGGAGAGCGGCACGGCGCGCACGCCGGAGGTGACATAGCCGATGCCGGAGTAGCCGATGCCGTTGAGGGAGGAGGAGACCGACTGCACCACAGAGGCGGAGCCCGGCTGCTCGTTCACGCCGCTCTTGAAATCCCCCTTACACAGGGCGTGCTCCTTGAAGTAACCATAAGTACCGGAGACGGAGTTGCGGCCATAGAGCTGGATATCCTTGGCGGCCCACTCACCGGTCAAGCCGACGTCAGACCAGCGGGAAGCCTGCTTGTCGCCACCGCACTTGAGGGTGCTGGAGAAAATGGTGTCCACCTGCTCCATGGTCAGCCCCTTGACGGGGTTGTCCTTGTTGACGAACACGGCCAGGGCATCCACCGCCACCGGGATCCCGGTCGGCTTGTAGCCGTAGCGCTTCTCGAATGCCTCGATTTCACCGGCCTTCATCTCGCGACTCATGGGGCCGAATTGGGCCACCCCTTCGGTCAGCGCGGTCGGTGCGGTCGAGGAGCCGGCGGCCTGGATCTGCACGTTCACGTTCGGATACATGCGCTTAAATTCTTCGGCCCACAGGGTCATCATGTTGGCCAGGGTATCGGAGCCCACCGACGACAGGTTGCCGGAGATGCCGCTGATCGGCTGATAATCGGGCAGTTTGCTGTCAACGCCAGCCGCCATGCTGTGGGCGGAAAACAGAGCAGCAGTAGACAGTCCAATAACGCCAGCCAATTTGTTGAGTTTCATCCAATCTCTCCAAAGGTAACAAGGGTCTGTTCCAAGACGGCGCCAGTATCTGGCCTGCCAATGACAAAAATATTGATCATCCGTGACACTTTCATGACACCGGTAAAGAAAGTGCCATCTATCCGCAAAGAAAAAGGCGGCCCATGGCCGCCCTTCCCGCGAGATCTCACGCGCTCTTGCGCTGATCCACCAGCAGTGGAGGGGGCACCACGAAGCTAAAGCGGCTCCCCCTGCCGACCCGGCTCTCGATGTCGAGGTGGGTGTCGTGATGGCTCAAGGCATGCTTGACGATGGCCAGCCCCAGCCCCGAGCCACCGGTCTGGCGCGAGCGGGCGCGATCGACCCGATAGAAGCGCTCGGTCAGGCGCGCCAGATGCTCGGGGGCAATCCCCTCCCCTTCGTCGGTCACCGCAAACAGGGCCCCGGCCCCCTGACGGCGCCACTCCACCTTGATGGACCGACCCGCCGGTGTGTAGTGCACCGCGTTGTAGACCAGGTTGGAGACGGCGCTGCGCAGCAGATCCGGATCGCCATAGAGCTTGAGATCGGGCTGAATCTCGAAATGGATCGCGTGCAGCCGCTCACCGGAGAGCGCACGCGCCTCCTGCTCCAAAATGGCCAGCATCGCCGGCATGTCGACGACACGGGTGAGATCCACCTCGTTCGCCGCCTCGATGCGTGACAGGGTCAGCAGTTGATTGACTAGGTTGTCCATCCGCTGCGCCTGCTCCGACATCACCCTGTGGGTCTTGTCCCACAGGCCGGGGGGCGGCAGTTCCTCGGTCATCTCGAGATACCCCTTCAGCACGGTGAGCGGGGTGCGCAGCTCATGCGAGACGTTGGCCACGAAGTGCTTGCGGGTCTTCTCCAGACTGCGCAGGCGCGTCACGTCGCGCGCCACCAGCATCGCCTGATCGATGGCATAGGGCATGATGCGAAACTCGAGCTGCTTCTCCTCATTGTTAGGAGAAGGCAGCTCAAGCGGCTCCTCATAGTTGCCCTTGGCGAGGTAATCCGTAAAGGCGGGGGCGCGGATCAGGTTGCCGATGTGCTGGCCGGCATCCTCGGGCCAGCGAAAGCCGAGCATCTTCTCGGCCAGCCGGTTGCACCAGAGAATACTGCCATCCTCGCGATAGACCACGGCGGCGTCAGGCAGCGCCTCCGCCCCCTCACGAAAGCGGCGGATAAGGCCTGCCAGCTCGCGGCGACGGCTGCGCTGGCGCTGCTGCAACTTGTAGATGCCGTTGAAGATGTATTCCCAACTGCCGCTGCCGGTGGGGGGCACTAGGCTGCGGTCATGCCACAGCCAGTAGGCCAGCCGGTGCTGCTGCTGATAGTGCCAGATGAGGTGCAACACGGTCGCGGCCAGCAACACGTCGGCCAGATGACCCACCAGCCAGCCCACCAAGGCAAAGGGGGCATAGAAGCCCACCATCCGCCACAGCTGCCGGCGCCAACTATATGGTTGCAACATAAGGGTTCCTACAGCCGGGTCGAGAAGCGATAGCCTGCCCCGCGTACAGTCTGGACCAAGCGATCATGGCCGGTCTCTTCGATGGCTTTGCGCAGTCGGCGGATGTGCACGTCCACGGTGCGATCCTCCACATAGACATTGGTGCCCCACACATTGTTAAGCAGCTGCTCGCGGCTGTAAACCCGCTCAGGATGGGTCATGAAGAAGTGCAGCAGCTTAAATTCGGTCGGCCCCATGTCGAGCGCCTTGTCCTCAACGCTGACCCGGTGGGAGAGCGGATCGAGGCGCAACCCCTGTACCTCGATCGCCTCCTCCACCGAGGTGGGCGAGACGCGGCGCATCACCGCATGCAGGCGGGCCGTCAGCTCCTTGGGAGAGAACGGCTTGGTGATGTAGTCATCGGCGCCGGCTTCAAGGCCGCGTACCTTGTCCTCCTCCTCGCCGCGAGCGGTGAGCATCACCACCGGGATCTGGCGGGTCATCTCATCTTGCTTGAGCTGCTTGAGGAACTGGATCCCGCTGCCCCCCGGCAACATCCAATCCAGCACGATGAGTTCGGGGTAGGGCTCCTTGAGCTTGGCCAGTCCGTCCTCAAAGTCCTGGGCTTCGATGGCTTCATAACCCTTCTGCTCCAGCACGAAGCAGAGCATCTCGCGGATGGGGGCCTCGTCCTCGACCACCAGAATTCGCTTTCCCATTTCCCTTCTCTCTCCCATGTGAAGATATGTGCGCCAATTATTGGAAGTTTGTGTGACAGTTTTATGACTTTACCGGCCGTTATCGAGTCCGCCTACTCCCCAGAGCACGACCCTGTTGCACGGTAGCACTGCCCGCTAGGCCGGTACGATGCCGCCTCTGTTTTTTTCTTGTGAGAATTATTTCTCTTTGTAACTTCCATTTCGCCCCCCTTCCCCCCCTACCCTCAGCGCGAAAACACCCCATCCGAAAACGCTACCATCCCTTTCAGAACAGCGATGTGGTGAAAGTTCCATGGGATTGGACTCGATTTTTTGCACTCGGTCATAGTTTTGAACTTTCCCCCTCCGGAGCGATTGATATTTCGCACCACGAAAGTACTCTGGTCTTATCCGGAACGCCAAGACCGGATCCGATGCAAATAAACAGACCAACTTGTCACAGCACCGGGGGCCAAGACCCGGTGACCGGGACAGATAAGCAATAACAAGGCCGAAAAAAGGCCAGCCATGCCATCGCCGAGCGGCCGGATGACCGGTAGCCGGATAAATGCTAAGTCCATAAAATCAGGAGCATTGTAATGGAAGTTATCCTCTTCAAGCGTGCCGCTTTGAGTGCCGCCGTCATCGCCGCCATGATAGCCCCGGGCATGGCCCTGGCCGTTCAGGACACCATGAGCCCAAGCTACGGCAAGTCCTACGAAGCCTTCGTGGAAGACGCCAAGCTCTCCGGCGGCGTCTTCTACTTCCAGCGCGAGCGTGACCGCAAGGATGGCGCCGGCGATGGCCAGTACCACTCCAACCTCAGCCACTCCACCGCTCAGCTGGCACTGAACTTCAACTCCGGCTACGCATGGGATGTGGTCGGTGTCGATGTCGGTGGCTACGGCGCCATGGATCTGGCCGTTGACGAGAGCAACCCGGTCAACGAAGAGAACGAGTTCTCCTTCTGGGGCAACAGCTGGGGTGGCTCCGATGGCCGCTCCGAGAACGGCGCCAGCCTGACCAACGCCGCCCTCAAGTTCAAATTCTTTGATGGTGCCGTCACCGCCAAGGGGGGTCTGACCCAGCTCTACGTGCCCGGCATCATCGGCGTGAACTGGTCCTATCAGCCCGGTACCTACCGTGGTGGCCAGGTGGAAGGCAACTTCGGCAACCTCTACCTGACCTACGCCATCGCTGACGAATACAAGGCCCCCTGGTATCGCGATACCCAGAAGTTCTCCCGCGCCAAGGCATGGATGGATCCGTTTGCTGACGAAAACGTCATCGACTACATCCACGGTCTGGCCGCCCGTTACACCTTCGAGAACGGCACGGCCGTCACCGCCGCCTTCGGTCAGTCCGAAGACTACATGGACAGCTACCACTTCAAGCTGGCCCACAAGTTTGATGTGCTGGGTGGCCTCAATACCAGCTACCAGTTCTACGGCTCCAAGACCGACGACTACACCAAGGATGGCGGCGAGGTTGAGACCTACGACGGGCTGGCCTGGCAACAAGCCATCACCTTCGGCTGGGGCGCCGGCCCGTACGGCTTCCGCCTCGAAGGGTTGTGGACCAAGGCCGAAGGCTCCGAGGGCAACTACCTGCCCCGTCTGACCCGCGGCTACGGCAACTCTCAGGGCGCGAACGAGATCTGGTGGGACTCCCGCTCCGACTGGAACGAAAACAACGAGAAGGCCGTCTTCTTCGGCGTGACCCGTACCCTGGATGATCTGGTCGGGGCCGCTGGCTGGACCGTCGGTCTCTCCGGTGCCTATGGCTGGGATGCCGAGAACGGCGACAGCACCATCAAGAACGGTAAGGAGTGGGCCGCCAACTTCGACCTGATGTACACGGTGCAGGAAGGCTCGCTCAAGGGCACCCT
Source organism: Aeromonas simiae (assembly GCF_000820125.1). Lineage (GTDB taxonomy): Bacteria > Pseudomonadota > Gammaproteobacteria > Enterobacterales > Aeromonadaceae > Aeromonas > Aeromonas simiae. The sequence continues at coordinate 4,783 of NZ_CDBY01000075.1, read as the reverse complement.
GTTCAAGCTGCACTACACCGATTACAACAACCAGCAGGACGACAAGGGCAGCTGGTACTACCCGAACATGTTCGCCTCCGAGCGTGACGTGAAGTTCCACATCATCATGCCGTTCACCGTACTGTAACGGTTATCCATGGCAGAAAGCGCAACCGGGCCCCTGTGGCCCGGTTTCATTTTGCGCTACCCTGACGCTTTCCACCGCCAAGGATGCCTCGATGGCCAACCGTTACGTCCTCATCACCGGCTGCTCCAGCGGCATCGGGCTCGCCGCCGCCCGCGGCCTGCGCCAACACGGCTTTTCGGTGATCGCCTCCACCCGCAGTGAAGAAGACGCCGCCCGCCTGCGTGGCGAAGGGCTGACCACAGTCCGCCTCGATCTGCGCGATCCCGCCAGCATCGAGGCCGGGGCCGCCGAGGCGCTCTATCTGGCCGGCGGGCGCCTGTATGGGCTGTTCAACAACGGCGCTTACGGCCAACCCGGCGCCCTTGAGGATCTGCCGACCGAGGCGCTGCGCGAGCAGCTCGAGACCAACCTCATCGGCTGGCACCATCTGATCCGGTTGGTGCTGCCGGGCATGCTGGCGGCCGGCGAGGGGCGTATCGTGCAAAACAGCTCGGTGCTCGGGCTGGTCGCCATGCGCTATCGCGGTGCCTACAACGCCAGCAAGTTCGCCCTGGAAGGTTACAGCGATACCCTGCGCCTTGAGCTTGCCGGCAGCGGGGTGCACGTCAGCCTGATTGAGCCGGGCCCCATCGACACTCAGTTTAGGGTCAACGCCCGCGATGCCTTCCTGCGCCATGTCGACCCGAAGGCGAGCCGCCACAAGAAGGCCTACCGCCAGACCCTCAAGCGGCTGGAAAAAGAGGGGCCGAGCGGCCGTTTCACCCTGCCGCCCGAATCCTGCCTGCCGCCCCTGGTGCACGCCCTCAGCAGCCGTCGCCCCAAGGCCCGCTACCCGGTCACCTTCCCGACCCGGCTGTTTGGCTGGCTGCGCCGGCTGCTGCCAACCCGCTGGCTCGACCGGCTACTGGTCAAGTCCGCCTAGAAGTGCTGGCCGTCGCTGTAGTAGGCGCTGCGCTCCAGCGCCTGGAACACCACGGCCACCCGCACCTCGCTCCCCACTATCTCGCGCACCTGCTCGGTGATGAGCCGGGCGGCGGCATCCTGCACCGCCTGCTCGCGGGCAAACCAGGCCACCTCGATGAGGGGCGAACTCTGGCGCGGCCAGCCATCGGCGAAGAAGGTACTCTCGACCCGCTCCAGGGTGAAGTTGGCCGGATCGCTGCCCAGCAGCTCGGCCAGGGCATCGATCAGGGTCAGGCTCAAACGCTCGACGTCCGGTTGGGACAGAGCACGGCAACGCAGGTGAGGCATGGGGACTCCGGTTTGTTATAGTGGCTTCCTTGAGTGAGCCCCAGTGTGCAACATAAGGATTTCCATGATCAAATTTCTGCGATCCCCCTGGCTTCTCCTGCTGCTCTGGCCGCTGCTATTGCGTGCCGAGCCCGCTTTCTACCGGGTCGAGAAAGGGGCCCAGACGCTCTGGCTGCTCGGCTCGGTGCATGCAGGCCATGCCTCTATCTACCCCTTACCAAAGGCCATCGACGAGGCGTGGCAACAGAGCCGGCAACTGGTGGTCGAGGTGAACCTCAATCAGATAACCCCAGACGATCTGACCGAGATGGCCCGCCTCACCCGCCTGCCGGATGGCCAGCAACTCGCCGATGTGCTGCCCGCCGCGCTCTATGCCAAAACCCAGGCCGCCGCCACCCGCCTTGGCGTGCCCATCGCGCAGCTCGCGCCGCTGCAACCCTGGTATGCGGCGCTGGCTCTGAGTCAGGCCGCCATCGGCCAGAGCGGTTTTGATCCGGCGCTCGGGGTCGACAGCCACTTTCTGGCCCAGGCCACTGACGCCAAGCGCCCCATCAAGGGGCTGGAAGGCTTCAGCGAGCAGCTCGGCTATCTGGCAAGCGTCAGCGCGCACCAAAACGCCATGCTCGAGAGCACCCTCGATGAGCTGGATGATTTCAAACAGAGCTTCACCGAGGTGCTCAACGCCTGGCAGGCCGGCGATGAAACCCACTTAAGCGAGCTGCTCAAAGAGGAGATGGGGCCGCCAGAGCTACAGGAGTGGCTCGAGCAGAAACTGCTGGCCGAGCGCAATGCGCGCTGGCTGACGCAGCTACCGGGCCTTGAGAGCAACAGCTTCATCGTGGTCGGCTCACTGCACCTGTATGGGCCGAAGGGGCTGCTGGCCGGCCTTGCCGAGCGCGGCTACCGCATCGAGCGCCTCAGCCCGCCCGCCACTACGCCGGGTTGAGGCGGTAGGCCCTCACCCGCTTGCCCGTTATAATCGGCAAAAAATGTCCAGGAGCCGCGCCGTGCAACCCGACGATTACCAGCTCTTCATGCAGGAGATGAGTGGCGTCAAGCCCATCACGTCCGATCAGATCCCCCCCTCACCGCCTTTGCCGCACCCCAGCGAGGCCCAGCTCGCCCGCCGCGAGGCGGCCATGCGCGAGGATGGCCATGAACCCGATGGCCTCACCATGGAGGCGGTCGAGATGCTGCGCCCACACGATCCGGTCGGCTTCAAGCGCGACGGCGTGCAGGAGGGGGTCTACAAGAAGCTGCGCCTTGGTAAATATGAGTTGCAGGCGAGCCTGGATCTGCACCAGCACACCCTGCGCGAGGCGCGCGTGGCGCTGCTGCAATTTATCCGCGACTGCCTCGAGCGCGACATCCGCTCCGTGCTGATCCTGCACGGCAAGGGAGAGCGCAGCCAGCCCCAGGCGCTGCTGAAAAGTTACGTGAGCGCCTGGCTGCCGCACATTCCCGAGGTGATGGCCATGCACAGCGCCGAGCGCCGCCACGGCGGCAGTGGCGCCTTGTATGTGCTGCTGCGCAAAAGCGATCGCAAGAAGGCGGAAAATCGCGAGCGCCACCTGCGCCGCCTCGCCTGACGAGCCCCTCTTACACCAGGAATCCCCCATGTCATATCAACAACTGGAAGCCCATCAACGCCAGATCTACCGCCTGCAACACCTCTCTGCCATCTGTGGCTGGGATCAGGCGACCATGATGCCCGAAGGAGGGAGTCAGGCCCGCGCCGAGGCCATGGCTGAACTCGAGGTGCTGCTGCATGCCAAAAAGACCGCCCCCGAGGTCGGTGATTGGATTGCCGCGGCCGAAGGCGAAGCGCTCAGTGCGGCGCAGCAGGCGAATCTCAACGAGATCCGCCGCCACTGGCAGGATGCCCGCCTGCTGCCTGCCGATCTGGTCGAGGCGCTTTCACTGGCCGGCAGCCGTTGTGAGCACGCCTGGCGCCGTCAGCGCCAAGAGAACGACTGGGCCGGTTTTGCCCCGAATCTCGGCGAGGTGGTGCGCCTGTCGCGCGACGTCGCGAGGCTACGGGCCGAGGCGCTCGAGATGCGCCCCTATGACGCCATGCTGGCGCTGTATGAGCCGGGCATGAGCGTGGTCAAGTTGGATCAGGTGTTTGGCGATCTCGCCAGCTGGCTACCTGGGCTCATCACAGAGGTCAGTGAGCGCCAGCGCGGCGATGCGGTGCTCACCCCCGCCGGCCCCTTCCCGACTGAGCAGCAAAAGGCGCTCGGGCTCGAGGTGATGTCGCTCATCGGCTTTGACTTCAACCAGGGCCGCCTCGATGTCAGCACCCATCCGTTTTGCGGCGGGGTGCCCACCGATGTGCGCATGACCACGCGCTACAACGAAGAGGAGTTTGTCTCGAGCCTGATGGGCATCATCCACGAGACCGGCCACGCCCGCTACGAGCAAGGGCTGCCGCGCGAGTGGCTGGGCCAGCCGGCGGGTGAGGCGCGCTCCATGGCCATCCACGAGAGTCAGAGCCTGTTTTGCGAGATGCAGCTTGGCCACCACCCGGCGTTCCTGTCGCTCATTGCTCCGCGCATCCGCGCCCATTTCGGCGAGCAGCCGGCGCTCTCGGCGGCGAACTTGACGCGCCTTTACAACCGGGTCGAACCTGGCTTGATCCGGGTCGATGCGGATGAGGTGACTTATCCGGCTCACGTCATCTTGCGTTATGAGCTGGAGCGCGATCTCATCGAGGGGCGCATCGAGGTGGCCGACATTCCCGAGCTGTGGGATGCGAAGATGCAGCAGTGGCTGGGGCTGCGCACGGCCGGCAACTACCGGGATGGCTGCATGCAGGATATTCACTGGACTGATGGCTCGTTCGGCTATTTCCCGAGTTACACGCTGGGCGCCATGACGGCGGCGCAGTTGCGCTTTGCGCTGGAGCGCGA
>NZ_CDBY01000075.1:0-282 GCF_000820125.1 Aeromonas simiae | reverse complement strand
TTTGCGCTGGAGCGCGATCTCGGCGAGATGGGCAGCGTGATCGAGGCCGGTCGCCTGCCTGCCCTGTTTGCGTGGCTCAGTGCAAAGATTTGGCAACAAGCGAGCTTGCTGCCCACTGACGAGCTACTGACGCAGGCAACGGGCGAGACGCTGTCACCGCGCTGGTTGCGCCGCCACCTTGAGCAACGTTACGTCGGCAAGTAACCACCTCAGTACGCGCCACAGGGTCACATTAGGCCGCCCTGTGGCGCGTACTGAGGTGGTTACTTGCCGACGTAACGT
>NZ_CDBY01000074.1:1355-1673 GCF_000820125.1 Aeromonas simiae | reverse complement strand
GCAATCTCATGCCCCGGATGGGTGGGCAGGGAGGGGTGATAGATGCGGGTCACTCTGGGCTGCGCCTGGAGAAACGCCAGCACCTGCTCGGTGTTTTCGGCGTGACAGCGCAGGCGCGCCCCTAGGGTACGCAGGCCGCGCAGGGTAAGGTAGGAGTCGAATGCCCCGCCGGTCAGCCCGAGGCAGTTGGCCCACCAGGTGAGCTGCTCGGCCAGAGCGGCCTCGGCCGCCACCACGGCGCCGCCGACCACGTCGGAGTGGCCGTTGATGTACTTGGTGGTGGAGTGCACCACCAGATCGGCGCCCAGCGCCAGCGGC
>NZ_CDBY01000074.1:0-1070 GCF_000820125.1 Aeromonas simiae | reverse complement strand
GTTGTCGACCGCCACCCGCGCCCCAGCGGCATGGGCGGCCGTGCAGATGGCGGCCACATCCACTACCCGCAGCAGGGGGTTGGAGGGGGTCTCAATCCATACCAGCTTGGGCTGCTCGGCCAGCGCCTCCGCCAGCGCCTTGTCATCGGCCAGATCGACAAACTTGACCCGGTAGCACCCCTTGGTGGCGAGGTGCTCGAACAGGCGCCAGGTACCGCCATAGCAGTCGTGGGGGGCGATCAGCAGATCCCCCGCCGCGAGCAGGGTGGTGCTGACCAGATGCACCGCGCCCATGCCGGTGGATGTGATGACGGCACCCGCCCCCCCTTCCAGGGCAGCCAGTGCCTCGGCCAGATTGCTGCGGGTCGGGTTGCCGGAGCGGGCATAGTCGTATTGACGTGGCTCGCCAAAGTCGGCAAAGGTGTAGTTGCTGGAGAGATAGATGGGAGGAACGACCGCCCCGTGTTGGGTATCGCTCTCGATGCCGACCCGTACGGCGTGGGTTCCCTGATGACTCATCTGCGCTCTCCTTCCCTGTTTCGTCTGTGCCCCATCTGGCTGAGCTACACAGTATGCCAAACCAAAAAAGCCGTCAACATGTCTAGACGTCCGAATGGCTTTGCCGTTGGATTGCCATTACCCTCCTTAAGGGTTAAAATTCGGCCTCACGGCTTAACCAGTACAGGTGGATCATGGGAACAGAGTGGAACGGCGACTATGTCAGCCCCTATGCAGAGCACGGCAAGAAGAGTGAGCAGGTCAAGAAAATCACCGTTTCCATCCCGCTCAAGGTGCTTAAGGTGCTGACTGACGAGCGCACCCGCCGCCAGGTCAACAACCTGCGCCACGCCACCAACAGCGAGCTGCTCTGCGAGGCCTTCTTGCACGCCTTTACTGGCCAGCCGCTGCCGTGCGACGAAGATCTGCGCAAGGATCAGCCGGACAGCATTCCCGCCGAGGCACGCACCATCATGCAGGCACTCGGCAAGGAGATCGAGGAGTACGACGCCGAATAAGGCGCTCGCTCCACAGCTCTACCAACACACAAAGAGGCGACCCCATGGGTCGCC
>NZ_CDBY01000073.1:0-3272 GCF_000820125.1 Aeromonas simiae | reverse complement strand
TGCTCTTTAACAATCTGGAAAGCTGATTAAAAAGTAGTTCTCAAACATTTGTTACAAGTGTCTTGGAAACTTCTTGGCGAAAACCAAAGTTTATATTTTGGTCCTTGTTGTGCAGCAACAAGCAAGCGTCGGAAACGACACTTCTTGGGGTTGTATGGTTAAGTGACTAAGCGTACACGGTGGATGCCTTGGCAGTCAGAGGCGATGAAGGACGTACTAACCTGCGATAAGCCGTGATGAGTCGGTAAGAGACATTATCAATCACGGATTTCCGAATGGGGAAACCCACCCGAGATAACTCGGGTATCTGTTACTGAATACATAGGTAACAGAGGCGAACCGGGAGAACTGAAACATCTAAGTACCCCGAGGAAAAGAAATCAACCGAGATTCCCTCAGTAGCGGCGAGCGAACGGGGATTAGCCCTTAAGCATCTTGGACGTTAGTGGAACGGTCTGGAAAGGCCGGCGATACAGGGTGATAGCCCCGTACACGAAAGCAACCTTGATGTGAAATCGAGTAGGGCGGGACACGTGATATCCTGTCTGAACATGGGGGGACCATCCTCCAAGGCTAAATACTCCTGACTGACCGATAGTGAACCAGTACCGTGAGGGAAAGGCGAAAAGAACCCCTGTGAGGGGAGTGAAATAGAACCTGAAACCGTGTACGTACAAGCAGTGGGAGCCCTTCGGGGTGACTGCGTACCTTTTGTATAATGGGTCAGCGACTTACATTCTGTAGCGAGGTTAACCGTATAGGGGAGCCGTAGGGAAACCGAGTCTTAACTGGGCGAATAGTTGCAGGGTGTAGACCCGAAACCGGGTGATCTAGCCATGGGCAGGTTGAAGGTTGAGTAACATCAACTGGAGGACCGAACCCACTAACGTTGCAAAGTTAGGGGATGACCTGTGGCTGGGGGTGAAAGGCCAATCAAACTCGGAGATAGCTGGTTCTCCCCGAAAGCTATTTAGGTAGCGCCTCGGACGAATACTACTGGGGGTAGAGCACTGTTAAGGCTAGGGGGTCATCCCGACTTACCAACCCTTTGCAAACTCCGAATACCAGTAAGTACTATCCGGGAGACACACGGCGGGTGCTAACGTCCGTCGTGAAGAGGGAAACAACCCAGACCGCCGGCTAAGGTCCCAAAGTTCTGGTTAAGTGGGAAACGATGTGGGAAGGCTCAGACAGCTAGGATGTTGGCTTAGAAGCAGCCATCATTTAAAGAAAGCGTAATAGCTCACTAGTCGAGTCGGCCTGCGCGGAAGATGTAACGGGGCTCAAACCAGGCACCGAAGCCGCGGATTTGCACTCAGTGCAAGTGGTAGGGGAGCGTTCTGTAAGTCTGCGAAGGTGTATCGAGAGGTATGCTGGAGATATCAGAAGTGCGAATGCTGACGTAAGTAACGATAAAGGGGGTGAAAAGCCTCCTCGCCGGAAGACCAAGGGTTCCTGTCCAACGTTAATCGGGGCAGGGTGAGTCGACCCCTAAGGCGAGGCCGAAAGGCGTAGTCGATGGGAAGCAGGTTAATATTCCTGCACGACATGTAATTGCGATGGGGGGACGGAGAAGGCTAGGTGGGCCAGGCGACGGTTGTCCTGGTGAAAGTGCGTAGGTGGTGTTTCTAGGCAAATCCGGAGACACAACACTGAGACACGAGACGAAGCCACTACGGTGGTGAAGCCATTGATGCCCTGCTTCCAGGAAAAGCCTCTAAGCTTCAGATTACATGTCATCGTACCCCAAACCGACACAGGTGGTCGGGTAGAGAATACCAAGGCGCTTGAGAGAACTCGGGTGAAGGAACTAGGCAAAATAGTACCGTAACTTCGGGAGAAGGTACGCTCTTGATGGTGAAGTGACTTGCTCACGGAGCTGTTGGGAGTCGCAGTGACCAGATGGCTGGGACTGTTTATCAAAAACACAGCACTCTGCAAACACGAAAGTGGACGTATAGGGTGTGACACCTGCCCGGTGCCGGAAGGTTAATTGATGGGGTTAGTGGTAACACGAAGCTCTTGATCGAAGCCCCGGTAAACGGCGGCCGTAACTATAACGGTCCTAAGGTAGCGAAATTCCTTGTCGGGTAAGTTCCGACCTGCACGAATGGTGTAACCATGGCCATGCTGTCTCCACCCGAGACTCAGTGAAATCGAAATCGCCGTGAAGATGCGGTGTACCCGCGGCTAGACGGAAAGACCCCGTGAACCTTTACTACAGCTTGGCACTGAACATTGAACCTACATGTGTAGGATAGGTGGGAGGCTTTGAAGCGATGACGCTAGTTGTCGTGGAGCCGACCTTGAAATACCACCCTTGTATGTTTGATGTTCTAACGCAGGTCCCTGAATCGGGATCGCGGACAGTGCCTGGTGGGTAGTTTGACTGGGGCGGTCTCCTCCCAAAGAGTAACGGAGGAGCACGAAGGTTGGCTAATCCTGGTCGGACATCAGGAGGTTAGTGCAATGGCATAAGCCAGCTTAACTGCGAGACGGACAGGTCGAGCAGGTGCGAAAGCAGGTCATAGTGATCCGGTGGTTCTGTATGGAAGGGCCATCGCTCAACGGATAAAAGGTACTCCGGGGATAACAGGCTGATACCGCCCAAGAGTTCATATCGACGGCGGTGTTTGGCACCTCGATGTCGGCTCATCACATCCTGGGGCTGAAGTTGGTCCCAAGGGTATGGCTGTTCGCCATTTAAAGTGGTACGCGAGCTGGGTTCAGAACGTCGTGAGACAGTTCGGTCCCTATCTGCCGTGGGCGTTGGATGATTGAAGGGAGTTGCTCCTAGTACGAGAGGACCGGAGTGAACGAACCTCTGGTGTTCGGGTTGTCACGCCAGTGGCACTGCCCGGTAGCTAAGTTCGGAATCGATAACCGCTGAAAGCATCTAAGCGGGAAGCGAGCCCTGAGATGAGTCATCCCTGACCCCTTGAGGGTCCTAAAGGGCCGTTGGAGACCACAACGTTGATAGGCGGGGTGTGTAAGCGCAGCGATGCGTTGAGCTAACCCGTACTAATTACCCGTGAGGCTTAACCATACAACACCCAAGAAGTGTTTTGAGCGCTTGTGACAAGCGAGAACGACTTTAGTGCTTGCGATGGATATCGTGAGTGCACTCAGCTTTTCGGATTACGATTTTGCCTGGCGGCCATAGCGCGGTGGACCCACCTGTTCCCATGCCGAACACAGAAGTGAAACGCTGTAGCGCCGATGGTAGTGTGGCAGATGCCATGCGAGAGTAGGACACTGCCAGGCACCCAATT
>NZ_CDBY01000072.1:1437-2044 GCF_000820125.1 Aeromonas simiae | reverse complement strand
GGGGGCCCCCTTGGCCTTGAGGCTGGTGGCCGGGAAGTCAAAGGAGATGCCGATCACCGTCTCGCCGCTGGCGGCCAGCTTGCAGGGGGCGGAGCCCGAGTGGGTGTAGCGATCGATGTTCTGGTGCAGGGCGTCCATGTATTGCCAGCCCGCCCCTTGCGGCATGGTCTGTAGCCAGCCAGCCACGCTCAGAAAACCGGTGCCCGACGAGGCGGGGTTGGGCATCACTATCTTGCCGCGGTAGACAGGCTTGGTCAGATCGGCCCAGCTGGTCGGGGCCGGAATGCCCTGCTTCTCGGCTTCCACCTTGTTAAAGCAGAGGGCGCTGAAGAAGGCATCGAGACCGACCCAGTGCGGCTCGGCGCGGCTGTCTCGGAAACGGCTGTCGAGCTTGTCCAATCCCTTGGGGGCATAGGCGGCCAGCATGCCCTGCTTGTCGAGTTGCAGCAGGCTGGTGGCGGCCAGCCCCCATACCACGTCGGCCTTGGGGTTGGCCTTCTCGGCCAGCAGGCGGGCGGTCATCACGCCGGTGGAGTCGCGCACCCACTTGATGCGGATCGCCGGTTGCTGGGCCTCGAAGGCCTGTTTCAGCTCGGCCAGCTGCTCC
>NZ_CDBY01000072.1:871-1233 GCF_000820125.1 Aeromonas simiae | reverse complement strand
TCAGCTCGGCCAGCTGCTCCGGCTCAAAGGCGGTGTAGACGGTCAGGTCGGTGGCCGCCTGAGCGGTAAATGCGGCCAGTAGACTGGCGGCCAGCAGGGGTCGTTTCATCCTTCTCTCCTCTATTTGGTCTAAACCAGATGGCATGGAGAGGCTAGCGAGCGGTGATGACAGCGGGGTGACAGGGGGATGACCAAACCATGAAGGTCACTCGGCGGTGTCGACCTCGATCTCCAGGCTGTCGTGGCGCCAGTACTCGAGATCCATATCGAGCACCTGGCCGTGCTGATCGAAGTTGAGTCGCTCAAGGCGCAGCGCCGGCAGCCCCGCCGTGGCGCCGAGCAGGCGGGCCACCTCGTCGGGC
>NZ_CDBY01000072.1:0-663 GCF_000820125.1 Aeromonas simiae | reverse complement strand
GGCGGGCCACCTCGTCGGGCAGGGCGGTGGGGTGGAAGGTGAGGCGCATGCGGGCGTAGTCGAGGCCATAGTGCTTGCGGTAGATCTCGGTCAGGCTGCCGGCAAGATCCAGCTCCAGCAGACCCGGCACCCGGGTCGGCAGGCAGTGGTTCTCGCAGTAGCAGACGGCGCGGCCATCGGCGAAGCGCAGCCGGCGCAGCAGGTAGACGGTGTCGAGCGGCTTGAGCCCGAGTCGCTCGCGCAAGCCGGGGGGGACGGGGATGGCGCGTTTTTCGATGAGCTCGGTGCGCGGCACGCCCCCCTGCTCGCGCACTATCTGGTGGAAGTTGCTGGTGTGGCGCGGGTTGAGGCGCAGCCTTGGCGGGGTGACAAACCAGCCGCGTCGGTCGGCGCGATAGATGAGGCCGCTCGACTCCAGCTGCACCAGTGCCTCGCGGATGGTGACTCGGGTGGTGGCAAACAGCTCGCACAGCTGGCGCTCGGAGGGGAGGCGGGTCAGGCCACCGGCCAGGATCTGGCTGCCCAGTTCGTCCTTGATACGCAGGTATTGGGGTTTGTTCATGATGCTCCTGAAAGGTGGTCGAGACCAGAAGGGCCCGGTGGCGGCCCGGCCTCCCATTATAGCCACCAAGATGAATTTTTTGTTGCACGTGGCCGCCCCCC
>NZ_CDBY01000071.1 GCF_000820125.1 Aeromonas simiae | reverse complement strand
CTGGGGGAGGGGGAGCCGCAAAATGGGGCCTTCAGCCGCTTAGCCAAGCGCAGCTCGGCCAGCAGCCGAAGGCCCGCCGCACCGCCCGCTTCGCTCATCGCTTTTTCACCTCGCCGGCCACTTCGCGACTTGGGATGAACTCACCCCCGCTATTTGGGTGGCCGTCCGCCAGCGGTTTGCTCGGCACTGCCAGTTTGCGCCACCCAGCCCAGCGGCTGATCCGGGGCGGCTGACTTATATCCAGGCTGGGCCCGTCCCATCACGGTTGTGGGGGCCGCATGCTCGTCGGCGAAGTGCGCTGGGTGATGGCGAGAGTCGATTGCCCCGGTCGGAACAATCCATTGGCGGCTGGCGCGGGCGGCCACTTATGATAGCGCCATCATCTCTTGCACTGATGACCGTGTGCTGCCGACGGCTGGCAGCCGATGTTGCCCGGCTTGGCCGGGCTTTTTTTAGGTGCGCGGCGCGGTGCCGGGTTGATGGCTGCCATAGAGGGCGGCGAGGTAACCGGGCTCATCACGTTCAAACTCGGCGATCACCTTTTCTATCGGGATGATCGGGCCCGGCCCTGCGTCCTGGGGAGCGTGGCCGGCAAAGAACAGGGCGCTGCGCCTTAGCCGCGCGGCATCGTGGTCAAAGAAGGGGGCCGCCTTGCTAAAGAAATCGCGCACCGCGGCCGCGCTCGCCTTGTGCTTGACCTGGGCGATGAGGTACTCCCCTTGCGGATCGAGGCCGACAATATCGAAATCCTGCATGGTCTTGCCGGTGTGAAACAGCTTGCGGTGTAGCCGCTGCTGCTTGCGCAGCCACTCTTCACACAATAGCTCGAGGTGCCAGGGGAGCAGCATGTCGAGCCCGATCGCGTCTCTTTCATTGCGGTAGAAGCGCAGCACAGCGCGCTCGCCCATATGCCAGCGGACGAAGGCTGCATGGGGCGGGGGCACCACGAAGGGCAGGAGAAATTCATGGCGGCTCACCTCCCTTACCTTGCACAGTTGCACCACCTTGAGCTGGTTCCCCTGGCACTCCTCGACCCCCTTGCTGCCTGAGCATGAGAGGCCGATCAGGATCTTGTCGATGCCGGCGTAGGCGGCGACGATCAGGGTCTCTTGCGCTGAGGCCCGGTTGATGTAGTCGATGGCGGTTTTGGCGCTACTGCTGTGGTAATGGTCGCGGTTGAACGGCTCCGCCGCCTCCTGGTAATGGACGGCTATCTTGCGTTCGGCGAACAGGCGCGGGTTGAGCGCGGCAAAGTCGCTGTGGCTCCAGTTGTGGCGAATGTAGAAAACGAGCATGGGATGGCGTGGGGCTCAGAGATAGACCACCGCCTCGATGTTGTTGCCATCGGGATCGAACAGGAAGGCGGCGTAGTAGTTGGGGGAGTAGTGCTTGCGCAGCCCCGGCTTGCCGTTGCAGCGAAAGCCGGCCTGAATGCCGGCGCGATAGAAGGCGTCGACCTCGCTCTGATGGGCGGCGCGAAAGGCCAGATGGCAAGGGCCGCTGGGGGCCGCTTCGTCATGGGCGATGAGAAAGGCCACCAGGTCGCTGTTCATCTTGCCAAAGCCGGCCTCCAGCTCATTGGCCCACTTGGGCTCGATGCGCAGGGGGCGCAGCACGGTCTCATAGAAGTGACGGCTTGCGCTGAAGTGGGCCGTCCTGATTTCGACATGATCAAACACAGCAAACTCCTTTTGCTGAAGAGTACGGGTCGGCGGCGCCGATCCAGGCTCATCTTTATGTGGGAGATGACCGACAAGAGGTAGGCGTCGGATGGCTATCGTAAGCGCTCATCCCCGGTTTGACCAGCGCTTGCTGACAATGGATTCAGAAAGCAGACCAGAACAGCAAAAGGGAGGCGACTGCCTCCCTTTTGCTGATGGGTTGCACCCAGCGCGACTTAGCCGGCCGGCTGGGTTTTGGCGGAGCCCCCCGCCGTCTGCGTGGCGCTGTCATTGCGCAGCAGGCTGGCCGGATCGATGCGGCCGAACTCCCGGGTCTGGCCCTGGAACAGCAGGCTCTGTTGATACCAGGTGCTGGCCCAGCTGAGATCGCGCAGCGCGCTGGCTTGCGCCGGACAGGGTTGGGGAGTGGTCATGGCCAGATCCTGTTGCCAGTCGTAGCAGGTGAGCTGATCCGGATGTTGCAGGGGATACTCGATCACCGTCTTGCCGCTGACCCAGCCGAGGCTGCCGCTGGTGGCATAGCCGGCCCCTTGTGGCGGCTGGCTCAGCAGGGAGTGGCCGGCAAACCAGGGGGCACGGCCGCCGAGGTACTCCATGATGGTCGGGGCGATATCCTGCTGGGCACCGATCCCCGGCACGTGGCGGGCCGGTACCGAGCCGTCGGTGGCGTAGAGCAGGAACGGGATCCAGTAGCGCCCCAGATGGCCGGAGCGTTCACCGGCGGTGTGATCGGCGGTGATGACAAACAGGGTCGGCCCTATGTTGGCCTGCTCGAAGGCGCGGATGAAATCGCCCAGCGCCTTATCGGCGTAGTGCAGCACGCTCAGCTGACGCGCCTTGGCGTCCTCTTTGCCAAACACCCATGGCTCGCCCGGCGGCAGCTGATCGTCGTGGGTGGTGGTGTTGTTGATCATGTAGAAGAAGGGGGCGGTCTCGCGCTTGGCCTGCGCCACCACGAAGCGGTAGAGATCCGGATCTTGATAGCCCCAGCTGTTCTTCTCGACTTGGGCCGGCGGCATCTCAAGCTTGCCGTAGGAGTGCTGGGTGCCGAGCTGCTGGGCGAACGAGCCGGTCTCCCCCTTGTGCATCCCCTGGAAGACGGCGGTGCTCCAGCCCGCCTGGCTCAGCAGCTCGGGCAGGCAGTGATACGGAAGGCTTTGCAGCGCCGTGTTGGGCACGCCGGCCTCGAGGGGATTTTGGTAGGAGCACAGGGCGCTGAAGAAGCCCTCGACGGTGCGCCGGCCGCCAGCGAGCAGGCCGTCGGTGCGCAGCCCCTTGGCGTGCAGGGCATCGAAGTTGGGGGTGACGGCCGGCTCGGTCGGGGCGGCCGGGTTGTAGCTGTGCATCACCTCGGCCGGCCAGCTCTCGAGCAACATCAGCACCACGTTGACCTGGCGCGTCGGCGCCTGGTAGGGCTCGGCGGCGCGCAGGCGTTGTGGCTCGAGCTGGGCGAGGGCCTTGCTGCTCGGTGCCGGCAGTTGGCGATAGAGCGGGTTGCTGGCCTGTCCTTTGCTGGAGGCGAGCAGGCCGCTTAGCATGGCATAGGCCGGATTTAGCGAGAGCAGCGCCTGCTGCGGGTTGCCGATGTCATAGGCGCGATCGGGCTTCATCGGCAGCTCGGTCAGGGAGCCGCGAATGCCCACCGCCGCCACCAGCAGGGCCAGCAGCAGCGGCAACTCGATGCGCAGCGGGCCCAGACGCCTTTGCAGCACGGCGCCGCGCCGGCAGAGCAGGGCGGTGGCGAGGCCGACGGCCAGCAGCCCCAGCATGGGCAGCGAGTACTGCTTGAGGGCGGTGTCAAACAGGCCGGCAAACTCGCGGGTCAGCTCGCGAATTTCGTAGCCCACGTGGCGGCCCGAGTTGTCGAAATACATGAGATCGCCCAGCTGCATGGCGGCCAGCAGCAGGGCCGGCGCCCACCACCAGAGCCAAGAGAGACGACGCCGGTGCAGCAGACGCACCGAGAGCCAGCAGAGCAGGGCGGCCGGCGCCCACACCAGGCAGGCGGCCGCCAGATCGAAGCGAAAACCCCACACTATGGCCTCCAGCTGCTGGGCTGAACTTAAGGCCGCAAAGCTGGCGGGAGACCAGAGCAGGATCAGTGACTTGAGCAGCAGGGCAAGCAGCGCCAGCAGCGCCAGCCCGGCGAAAAGAAATCGCGCGAACATGGGGGAAAACCGTTAAGAGTGTGCAAAGGCACACATTTAACGGTTTTGCCGCCGTGATGGCAAGATGAACAACTGCCTATCCGGGTTGGCAGGTGAGTGAGGGCTTGCCATAGCGCTCCAGCGTGACCCGGCTTCCCTGCACCAGCAGGTGGGTGTTGCGCCCGGTATAGCGGGTGGCGTCCGCCTGGCGCTCGCCATACGCCAGCGTTTGTTGCATGTCGTCCCCCTCGGTGAGATTGAGGACGGCGGCCGGCAGCTTGCCGCCCTGATAGAAGTAGACCTCAAGGCGCAGGGCCGCGCCGCATTGGTAGTTGGTCGGGGCAGGCACCTCGAGCTGCCCCCCCTTTATCTGCAACTCGGTGATGCGCATGCGGTAGCTCTGCTCGATGCAGGCGCGCACGTCGCTGCTCTTCCAGCACTCGTTACGCCCCTTGATCCAGCCGCGTTGGATGGCTCTCTCCTGACGCTGCTCCCGCTCGGGGAAGTGGGCGATCGCTTTCGGGTAGCGCTCGGCCAGCTCTCGATCGAGCGCCGCCAGTGAGGGATCGTGACAGATGAGCTGCTCGGCCGTCCCCTCGGCCTTGGCGCAGTCGAAGGCAGGCGCGGCGTCCGCCAGCAGCGGCAGACCCAGCAGAAGCAGCATGAACAGGCGCATGGTGTGTTTCTCCTCGTAATCTCCTTTTCACTAGACCACAACCCGCGCCACATCGCATCTTTGCTGGGACAGGATGCGTCACAGCCTGCCTCTCTATTCATGGGAGAGTCGGGCGGGAGTGGTATCCTAGCGGGCTCGAAGGAGGAAGTGCATGAAAGAGAAATTGTTTGCCTGGCTCGGTGGGCTCGGGCTGGAGGTCACCAACATGATGGCCCTGGCCATCGCCCTTGGTTTTATCGTGGTGACCTCGCTGCTGCTGCACCTGCTGCTGCACCGCATCCTGCTGGTGCGTCTGGTGGGGATGATTGAGCGCAAGCAGCAGGTGTGGCTGCCGGCCAACTTGCAGCAGCGCCTGTTTAACCGCCTGGCCTTTGTGCTGCAAGGGGTGGTGCTGCTCGGCCAGGCCGAGATCTGGCTGCCGCGTGACTCGGAGAGCCTTGAGTTCATCGTGGTCACCACCCAGCTGTGGATCCTGCTGTTCCTGCTGCTGGCGCTGTTTGCCCTGCTCGACTGTGTGCTGTTTTTAAGCCGGCGCACCCAGTTCGGTCAGAGCCTGCCCCTGCGCGGCATCTTCCAGGGGGTCAAGCTGATGGGCAGCATACTGGTGGGCATCCTGATGCTCTCCCTGCTCATCGGCAAGTCGCCGCTGTTCCTGTTCAGCGGCCTGGGGGCCATGACCGCGGTCCTGATGTTGGTGTTCAAAGACCCCATCCTCGGACTGGTGGCGGGGATCCAGCTCTCGGCCAACCGCATGCTGAGCGTCGGTGACTGGCTGCAGATGGACAAGTACGGCGCCGATGGCGAGGTGACCGACATCGGCCTCACCACGGTCAAGGTGTCGAACTGGGACAAGACCATCACCACCATCCCCACCTATGCGCTCATCTCCGATTCGTTCAAGAACTGGCAGGGGATGACCGAGTCGGGTGGGCGGCGCATCAAGCGCAGCGTCAACATCGACATGACCAGCGTGCGCTTCCTGGCTCACGAAGAGATAGTGGCGCTTAAGCAGGCCAAGTTGCTGGCTCCCTACCTCAGCCGCAAGGAGCAGGAGCTGAGCGACTACAACCTGCGCTTGCAGGAGGCGATTGGCAACCCCATCAACGGACGTCATCTGACCAACCTCGGCACCTTGCGCGCCTACCTCGAGGCCTACCTCAAGGCGAGCGACAAGATCCGCAATGACATGACCCTGATGGTGCGCCAGTTGTCGCCGACCCCGGATGGGGTGCCGCTTGAGATCTACTGCTTCACCGCCACCACCGCCTGGCTGGAGTATGAGGCGATCCAGGCCGACATCTTCGATCACCTGCTGGCGGTGATCGATCAGTTCCACCTGCGCCTGCACCAGTCGCCCACCGGCTACGACATGCGCAGCTGGAGCGGTGCGCCGCAGTCATAACCGTCTGCTAAGCAAAAAGAGGGGGCTGCTGGCCCCCTCTTTTATGGAATGCTCGATCCAGTGCTAAGCCCAGGCGCCAGCGAGCCATGCAACAGGCCGCCCTCGGGCGGCCTGTCGGTTACGGCGCCTCGCGGCGGCTCAGCCACTCGACCCGGTACTGGGCGCCGGGGCCCTGGGCCAGCTTAGCGCACAGGGGCTTGAGGAAGGCGTCAATCTGCTCGTCCAGCTGCCAAGGGGGGCTGATGATCACCATGCCTGAGCCGTTCATGCCCCAGTCCGGGGTCTGACCGGCCACTTCCAGCTCTGCAACCAGCACGTCACCCAGGCCTGCCTTGGCGATGGCGCTGAGCATATCGCGCGACCGATCCGCCTCGCGCCCGAGGATGGGGTACCAGATCGCATAGATGCCGGTGGCCCAACGCTTCTGCGCTTTTTTCAAGGTCTCGACCACCCGGAAGTAATCCTCTTTAAGCTCATAGGGCGGGTCAACCAGCACCAGACCGCGGCGCGGGGTGGGGGGCAGCAGGGCCACCAGCCCCTCGAAGCCGTCACGGTGATGCACAGTGACGCGCTCATCCCCCTGCATGTTGCCGCGCAGGGACTCCACCTCGTTGTTGTGCAGCTCCATCAGCACCACCTTGTCCTGCGTTCGGGTCAGGCGGCGCGACAACTCGGGGGAGCCGGGGTAGTAGGTGAGCGTGCCATCGTCGTTCATGGCGCGCACGATAGCCAAATAGGGGTCGATACTGCCCCAGCGCGCCTGCTCGTCCCACAGCCGGCCAATACCATCGGCAAATTCCGCCTTCTTCTGGGCCCACTCGCCGCGCAGATCATACAGACCGCCACCGGCATGGGTGTCGAGAACGATGAAGGGTTTCTCTTTTTTCTTCAGGCTCTCGAGAATGAGGGCCTGCACGGCGTGCTTGAGGACATCGGCATGGTTGCCGGCGTGAAAGGCGTGGCGATAGCTCAGCATGATCTCTTATTTCCTGGCGCAGCGCGCCTTGGTGTTCGGGAAAGGGTCTCAGTGACCCGGGTTGTTCTGTGCGTGGCGCAGCTGATAGTGCGCCAGTGCCTGCCCTGGCGCGACGTCACCGCTCTCGCTCAAGGCGGCAGCCGCCAAGAGGCGCGCCTGCTGCTCGCGCTCGAGGCGCAGCTCGTGTTGCAGCAGGGCGTGGTAGTCCGTCGCGGCCAGTTGCGGCTTGATACGTCGGCGCAGGGCGCGAAACTCCTGCAATAGCGCCTCCAGGGGGGCGATGGCCGTCTCGAGGGCGTGCAGTGGCGGGGCCCGGCGCCCCACTTCGTCGCACCAGGCGAGCAGCAGGGCGAGGTTGACGTTGCCCCCCTGCGCTTGCAGGGCGAGCCAGCGCTGCGGGTCCCGCTCGTAGCGCTCGGCCGCCCACGTCCAAAATGGGGCCGGCGCGGGCCAGTTACTCGGCGGCAAAGGCCTGCTCCATGGTCTCGAGCTCTTCACTGAGGCTCATCCACTCCAGCTCCACGGCTTCCAGCTGTTCTTTGAGCGGGCCCTGGGATTTGAGCAGCTCTGAGAGCCGGCCCTTGGCGCTCTCTTCGTAGATGGCCGGGTCGGCGAGCTGCGTTTCAATCTCGCCGAGCTTGCCTTGCAGCTGCTCCATGCTGGCCTCGAGCTTTTCGAGCTTCTGGCGCAGCGGGCGGGTCGCTTGCCGAAACTCCGCCTCGCGGCGCTTCTGATCTTTTCTGGCGACCGCCGAATTGGCCGAGAGCGGCGCATCGGCCGGCTTGGCGTTTGCCTCTTTCTCCTGCTCGCCGAGCCACTTGTGATAATCGTCGAGATCGCCGTCAAAGGCTTCGACCCGGCCTGCGTGCACCAGATAGAAGTCATCGGTGGTGGTGCGCAGCAGGTGGCGGTCGTGGGAGACCACCACCATGGCTCCCTCGAACCCTTGCAGCGCCAGGGTCAGGGCGTGGCGCATCTCCAGATCCAGGTGGTTGGTCGGTTCATCGAGCAGCAGCAGGTTGGGTTTTTGCCAGGTGATGAGCGCTAGCACCAGGCGCGCCTTCTCGCCGCCCGAGAAGGGGGCGACCTTGTCGAGCGCCTTGTCGCCGTGAAAGCCGAAGCTGCCGAGGTAGTTGCGCAGCTCCTGCTCGGGTTTATCCGGGGCCAGGCGCGCCAGGTGAGCGAGCGGGGTGTCATCCGGGCGCAGGGTCTCGAGCTGGTGCTGGGCAAAATAGCCGATGCTCACCCCGGCGCTCACCTCGAGCTTGCCCGACAGCGGCGGGTTGGAGCCGGCCAGCATCTTGATGAAGGTCGATTTACCGGCCCCGTTGCGACCCAGCAGGCCGATGCGCGAGCCCGGCACCAGGTTGAGCTTGATCTTCTCGAGGATCACCTTGTCGCCGTACCCGGCGCTTAAGTTCTCCATGGCGATGAGCGGGGTCGGCAGGGCCGAGGGCTCGCGAAACTCGAAGCTAAATTCGGAGTCGGCGTGGGCGGGCAGGATCTTCTCCATCCGCTCCATGGCCTTCAAGCGGCTCTGGGCCTGGCGCGCCTTGGAGGCCTTGTAGCGGAAGCGATCGACATAGGCTTGCATGTGGGCCATCTCGCGCTGCTGCTTTTCAAACATCGACTGCTGCTGGGCCAGCTGCTCGGCGCGTTGCAGCTCGAAGTCGGAGTAACCGCCGGTGTATTCGTTGAGCTTGCCGTTTTCGATGTGGATGATGCGCCCCACCACGGCATCGAGGAAGTCCCGGTCGTGGGAGATGAGGATCAGGGTGCCCTGATAGCTCTTTAGCCACTTCTCCAGCCAGATGACGGCATCGAGATCCAGGTGGTTGGTCGGTTCATCGAGCAGCAGCAGATCGGAGCGGCACAGCAGGGCCTGGGCCAGGTTGAGACGCATGCGCCAGCCACCGGAGAAGCTGCGCACCGGCGAGCTAAGTTGCTCGTCACCAAACCCGAGGCCGTGTAAGAGTTCGGCGGCGCGGGCACGGATGCTCCAGGCGCCTATGGTGTCGAGCCGGCCGTGCAGCTCTGCCACCAGCATGCCGTCGTCGGCCGCCTCGGCGGCGCTGAGCCGGGCTTCGAGGGCGCGAAACTCCTTGTCGCCGTCGATGACGTAATCGAGGGCGGAGCAGTCGAGCGCCGGGGTCTCCTGGGCCACGCCGGCAATCTGCCAGCCGGAGGGGAGCGTGCATGAGCCGCCGTCCAGGGTCAGCTCGCCGCGGATCAGGGCAAAGAAGGTGGACTTGCCACTGCCGTTCTTGCCCACCAGACCAACCTTGTGGCCGGGGTGGATGGTGGCGCTGGCGCCATCGAGCAGCTTGCGGCCGCCGCGGATCAGTTCGACTTCACTGGCAACGATCATGGAGATACCGGGGATTTGAAAAAAGGGCGAAAAAAACGGGCCGATCTTACGTGAAATGGCCTCTGTTTGCACACCTGACCCACAATATGGGAGCGAGGCGATGGTTTGCCGGCGGCAAACCTGCCATAACCCTCATACCGAGGCTCAAACGGGGAGTGTGCCTATGCACGTTGCGGATATCATGACCACCCGATTGGCGACCATCGCCATGGACGACCGGCTCGAGACCATCAAGGAGATCTTTGACCAGGCGCCGTTTCGTCACCTGCTGGTGGTTGAGGAGGGGGAGTTGGTCGGTGTGCTGACCGACACCGACCTGTTTCAGGCGTTAAGCCCCTATCTGGGCTCCCAGACCGAGCAACTGCGCGACGTACAGACCCTGCACAAGCGGGCCCACCAGGTCATGACCCGCCACCCCATCACCGTCTCGCCGCGCATGTCGCTGCAAGCGGCCGCCAGCCTGATGCTGGACAAGGGGGTCTCCTGCCTGCCGGTTCTCGACAACGGCGAGCTGGTGGGGATCGTGACCTGGAAGGATCTGCTGCGCGCCAGCATCAATCAGGGCTGCTTTCAGGGCTGAGCGGGATCACCTTGAGGCGGTGGGAGTCAGCGCCCACCACCTTGACGGTGCTGCCGGCCGGCAGCGGCTCGTCGCAGATGACGCTCCACACCGTATCGTCGAGGCGTACCCGGCTCTGCCCCTGCGCCACGGCATCGAGCAGGATCACCTCCCGCCCCATGTACCCCTGTAGCCTTTGGTTGAGCCCGGACGCCGCATCGTGCGGCGCCTGATCGCGCCTATGCTGCCAGCACCACCACAGCCAGGTGGTGAGGGTGGCTTGCAGGGCAAACAATAGCCACTGCCCTTGCCAGCCAAAGGGGAAGAGCAGCAGCAGCAACCCCACCTCGAGGGCGGCGATGCCGGTCCACAGCAGCAGACCGACGCTGGTGCTCACCTCAATGACCAGCAGCAGGAAACCCAGCCCCAGCCAGTGCCAGTGGGAGAGGGTGGTCAGCCACTCGCTCATGCGCTCTTTCCATTGCGGCCGATGCCATTGGCCAGCAACTCGCCGATGCCGCCGATGGCGCCGATCAGCTGGCTGGCCTCAAGCGGCATCATCACCAGCTTGCTGTTGTCGCTCTCGCCGATACGGGTGAGCGCCTCGGTGTATTTCTGGGCCACGAAGTAGTTGATGGCCTGCACATCCCCCTTGGCGATGGCCTGGGAGACCATCTCGGTGGCGCGGGCTTCGGCCTCGGCGGCCCGTTCGCGCGCCTCGGCGGCGAGGAAGGCGGCCTGACGCTCACCCTCGGCCTTGAGGATCTGGGACTGCTTCTCCCCCTCGGCCTTGAGGATCTTCGACTGACGCACCCCCTCGGCTTCCAGGATCTCGGCGCGCTTCTGACGCTCAGCCTTCATCTGGGCGTTCATCGCCTCGACCAGATCGTGCGGCGGCTGTACATCGCGGATCTCGATACGGGTCACCTTGACCCCCCAGGGGGCGGTGGCGGCATCCATGGTGCGCAGCAACTTCTCGTTGATGGTGTCGCGCTGGGAGAGCATCTCGTCGAGCTCCATGGCGCCGAGCACGGTACGGATGTTGGTCATGGTCAGGTTGCGGATGGCGCTTAGCAGGTCGTTCACCTCATAGGCGGCGCGGTGCGCCTCGACCACCTGGACGAAGCTGATGGCGTCGATGGTGACGTTGGCGTTATCGCGGGAGATCACCTCCTGGGAGGGGATGTCGAGCACCTGCTCCATCACGCTGATCCTGTGGCCGACCCGGTCAATGAAGGGCACCAGCAGGTTGAGGCCGGGGGAGAGGGTGCGGGTATAACGGCCAAAGCGTTCCACGGTCCAGCTGTAGCCTTGCGGCACTATCTTGATGCCGGCGCTCAGGGTGACGATCACCATGACGACAAAAATGGCCAACACGATCAGGGGTTCATTCATCATCTTGCTCCTTTTGATGGATTATCAGCAGCTTATACCCCATAAGGGGAAAGGGCCAGCCATCAGACTGCACCAAATAGGGCCAATTGCACCAAATTGGCCCAAGAACTGTGCCGGATCGCCGCCTTTTCCTACTTATTCACCCTAAATCAGAATTGGCGCACAACTTGCTGTGTCATTGCTGTCCATCATTAGACTACAAATTGGAAGCGTATCGACACTGGCGTCTGCCCCACAGGGGGCGGGCGCCTTTTTATTGGTCTCGGAGGAGCAAGCCATGCGGAGTGTATGCGCCTATTGCGGCGTCGGCTGCGGCGTCAGGGTGGAGCAGGAGGCCGGCCAGTGGCGGCTGGCAGGGGATGAGGCCCATCCGGCCAACCGGGGGGCGTTGTGCATCAAGGGCAGCAGCCTGATCGAGAGTCTCGCCTTTCCCGAACGGCTGCTCTACCCGCGCTGGCAGGGGGAGCGGCTCACCTGGGAGGCGGCGCTCGACCGGCTGGCCGGCGAGCTGGCGCGCATCATAGGGGAGTCGGGGCCACAGAGCGTGGCGCTCTACCTCTCGGGCCAGCTCACCACGGAGGATTACTACGTCGCCAACAAATTGATGAAGGGCTTCATCGGCTCGCCCCACGTCGACACCAACTCGCGGCTGTGCATGTCGTCGGCCGTGGTGGCGCACCAGCGCGCCTTTGGCGAGGATCTGGTGCCCGCCTGCTACGAGGATCTCGAGCTGGCCGATCTGGTGGTGCTGACCGGCGCCAACACCGCCTGGACTCATCCCGTGCTGTTTCGCCGCCTGCAACAGGCGCGCGAGCGGCGCCCAGGGATGAAGCTGGTGGTGATCGACCCGCGCCAGACCATGACGGCGAGCCAGGGCGATCTGCACCTGCCGCTGCGCCCCGGCAGCGATGTGGCGCTGTGGAACGGCCTGTGCCGCTACCTGCTCGATCAGGGGCTGTGGGACAAGGCCTATGTGGCGCGCCACGTGGCCGAGTTTGACGGGCTGGCCGCCGAACTCGACCGCCCCTGCTGGCACCCCGAGGCGGTGGCCGCCGCCTGCGATCTGCCGCTTTGCGATCTGCTCGGCTTCTACCGCCTGTTTGGCGCCAACCCGCGCACCGTGACCCTGTTTTGTCAGGGGATCAACCAGTCCGAACGTGGGGTGGATCAGGCCGGCTGCATCATCAACGCCCACCTGCTGACCGGGCGCATCGGCAAGCCTGGGGCGGCCCCCTTCTCCATGACCGGCCAGCCCAACGCCATGGGCGGGCGCGAGGTGGGGGGGCTTGCGACCCAGCTCGCCGCCCACATGGGCTTTGACGAGGAGAGCCGCGATCGCCTCGCTCGCTTCTGGGGGGCGCCACGGCTGGTGAGCGGCCCCGGCCACAAGGCGGTGGCCCTGTTCGAGGCGCTGCACAAGGGGGAGATCCGCGCCCTCTGGGTGCTCGGCACCAACCCCGCCGTCTCCTTGCCCGACTCGCTGCGGGTACGCGAGGCGCTGGCCCGCTGCGAGCTGCTGGTGGTCTCCGATGTCACCGCCGACACCGACACCGCCCGGCTGGCCCACCTGCTGCTGCCGGCCGCCGCCTGGGGCGAGAAGGGGGGCACGGTCACCAACTCGGAGCGCACCATCAGCCGCCAGCGCGCCTTTCTGCCCCCGCCCGGCGAGGCGCGTCCCGACTGGTGGGCGCTGACCCAGCTGGCGCGCCGGTTGGGCTTTGCCGAGGCGTTCCCCTATGAGCACGAGCAGCAGATCTTCTGCGAGCATGCCGCCCTCTCGGGCTTTGAGAACGACGGGGCGCGCCAGTTCGATATCTCGGCACTGGCCCACCTGAGCCGCGAGCAGTATGAGGCGCTCACCCCCCTTCGCTGGCCAGTCAACGCCGCACACCCCGACGGCTGCGATCGGCTGTTTGCCGATGGCCGCTTCGCCACGGCCGATGGTCGGGCCCGGCTGGTGGTGGCGGCGCCGCCCGCCGATCCGTTGCAGGTCGAGCCCGGCGAGGGGCTGCCACTGCTGCTCAACTCGGGGCGGCTGCGCGATCAGTGGCACACCATGACCCGCACCGGCCACGTGGCTCGGCTGCAAGAGTCCGAGCCCTGGCCCACCCTGCGGCTGGGGCCGGCCAGCCTGCTGGCGCTGGGGGCCGAGCCGGGCGCCCTGCTGCACCTGCGCAGTGCCCAAGGGGAGGCCCACGCCCTGGCGGCCCGCGACGAGGGGCTGCGCGAGGGGGAGGCCTTCTTGCCGATGCACTGGAGCGAGAGCTACGCCGTGGGCAGCGGGGTCAACCGCCTGCTGGCGCCTAGGGTCGATCCCCTCTCGGGCCAGCCCGCCTTTAAGCAGGAGGCGGTGCGGGTGAGCCTGCGCCCTCTGCGCTGGCAGGGGCTCTGGCTCGGGCCGCAGGCGTGGGGGCTGCCGGTCGACTGGTGGGCGCGGCGCCCCCTGGTGGGGGCGGTCGGCGGCGGGGTGTGCCAGTGGCTGGCGAGCTGGAGCGAAGGCGATGACGCCTGCTGGGCTCGGCTGAGCGCCGGGGGCAACTGGCTGCGGCTGCCCCAGGCCAAGGGATGGCTCGCCATCGAGCTGGCCCAGGGGCGGATCGCCAGCCTGCTGCTGGTGACGCCCGATCCCATGAAGGTGCGCAGCGACAGCCTAGCCAGCCTGCTCGGCGCCCCGCTACAGGCCGATGCCCTCATCGCCACCCTGGATCAGGCGCTGGCCGGCGCCAGCCGGCTGGTCTGCTCCTGCCTGCGGGTGAGCGAGCGGCAGATCCTCGATGCCATCGCACAGCAGGGGATCGGCGAGGTGGCCGGCCTGCAAGCCTTGCTCGGCTGCGGCAGCAACTGCGGCACCTGCCTGCCCGAGGTGGCGCGCCTGCTGGCTTGCCAGCAGGGGTGAGCCAGGCGCCGCCAGTCGGCTCTACCCCTCTACCCCCTGATAGATAAAAAGGGGGTAGATTCAATAAGTTGGTCTCCATGTTGCGTGACGAGTCATCAGCAATGTCACTCACGGAAGAGACCATGACTCCTAGCACACTGCAGAGCGGCGCAAGCCGCTCCCTGCTGCTTGTTCACGCCGACGACCCGGTGCAGGCCAACCGCCTCGCCGCCCTCTGTAGCCACTACGGCCACCGCGCCCGCATCCTCGATCGCCATGCCCTGCTGCGCGAAGAGGCAGCCGATGGCCTGCTGGTGAGCTGCCGCCGCTACAGCGCCGACATCCGCCTCGCCCTGACCGGTCGCCCGGCGCTACCGCGGGTGCTGTTTTGCAGCCGCCTCGGGGCGGCCGAGCAGGAGGCGCTGCTGGCCAGCGGGGTCTGGCTGGTGCCGCACGGCTGTGGCGAGCAGGAGCGTATCGAATCCTGGCTGACCCTGGCGCGTCAGCTGCAACAGATGCTGGCCGAGGGGGCCCAGCGCGAGCAGGCGCTGGAACAAAAGCTCGAGGAGCGGCGGCTGGTGGAGCAGGCCAAGGGGCAGCTGATGCGCCTGCACGGGCTCGACGAGGAGGCGGCCTACCGCCTGCTGCGCCGAACCGCCATGGATCAGGGCAAGAGCCTGGCCACCCTGGCGCGCCAGCTGTTGCAGGTGATGGGGTGCTGACCAAACTGGTGCAGGGGTGACCCGAATTGGCGCAGTTGGCCCCGCACCTTGGCGGGAAAAGGGCGAGCGGGCCCGCAGTGACACGCCAGATAGCAGGGTGAGGCTATAAATCTGACGCCACAGGAACAAGCTGGCACGCAATGTGAATAAGTCATAGAGCAAGACAAGGCTGCCAGCCCTTCGGGGAGCACCTTCACACTACCGCCGCCTGACCGCATCAGGCTCAGGGCAACGTCGCCCCACCGATCCCGCATCGGTGGGGCGTTTTTTTTGGCTCCATCGCCGGCAACGGCGTCAGCGGTGGTGCCGCCGTCACACAGGGAGGACGCGTGATGCGCATGAGAATATGGGGGGCACTGTGCTTTGCCCTGCTGCTGGGCACATCGGCTCACGCCGAGCTGGGGCCGCCGGAGAAAGAGACGCTGCGCCTTGGCTTTATCAAGCTGGCCGACATGGCGCCGCTGGCGGTGGCCTACGAGAAGGGGTTCTTCGAGGATGAGGGGCTCTACGTCACCCTGGAGCCGCAGGCCAACTGGAAGGTGCTGCTCGATCGGGTGATCGGCGGCGAGCTGGACGGCGCCCAGATGCTGGCCGGCCAGCCGCTGGCGGCCCACGTGGGCATCGGCACCCAGGCCGAGCTGGTCACCGCGCTCTCCCTCGATCGCAACGGCAACGCCATCACGGTGGCAAACGCGGTCTGGCAGCAGATGCAGCCGGCGCTGGCCGGCCAGACAGGCGCGGTGAGCTCGGCGGCCCTCAAGCCGGTGGTGGCGCAGTACCGCAGCCAGGGTAAGCCGTTCAACATGGGCATGGTGTTCCCTGTCTCCCCCCACAACTACGAGCTGCGCTATTGGCTGGCGGCCGGCGGCCTGCATCCGGGCTTCTACGCCCCGGCGCGCGGCGACAACGCGGGCCAGATCCAGGCCGACGTGCTGCTCTCGGTCACGCCGCCGCCGCAGATGCCGGCCACCCTGGAGGCGGGCACCATCATGGGGTACAGCGTCGGCGAGCCGTGGAACCAGCAGGCGCTGGCCAAGGGGCTGGGGGTGCCGGTCATCACCGATGCCGAGATCTGGCACTCCAACCCGGAGAAGGTGCTGGGGGTGACCCGGGCGTTCGCCGAGCGCTACCCCAACACCCATGTGCGGCTGATCAAGGCGCTGCTGCGCGCCGCCCGCTGGCTCGACGAGGGGGAGAACCGCAACCGGGCCGAGGCGGCCAAGCTGCTGGCCCGCCCCGACTACGTGGGGGCCGACGAGCAGGTGCTGCGCGCCTCCATGACCGGCACCTTCCGCTACGGCAAGGGAGACGAGCGCCCGGCTCCCGACTTCACCCTCTTTTTCCGCCATCAGGCGAGCTACCCCTACTACTCGGACGCGGTCTGGCTGCTGACCCAGATGCGCCGCTGGGGCCAGATCCCGACCGGCCAGAGCGACGCCTGGTATGACGAGGTGGCCCGCGCCGTCTACCGCCCCGATGTCTACCGCCAGGCCGCCGAGGCGCTGGTGGCCGAGGGCAAGTTCAAGGCCGACGAGTTTGTCGACTTTGCCAACGAGAGCGGCTATCGGGCGCCGGATGCGGGCTTTATCGACGGCCACCGCTTCGATGGCCGCCGCCCCAACGACTACCTCAGCCAGTTCCCCATCGGCCTCAAGGGCGATGAGCGGGTGCAATGAACAAGGAGCGCAACATGACCCTCAACTTCTGCAAAGGCCTGCTCTGGCCCCTATTGGGCGGCGCCCTGTTCCTGCTGCTGTGGCAGTGGGGGGCGGGCCAGGTCAACACCTCGCTCGGCGCCCTGCCCGGCCCGCTCGCCACCCTGAGCCAGGCCGGCCAGCTTGGCGAGGAGTTTCTGGCCGAGCGCGAGCGCGAACAGGCCTTCATGGCGCGCCAGGCCAAGCGCAACGCCGAGCGGCTGGCCGCCGATCCGGCTGCTACGGTGCGTCTGGTGCCCTACACAGGACGCCCCACCTTCGTCAGCCAGGTGCTCACTAGCCTGCGCACCGTGCTGCTCGGCTTTGGTCTGGCGACCCTGATCGCGGTGCCGCTCGGCATCCTGCTGGGCATGAATCCGCGCCTCTATCAGGCGGTCAATCCGCTGGTGCAGGTGCTCAAGCCCATCTCGCCGCTCGCCTGGCTGCCGCTCATCACCCTGGTGGTGAGCGCCCTCTACGCCAGTGGCGATCCGGCCTTCTCCAAGTCGTTTCTCATCTCGGCGGCGACCGTGGCCCTGTGCTCGCTCTGGCCGACCCTGATCAACACGGCGGTGGGGGTGAGCGGGATCGATCCGGATCTGGGCAACGTCAGCCGGGTGCTGCGCCTCTCTTGGCCGACCCATGTGCGCCGCATCGTGCTGCCGGGGGCGTTGCCGATGATCTTCACCGGCCTGCGCCTCTCCCTCGGGGTGGCCTGGATGGTGCTGATCGCGGCCGAGATGCTGGCCCAGAACCCAGGGCTCGGCAAGTTCGTGTGGGACGAGTTTCAAAGCGGCGGCGCCAGCTCGCTGGCCCGCATCATGGTGGCGGTGCTGACCATCGGCCTCATCGGCTGCGGTCTCGACCGCCTGATGCTGGCGTTGCAGCAGCGCTGGTCGTGGGACAAGCGCGCGGCGCTGCGCTGAATCAGGAGGCGATGGATGAACACATTTTTGCAGATGAGCGATCTGGGGGTGGGCTTTGCCACCGAGCGCGGCTACTTCGAGGCGTTGACCCAGGTCAACCTGCGCATCGAGCGCGGCGAGTTTATCTCCCTCATCGGCCACTCCGGCTGTGGCAAGAGCACCCTGCTCAACCTGGTGGCGGGGCTGTGCGATCCGACCCGTGGCGGCGTCATCTTAGAGGGGCGCGAGGTGCGCGGCCCCGGCCCGGAGCGGGCCATGGTGTTCCAGCACCACGCCCTGCTGCCCTGGCTCTCGGTGTTCGAGAACGTGGCGCTGGCGGTGCGCCAGGTGGAGTCTGGCCGCGCCAGGGTCAGCGAGCGGGTGATGGAGTTTCTCACCCTGGTGCAGATGGATCACGCGGCCCACAAGATGCCCCACGAGATCTCGGGGGGGATGAAGCAGCGGGTCGGCATAGCGCGGGCCCTCTCGCTCAGCCCCAAGGTGCTGCTGATGGACGAGCCGTTCGGGGCGCTCGACGCCCTGACCCGCGCCCACCTGCAAGACGCCCTGATGGCGATTCAGGCCCGGCTTGGCACCACCGTCATCATGGTGACCCACGACGTGGACGAGGCGGTGCTGCTGTCGGATCGCATCGTCATGCTCAGCAACGGCCCGAGCGCCACCATCGGCGAGGTGCTGGCGGTGCCGCTGGCGCGGCCACGGGATCGGGTGGCGCTGGCCGACGATCACCACTACCACAGGCTGCGCCAGCAGGTGCTGCGCTTTTTGTACGAGAAACAGCGCAAGGTGACCCCGCTCAAGGGGGAAGAGAACAAGACACAGACCGGCAAATTGCGGGCCTGAGCAAGCGAGGAGAACAGGGATGAACAAACAGCGACTGGTGGTGGTGGGCAACGGCATGGTCGGCCACCACTTCGTGGAGCAACTGGTGGCCGCTGGCGCGTTGGCGCAGTTCGAGCTGACCGTGCTCGGCGCCGAGGCCGATCCGGCCTATGACAGGGTGCACCTCTCCGAGGTGTTTGGCGGGCGCGCCCCCGAGGCGCTGCGGCTGGCCGATCCGGCCTGGTACGCCGGCCACGACATCGACTTGCGCCTCGGCGCCGCGGTGGAGGCCATCGACCGGGGGCGGCAGCAGGTGATCCTCGGCAACGGCGAGGCCATCGACTATGACCGGCTGGTGCTGGCCACCGGCTCGGTGCCCTTCGTGCCGCCCGTGCCGGGGCGTGAGCGCAGCCATTGCTTCGTCTATCGCACCCTCGGCGATCTGGCCGCCATCCGCGAGGCGTGTGCCCATGCCCGCAGCGGCGTGGTGATTGGCGGCGGCCTGCTCGGGCTGGAGGCGGCCAACGCCCTGCGCCTGCTCGGGCTCAAGACCCACGTGGTGGAGTTTGCTCCGCGCCTGATGCCGGTGCAGCTCGACGAGCTGGGCGGCGAGCTGTTGGCCAGCAAGATTGGCGAGCTGGGGGTGGCGGTACACCTTGGCAAGGCCACCGAGTGCATTGTCGACGGCGAGCAGGCGCGCCATCGGCTGGAGTTTGCCGACGGCAGCCACCTCGAGTGCGACGTGCTGCTCTTCTCGGCCGGGATCCGCCCCGCCGATGCCCTGGCGCGCGGCGCCGGGCTGGCGGTGGGGGAGCGCGGCGGCATCGTCATCGACGAGCAGTGCCAGAGCTCCGATCCCGCCATCCTCGCCATCGGCGAGTGCGCCCTGTGGCAGGGGCGCATTTTCGGCCTGGTGGCCCCCGGCTACCAGATGGCGCGCGCCGCGGTGGCCACCCTGTGTGGCGGTGAGAGCCGCTTTGGCGGGGCCGACATGTCGACCAAGCTCAAGCTGATGGGGGTGGACGTGGGGGCCATCGGCGATGGTCACGGGGCCACGCCGGGGGCCCAGACCCTGCTGCTGCTCGATCGCAGCGGCGGCGTCTACAAGAAGCTGGTGGTGGACGAGCGCGGTGAGCGGCTGCTCGGCGCCATCCTGGTGGGGGACGGCAGCGACTACGATCGGCTGCTCGCCTACTACCAGCAGGGGATGGCGCTGCCCACCCCGGTGCTGGCCCTGCTCACCGGAGAAGGGGAGGCGGCCGCCGCCCCGCTCACCCTGCCGGACAGTGCGACCCTCTGCTCGTGCCACAACGTGAGCAAGGCCGCCGTGGTGGCGGCGGTGCGCGAGGGGCATCACGAGCTGGGCCAGATCAAGGGGGTGACCCGCGCCGGCACTGGCTGCGGCGGTTGCAGCAACCTGCTCAAGCAGGTGCTGGATCAGACCCTGAGCGAGCTCGGGCTTGAGACCAACCACCACCTGTGCGAGCACTTCGCCTTCAGCCGGCAGGAGCTGTGCCACCTGATCCGGGTCGAGCAGATCCGCGATTTTGACAGCCTGCTGGCGCGCCACGGCCAGGGGCTCGGCTGCGAGGTGTGCAAGCCGGCGATCGCTTCCATCCTCGCCTCGCTCTGGAACGAGCACGTGCTGGCCAAGCCGCACCGGGCGCTGCAAGACACCAATGACCGCTTCCTTGCCAACGTGCAGCGCGACGGTACCTATTCGGTGGTGCCGCGCATCGCCGGCGGCGAGATCACCCCGCGCGGCCTCATCATCCTCGGCGAGATTGCCGAGCGCTACGGCCTGTTTACCAAGATCACCGGCGGCCAGCGCATCGACATGCTGGGGGCGCGTCGGGATCAGCTGCCGGCCATCTGGGGCGAGCTGGTGGCGGCGGGGTTTGAGACCGGCCAGGCCTACGGCAAGTCGGTGCGCACGGTGAAGTCTTGCGTCGGCTCCACCTGGTGCCGCTACGGGGTACAGGACTCGCTGGCCATGACCCAGCAGCTGGAGCACCGTTACAAGGGGCTGCGCGCCCCGCACAAGCTCAAGTTCGCCGTCTCCGGCTGCACCCGCGAATGCGCCGAGGCCCAGAGCAAGGACATCGGCGTCATCGCCACCGAGCGCGGCTGGAACCTCTATGTCTGCGGCAACGGTGGCATGCGTCCGCGCCACGCCGATCTGTTTGCCACCGATCTCGATGATCAGACCCTGATCCGCTACATCGACCGGCTGCTGATGTTCTACGTGCGCACCGGCGATCGCCTGCAACGCACCTCGGTCTGGCTCGAGGGGATGGAAGGGGGACTCGACTACCTGAAGGGGGTCATCATCGACGATCGGCTCGGCATCGGCGCCGAGCTGGAGGCCGCCATGGCCTCGGTGGTGGGCAGCTGGGAGTGCGAGTGGAAGGCGACCCTGGCCGACCCGGACAAGCTGCGCCTGTTTGAGGCGCACCTCAACGCCCCCGAGGAGCCCACCCCGCCACGGCGCGCCGCGCGCGGCCAGTGGGTGCCGGCGATCGACATCAAGGAGGTGGTATGACGACACAAGCGATGCAATGGCTGCCGGCGTGCGAGCTGGCGGCGCTGGAAGAGGGGCTGGGGCGCAGCCTGCTGCACGGCGGCGAGGTGGTGGCCCTGTTTCGTTGCGGCGGCGCCGTCTATGCCATCGACGGGGTTGACCCGGTCTCGGGCGTGGCGGTGATGGCGCTGGGGCTGGTGGGAGACTGCCAGGGGGAGCCCATGGTGGCGTCCCCCCTCTACAAGCAGCGCTACTCGCTGCGCGATGGCCGCTGCCTTGACAACCCGGCGCTGGGGCTGCGCCCCTGGCCGGTGAAGGTCGACGGCGAGCGGGTCTGGCTGGCCGTCCCGGCGCGCTAGCCTCTTTTCGGTCCCCGCGTTCGCGGGGGCCGCTTCCCCCGTTTGCCATCTCGCGGCAAAGCATATTCCCGAAAGATATAAATGAACGTTCTTTATTATTTTATCGCACTCACTTAACCCACTAGAGTGCGCTCATCAGGTATGGAGAGGTGCAAGATGGATTATCTGCCGATGTTTGCCAAGTTGGATGGTCGCAAGGTGCTGCTGGTGGGCGGGGGCGATGTGGCCCTGCGCAAGGCGCGCCTGTTGCTGGCCGCAGGCAGCCGCCTCACCCTGATCGCCCCCGAACTCGATGCCGGTTTTGCCGACGTCGCCGGGCGCTTTACCCACATTCCCGAGGCGTTTCGCCCCGAGCACCTCGACGGCCAGCTGCTGGCGGTGGCCGCCACCGACAGCTTGGCGGTTAACGCCCTAGTCTATCAGAGCGCCAACCAGCGCGGCCTGTTTGTCAACGTGGTCGACGATCCGGCCCGCTCCAGCTTCATCTTCCCCTCCATCATCGATCGCAGCCCCATCATGGTGGCGGTCTCCAGCGGCGGCAAGGCGCCGGTGCTGGTGCGCCTCTTGCGCGAGCGGCTCGAGAGCCTGCTGCCGGCCCACCTCGGCGGCCTTGCCACCCTCTCCGGGCGCATCCGCGAGCGCGCCAAGCGGGCGCTCACCACCCTAGTGGCCCGTCGCCGCTTCTGGGAGCGGGCCTACGCCTCCAACACCCTCGGTGGCCTCATCGAGAAGGGGGAGTGGGAGCAGGCCGAGGCCTGGCTCGATGACGAACTGACCCAATCCGGCCGGACGGCGGGCGAGGTGGTGCTGGTCGGCGCCGGCCCAGGGGACGCGGGTCTGCTGACCCTCAAGGGGCTGCAACAGATCCAGCAGGCCGAGGTGGTGCTCTATGACCAGCTGGTTTCGCCCGAGATCCTCAATCTGGTGCGCCGCGACGCCACCTTGGTGTCGGTCGGCAAGAAGGCCGGCGCCCACAGCGTGCCGCAGGAGGAGACCAACCGCCTGCTGGTGGAGTACGCCAAGGCGGGCCAGCGGGTGGTGCGTCTGAAAGGGGGCGATCCCTTCATGTTTGGTCGTGGCGGCGAGGAGTTGCAGGTGCTGGCCGAGGCGGGCATCCCCTTCTCCGTGGTGCCCGGCATCACGGCCGCCGCCGGGGCTACCGCCTACGCCGGCATTCCGCTCACCCACCGCGACTTTGCCCAGAGCGCCACCTTCATCACCGGTCACTGCCAGGCCGAGGGCAGCCAGCCCGACTGGCCGGCGCTGGCCGCCGGCAACCAGACCCTGGTCATCTACATGGGGCTGATGAAAAGCGAACTTATCCAGCAGCAGCTGATTGCCCACGGCCGCGCCGCCGAGACGCCGATCGCCATCATCGAGCGCGGCACCACGGCGCGTCAGCGTACCCTGGTGGGGCGCCTTGAGCAACTGGCCACCCTGGCCGCCGAGGCCGAGAGCCCTGCGCTCATCGTGGTGGGGCAGGTGGTGAGATTGCATGAACAACTGGCCTGGTTTGGCGAGCGCGCCGAGCCGGCCCCCCTCGGGCTGGTCAAGCTGGCCTGATCCCGAACCCGTAAGCAACGACGTGATGAATGACCGAGGAGTCGACATGGACCGCGAAAGATTGACCCACTTGCAGCAGCTGGAAGCGGAGAGCATCCACATCATCCGCGAGGTGGCTGCCGAGTTTGACAACCCCGTCATGCTCTACTCCATCGGCAAGGACTCCTCCGTCATGCTGCACCTGGCCCGCAAGGCCTTCTATCCGGGCAAGATCCCCTTCCCCTTGCTGCACGTTGACACCGACTGGAAGTTCAAGGAGATGATCCGCTTTCGCGACGAGACCGCCAAGAAGTACGGGCTGGATCTCATCGTGCACAAGAACCCGGAGGGGCTGGCCATGGGCATCAACCCCTTCGTGCACGGCAGCGCCAAGCACACCGACATCATGAAGACCGAGGGGCTCAAGCAGGCGCTCAACCACTACGGTTTCGACGCCGCCTTCGGCGGGGCGCGCCGCGACGAGGAGAAGTCCCGTGCCAAGGAGCGGGTCTATTCGTTCCGTGACGCCCACCACCGCTGGGACCCGAAGAACCAGCGTCCCGAGCTGTGGCGCACCTACAACGGCCAGGTGAACAAGGGCGAGAGCATCCGCGTCTTCCCCCTCTCCAACTGGACCGAGCTCGACATCTGGCAATACATCTACCTCGAGAACATCGACATCGTGCCCCTCTACTTCGCGGCCAAGCGCCCTGTGGTGGAGCGCGGCGGCATCAAGATCATGGTGGACGACGAACGCATGCCCATCGGCCCCGACGATGAGGTGCGCCAGGAGCTGGTGCGTTTTCGTACCCTCGGCTGCTACCCCCTGACCGGGGCCATCGAGTCGAATGCCACCACCCTCACCGAGATCATCGAGGAGATGCTGCTGACCACCTCGAGCGAGCGGCAGGGACGCCTCATCGACCACGACCAGTCGGGCTCGATGGAGCAGAAGAAGCGCCAGGGATATTTCTAAGGAGTTGCCATGAATTCTTACGTCAAGACCGCCCTCGAGAGCGAAGGGATCGAGGCCTACCTCAAGGCCCAGGAGAACAAGAGCCTGCTGCGTTTTCTCACCTGCGGCAGCGTGGACGATGGCAAGAGCACCCTCATCGGGCGCCTGCTGCACGACTCCCAGCAGATCTATGAAGATCAGTTAAAGGCGCTCGAATCTGACAGCCAGAAGCTCGGCACTACCGGTGAGAAGCTGGATCTGGCGCTCTTGGTCGACGGCTTGCAGGCCGAGCGCGAGCAGGGGATCACCATCGACGTGGCTTATCGCTACTTCTCGACCGCCAAGCGCAAGTTCATCATCGCCGACACCCCGGGCCACGAGCAGTACACCCGTAACATGGCGACCGGCGCCTCCACCTGCGATCTGGCGATCATCCTGATCGACGCCCGCAAGGGGGTGCTCGATCAGACCCGCCGCCACAGCTTTATCGCCAGCCTGCTCGGCATCAAGCAGTTTGTGGTGGCGGTCAACAAGATGGATCTGGTTGAGTTCAGCGAGGCTCGCTTCGATGAGATCAGCCGCGACTACCGCGCCTTTGCCAGCCAGCTCGATGTGGAGACCATCCACCTGGTGCCGGTCTCGGCTCTGGACGGCGACAACGTGGTCAACCAGAGCGCCCAGATGCCCTGGTATCAGGGCGAGCCGCTGCTCTCCCTGCTCGAGAGCGCCGACGTGGAGCACGATCTCGAGCGCCACCCGGTGCGTCTGCCGGTGCAGTACGTCAATCGCCCCAACCTCGATTTTCGCGGCTTTGCCGGCACCCTGGCGTCGGGGGTATTGAAGGTCGGCGACCGGCTGGCGGTGCTGCCGTCGGGCAAGCAGAGCACGGTCAAGCGCATCGTCACCTTCGATGGGGATCTCGAGCGCGCCCTGCCGGGCCAAGCCATCACCATCACCCTGGCCGATGAGATCGACATCAGCCGTGGCGATCTGCTGGTGGCCGCCGAGCACCCGCCCGTGGTGTCGCGCCGCCTGCTGGCCCACATCGTCTGGATGGGGGAGCAGCCCCTGCAAGCGGGCCGCAGCTACGCCATCAAGCTCGCCACCAAGAAGAGCCGTGGCGAGGTGGCGGCCATTCGCCACCGCATCGACATCAACAACCTCGAAGAGCACGCCGCCGATGCGCTCAGGCTCAACGAGATCGGCCTGTGCGAGCTGAGCCTGACCGAGCCGGTGGCGTTCGACCCCTATCGCGACATCCGCGATACCGGCAGCTTCATCCTCATCGATCGCCTCTCCAACGTCACGGTCGGGGCCGGCATGATAGTGCAGGCGCTGGACGAGGTGGCGGCCAAGACGAGCGTCAGCGAGTTTGAGCTCGAGCTCAACGCCCTCATTCGCAAGCACTTCCCGCACTGGCAGGCGCTCGATATCTCTCGGGGGCAGGGATGAATCACATCGTCTGGCACCCCCATGCGGTGACCAAGCAGGAGAGAAGCAGGGCCAAGGAGCAGCGCCCCTTGGTGATCTGGTTCACCGGCCTCTCGGGGGCGGGTAAGTCCACCCTGGCCGGCGCCCTGGAAGAGGCGCTGGCGGGGCTTGGCAAGCACACCTATCTGCTCGATGGGGACAACGTGCGCCACGGCCTGTGCGGCGATCTCGGCTTTGACGAAGCGGCGCGGCGCGAGAACATCCGCCGGGTGGGGGAGGTGGCAAAACTCATGGTGGACGCCGGCCTCATCGTGCTCACCGCCTTTATCTCCCCCTACCGGGAGGAGCGCGACTTGGTGCGCAATCTCTTGGGGGAGGGGGAGTTTGTCGAGGTGTTTGTCGACGCGCCCCTGAGCCTGTGCGAAGAGCGCGACCCCAAGGGGCTCTACAAGAAGGCGCGCGCCGGCGAAATTCGTAATTTCACCGGCATCGACTCCGCTTATGAGGCGCCGCTCAACCCCGAGGTACATCTGCACAACGACGGCGCGCCGGTGCCGGTACTGGTGGAGACCTTGCTGGCGGCCTTGAGGCAGCGGGGGTTGATCGACTAGGGGCGACTTGTGAGCTTGTCGCGGGAAAGCCCGCACCAATGGGGTTTATCAATAAGCGAGGGGGCCAAGGCCCCCTTTTCATTTCCTCAGCTGAGGGGGGATGGATGTGGCTGCGCCACATGCGATGTGAGGGGGGACTAGGGAGTAGGGGGCAATAAGCGCAGCACATTGCACCGGGTGAGTAGAATGCGGCGTTGCCGCATAGGACGCGAGGAGTTCCTCCTCGAAGGGATTTCGCCCGCCCACTTGGAGGAGCTCGGCCGAGCTCCTGACCCACGACAAGAATCACAATCCCTGCGGGATTGCCGCTACGCGGCGTTTCTCCCGCCCTGCGGGCTGTGGCGAGTGACTTTTCTTTGCGTGGCCAAAGAAAAGTCACCAAAAGAAAGCCCCCCCGCTGATTCGCTCTCCTTCGTCGAGTCCCCTCACCTCAGCCACAGCACCGACGGTACGCGCCGACGGGCCCTCCATGGCCCGCCGCCGCTCGCTCGACATCCCTGTCTCGCGACCTAGTGCTGTGGCCTCGTCTCGGCGAATCAGAGGGGGAGTCAACACCGTGCCCAGCTGTGACTGAGGGGGCTCTGTTTTGTTGGCCGCTACGCGGCGCTCAGAACGGTAGGTGTCCCAAATTTCGTTGATAAGAGAGGGCGCTAGGGCCCTCTCTTTCTTTCCCTATTGGTTCGCTGTGATTTAGTACGGCAGTGCCGCACTAAAGTGATGTCGTTTTGCTCCATAGTGTCGAGTGTTGCACTCCTTCCATGGATTCTGAGCCCGGCTGAACACCTCTGTGCTGGTATAAATTTCACACACTTTTAGATCATCTGTGCGACTGACGGTGTCCCATAAACAGAGGTTTCTGATGGGTTCGAATAGTGCTTGATGTTACTTTGTATTAATTTTTGATTAATCAAGGACATATCATTCAATGTCGCGCAAGGCCGCTAAAGTTGGGGATATTGGGACGGATCATGATGGCTTTCACCCTACCGCCATCATCGAAGGTTCATCAGATGTATTCATTGATGGCATCCCCGCTGCTCGGGTTGGTGACGCTCTGGCCCCTCATGACAAACCCAAAAATCCCCCGCATCCTCGCTCCATTGCATCAGGCTCTTCTACTGTCTTCATCAATGGTAAGCCTGCTGCCCTAACAGGTAGTGCGGTTGATTGTGGAGGTGTGATTATCGGCTCGGGAACTGTAGTGATTGGAGATCAAGCCTCAGCAGCAAGAGCGGCCCCAGTCCCACAACCCGCTGAACCGGTAGAGATCCCAGCTAACAGCGGTTACTGGCCTCCCTATGATTTTGCCCAAGGTAAGCACCTCGAAGTTGTTTACACTGATGCACCAACTGACATTGCTGTATTGTCACTAGAAGAGGCTAAAGAGCTGCTACAGACGCTTTACTCTGAGATGGGCGGCAAGGATGCTTTGGGGACGACCAAGAACTACCACGATTTAGTAGACGGCATTAAAACCGCGACTCAGACAGCACGTGGATTAGGTGGAATTGGTGTTATCTCTTACACAAAGAACATCAAGGGCATCGATTATGTGATCATCAAGAACTATCGCCGTCATGCTCAAACCTTGATGAAAGGGAACAAATGGAAAGCGAGTAATCCTAGAGTTGTTCAAATTGGTATCGGTTTGAATGATGTAAAAGGGGCTGCTCGATGGGTCAAGGTAAATGCGGGGATCGAAGTAGCCTTTGCTGTCGGAGTGAATGCTGCTGATTACATCTTGCGCGATGAAGCGACTTTAGCCGAGTTTATTGGTAATAGTTCTGGCGACATAATCAAAGGTATGACAACGCTTGTAACTATGTCTCTAGTCGTTGCGACAATACCGGTATCTGGCATTCTTATAACTGGAACTCTCTTTGCGTTTGGGTCGTTCTATATGGGAACAGTATTAGATGATTTAGACGAACGTTATGGATTCTCCAAAGAGATTGGAAACGCGATGAAGAGGCTAGTTGAGTGATACATATTATTAGACTGATCATTGCAGCAGCTTTTATTTTGGGTGGTATATGGCAAGTATCAGATAACTTACATGCTGCATTTTCAAATGACCTAGATTCATTCAGGGTTAGTGGTATTGCAAACATTTGGGCATCTTTTTGTGCCCCCCTCTTTGGTTTTGTCCTAGTTGCCCACGTGATAATGTCGTTATGTAAAATTGGAAAACCTGACAAATTCTTTAGGCTAAGTTTTATTTTTTTGATATTGATAATAGCCCCAGCTTTAACGTTCGTAACTAAGTTAAAATTAAATGAAAAAGTAGATGGTTTTGTTGAGTGTAAAGACCAGAAACGGATCTCTCGCTGGAACTCATATCACGTCTACGCAATATCTTTAGATGAATGTCAGCGCTTGAAAGATAAATAGTATTAAAAAGAAAAGGCACCAATAGTGAATAAGGTGAAAATGGGACAGTCATCATTTTGATTCAGTTGGCTACTACACTGTGCTCAGAAAGGTTGGTGTCCCAATTTATCCTCCTAGCAGGTTTGATTATACGACATCATAGCATTTTATATCTGTAATAATATCCTCTAGCAATCTTTTATCTTCCTCTAAGATAGATCACTTTAATAGCATAACCCAACTATCTACAGCCTTAACATAGATTTTCTTTCACTCTGAGGCCACGTAGTCCAACCACCATACCCGAGCTTTGAGAGATACAATCCAAAACCATATAGCGCGTTCAAATAATCCGTGATGTAAAGCTCAAAGATACGGGGTAAAAAGTATTTGAAATTGTCTACATCACTAAGTGTTGCCATTGTCATTAGCAATGAAGAGCTGAAGATCGTTCCATGCTAGCTGGGTCAAATCATTTTTGTGTAATAAGTTTTCTGCACTTCGTAGTTCACAATGGGGGTACCCTTCAATTTTAGATTTGAGAAAATAACCACTGAATTCGTTGTATAAATCGCTGAATTGGGTTTGAGTGTTCATTAAGTTACAGAACCTCTAAAACACCGGCACAGCTTTGCTGTGTCCGAGTACTTTGGCTTGTTAAGCGCATTGTAAAACTAACGATTGAGCATTTTTGTAAAGTTCTTCCAAGTATTCATTCCACGTTTCTTCATCCTTCATAACTTTAATCAATTCAGAAAAGCTTGTGTCAGTTAGTACGACAGTTGCTGTGGTTGCAGCATAAATTGCTTTAGGCTGACACTCTAAAAGAATACCTTCTACAAGACTGATAAGTCTGTTTTTTGATTGAGTTCTGCCATTAGTTCTATAAGTAGCATGTCTTTCCCAAGCAATTTCAATCGAATTGGCTATTTGACTTCCTATCTCAAATCTCTTTAATACAAGCCTTTCTTGGTTATTTAGATCAACAACGTCAATGCTTTCTTTTCCTATTTTTGTTAAGCCTCGCATACGAAAAAATCGGATGGATAAGTGATCTTTTGGGTCTTGGATATATGGGTTCAATATTGGATGTGCGATTACATCATGAGTACTTTTAGCACCATTGCATTTTTTACATGCTGGCAGCAGATTTTCCCACAATACAACTTTATCGGGGTTATGCTTTTTATCCTCAAAGTGTTCGACCTCCATATACTTGCTTTCTTCCGTTAGGTCACACTCACAATATGAGCATTTACCATAACTTGAATTAAGAAGAGCTTCTTTTATGTTTTCATTATTCCATACCGACGTTGAATTTTCTTTGAATTCATTGACTAATTCATCAACTTTTTCATCTGTCAGAAAATCAGGCTTAGGTGCTCTATCAAGCTTGATCATGATTCCCCCTTTACTGCTGCCAATTGAAACTTGAGCAGCTTTCTAAGGTGGTTTTCCGGGTGCAGTAAATGTTCGAGTTCTTGAAAAGCTGTCTGAGCAGTGTGATAATCATCATTATCAATCGCCGATTCAAAGTTTGACATAAATTTATAATAGTTTTCAGTACGCGTATCTGACATGCCCATAACATCTACAAGTATTTCTTCTACTGTCCACCCTTGGTATCCATATTTTGTTCCAGACAAATCTCGTCTATAGACCTGCCCATTATCAGATGCTAAAGCAATGATTTCATTAGGGTTGGCACTCTGTAGTATGTGAGGGCTATGCGTTGTGGTGATAAATTGTGCTTTTGGAAATACCTGCACCAATATCTTGGCAATTTTTCCTTGCCATTCAGGATGCAAGTGAAGCTCTAATTCATCAATCAAGATAATTCCATCAAACTCGTCAGCATTAATGCAAGGCTCTTTAAATCTCAATTCAATGTCTTTAATGATACCAAATATGATAGATAAACAAGACTTAAAACCAGAAGATAAATATTCATAATATATTTCGCCATTCGGTGTATGAATCATTATTTCATTAGAAGAAGCCAAAACTTTACTAAATGAGAACTCTTCATTTAACAGTGAAAAACTTTTTTTAGCTAATTCTAGATTGTTAAGCTGTTGTTCTGTCAAGGCACCTTCGTGAGCAGAGTATAAATATCTATTTACAAACCAGTTCTTTACCTCATTAACATTGATCCCTAACATTGCCTCTTGATATGAGGTGTTTGTGTCCTTATCAACATCTTTGCCTACAGCATTTAATGGTTGATATTGAAACGTTCTAGTTACTTTCAGCGAAAAGAGCTTCGAGGCATGTTGGTATAAGCCATTTATATATGATGGCTTGTTTGGGTCAAAATCGGCAATGGTTATATTTGATTCAGCTGTACCTTCGTCAATCTCAATAACAGCTTTGAAGCTTCCATGATGAGCTGATACATTTCGCTTTAAAATATTGGTCTGGTTAGCGGAAAACGAATGAG
Organism: Aeromonas simiae; assembly: GCF_000820125.1. GTDB lineage: Bacteria > Pseudomonadota > Gammaproteobacteria > Enterobacterales > Aeromonadaceae > Aeromonas > Aeromonas simiae. Next base: position 42,639 of record NZ_CDBY01000071.1, on the reverse strand, counting down.
CAACACATTCAAGTAATGTTGTTTTTCCAATTCCATTCGGACCGCAAATAAAGTTAATTCGCTCGTTGAAATCAACTTTAAGGCTTCCAATACCGCCTATTCCATTAATTTCTATTGATTTCACTTTCATAGATATTTCCCAAATTGCTATAGATTCAGTAAATCTAAAGCGCTTGATGTTTGAATTCAGTGGCTGCCGGAGGCTGTCCGCTGGAATGATGGGTTGAGTGGCTCTGCCCGCAATCAGGCGCGCTCATCGGAAGTCACAGGTCAGCGTTTGAATCCCGCCTTTGTAGCGGTACTCAGCTTTCCAATAATGAGTGTCGTTGATGGTCGCGAACTCAACGTCGGGGTCTTGCGCGTATGCCTGAGAAAATGGGCGGCGAAGAATTACGAGCAGGGCGCACTTCGGTGGCCAAGATGAGACCTCCTTGACTTCATTCCCAGCCGCCAACTCGGCTTCGAGGATTCTTTGTAGGGGAGCAGCCATGCTCGGAGTGGTGCTCATGGTGTTAAGACGCCCAACGCCGCGCACAGTGGCGAGCTGCTGCGCCTTGTTAGAGCTAGGACCCGAATAGTACTGTGATCGCCGCACCAATCGCTCCCCCAAAAACGGCCGCAAAGAATACTACCGTTAACTCCACTGATTTACTGCTTTTACCATCAAAATAGTTAACAATTTCTGATGTTTCTTTGACAGGATAAGCTGGCCAGTTATCTAGCGTCGCATCAATAAAAGATTTCAAGTAAATATTATGCTTTTCACTTTTATATATACTGAAGTAATACTGATCACGTATGTTTTTATTAAATATTTCCTGGCCTTTAAATAACCCTATTTCCCTGTGAAGGTTCTTCAGTAGTTTCGGCTTTTTAGAATACCTGTCTTTGAAGGTTTTCTTATGGCTTTCGTCTTCTAGCTCGAGAAGATTATGTAAATTATTTTGTATGCCAACCCAATCAGAAGAACGACTTGAGTTCATGATTTTGAGTTGATAAAAAAATGCTATTTCGCTTGAAAATTCTGAAATCAACGTTTCAAATGCTATCTCTTCTGATTCAAATTTAGATTTATGATATTCAAATTTAATATTATCGTAGCCAGGTACTTTTGTATGAATTAACTCGAAGGTTGAAGATTTCTCAGATGCTTGCTGTTCGCACTGGCTTAAGAAAAAATTCGCATGAAAAGGAGAAGGGCCTACAAAGTCAAGTTTTAGAATGCCGCTGTTTGAATCGATTTCTCGCTTAAGGTACTCCCTTACTATTTGGATCGCGGTAGAAGGAGAGGATTCTTCACCGGCCCCGACACATTCCACAACAGTATATGGCCCATGCCAGTCATGTTTAAATATTACGTGAAAGTTATCAGTATCTAGATATACTTGATCCCTTTTAATTACTTCACTTTGAACTCTTCTGGGGAGATAGAGGCTAAATGAGAGTTCGAAAAATGGAATATGTGGATGACAAGGGTCGCCATCGTTCATATGGGTACTTTCAGAGATGTCGATCTTCTCGTCTTTTATATCTTCATCAAAAAATATCTCGACATCGCTTATATTGGATAGCTTCTCCAATGAAGCTTTGACCTCATCAATATATTTTTTGACCGTAATTTCTTTCTTTTCCCCTCCCTTAAAGGAAAAGTGTAGGCAACCAATCCCAAATGCTTTCATACAGATTCCTATTCGATTATTGCTCTCACAGTAATTAGATGGAAGGCGGTATTAATCCGTTAGTAGAGCCTTCCATATAACTCCGTAACATCTTCATTGCCGCCAAATGAAAATTATCATTAAATCATAATGTTACCAGCTTGCTTTTAGCAGAGAAGTTGGGACAGCCGCCATTTTGAGTGGCTCGTAGTGGGTAACTCTTGCTTATCCATTCCATCCGGCAAGGCTACCGCACTGGGTAACAACTCCAGTTTGCTGCGGTTTACCTGCGATGTGATGCTGGCCATGACTCATGGGTGACTCCGACGAGAGGTTGCCAAACGGAGATATTAGCGAGCGAAGTGGGGGAGGGAAGAGGGAGGTGATGGTTTTCTGAGGCCGATCAATAAATTAGTCAGTAACGAGTGGCGATGGGCTACCCAACGGGTAGGCAATCGATACGGTGGGTGAGCGGTCAGCCAGCGCATCAGGGCCGCGGTATTGGCTCCCCCTCCAAGCCGCTGAGGGGAAGGAGCAAGGTCAAGCGCCCTCAGGGAGGACGGCGCAGCCGCAGCGGGGCATGGGCCAAATCGGGTCAGGGCGAGCACTGCTCGACCCCGATGTGGCGCGAGAACAGGGAGGTTTGACGCGGGCTTTGGCCGAAGCCATGGATGGCGTAGACCAAAGGGCCGTGCTCGGCGATCCGGCGAGCTTGCGACTGACCCGAGGGCAACCGCGCGAAAAATGGCGGAAAAATGGGGCGCCCACCTTTCTTAGCGCTTTGTCGCGGCCAGCACAATCGCAGGTGGCCGCTCGATGGGTGACTTTTGTTTGGCCACACAAAGAAAAGCCGCTCGCCACAGCCCGCAGGGCGGGCGAAATCTCGCGTAGCAGCAATCCCGTAGGGATTGTGATGCCAGCCATAGGCAAGGAGCTTGGCCGAGCTCCTCCAACTCCTGATGAGTGGCTACAGTTGCAGCTCGGGCAATATCGCAGCCTGATCTTGAAAATGGCGGCAGCGGCGCTCGACGTTGTTCCGGTAGCGCGCCAGATACGCCAGCTCGGCGGGGTTGTCTGTTTCGACCATGGCGATGGCGGCATCCAGATGGTGGAGGATGTCGCTGGCCATCTTGTGCAGGGTCTGCTGTAACAGGCGTCTGGGCAGATCACACGCCTCAGCCATCTCCAGCAGTTGCCATGCGTTGACCGCCTCGGGGGCAAACTCGTCACCTATAGCCATGGCCAAGTGCTGGTTGAACTCGGGGTAGAGCCCCACATTGACCAGATCGTACCAAGGCGTGGGTGTCAGCCCTGCCCGCGAGACGAAGAAGCTGTAGTTTTTGCCGTGGGCATCATGGTTGTTAACGCAAAGGTTAAAGAGCAGCCATTGCAGCATGTTCAATCTGGCCTGCGCCGGATTGATGCAAAGGGCGCAGAGGCTGAACAGCAGTGGCAGGCTCACCCCTTCCCGGATATGGGCCACGTCTCGCCCATCACCGAAGTTGCGTTCATATTTCCGGGTGACGGGAAACCCCAACCCCTGACAGGCATCGATCATGTGACGGCGGCGTACCCTCAGGCCATCCTCATCGAGACGCCGATCGAACCGCTCTACCAGCAAGCCTCGGTGAGATGTTTCACCCAGACCAACCGTGTGAAGTTCGACCTGGGCGACCGACATACCCAGCAACGCCGCCAGCCGCATGGTCACAAATTCATTGATCACCAGATGAGGGTGATGCTCGAACTTGAGGAGGTGGGTTGAACAGAGTTCACCCTCGCCAAATCCCAGGGATCCTTCTCGTCGCAGCACGTTGAGCTTGGCCTGCACCCCCGCAACCGAGAGTCGGGGGCGGCCATCCCAGATTTCCAATGGCCAGGTCTCGGGTTGGTCAAGTCGCAGCAACAGCTCCTCTGGCGTGATGGGGCGAAACAGGGTGGGGACGTCTTGCTCTGTGGGCAGGGTAAAGGTGACAGCCCCGGAGACATCGCGACCAATGCCGTGGATCAGGGCAAAGAGATTGCTGCGCGAAACGCTGAGCGCCTCAATCAGATGATCCAGTCCGCGATTTTCTGGTAGCAAGTTACCGAGATACGCCCGGATCTGGGCGCTGCTGGCCGAGCCGTCCAGCGTCAGCGGCGGTGAGAGCGGGAACCCGCGTGCTTGCCACTCTGGCAGATAGCCGAGCCCAAACGTATCTTGAGTGGAGTCATACTCAAGATGGCCGATCAGCCGGTTACCCAGCCGAAGTTCGAGCCGATGGTGTTTAGAACCACTCATCATCATCGATCCCTGGTCGGTTGTTGCCGCTTGCTAACTGCGCGCCAGCTTCCTGCTCCAGTTGCAACCTCATCCCCAGCGCCTTCATCACCTGCAACAGGGTCGAGAGGTAGACATCCCCCCCCTTTTCAATCTTGATCAGGGTCTTCTTGGAGATGCCACACAGGGAGGCCGTCACTTCTTGGGTCATCTTGGCGGCCTTGCGTCTTTCCCGTATCGCTACGCCCAGCGAGGCGGGATCCAGTTCTTGTGGGCCGGTTTGCAGCGATCCGTTTGCCATCATTATCACGATAAAAAGTGTAGGTTATTACACCTTAACCCATGGAAAGAGAAACCACTAACTAAAAGTGTACGATGATGCACTTTTTATGGCCTTACTGCTGATGACGACAAGAAAGTGTAGAAGGATTCACTTTTTAAAAGCGGGACGGTGGGAATGGCCTTGATGGGGATCTCTGCGGTTGTCGCTTGCCGAGCGGTACCAAGAGGAGCAGCGATGCCTGCCTATCCCGGCAAACCGCCGAGGATAGGGGGTTATCACGGGGTTGACAGGCCGCCTTTACTCCGAACCGCGAATGTTCGAATACGCTGCGCTATTCGAACCTACGGATGCCATCAGTATCAGCAAGTTCGCCAGAGGGGCAGGGTATTGGCTCCCCCTGCAATCCGCCGAGGGAAAGGGGCAAGGTCAGGAGCGCCATCTGCGGCTGCGCCCGAACTTGTGACCGACCCGAGGGAAACCGCGTAGTGGTCGGATTGGCGGGGGAAGGTCTTCTTGGTGACGTCTTGGGCCAGCAAGAAGTCACTCGCCACAGCCCGCAGGGCGGGCGAAACCCCTTTGAGGAGGAACTCCTCGTGTCCCATGCGGCGCAGCCGCATCAAAGGTCAGGCCGTAGGCAAGGAGCTTGGCCGAGTGCCTCCGAGCGGGCTGCCGTATCAAGGTGCAAGGAGCTCAACCGAGCGCCTTCGCGCTAAAGCGTGAGCCTACACCCCGTCAGGGTGCGGGGAGAGCCCCTTTCTGATCCGCTTGATCCCTGCTTCATAGAGGCCATCCGGCCCCAGCTGATCCTCACGGGTGTTGAAGATCTTGAGAAACCACATGTATTGGCCCGGATGGCGGGTCAGCTGCTGCTGCACCGTGTCGTTCATCCGGCAGGTGTCCGCCATCACATCCTGGCTGGGGTAGTTGTCAAAGGGCGCTTCGATCTCCAGCCGGTAGCAGTGGTTGGCCTCGTCGTAGCAGGCCAGTAGCGGCACCGCCTTGGCGCGGCTCACCGCCACCAGGCGGGACAGGGCGGGCAGGGTCGCCTTCGAGTGGCCGAAGAAGGGGGCAAACAGGCTCTTGTCGCGGCCATGATCCTGATCCGGCAGGTAGAAGAAGCTGCGGCCGCGGTGCAGGGTACGCAGCACCGCCTTGATCCCGACGCTGCGCTCGTACACGCGGCAGCCATTCCTGGCCCGCGCCCGATTGAGGTGCCAGTCAAACACCGGGTTGCGCGCCCGCTTCATCATGGTGCACATGGGCACGCCGCGCTGGGTGAAGTAGTAGCCGGCCGCGTCCACCGGCCAGGTGTGCGGCACCACCAGGATCACCGGGCGTCCGGCGGCCTGTTCGGCTTCGATGTGCTCCCAGCCGCTCACCTGGAAGCGGCGCATCAGGTAGCGGGAGCTGCGCATGGTGAACTCGCCAAACCCCAGCAGGCTCTTGAGGCCGACGCGCACCGAGGTCAGGGCGATGGCATCGCGCTCGGCCGGGCTTAAGTGCGGAAAACAGATAGCCAGGTTGGTTCTGGCGATATAGACCTGTTTTTTCGAGAGGCGAAACACCAGTGGTGCCAGCGCGGCGGCGAGTGTGTCCCGCAGCCGAACCGGCACGAAGGCCAGCAGCATCAGCGCCGCCAGGGCCAGCCAGCTCAACCAGTAACGAGGATGCAGAAAACGGGCCTCGAACGAGGAGGCAAATACGGGATCGGGGGCGGGCATGTCATGAGCCTGGCAAAATGGGGTGCTGCATTGTAGTCGTCCTGACAGGTAATACCAGTTAATCGAGGTTAATAAAGCGACAAGAGGAAAAGTGCCACAGCGCCGCATACCGCATTCCGCCTCTCTTGTGTGGCCGTGCTGGGCATCGATTTCTCCCGCTCTGGGCGGGCATGCGGCATCGGCAGATCGTGAGGCCCCGGCGGGTTTGCTCATGGCCGGCCGGAGTAAGGCGGCCGCTGCATCCTTGGTGGTGGCTCCGGTGAATCCATGCTGAGGGTTCCATGTTGTTATTACAGCCGGTTCAGGTCTCTGCCGATATTTAAATTGAGGTCATTCATTGATCTTGTTCGCAATATAACCTCTCTCTTCTTTTATCTCCCCCCTTGGCCAGTAAGATGTGACAACGAAAATGTTATTTCACTCTGCCGGCCTGAGGCCGGTTATGGCATGTGAAAATGGCAAATAAAATGGTTGTATGGAAATAGAGAGACTCAATAATGGACGATGATGACTATTTTTATGACTCAGTCCCTGATGGGATATCGAACGCAATTTATGAATTTGATGATGATATTGAGTGCTGTAATCAAGACAGTTATGAGTTACTTTTAAAAACCTTTGATGACAAATTATGTGGCGATGCGTTGAAGTCTGCCACAGATGAGGAATATGCAAAATTTGCACAGGCTATGAAAGATTATTTTGAATTATCGTATCTGCCGACGGGGGAGGATGCGAAAAAAATTATCCGTCAGGCTCTGAATCAATGGGGTGGTTAAGTCATAAAGAAAAAGCATGATATTTTCTCCCTCACGGCTTATATCGCCCTATTTCGGTCACTCATCGCATGTGCATGACAGGGATGATGGGGGCACTGAGCACTGCGGTGGTTAGCTGGCGGTCATCGCGATGCGATGCCGCAAGGAGGTGAGGGGCTCGCTCATTAGGCCCCTCCTTGCGCGGCGGGTCTAATGATTCGCCAAGAGCGCGAGCGTCTCTTGCCATCCCCAGAGGGTTGGCAGCCCATCGTCTCGCGACAGGCGACAGGCGACAGGCGACAGGCGACAGGCGACAGGCGACAGGCGACAGGTGATAGGCGCTAGGTGAGAGCGCGGTGGCAAAGAAAGGGGGCATCAGCCCCCTTTCTCGTCCTGGGCCTCGGGCTGGGCGGGGGCTGCGGTCATCGCCATTTCGATGTGTACCCCCTGATGCAGCAGTACCAGCAGATCTTGCAGGTACTCCTCCTGAGGCGGCTCCTCGAGCAGGTGGGCCAGCTCGTTACCGACTGGGGTGAGGCGATAGTAGAGCAGCTTGTTGTGGCTCTGGCGGCTGCGCAGGCGCCAGCGCTGGTTGCTAAAGACCAGCTCCAGCCCTTCGGCGGGCAGCTCGCCCGATTCCAGCTCCCCCTTGTAGAGCAGCCCCAGCTCAAACAGCTGCAACAGGGCGTTGTAGGGCAGGCGGTATTTGCCAAGCCCCAGGTGGCTGGCCTTGGCGCGGCTGAGCAGGGTAGCCCCCTTATAGAGGCCGGTGAGCAGGCGCCGCTCGTCACTGCCGGTATAGCTGCACGCGAGGGCGCACAGGCGCTGGAACAGCTGGGCGTCGCGCTGGGTCATCTCCCGCAAGGTGATGAGCGAGCGCACCGAGAAGCTGCCAGGGCTGATCAGCTCAATGGCGAGGATCCGCCCCCACAGCTGCTGCATCGGCACCGAGCCAATCTCTTCGGCCAGTTGCAGGAAACGGGTGAGCCAGTCCGGGTCCGGCTCGCCGCCGGCGACGGTCTCGCCACCGTGGCGGGCCGCCATCACCATGATGGTCTCGAGGTTGCGCTGACGGGTGGCCTGCTCGGCGGCGAGGCGAAAGGTGGCGCGCTGCTCGAAGGTGCTGTCGCTGTTTTTGGTCAGCATGCCGTCGATGTTGCGGCTGCGGGCCAGGCGCAGGGTCAGCTCCTGGCTGCTGAGGATGCTGCTCGAATCACGTTTGGGGGGCGGCAAGTCGGACATGAGAGGCGGTTCCCTGGGGTGAATGGGCCGATCTTACTCTCTTGTCACTGGCGGGAAAACCACCGCCCGCAGGCGGTGGTTGCACAGGGGGGATTACTCGTAGGGAACCACGTCGACCGCCTCGATGGCGTAGGAGGCGTTGGCCATCTGATGGTTGGAGCTGACCACCTTCATGGTGCCCTTGACCCAGATGGCGTCCCACAGATCGTCCACCGGCGCCCCCTTGGGGAAGCGCACATAAACCACCTGATTGGTGGGCGGGGGCGGCACGTGGATGCAGGCGCCGAAATAGGGCACCAGCAGGAAGGCGGTGATGGTCTTGCTGTCACCCTCGAGCGGCACCACGAAGCCGGGCAGGCGCACACTCTGCCCATCGAGGGTCGGCACCACGCCGCCGACCGGTTGCGGCGTGCTCATGGGGTCCCCTTCGTAGTTGACCTGGGGCGGCGGCGCCAGCCGCTCCCCTTCCGGGATCAGGTTGTCCCACTCCAGGCTCTTGTAGTCGGCGGCCATGGCCGGCAGCACCCAGAGGGTGGCCAGCAGGGCCAGGATCAGACGTTTCATCGATGTTCCTTGTGTCATGGTCATAAACGGATGCTCATGCCGTCGCTGAGGGAGTAGCGGTAGGCGCGCCAGGCGGGCAGCAGACCGATCAGCAGGCCGGCGAGCCACACCAATCCGATCAGCTGCCACTCGTAGCCGCTTGGCATGGCGAGCGGGAACAGCAGGCCGTATTGGCTTGCCAAAAGTGGCGCCGCCAGCGCCTGGGCGCCATAGAGCAGGGCCAGCCCGGCCAGGATGCCGAGGCTGGTGAGGGCCAGCGACTCCAGGGTGAGCAGGGTAAACAGGTGCAGCGGGCGGGCCCCGAGCGAGCGCAGGATCGCCAATTCACGGCGCCGCTCGTTGAGGCCGGCCAGCTGGGTGGTCAGCATGCCGATGAGCCCGGCCACCACCACGAAACCGGCGATGATGGCGAGCGCCCGCTCGGCGACGCTCAACAGCCCCCACAGCTCCTGCAAGGCGGCGCCGGGCAGGATCGCCATCAGCGGCTCGCTGCGCCAGGTGTTGATGGTGCGTTGCAGCTGGAAGGCCATGATGCGGTTGCCAAGGCCCACCATGAAGGCGGTGATGGTCTTGGGGGTGAGATCTTGCTCCAGCGCCTGATCGGCGGTCACCGCCTTGCTGTGGCGGCCACTGTCCCATCCCAGGTGGATCGCCTCGATGCCGGCGAGCGGCACGTGCACGGTGCGATCGATGGGGGTGCCGGTGGGGGCGAGGATCCCCACCACCTTGAAGGGCAGGTTGTCGTGCTGACTGAACGAGGTGCTGCCGGCCCCGTGGGCGATGACGATGGCTTGCCCGATGCGATAACTGAGCTTGCGCGCCACCTCGGCCCCGAGCACTGCCTCGAAGGGGGTGGCAAAGGGGTGTCCCTCGGCCATCACCAGCGGCTGCTGACGGCCATAGCGCAGGTGGTTGAAGTAATCCCCGTTGGTGCCGAGCACCCTAAACCCCTTGTGGGAGTCGCCGAGGGAGAGGGGGATGGTCCAGGCGATACCGGGCAGGGCGCGGACCTGCAGATAGGCATCCCACCCCACGTTGTTGGTGGGGTTGCCGATGCGAAACACCGAATAGAGCAGCAGGTTCACCTGGCCCGAGCGGGCGCCGACGATGAGATCGGTGCCCGAGACGGTGTTGGCGAAGCTGTCACGGGCCTGGCTGCGCACCCGCTCGACCCCGAGCAGCAGGGTGACGCTGATGGCGACGGCGAGCAGGGTCAGGCTGGCGGTGAGGCGGCGGGCCCAGAGGCTGTGCAGGGCGAGTCTTAGCATTGGCTCCTCCGGTTCAGTTGTTGCAGGTTCTCCACGCGCGGGAAGAGCGGCTCGAGGAAGGGGTCGTGGCTGACAAAAATCAGGGTCGAGCCCTGCTGGTCGCACTCCTTGAACAGGAGCCGGATGAAGGCGGCGCGGTTGTCGGTGTCGAGGGCCGAGGTGGGCTCATCGGCGATCACCAGAGGCGGCGCCCCGATCAGGGCGCGGGCGGCGGCCACCCGCTGCTGCTGGCCGATGCTCAAGGCATGCACCGGGCGGCTCAGGGCCGCCTCGGGCAGTTGCAGCTCACCGAGCAGACGGTGCGCCTCGGCCTCGGGGGCGGCATTGAGGCGCGCGCGCTTTTGCGGCGAGAAGGTCAGCGCACTGGTGACGTTGTCGATGACCGAGAGATAGGGCAGCAGGTTGAACTGCTGGAAGATGTAGCCGAGCTGGCCGGCGCGAAAGCCGTCGCGGTCGCGGGAAGAGAGCTGGGCCAACGGCTGGCCCAGCACTTCGAGCGTGCCGTGGTTGACGGTCTGGATGCCGGCGAGCAGCCCCAGCAGGGTGGATTTACCCGAGCCGGACGGCCCCTTGATAAAGACCCGCTCCCCCTGCGCTATCTGCAACGCCGGGAGATCCAGCACGGGATCGTGCCCGGGCCAGGCAAAGCGCAGATCATGGATGTTAACCACGGTACGGCTCATGGGTTACCACTCCAGGGTTGGATTGCTCGGGGTGAGTTCACCGGCCAGCTGGCCACCGGGGATCAAGCCCTGCACGGTCAGCTTGCCGAGGCTTGGGTAGTGGGAGAACAGGTTGACCCGCATCCCCTTGAGTGCATCCGGTTGGGTGCAGGTGAAGCTGTAGCTGGCGGCGACGTCCGCATGGTCATCGGCCTCATCATGGTGGTGGTCACCATCATGATCATGCTCATCGTGGCCTGCCTTGATCTCCTGCTGGGCCAGGGTACAGCCAGCGCCGGGCGCCAGCACAAACAGGCTCTCAGCCTGCTTGAGGCGATCCATGGCCTGGGCCATGCGCGCCTTCTCATCCTCGTTTTGCGCAGCATGTTCGAAGCCGATCAGATCGGCGGCTGGGGCGCTTAGCTCCAGCAACAGCAGGTTGCCATCCAGCACCAGGTTGAGCTGGCCGTGGCCGTGCTCGTGGGCGGCGTGGCCGGCTGAGTCGTGGTGGTCATGGGATCCGTGGTTGGCGGACACGGCAAAGGTCGCCGCCGCCATCATCAGTACGAGGGCTTTCATCAGCACTCCTGTTGAGTCAATCGTGAATGGAAACAGGCCCGCTTTGCGGGCAAAAGAGACGATTGAGATCAGCTGGGGGCGCGCGAATGGTGTAGTGGCCGGGCACATCGGCATGGCCGGCCTCGGGGGCGGCGCTATCGGGGAGCGGCGGTGGCGCCGGCGTGCCGCGTAGCGGTGGGGTAGGGCCGGGCAGCGACTTGCCATCGAGATGGGCGGCGCACACCTGGCAGAGGTGGGAGTGATCCGGGGTCAGGCTCTCGAGCTGGTGCAAAGCAAGGGCCGGTTGCATCCACAACCAGCCCGCCAGCCATATCCAGAGCAGTGCGCGAAACGTGACCATAAGAGGGGCGCAGCCCCGGCATCCTCACTGATTACAGATGGGTCTTGATGAGCCCCATCACCTTGTCGATATCGGCCTGGGCCAGTTGACCGTCTTTGGCGAACAGCACCTTGCCATCCTTGCCGAGCAGCACGATGGCCGAGCTCTCGGGGGTCAATGCCCAGGCGTTGCGTGCCATGCCCTTGGCGTCGAGCACGATGCTCGACCAGGGAAACTCCTGTTTGCTCTTCTCGGCGCTGCTCTTGACGAAACCCGAGGTGCCCCAGATGGCGTCATCACTGTTGATGATGGTGACGGTCTGGTACTGGTCATGGGGCAGCTTGGCGGCCTTGATGGCCTCGATCATCGGGGCGTTGAGCTCCTTGGCGCTGGAGCGGCCGGCGATGTGCTGGATCATGTGTACCTTGCCGGTGAGCTGGGTGCTCTGCCACGGCTGGTAGCCGACCTCGTTGCCATTGAGCACCAGTTCACCCTGCTCGCCGATCTTCACCAGCGGAACCGGAGCGGACTCCTTGAAGTTATGGGCCATGGCCAGCGGCGACAGCAGCGCCAGAGTAAGAGCCAGAGATTTCATCCTGATGACACTCCTTGTGGTGATGTTATAACGCTTTGCGGCGTGAGAAAACGGGCATGCCGTATCCTAAGCTGATCCGACCTGTTTAAAAAGTGTTAAATCTTGGTGCGCCGCCCTGCTTTGGCTGCGCAGCATGCCACGTCGGTCACCAAATGCAACCGACACCGTGGGGAATAGGGGAATTCAGTAGAGTGGTTCGCTGATTAAACGGATATTTCCCAGCATCATCTGCTGCACCAGCAGTGGTGAGCCGGTCAGCAGCACGTGAGATTGGTGGTTGATGAGCACCGTCTCGCCCTTGATCCCGCTGTCGGCGCTGATGGCCAGCCAGGCCGGCGACACGCTGCCGACGCTGATATCGGGGTAGATGATGGAGAGCGGGTACTGGGGCGCCAGCTCGGCCACCAGGGCGGCCATCAGCAGGGCCCGCTCGTCGCTGTCGGCCTGGTTTCGTTGCAGCGCTTGCAGCGGCGGCGCAAAGTGCTCCATCTGCTCGCCGGAGCTCGGGATGGCGGCGAGCCACTCCTGCGCCAGTGCGACCGAACGTGGCATGTCGGCCTGGCTGAACTGCTGCGCCAGTGGCCGCAGCGCCCCTTTGAGCTCATAAAAGAGCTGGGAGTAGTTGGGACGCACACAAGGCAGGTTGCGATCGCTTGGGTGTACGCAGGGGGCGATGCGCATCTCGTAGAAGGCATCGGATTGATACTGGTGGTAAGCCTGCCAGAACTGGAGCGATTCCGGTGTGTCGTCACGGCGGGAGAAGGCCTCATCCAGGGTGCTGAACTTGGGGGCACTGGCCGGGCTGCTCTGGTTGATGGCCGTCAGGGTATGTTGCAGTTTTTGCCCCATCTGGGCGAACAGGGTTTCGAGGGGGGCGTTGAGGGCTGCATCGAGGCGCTGCATGTCGCGATGGCTGGTTGCCACGTCGCGCGCCGTGGCATCGAAGCGAATGTGGTGCTCCTGCCCATCATGGGAGCGCCATTGCCATTGCAGTGACTGGGGCTCGGCCAGTGTCAGGGGGGTAAACAGCAGCGCCCCCATCAGTGTCATGCTTCTCATCATGGCCTCCCTGTGCTTCACTGCTGTGACCTCTCCTTTAACTACTAGGTGAGAGTCAGCGGTTTGGCTGGCGGGCGTGCCACTTTTCAATGGCGTGGGGGACTCGGGTGATGAAGATAGACACCAACGTAAGGGCTCTGCTGGGGGTGGCCGTGTTGCTGGCGCACGGGGTTGCCTGGGCGGGGAGCGTCACCGTCACCCGGGGTGAGCAGAAGATCGATGCCTTTGCCCTGCGCGATCAACTGGCGCGTGAGCAGGAGTGGCGCGAGTGGCTGCGCCATCAGGAGGCCCTGCGCTGGCTCGAGGTGTTGCCGGTCAACTGCGAGCTGGTGAGCCAATCTGATGGCCGTTACCGCTGTGGCGGCGACTGGTATCGGGAGTACCGCCAGAACGGCCAGTCTCTCTATATTCGTGGGGAGCCGCAGGAGCCGGCGCCGCCGCGCATCACGCCAAGCGAACTACAGGCGCCGCGCTAGCGTCGGTGGCAATAAAAAAGGGGCGCCCGTGGGCGCCCCTTTTTCGATCGCACCTTACTGCTTGGCGCGCTCGACGGAGGAGAGGATCTCAGCCTCGGCTTCGGCCTTGTCGCCCCAGCCATCGACCTTGACCCACTTGCCCGCTTCCAGCTCCTTGTAGCGCTCGAAGAAGTGCTGGATCTGGGCCTTGAGCAGCTCCGGCAGGTCGTTCACATCCTTGATGTGGTCGTACTGCTTGGTCAGCTTGGAGTGGGGAACGGCCACCACCTTGGCGTCCTGACCGGATTCGTCGGTCATCTTCAGCACGCCGACCGGGCGGCAGCGGATCACCGAGCCGGCCAGCAGCGGGTACGGGGTCGGCACCAGCACGTCAACCGGATCACCATCCAGGGAGAGGGTGCCGTTCACGTAGCCGTAGTTGCACGGATAGAACATGGGGGTGGCCATGAAGCGGTCAACGAAGATGGCGCCGCTTTCCTTGTCGACTTCGTACTTGATCGGGTCGGCATTTTGCGGGATTTCGATGACGACGTAGATGTCTTCGGGCAGGCTCTTGCCGGCCGGTACCAGGTTCAGGCTCATGACGTTTCCTTAAAACGGTTGAGGCATAAAAGAAGTGCAGGGGCACATTATAACGAGCTCGCTTCAAATGACCATATTCGACGCCGTGTCGGCTGAGGCGCTGCCAATGCGGCGGTGGGGTTGCTAGAATGGCGCCCTACCTGACATGAAAAGGAAGCGGTATGCACATTCACATCCTCGGGATCTGCGGCACCTTTATGGGTGGCTTGGCCGTCCTGGCCAAGCAGCTCGGTTACCAGGTCACCGGGTCGGACGCCAACGTCTATCCCCCCATGAGCACCCAGCTCATGGAGCAGGGGATCGGGCTTATCGAGGGATATGATCCCGCCCAGCTCGATCCGGCGCCGGATCTGGTGGTGATCGGCAACGCCATGAGCCGTGGCAATCCCTGCGTGGAGTATGTGCTCGACCGCAACCTGCCCTATGTCTCCGGCCCCCAGTGGCTGCTCGAGCATGTGCTCAAAGATCGCTGGGTGCTGGCCGTGGCCGGCACTCACGGCAAGACCACCACCGCCAGCATGCTGGCCTGGGTGCTGGAGTACGCCAAGCTCGAGCCCGGCTTCCTCATCGGTGGCGTACCGGGCAACTTCCCGGTCTCGGCGCGCCTTGGGGCCGCCCCCTTCTTCGTCATTGAGGCCGATGAATATGATTGCGCCTTCTTCGACAAGCGCTCCAAGTTTGTCCACTACCGGCCGCGCACCCTCATCATGAACAACCTGGAGTTCGATCACGCAGACATCTTCCCGGATCTGGCCGCCATCCAGCGGCAGTTCCACCATCTGCTGCGCATCGTGCCGGGGACGGGCCGGGTGCTCTATCCCAAGGCGGATCAAAACCTGGCCGCAGTGCACAAGATGGGCTGTTGGAGCGAGGTGGAGCTGGTGGGCGAAGACGCCACCTGGCGCGCCGCCAAACTCGAGAGTGACGGCTCCGCCTTTGAGGTGTGGCTCGATGGGGAGAAGCAGGGCGAGGTGCACTGGGAGTGCATCGGCGATCACAACGTCAACAACGGCCTGATGGCCATTGCCGCCGCCCGCCACGCCGGGGTGATGGTGGAGCATGCCATCGCGGGGTTGTGCCAGTTCCGTTCGCCCAAGCGGCGCATGGAGCTGAAAGGGGAAGTGGCCGGCATTCACGTCTACGACGACTTTGCCCACCATCCCACGGCGATCGCCACCACCCTTGGCGGCCTGCGTGCCAAGGTGGGCGGCGAGCGCATCCTGGCGGTGCTGGAGCCGCGCTCCAACACCATGAAGCTCGGGGTGCACAAGGAGGAGCTGGCCAGCTGCTTCAATGGGGCCGACGAGGTGTTTTTCTTCCAGCCGCCCAATATCGGCTGGGATCTGGGCGAAGTGGTGGCCCACATGGAGAAACCGGGCAAGGTGTTCAACGATCTCGAGGCGCTCATCAATCGCCTGGTGGCTGAGAGCCGCGATGGGGATCACGTGCTCATCATGAGTAACGGCGGCTTTGGCGGTATCCACGACAAACTGCTGGCCCGCCTCAAGGAGTATCACGGACTGGCATGAAACGACTCACCCTTGCCCTGACCGGGGCCTCCGGCGCCCCTTATGCGCTGCGCCTGCTCGAGTGCCTGGTGCAGGCCGACTATCAGGTCTACGTGCTGGCCAGCAGCGCGGCGCGGGTGGTGCTTAAGACCGAGCAAGGCATCGACTGGCCGGCCTCACCCCAGGCCCTCTCGGCGCAGCTGTGCGCCGAGTATGGCGCCCGTGAGGGGCAGATCGTCGCCTGTGGCAAGGAGGAGTGGTTCTCGCCGGTGGCTTCCGGCTCGGCGGCCCCGAAACAGATGGTGGTCTGCCCCTGCTCGATGGGGACTGTGTCGGCCATCGCCCACGGCGCGTCAGATAACCTCATCGAGCGAGCGGCCGACGTCGTTATCAAAGAGCGCGGCCAGCTGATTTTGGTGCCGCGCGAGACGCCGTTTTCCGCCATCCATCTGGAGAACATGCTGAGTCTGGCCCGGCTCGGGGTGACCATCATGCCGGCGGCGCCGGGGTTTTATCACGCGCCGCAGTCGGTGGCCGAGCTGGTGGACTTCATGGTGGCACGCCTGCTCGATCACCTCGGTATCGACCATGGGTTGTGTCAGCGCTGGGGCTACCAGCCACAATGAATGCAAAAGGGGCGGCCAATGGCCGCCCCTTTTTATTCATCGTCTCTTTTTTCAGGAAAAAGAGAGCAGGTTGCTCCGACTGGCCCGCAGCGGTGCGGTGACCGAGTGGAACAGGATCTCGACGACCTTCTCGCGCTCCGGACGGACTGGCGCATTGATCATCTGCATCATCATGTAGCCGAAGCTGGTCATCAGCCAGGCCAGATCGCGGGCACACAGGGTGCTCTCAATCTCGCCCTTGTCGATGGCGTCTTGCAGGTATTCAGTGATGTGCTGCTGGGTGCTCTCAAGCAGTTGCACATAGCGCGGCCACACCTCTTCACGTACCGACGAGCTCCACTCCAGCCAGATACTGGCATGATCGGGGCGGTCGTACGCTTCATCGACAAACAACTGGATATGGCGATGAATGCATTCAGTGATGGGGTGGTGGTGGGTATAAGCCTCTGTCATCACCCGGCGGATGGAGTGCTCGATTTCGCCGAGAACGGCGTCGACCAGATCTTCGCGGGTGT
This sequence comes from Aeromonas simiae, assembly GCF_000820125.1. GTDB lineage: Bacteria > Pseudomonadota > Gammaproteobacteria > Enterobacterales > Aeromonadaceae > Aeromonas > Aeromonas simiae. The sequence continues at coordinate 25,964 of NZ_CDBY01000071.1, read as the reverse complement.
TGAAGTAGTTAAAAACAGTGGCCACCGACACCTTCGCCTGCTCGGCGATTTCGGCATGTCCAGCCCGCCCGATGCCGCGGCGGGAAAACACTTCGATGGCACATTCCATAAGCTGAGTTCGACGGGCCTCCGGCGAGAGCCGGGTACGCCGCCTTATTTCTGCGCGTGGTTCCATATTGTGAGTTCTTTTTTGATTATGTTTTTGTCAATCTGTCGTTGCCGACACAGCCTGTGATCGGCTTGCACTGTACCAACTAAACGGCACTGGTTAAAGAGTGATGTATCCCTGACGATTGCCATTACAGATGGTACAATCACTGCCTTTCGAGTCGTGAGGTACCGTCTCGAGGCACGGTACGATGGAGTTAAGCATGAAACATACCGTTGAGGTGATGATCCCTGAAAGCGAAGTCCAGGCCCGCATCGCGGTGCTCGGCAAGGCGATCACCGAACACTATCAGGGCACCGAAGAGCTGGTGTTGGTGGGGCTGTTGCGCGGCTCCTGCGTCTTTCTTGCAGACCTGTGCCGCCACATCGATCTGCCGGTCTGCCTCGACTTCATGACCGCTTCCAGTTACGGCTCCGGCATGAGCAGCACCCGTGACGTGCGCATCCTCAAAGACCTGGATGACGACATCAAGGGTAAGGATGTCTTGATCGTCGAAGACATCATCGATACTGGTTACACCTTGAGCAAAGTGCGCGAGATTTTGTCGCTACGTGAGCCAAAATCGCTCACCATCAGCACCCTGCTCGACAAGCCGTCGCGCCGCGAGGTGAACGTGCCGGTGGAGTGGGTCGGCTTCGCCATTCCGGATGAATTCGTGGTTGGCTGCGGCATCGACTATGCCCAGCGTTATCGCAACCTGCCTTTTATCGGCAAGGTGGTGCCCCAAGAATAAGGGCGCGTCGGCGGTGCTGGCCGCCCCGTGGATACAGGCGGCCTTTGGGCCGCCTGTCGCGTCTTGAGTCAACAGCAGGCGTGAACAATTGCAGAGGAATTCATGAAAGCACTGGAGATCAGTGGATTGAAAAAGGTCTATGCCGGCGGCGTCGAGGCGCTCAAGGGCATCGATCTTAGCGTCGAGCAGGGGGACTTCTTCGCCCTGCTGGGCCCCAACGGGGCGGGCAAGTCGACCACCATCGGCATCATCAGCTCGCTGGTCAACAAGAGCTCAGGCTCGGTCAAGGTATTTGGCCATGACATCGACAGCGATCTGGAGCGGGCCAAGGCCCAGCTCGGCCTGGTGCCCCAAGAGTTCAACTTCAGCCAGTTCGAGAAGGTGGGGCAGATTGTCACCCACCAGGCCGGTTTTTACGGGGTGCCGCGGGCCGAGGCCAAGGTGCGGGCCGAGAAGTACCTGCGCCAGCTCGACTTGTGGGAGAAGCGCGACATGCCGGCGCGCACCCTGTCAGGAGGCATGAAGCGCCGCCTGATGATCGCCCGCGCCCTGATGCACCAGCCCAAGCTGCTGATCCTCGATGAGCCGACCGCCGGTGTCGACATCGAGATCCGCCGCTCCATGTGGCAATTCCTGCAGGAGCTCAACCGCGAGGGGGTGACCATCATCCTCACCACCCACTACCTGGAAGAGGCCGAGATGCTGTGTCGCAACATCGGCATCATCGACAAGGGGCGCCTCATCGAGAACACCAGCATGAAGACGCTGCTCGGCAAGCTGGGCCGCGAGACCTTCCTGTTTGACCTGGCGCCGGACAGCCCGGCCCCCGTGCTGCCCCAGTTTGTCAGCCGCCAGCTCGATGCGCGCACCCTTGAGGTCGAGCTCGACAAGAGCCAGTCGCTCAATGCGCTGTTCAGCGCCCTGAGCGAGCAGGGGATCGCCGTGCTCAGCATGCGCAACAAGGCCAACCGTCTCGAGGAGCTGTTTGTCCGTCTGGTGGAAGAGGGGAGAAAAGCATGAATCCGCACGCCTACTGGATCGCCTTCCAGAGCATCCTGACCAAAGAGATCACCCGCTTCATGCGGATCTGGATCCAGACCCTGGTGCCGCCGGCGATCACCATGAGCCTCTACTTCGTCATCTTCGGCAACCTGATCGGCAGCCGCATCGGCGAGATGGGGGGCTTTACCTACATGGAGTTCATCGTGCCCGGCCTCATCATGATGTCGGTCATCACCAACTCCTACGCCAACGTCGCCTCCTCCTTCTACAGCGCCAAGTTCCAGCGCAACGTGGAGGAGCTGCTGGTGGCGCCGGTGCCCAACTACATCATCATCGCCGGCTTCGTCGGTGGCGGGGTGGCCCGCGGCCTGTTTGTCGGCTTCATCGTCACCCTGGTGTCGCTGTTCTTCGTGCCGCTGCAGATCCACCATCTGTTCAGCGTCTGCGTCACCGTGCTGCTCACCTCCATCGTCTTCTCGCTGGGGGGGCTCATCAACGCAGTGTTCGCCAAGAGCTTCGATGACATCAGCATCATCCCGACCTTCGTGCTGACCCCGCTCACCTACCTGGGTGGCGTCTTCTACTCCATCAGCCTGCTGCCGCCGTTCTGGCAGGGGGTCTCCCAGGTGAACCCCATCATCTACATGGTGAACGCGTTCCGTTACGGCTTTCTCGGCATCTCCGACGTGTCGCTCGGCACCGCCTACGCCATCATCGGGCTCTTCATCCTGGCCCTCTATGGGTTGGCCTGGTGGCTCATCTCCCGGGGCACCGGGCTGCGGCACTAAGCCCACGCAAGAGACGAAAAAGGCGCCCACGGGCGCCTTTTCTTATCTGAGCCGGGCTCAGGCCAGGCTCACCACCTGATTGTCGATGAGGCGCGCCTTGCCGAGGTAGGCGGCCATCAGGATCACCGCCTCACGGCTCTCGGTCGCGAGCGGTTGCAGGGTGCGGGCATCGACGATGTCGATGGCATCGGTCTTAAATCCCGCCCCATCCAGCTCAGCGGCGCCTTCACGCACCAGCAAGGAGAGATCCCGCTCTCCACCCGCCAAGCGCCCGGCCAGGGTATTCATCACCCGGGCCAGGGTCGGGGCGATGGCGCGCTCGGCCTCGTTGAGGTAGCCGTTGCGCGATGAGAGGGCCAGCCCGTCTGCGGCGCGAACCGTGGCCACCGGCACGATCTCGATGGGCATGGCCATGTCCTCGACCATCTTGCGGATGATGGCAAGCTGCTGGAAATCCTTCTGGCCGAAGCAGGCCACATCGGGCTGCACCAGATTAAACAGCTTGCTCACCACAGTGGTGACGCCGCGGAAGTGACCGGGGCGCAGGGCCCCCTCGAGCAGCTCGGAGAGGCCGGGCACCTCGACGAAGGTGTGGCTGGCCACCCCCTGCGGATAGATGATCTCCGGGGTCGGGGTGAACACCAGATCGGCGCCGGCGGCGCGCAGGGCGTCGCAGTCCTGCTCCAGGGTGCGCGGGTAGTTGGCCAGATCCTCGGCGCGGTCGAACTGCATCGGGTTGACGAAGATGCTCACCACCACCCGCTCGGCGCGGGCTCGGGCCTCGGCGACCAGGGTCAGGTGGCCCTGGTGCAGGTTGCCCATGGTGGGCACGAAGGCGATGCGCTCACCGGCGCGGCGCCAGGCGGTGATGGCGGTACGAAGTTCCGGGATCGATTGGGCGACCAGCATGATGACTCCTTAAGGCAAGGGGGCCGAAGGCCCCCTGATGGTCAGTTGAAGCAGTGCTCCGGGCCGGGGAAGGTACCCTCGGCCACTTCCTTGATATAGAGGCGGATGGCGGCGCGCAGCTCGCCGGTCTCGGCCAGGAAGTTCTTGGTGAACTTGGGGGTGTAACCGGAGGTGATGCCGAAGGCGTCGTGCATCACCAGCACCTGACCGTCGGTGACCGGGCCGGCACCGATGCCGATGACCGGGATGCGCAGCGCCTTGCTGATGCGCTCAGCCAGGGCCACCGGCACGCACTCGAGCACCAGCAGCTGGATGCCAGCCTCTTGCAGTGCCAGCGCCTGACGGTAGATCTCCTGGGCTTGGAACTCGTCGCGTCCCTGCACCTTGAAGCCGCCGAAGACGTGCACCGACTGGGGGGTAAGCCCCATGTGGCCGCACACCGGCACGCCGTTACGGGTCAACTGGCGCACCGTGTCGCACAGCCAGTCCCCCCCCTCGAGCTTGACCATGCGGGCACCGGCGGCCATCAGGCGCGCGGCGTTCTGGCAGGCCTGATCTGGGGTGGCGTAGCTCATGAAGGGGAGATCGGCGATGACCAGCGCCTGGCTGGCACCACGGGCCACACAGCGGGTGTGGTAGACCATGTCGTCCATGGTGACGGCGAGGGTGTCATCCCCCCCTTGCAGCACCATGCCGAGGGAATCACCGATCAGCAGCACCTGGGCGCCCTCGTCGTCGAACAGCTTGGCGAAGCTGGCGTCATAGGCGGTGATGGCGGTGAACTTCTGTCCATCCTGCTTCATCTTCAGCAGGGTCGAGATGGTTGTCTTGCTCATTGCTTGGCTCCTACGGGAACGTGGCCGGCGCGATGGCGCACAGGCCATTGTGCGGACAGCGGGCGACCAGGTCGGACAGGGTATCCCCATCCGGCAGTTGCAGTGCCGGGGCGATCTCGTGCAGCGGCAGCAGCACGAACTCGCGGCACTTCATGCCGTAGTGGGGCACGGTCAGGCGTTCGTGCTCGATGACGGCATCACCGTAGAGCAGCAGGTCGAGATCCAGGGTGCGGGGCCCCCAGCGCTCTTCCTTGCGGACACGTCCCTGTTCCAGTTCGATATGTTGCAGATGATCCAGCAGCCCCAAGGGCGGCAGCCCGGTATCGAGCGCCACCACGGCGTTGACGTAGTCGGGCTGATCCTGTGGCCCCATGGGGCGGCTGGCATAGAAAGAGGAGGCGAGCACCAGCCGGGAGTCCGGCAGGGCGGCGAGGGCCGTCACGGCGTGGCGAGCCTGGGCGAGGGGATCGCCCAGGTTGGAGCCGATGGCGACGAAAGCCCGGATCATGCGTTCTGGGCGCCGCTGGGTTTGCGCCGGCGCGGACGGCGGCGACGATTGTTGCGCGGCTTCTTCTCGCCGCGCGGCTCATCGCGACTGGTGCTCTTTTGCAGCTGCATGCGCGACTCGGGCGCGGACTCCACGTAGCGCTCCCACCAGCTCGAGAGTTCGCCGATGCCGCGCTCGACCCGGCTGCGCAGCAGCAGGAAGTCGTAGGCGGCGCGGAACTTGGGGTGCTCCATGGCGCGCTCGGGGTGACGCCCCTGGCGACGGGTCATGCGCAGTTGCAGGGCCCAGATGTCGCGGATGTCGGTAGTGAAGCGGCGCGGCACGGCGATGACGCGGGTCTGGTTATCCAGCACCTCGTTGACCGCCATCATGAAGGCGTCGTGCCAGGGCAGGCCGCTCTCGTTTTCCAGCTCGCGGGCGCGGCGTTCGACGCAGCCCCACAGCAGGGCGGCGTAGAGGAAGGCGGGCGTGACGCGCTTGTCGTCGTGCACCCTGGCGTCGGTATCGATCAGCGCCTGCTCGATGAAGCGCTCGTATACCGAGTCTCCGTTCGGGGTGAGCAGCGCGGTGAGCTGCGGGAACAACTGCTGGAACAGGTTGTACTCGCGCAACATGCGATAGGTGCCGAGGGCGTGGCCGGCCAGGAACAGCTTGAGGGTCTCCTCGAACAGGCGGGCTGCCGGAATGTCCTGCAACAGGGGGGCCAGTTCGTGGATCGGCATGGCGGTGCGCGGGCTGATGCTCATGTCGAGCTTCACCGCGAAGCGCACGGCACGCAGCATGCGCACCGGATCTTCCCGATAGCGGGTCTCGGGATCACCGATGAGCTCGAGACGGCGGGCGTGCAGATCCTCAAGGCCACCGGCAAAGTCGTGCAGGGTGAAGTCCTTGGCGCTGTAGTAGAGGGCGTTGACGGTGAAGTCGCGACGCTCGGCATCCTCTTCGATGGTGCCGTAGACGTTGTCGCGCAGCAGCATCCCCTCTTCGCTCTGGGCGGAGATATGGCGGCTGTTGTTGACCTGATGGTGGTGACCGCGGAAGGTGGCCACTTCGATGACGTCACGGCCAAACACGATATGGGCCAGACGGAAGCGGCGGCCGATCAGGCGGCAGTTACCGAACAGCGCCTTGATCTGCTCCGGGGTCGCTTCGGTGGCGATATCGAAATCTTTCGGGGTCTGTCCGAGCAGCAGGTCACGGACGCCACCACCGACCAGATAGGCCTCGTAGCCGGCCTTGTTCAGGCGGTAGAGCACCTTGAGCGCATTCTCGCTGATCTCCTTGCGCGAGATGGAGTGCTCGTCGCGGGAGAGGATGCGGCGTTCGTGGATGACGGGGGCTTGTGGTTCAGAATCCATCTGCACGCCGCCCTCTTCCTTGCCTAGCACCTTGCGGCAAAAGTTTGCGATCTGGGAAAAAATGGTACACCTCGATAACTCGGTTGACGGGAGGCCAAAAAAATAGCGGCCTATGATAGCTCAGGGCCGGCCAAATGAAAAACCATCTAGTCTGCGACCGGTGACGGCTGGCTCACTCGGTGAGGCACCCGGGCCAGCTGCCAGGCCGAGATGGCCCAGGCCAGCAGCGCTTGCGGGGAGGCCTGGTGCAGCTCGGCAGGGGCCGGATGGCCGAGAAAGGCCAGTGCGGCCAAGAGCGGGGCCTGCACCTCGCCGGGCAGGGCGCGGGCATGGTTCTGCTTCGATAACTTGCTGCCATCTGGCTGCACCGCCAGCGGCAGGTGCACCCAGCCGGGCACCGGCGCGCCGAGGCGCTGATAGAGGGCAATCTGGCGCACCGTCGGCTCCAGCAGATCGGCGCCGCGCACCACCTCGGTCACGCCGCTGTCCAGATCGTCCACCACCACCGCCAGGTTGTAGGCATACAGGCCGTCACGGCGGCGCACGATAAAATCCTCTTCGGCCAGCGCCGGTGCCACCTCGATGCGCCCTTGCAGGGCATCGTCGAAGTGATAGACGGCGTGATGCTGGCGCAGACGGGCGGCGCAGCCCGCCGGCCCCAGCCCCCGCTCACGGCAAGTGCCGGGATAGAAGCCACCGGCAGCGGCGATGTCGCGCCGGGTGCAGCGGCACCAGTAGAGATCGCCGCTTCGGTAGAGCTGGTCGATCACCTCGTCGTAGCGGGCGTGGCGGCGGCTTTGGAACATCACCTCCCCATCCCACTCCAGCCCATAGTGCTCCAGGGTGCGCAAGATGAGATCACTCGCCCCCGCCATCTCGCGCGGCGGGTCTATGTCTTCGATGCGCACCAGCCAGCGCCCGCCATGGGCGCGGGCTTGCAGGTAACTGCCGAGGGCGGCGATAAGCGAGCCGAAATGGAGCGGGCCGGACGGTGAGGGGGCGAAGCGGCCGACGTAGGGAGTCTGCATGGCGATTCGGTCTGGAAACGGATGGGGGGCATTCTGCGCCCCTGTGCGAAAAACTCAAGTCTTGTGCCTTACGTCCCCGGTTACCGGTGTAGTGGGGAGGCTAAAAAAGTTGGCACGTATTCTGAATAGCTTAAAAGGCGACGGTGGGGGCTATCTACCACGCTCCATCCGTTCCTTTGCTCTTCAGCGAAGGCACCCCCTCCAGGGTCTTTCGTAAAGCTCCGTCATTTTCCAGGCCACCGACAGGTGGCCTCTTTTTTTATGAAAAAGGGCTGGTTCTGGCGAAATTGGCACGCCAGATGCAATAGCTTGTTCGTCCTGTTTACAGGATGTGTGTGTTCTTGACCCAGGTTTCAGGTATGAGGCCGGCTCGGGATGAGCCAGCCTCTCTTTTTCCCTGGGGCGGAACCCTCGTCTGCATGACGCCCCGATTTTGGGAGGCGTATCTTGGCGCCTTCTTCTGTTTCAACCGCCCTTCGGGGCGGTTTTTTTATGCTCGCGCGAACGGGCTACTCCTTTAGTGGTGCAAAGTGGTGCCTGTTTGCCCCCCTGTGGTGCGTGACCACTGCACCTTGCCCGATCAGCGCTGCGCTCCCCTCGTGCAGTGACCGTGCTCGTTTACCGGTTTGCACCAGCTTGTCTCTTCTTCGGTTTAACTGCCAAGGCCCGATTCGGCCGGTTGGCCGAGGGGCACAGATTGGCGCTCGGCCAGCATGCGGATCTGCGCCTCCACCGGGCCGGCGTTGGGGCCGAGTACCAGCACCAGCTGCTGCTCGCTTAGCACCATCCAGGAGAGGCAGCCGAGCTTGGGCAGTTGCAGCTGATCCACCAGCGACATGCTGGTGACACGCAGGCTGAGGCGGGTCAGGCAGACGCTGATGGCCTGCAAGTTGTCGAGTCCCCCGAGGGCCTTGAGGTACTGGATGGCCAGCATCTGGGGGTCGGCCGCCGGGCTGCACGCCGCCGTGGCATGGCCGAGTCCACTGCGTTGGCAGAGCTGGGTATGGTCTCCCAGCAGCAGGGTGAAGACCAGGGCGTAGGCGACGAAGAACAGGATGCCGATGGGGATGATCCAGAAGGCGTGCAGGCCGCTCGGGGCGCACAGCAGCAGATCGAGCAGGCCGGCTGAGAAGTAGCTACCGAGCTTGATGCCTATCTGGTTGCACAGGGCAAACGAGGTCCCGGCCAGCAGCGCGTGGGCCAGGAACAGGCGCGGTGCGGTGAAGGCAAACAGGAACTCGATGGGCTCAGTGATGCCGAGCAGCGCCGAGGTGAGCGAGAGGGCGAGCAGCGCGCCACCTTGACGCGGCTCGCCCCGGCGCAGACGGTGCAGCCAGATGGCGAAGGCGGCCCCGGGCAGGCCGAACATGATGACCGGATAGAGGCCCGCCACGAATCCGGAGTAGAGCGGCAGGGTGTGGCTCAGCTCCTCGAGATCGCCGCTGCCGATGCCAATCAGGCTGCCCAGCACCTGATGCAGGCCAAGCGGGATCAGCAGGCGATTGAGCATGCCATAGGCAAAGGCGCCGAGCGGGTTGGTCAGCACTTCGTCAAGCAGCAGGTCGAAGCCCTGCTCGATGAGGGGCCAGATACCGGCCAGCGGCAGCACCAGCAACAGGCAGAGCAGTGGGGTCATCAGGGTGGCGATCGCCTCACGCGGCTGGTGTTGCAGCCAGCGTGGTAGCGGCAGCGCCCCGATGCGCGGCCAGCAGTAGGCGGTGGTGATACCGGCCAGCAGGCCGCAGAGCATGTCGGCGTGCAGGGTGGGCTGCAAGGTGGCGATGGCACTCGAGAGCAGCAGATAACCGACGGCGCCCGCCAGCGCCTGGGAGCCATGACCACGCCGGCTCAGGCCAAAGGCGATGGCGGCCGCATAGACCAGCGGCATCTGACCGAACAGGGCCTGGCCGATCAGGGTCAGCGCAGGCAGATAGAGATCGCCAAGACGGCTCAGCAGGGCGGCCAGCGGCAGCAGCGAGACCGGCAGCAGCAGGGCATAACCGAGCCGCTGCAGGCTCTTGGTGAGGGAAGGCGTGGGCATAGGTACATCGAAACTGTGATTTGGCGCACAGTTTACCGTATAGGTGCCCATTTGGGGATAACCTTTCCTGAACGGAGATCAATCCTGCTCAAACAGCCGTGCCACCTCTGCACTGGGTGGCGGGGTCAACAGGCTGGTCAGCACGAAACAGACCAGTCCCAGCAGCAGGCTGGGCACGATGGCATGGGTTCCCCACAGTGACAGCTTGAACTGGCTGAGCAGGCCATAGCAGAGCGCGCCGCCCACCATGCTGACCAACGCCCCGGCGCCGTTGGCCCGCGGCCAGTAGAGGCCGAGCACCAGCGGCCAGAGGAACACCGCCTGCAACCCGCCGAAGGCGAGCAGGTTGAGCCAGATGATCATCTCGGGGGGCTTGAGGGCGGCGATGAGCACCAAAGTCCCGAGGATCAGGGTGCACAGGAGCGACAGGCGCGGCACCTGCACCACCATCTTCTCTTCGCTCGGACGCACATAGTTGAGCCACAGATCCTTGACCAGGGTGGCCGAGGCCTGAATGAGCTGGGAGTCGATGGTCGACATGATGGCGGCCATGGGGGCGGCGAGGAAGACGCCGGCGAGCCAGGGGGGCAGCACCTGCATCATCAGGGCCGGCATGATCTTGTCCGGACTGTCCATGCCGGGCAGGATGGCGCGCCCCAAGGCGCCGGCCAGGTGCATGCCAAACATGAGAAACGCGCTGACCACGGTGCCGATGAGGATGGCACGGTGCAGCGCCCTGCTGTCACGATAACCGAAGCAGCGCACCGCCGAGTGGGGCAGGCCGATGACCCCGAGGCAGACCAGCACCCAGAAGCTCAACATGAAGGGCTGACTCAGCATGTCGCCGGCGCCGCTCGGGGTGACCAGCTTGGGATCGATCTCGCGCAGCTCGTGGATGAGCTGGGGCAGGCCGTCGCCGGCCACCAGAATGCCGCCGAGCAGGGCGGCGGTGCCGATCACCATGATCACCCCCTGCAAGGCATCGGTCATCACCACGGCGCGAAAGCCGCCGATCACCGTGTAGAGCAGCACGCAGCCGGCAAACAGGAACAGGCCCTGCTGGTAAGAAAGGCCGGTGGCGGTCTCGAGCAGGCGCGCCCCGCCGATGAACTGCACCACCATGGTGGCGATGAAGGCGAGCACTATGGTGAGCGAGCCGACGATCACCACGCCACGCGAGCGATAGCGGGCCCACAGCATGTCGTTGATGGTCACCGCGTTGACCCGGCGGGCGATGATGGCGAACTTCTTGCCAAGCACCCCCAGGGTCAGCCAGACAGTGGGCAGCTGGATCATCGCCAGCAGCACCCAGCCGAGCCCCACCTTGTAGGCGGCGCCGGGGCCGCCGATGAACGACGAGGCCGAGGTGTAGGTGGCCACCAGGGTCATGGCCAGCACCAGTCCGCCCATGCTGCGGTTACCGATGAAGTACTCGTTCATGAAGTCGCCGCCGCTGCGGTGGCGACTGGCCCAAAAGCCGACCGCCAGCACCAGCACCAGATAGATGAAGAGGGGAATGAGCAGCTCAGGATTCATGGGGGGGCTCCCGCTCATCGAGCGGCACAGGCACGAACAGGAAGCGCAGCATGGCGGCGCACAGAACGATAAACAGCAGCGGCATCACCATGCAGCTTTGCAGAAACCACAGGGGGATACCCTCCCATTCGGCCTCGGGCGGGATGAAGTAGGCGCTGGCGTACCAGGCGATGAAGTAGAGCAGGGCCAGGGCGAGACAGAGCACGGCCTCCCTGCGGGCAAGGGTAAAGCGGTTCACCTTGGCCTCCATGAAAAACGAGGCGAAGAAGGATAACAAAAAAGGGCCATGTCGCCATGGCCCTTTTTTTGGTGCAAGGATCGCTTAGAGTCCGAGCTTCTTGTGCAGGTAGTGGATGTTGGTGCCACCGTGCTGGAAGTTCTCGTCCTTCATGATCTCTTTTTGCAGCGGCACGTTGGTCTTGATCCCCTCGACCACCAGCTCGTCGAGCGCCTGGCGCATGCGGGAGATGGCGACGTCACGGTTCTCGCCAAAGCAAATCAGCTTGCCGATCATCGAATCGTAGTAGGGGGGCACCTTGTATCCCGCATAGATGTGGGAGTCCCAGCGCACGCCCAGGCCGCCCGGCGCGTGGAAGCGCTGGATGAGGCCCGGTGAGGGCAGGAAGGTGGCCGGATCTTCGGCGTTGATCCGGCACTCGATGGCGTGGCCACGGATGCGGATGTCCTGCTGAGTGATCGAAAGGGGCTGGCCGGCGGCGATGCGCAGCTGCTCCTTGATGAGATCGACACCGGTGATCTGCTCGGTCACCGGGTGCTCGACCTGGATCCGGGTGTTCATCTCGATGAAGTAGAACTCGCCGTTCTCATAGAGGAACTCGAAGGTACCGGCGCCGCGGTAGCCGATCTCGATACAGGCGCGCACGCAGCGCTCGCCGATGTTGCGGCGCATCTCTTCGGTGATGCCGGGGGCCGGTGCCTCTTCGACCACCTTCTGGTGGCGACGCTGCATGGAGCAGTCGCGCTCACCCAGATAGAGGGCGTTGCCCTGGCCGTCAGCCAGCACCTGGATCTCGATGTGGCGCGGGTTCTCCAGGTACTTCTCCATGTAGACCATGTCGTTTTTGAAGAACTGGCCTGCCTCGGATTTGGTCAGGGCGATGGCGCCTGCCAGCTCAGCTTCACTGCGCACCACGCGCATGCCGCGACCACCACCGCCACCGGCGGCCTTGATGATCACCGGATAGCCGATGCGCTTGGCGATGGCGGCGTTACGCTTGGCGTCGTTGTCGACCGGGCCGTCGGAGCCCGGTACGCAGGGCACGCCCGCCTTCTTCATCGCTTCGATGGCAGAGACCTTGTCGCCCATCAGGCGGATGGTCTCGGCGCGCGGGCCGATGAAGATGAAACCCGATTGCTCCACCATCTCGGCAAAGTCGGCGTTCTCGGAGAGGAAGCCATAACCGGGGTGGATGGCCACGGCGCCGGTCACTTCGGCGGCGGCGATGATGGCCGGAATGTTCAGGTAGGAGTCGGTACTGGCCGGCTTGCCGATACAGATCGACTCGTCCGCCAGCAGCACGTGCTTGAGCTCGCGGTCGGCCGTGGAGTGGACGGCCACGGTCTTGATACCGAGCTCCTTGCAGGCGCGCAGGATGCGCAGGGCGATTTCACCCCGGTTGGCGATGACTACTTTATCCAGCATGTGACGCCCCTTACTCGATGATGAACAGCGGTTCGTCAAACTCCACGGCTTGGCCGTTTTCGATCAAGATGGCCTTGATCACGCCGGACTTGTCGGATTCGATCTGGTTCATCATCTTCATGGCTTCGACGATGCACAGGGTGTCACCGACGTTGACCTGCTGGCCCACTTCCACGAACGACTTGGATTCCGGGCTGGAGGAGCGGTAGAAGGTGCCGACCATGGGGGAGCGAACCAGGTGGCCACTCGGTACGGCGTCAGCGGCCGGCGCGGCTGCGGTGCTGGCGGCAGCCGGTGCGGCGGCGACCGGCGCGGCTATCTGCGGCATGACCATCTGCGGCGCGGCGCTCACCTGACCGGCGAAGTTGCGGCTGATGCGCACGGACTCCTCACCTTCGGAGATCTCCAGTTCAGCGATGCCGGACTCTTCAACCAGTTCAATCAGTTTCTTGATCTTGCGGATATCCATTAGCATTCTCTTTCTTCTTTTGTCTGTGCGTGAAGATTATGCGGCGCGCAAATGACGCACGGCCGCGGTTAAGGCAAAGTGGTAGCCATCGGCTCCCAGCCCGCAGATGACGCCCTTGGCGACATCACTGAGATAGGAGTGGTGGCGAAAGGGCTCCCGTGCATGAACGTTGGACAGGTGCACCTCGATAAAGGGAATGGCGACCCCCAGCAGCGCATCACGGATGGCGACGCTGGTGTGGGTGAAGGCGGCCGGGTTGATGATGATGAAATCCACCTGACCCATGGCCTGATGGATGCGCTTGATGAGCTCGCCTTCGACATTGGATTGCAGATGATCCAGCGCAACCCCCAACTCATCCGCCTGTTGCTCAAGACGGGCGACGATGTCGGCCAGGGTCTGGCTGCCATAGATACCCGGCTCCCGCTGACCCAGCAGGTTTAGGTTTGGGCCATTGAGCACCAGGATTCGGTGTTGTTGCGCCATATTGCGGTCATCCTCGACGATATTGCTGCTATCTTCGTGCTTCATTGCGGTGAAGATGCAATCTAGTCATTTTTTGTTCGAGCGAGTGTGCCCGGGCACACAGATTTCGCAATTATATTGATTTCGTGAAAAATCACAGCACTTTACTGGTCTAATCTCTATATCTGGCTGTTTTTTGCTCGTTTCTGCCGGTTTGACTTCTGTGCCACTGGCGGTCTAAATGGGCCCCATCAATCCGTTCACACTGTGAGGAAAGCGATGAAAAACCGTTTGATGCTGCTGGCCGCGCTGGCCCTGGGAGGATGTGCAATGAACGCAGACAACAGCCTGGAACAGTTCAAGTCCCAGCAATGGCAACTCAGTGGCGCTGCGGGTGACACCTTCACCCTGCAGGTCAATGGGGATCGGGTCTCCGGCAAGGGCGGCTGCAACCGCTACTTCGGTGCCATCAAGAGCCTGGACGCGCAGGAGCTGACCCTGGGAGCGATCGGTGCCACCCGCATGATGTGCATGGAAGGGGATCTGGCCGAGCGTGAGAGCGAGTTCTTCCGCCAGCTCGATCAGGTGCGCGGCTACGCCATCAGCGGCCAGCAGTTGCAGCTCAAGGATGGGGCCGGCAGCGTGCTGATGACCCTGGACGACAAGGGCCCGGCCAACTGATTTCACCGGGTTCGTCAGTCGTGCAGCAGGGCCGCCTTTCGGGGCGGCCCTGCTTTTTTATGCGCCAATTGGCTGCGCTTCCCGACCATTTTTGTCGCTACACCGTCACAATCCGGCTAACAAGGCCACTTCGTCCACCTCGTCGCACTGGTCGGAAGCGAGGTGCTGCTGGCCATAGTCGCGCCATATGCCGCTGCTGACGAACAGGGCAAACAGGGCCGGGTCGAAATGGCCGCCATCGGTCATCTTGCGCATGATGGCGAGCGCCTCGCCGAGCCGCTTGGGGCTCTTGTAGGGGCGATCACTGGCAGTGAGCGCCTCGAACACATCGGCGATGGCGATGATGCGGGCGCACAGGTGGGTCTGCTCACCCGTCAGCCCCGCAGGGTAGCCTTGGCCGTCGGCCCGCTCATGATGGCCCCCCGCCATCAGCGGCACCTCGGCCAGATGGCGGGGGAAGGGGAGTGCCTCCAGCATGCGGATGGTCTGGATGATGTGCTCGTTGATCTTGTAGCGCTCCTCGTGGGTCAGGGTGCCACGGCTCACCGTCAGGTTGTGCAGCTCCCCCTGATCGTACAGACACTCGGGCGATTGCAGGGTAAAGCGCGGATCCGTGGGGGGAGGCGCCGCATGGGGAATGCGCTGCTCGGGGCGATCGCTGAGCAGTGGCTCGCAGGCGGGCAGCTGCTCCGCCCCTGCGGGCAGGCGGGCCAGCTCCTCGTGAGAGAGGCCAAGGCGCAGGCTGAGGGTGCGCAGCCAGGTGCGTTTACCGATGGCTCGCACCCTCGCCTGATCCTCATCGCGCATGAATTCGTTGCCCTGGTTGCAGCGCGCCACGAAGGCAAACTCCTCATCCAGCTCGCGCCACTGGGGGGCGATCGCCGTGCGGGCGGCGGCTTGCTCATCTGAGGGGAGGCGCGCATCGAGCGCGGCGATCAGCGCGTCCCGTTTTAGCACCTCGAAGCGGGTGCGGATCTCGTGGATGCGGTTGTAGGGGGTCTCGAGCTTGGTCGCCTTGTCCACCACAAACTCAGGGGTCGTTATCTTGCCGCAGTCATGCAGCCAGCTGGCGAGCTCAATGGCCTCCCACTGATCCGGGCCGGGCGTAAAGCCGGCCAGCTCCCCCTCCTGGCTGGCGCTGGCGGCGCGGGCCAGTTGCAGGGCCAGCTCAGGCACCCGGCGGCAGTGGCCACCGGTGTGGGGGCTCTTGGCATCGATGGTGTCGGCCAGCAGCCTGACCATGGCATCGAGCAGCGCCTTCTGCTCGTGCAGCAGGCGCTGGGTCAGTACCGCCGAGGCGGCGCTGCCGGAGCAGGCGCGCAGCAGCGCCAGATGGCCGTCACGGCGCGTCGGCGCCATGGCGGGCAGCACGAACAGCATGAATCCCTCCAGCCGCCCCCCGTGATCCTTAAGCGGCTCGATGGCCACCCCGGCACCGGACGGGCGCTGCCCGAAAAAAGCGAGGGGGCGCCACAGGGCATCGTCGAGATCACTCCAGTGCGGGTGACCTTGCAGCGGCCGGGCAAACAGCGCGTGGTGCTCCAATGAGAGCGGCGTCGCCATGGCCGGCAGCTCGCGGCCATGCCAGCAGGCGGCGGCCAGGGTAAAGGCGTCCCCCTCCCTGAGTAATATCGCCCCCCCTTCGGCCTGCAGGGCCAGGTTCGTCTCTTCCAGCATCCCTTGCAGCAGGGGCAGCAGATCCTGCTTTGCCACCAGGCTCTCACCTATGTTGACGAAATTGCGTAGGGCGTCGCGCATCCTCCTGATGGCTTGCACCAGCGCATGGAACTCGCTCACCGGCGCCTCGGGCAGTGGCCGCTCGTCGAGCTGAAAGGCGCCGATGCGCCCTATCTCTTGGGTCAGTTGGTGCAGGGGGCGGCTCATGCGCCGGGTCATCCACCCGATGAGAGGAATAGCCGGCGCAAAGCAGAGCAGCAGTGACAAGGTGAACTGGCGCGCCTTGGCCACTGCGCGTTGGTGTAGCAGGTCGGCCGGCACGGCGTAGAGCAGCTCGACATCGGGCCGCGTGCCCTCGTCGAGGTGGCGGATCTGCCACTGCTCGCCCTTTGGCAGGGTCAGCGTAACGCCATGGGGATCGTGGCGCTCAGGGGCGGGTGAGAGGGTCTGGGCGAGCGCCCGCAGCAGCGGGTGGGGCAGATCCGTCAGCAGGGGGGCAGACTCTTGGTTGGCGCCGAGCAGCGCAGGATCGGCGTGGATCAGGCGGCGGCTGTGGCGGTCGATGACCAGCAGATAGCCCTCAAGCGCGCCTATCTGCTGCGCAATGGCCTCCCGGATATCGGTGAGGGCGGCGGCGACCCCGAACACGCTGCGGTGATTACTGGCGGCCTGCAAGGTCGCGATCACCGGGGGCTCTCCTGGCCAGAGGGACATGAGGGGTAACTGCACGGTGCGGTCACTGGCCAGGGCCTGCTCGAATTGGGCCTGACCCAGGTGAGCCGGCAGCGCCACGTCGCGGCGACTGCGTTGCCGAGGGGCGCCATCTTCATCCAGCAATATGAGCTGCTCTTGCTGGCTGGCGGCATCAAACTGGCGCACCTGCCAGCGCGCGTCGCCACCGGGTTGGCGGGTCAGCATCAGCTGGTCGCCATTGTCAAAGCGGGCGAAGACGCTGCTGTTGGCCCCGCTGCGCGGGAGCAGCTCCATCAGTTGCGGAAAGAAACGCTCACGCTCGGGCCAGCTGGCGGCCTCCTGCAACTTTGACTGCGCCATCAGTCGCAGTTGGGCGGTCACCAGGTTTCGGTTGGCGGTGACCCGCAGGCGCAGCATCCGGGTCAGGTTGTCGAGCTGGCGCTCTTGCTCCGCCAGGCTCTGGGCCATCGCCTCGCGGTAGGTCTGGCCGGCCAGCACCAGTGCCACCACCAGCACCACCAGACTCATGGCGAGTGCGATGAAAAGAGGAAACGAGAGGCGCCGTGGCTGGCGCGCGCGCGTTGGCTGCGTGTTCATGAGGCTCCCCCGGCAGAGTGGCAGGAGCCGCGTTGCTCCCGGTGGGAGTGTAACAGGGCCTTAACCCATCCTCTGATACTTGAATCGCTTCTTGCGCCGGTAGGGGAAGACATCCTCGATGTGGCCGTCTTGGATGCGTGCCTGCTGCGCCTGCCAGAAGCTTGCCTCGAACATCTCGTGGTGCTGCGACAGCATGATCTCGCGCACCAGGGGCTTTTGCAGCAGGAAGGTGGCGAACTCCTCGGGGAAGATGTCGTTCGGGGCGACCGAGTACCAGGGCTCGGCGCTCCACTCATCTTCCGGGTAGCGCGGCGGCGGGATCTGGCGGAAGTTGCACTCGGTCATGTAGCAGATCTCGTCGTAGTCGTAGAAGACCACCCGGCCGTGGCGGGTCACGCCGAAGTTTTTAAACAGCATGTCGCCGGGGAAGATGTTGGCGGCGGCCAGCTGCTTGATGGCGTTGCCGTACTCCTCCAGCGCATGGCGGGTCTGCTGCTCGTCGGCCTGCTCCAGATAGAGGTTGAGCGGGATCATCTTGCGCTCGGTGTAGAGGTGCTTGATGACCAGCTTGTCGGCGCTGAGGGTGAGCGCCGAGGGGGCGACGCGCTGGAGCTCTTCCAGCAGCGCCTGGCTGATGCGCTCGAGGGGGAACTCGAAATTGGTGAACTCCTGGGTGTCGGCCATGCGGCCGACCCGATCGTGCTGTTTGACCAGCCGGTACTTCTCCTTTACCTGCTCGTGGCTCACCTCCTTAGGGGGGGTGAACTCGTCTTTGATCACCTTGAACACCACGTCGTAGGAGGGGAGGGTGAACACGCTCATCACCATCCCCTTGATGCCGGGGGCGATGACGAACTGATCGCGGCTCTGGGCCAGATGGTGCAGGTAGTGGCGATAGAGCTCGGTCTTGCCGTGCTTCTGGCAGCCGATGGCGTTGTAGAGCTCGTAGTCGGCCTTGTTGGGGAGGATCTGGCGCAAGAAGGCCACATAGAGCGCCGGTGCCGGGGCATAGACCATGAAGTAGGCGCGGGCGAAGCCGAAGATAATCGAGGCGAGATCGTGCTCGAAGATCACCGTGTCGACCACGATCGCCTCGCCGCTGTTGAGTAGCGGCAGCAGGAAGGGGAACACCTTATCCCCGCAGCGGATCAGCCCCACCAAATAGGCTGCCTTGTTGCGATAGAACACCTCTTTGAGCATCTCCAGGACGAAGGAACCCTGGCGCAGCTCGGGCGGGCCGCTCTCGGCCAGGTGGCGGCAGATGTCGGCGATGTCACGCCGGGCATCCTCATAGGGGAGGGTGAAGGCGTAGTCGGCGAGGAGCCGCTCGAGGGCATGGGGCAGGGTGGCGGCATCGGCCGAGTAGTGGCGGATGAGGGGGGTGAGATCCGGCTGCTCACCGCGGGAGAGAAAACGGTGGATGTAGAGGTTTTCGCTGCGGATATTGCGGTGGCGGAAGATGCGCCGGTAGACCGAGTTGAAGAAGGACTCGGCCACCTCGAAATTCTCGCAGCGCGGCAGCAGATCGCTAAAGGCGCTCTTGACCCGTTTGAGCAGCTCCTGGCTGACGTGGTGCTCGCCCATCATGGTGCGCACGCGTGCGGCCGTGGCGCCGACGTGGTGATCGTAGAGGCGGATACGCTCGCGCCCGGCTATCTGCACGCCGAGCCAGTCGCTGTGCTCAAAGCGGCTCTTGGCGCCGCGGGTTATCTCGAGAAACCGGCTGTAGAAGGCCTCGAAGCGCTGCAATATGGTCTGAGCCAGCGCCTGCTCCAGCGATGTCTTCATGGTTCACCTTCCCTGTGAATGTCGGGCCACTATGGCAAGCTTCAAACGGCTGTTCAAGTGGCATTTTCGGCCCGAAAACGGTAGATTTCGCCCCCTGTTTGCCCGAGAGGAATCGTCCATGAAGCTCTATTTCGTGCTGGTGTCGCCGGCCCGCCCCGAGAATGTCGGCGCTGCCGCCCGCGCCATCAAGACCATGGGGTTCGACGCCATGCGCATCGTGGCAAGCCAGGCCCATCAGCAGGAGCAGGCCGGCTGGGTCGCCCACGGCGCCCAGGAGCTGCTGGCGTCGGCCGAATCGTTCGATACCCTGGAGGCGGCGCTGGCCGACGTGGACTTGGCCGTCGCCACCACGGCGCGTCAGCGCGGCCGCTACCAGCACTACCTGACCCCGGCCGAGGCGCGCGAGCAGATTGCCGCGAAGCACCTGCAAAAGGTGGCCATCGTGTTTGGCTGCGAGGAGTCGGGGCTCTCCAACGAGCAGTTGGGTCATTGTGACCTCATCAGCTACCTGCCGCTGCGGGTCAGTTACCCTTCGCTCAACCTCGGTCAGGCGATCATGCTGTACGCCTGGGAGCTGAGTCCGTTGCTCGATGCCCCGGCCGCGCCAGCAGAAATGGCGGTGAGCGAGGCCCAGGTCAGGGTGCTAAAAGACAAATCGGCGCAATTGCTCGGTGAACTTGGCGTTTCGCAGGATGAAAAACTGCATCAATGGGTGATGGATCGGGTGCCTATGCTGCCGCAGCGCGATCTGAACATGCTGCATTTGCTGTACAAAGACTTGCTGCGCCGGCTTGGGGCGAAAGATTGAGTTGACAGTATCAGGTACGGCGAGGTATTGCTAAATACAGTTCAAATTTAGAGATTTCGTCCATGTCCCCGTTCCCGCGTATCATTACCACCATTACTACCGGTACCACCACAGGTGGCGCTGGGGTCGGCTGATACGCGAACGAAACAGGTTCACAAATCACGAAAAGGCCCGTACCACCCAGTACGGGCCTTTTTGTTAAGCAATTTACAGGGAGAGAAACAGATGCGTGTGATGAAGTTTGGTGGATCCAGTCTGGCGGATCCGGAGCGTTTTCTGCGGGCCGCCGAGATCGTCATGAACACCCACCGACAGTCCCAGGTTGCCCTGGTGCTGTCGGCCCCGGCCAAGGTCACTAATCATCTGGTTGCGCTGGTCGAGCAAACCAGCCGTGGCATGGATGGCCATCAGACCCTCGCCGATATCCGCGCCATCTTCGAGCGGGTGTTGAGCGGTTTGAAAGAGGCCTGCCCCGCCCTCGATGAGGTCGCCCTCAAGGCGCGCCTGGACGAGGAGCTCGGCACCGTCGAGCGTCTGGCCGGCGGCATCAGCCAGCTCGGTCAGTGCCCCGATAACGTGCAGGCGCGTATCTTAAGCCGTGGCGAGAACCTCTCCATCGCCTTCATGACCGCCCTGTTGCAGGCGCGCGGCATCGAAACCGGCTTTATCTGCCCCGAGCAGATGCTGGTGACCGACGGCAATTTCCTCGAGGCTCACGTCAATATCGAGGCCTCACGCGAGCGCTTTGCCGCCGCCCCTCTCGATAACCAGCGCTTCTACCTGATGCCGGGCTTCACCGGTGGCAACGAGAAGGGCGAAACCGTGCTGCTGGGGCGCAACGGCTCTGACTACTCCGCCGCCGTGCTGGCCGCCTGCGTCGATGCCGAGTGCTGCGAGATCTGGACCGACGTGGATGGCTGCTACAGCTGCGATCCGCGCCTGGTGCCGGATGCCTATCTGCTCAAAACCCTCTCCTACAAGGAGGCGATGGAGCTCTCCTATTTCGGCGCCAAGGTGCTGCACCCGAAAACCGTCGCCCCGGTGGCCCAGTTCCAGATCCCCTGCCTCATCAAGAACACCTTCAACCCGCAGGGCCCCGGCACCCTGATCGGCCCCGAGAGCGGCGATGACGATCTCAAGGTCAAGGCCATCTCGGATCTGGCTGGCATGTGCATGTTCAACGTCTCCGGCCCCGGCATGAAGGGCATGGTGGGGATGGCCGGGCGTATCTTCACCGCCGTCTCGCGCGCCGGGGTGAGCATTGTGCTCATCACCCAGTCATCGAGCGAATACAGCGTCAGCTTCTGTATCCACAGCTACGACGAGCAGAAGACCCGCAAGGTGATCGAGCGCGAGTTCGCGCTGGAGTTCAAAAACCAGCTGCTCGACCCGCTCGAGGTGGTGAGCGATCTGGCCATCATCTCGCTGATCGGTGACGGCATGCGCACGGCGAAGGGGATGGCGGCCCGCTTCTTCACCTCCCTGGCTCAGGCCTCCATCAACATCGTCGCCATCGCCCAGGGCTCGAGCGAGCGCTCCATCTCGGCGGTGGTGCGTGCCGGCAAGGTGGCCGAGGCTATCAAGGCGTGCCACCAGAACTTCTTCGGCAGCCAGCAGTTCATCGATCTGTTCATGGTCGGTGTGGGCGGCGTCGGCGAGGCGCTGGTCGAGCAGATCCGCCGTCAGCAGCCGGTGCTGGCCGAGCAGGGCATCGGCCTGCGCGTGGTGGCGCTGGCCAACAGCCGCCAGATGGTGAGCTGCCCCGACGGCCTGAAACTCGACAACTGGAAGGCGCTGCTGGCCGAGGGGCGCGAGAGCTTCACCCTGGAGTCGGTCAAGCGGCTGGTGGCCGAGAGCCACATCATCAACCCGGTGATCGTCGACTGCACCTCCAGTGAGGATATCGCGGCCCAATACGCCGACTTCCTGGCCGCCGGTTTCCACGTGGTGACCCCGAACAAGAAGGCCAACACCAGCTCGATGGGCTACTACCGCGCCCTGCGCCGCACCGCCTTGCAGACCCGCCGCAAGTTCCTCTACGAGACCAACGTGGGCGCGGGCCTGCCGGTCATCGAGAACCTGCAAAACCTCATCAAGGCCGGCGATCGCCTGCGCGCCTTCGACGGCATCCTGTCGGGCTCGCTCTCGTTTATCTTCGGCAAGCTCGACGAGGGGATGGCCTTTAGCGAGGCGACCAAGGTGGCCCGCGGCAACGGCTTCACCGAGCCGGACCCGCGCGATGACTTAAGCGGCATGGACGTGGCGCGCAAGCTGCTGATCCTGGCCCGTGAGGCCGGCATGCCGCTGGAGCTCTCCGATGTGGAGGTCGAGCAGGCCCTGCCGCCCGGCTTTGACGCCAGCGGTGACGTCGAGGCCTTCATGGCCCGCCTGCCCGAGGCCGACGCCTGGTTCCGCGATCAGTTCGCGCTGGCGCAAAAAGAGGGCAAGGTGCTGCGCTACGTGGGCTCCATCGAGGGTGGCAAGTGCAAGGTCGCCATCAAGGCGGTCGGGCCGGATGAGCCGCTGTTCAAGGTCAAGGATGGGGAGAACGCGCTCGCCTTCTTCTCCAGCTACTACCAGCCGATCCCCCTGGTGCTGCGCGGCTATGGCGCCGGCACCGAGGTGACCGCCGCCGGGGTGTTTGCCGACATCCTGCGCACCCAAAACTGGCAACAGGAGGTATGAGCATGAGTGCTGACATGTGCCAGGGTGGCAGCGTGGTGGCCTATGCCCCGGCATCCAGTGCCAATTTGAGCGTCGGTTTTGACGTGTTGGGGGCGGCGCTCGCCCCCATCGACGGCTCGCTGCTCGGCGATCGAGTGCTGGTGGAGGCCGCCGAGCAGCCGTTTGCCCTCGCCGCCGTGGGCCGTTATGCCCACAAACTGCCGGATGATCCGAAAAAGAACATTCTCTATGACTGCTGGGTGGCTTATGGTGAGGCGCTGGAAAAGCGCGGCCTGACCCTCAAGCCCCTGCGCATGGTGCTGGAGAAGAACCTGCCGGTGGGCTCTGGGCTTGGCTCAAGCGCCTGTAGCGTAGTGGCCGCGCTCGAGGGGCTCAACGCCTTTCACGGCGCCCCGCTCGATGAGCACGACTTGCTGCTGCTGATGGGGGAGATGGAGGGGCGCATCTCAGGTGGAGTGCACTACGACAACGTGGCCCCCTGCTATCTCGGTGGCCTGCAACTTATCGTGGAAGAGGCGGGCATCATCAGTCAGGGGATCCCGACCTTCGAGCAGTGGTACTGGGTGGTCTGCTACCCCGGCACCGTGGTGTCGACCGCAGCGGCGCGCGCCATCTTGCCGGCCCAGTATCGCCGCCAGGAGTGCCTCACTTATGGCCGCCGGCTGGCCGCCTTCGTGCATGCCAGCTACACCGGCCAGGAGCCCTTGGCCGCCAGCGTGCTCAAGGACGTGATTGCCGAGCCGTATCGCGCCGCCCTCATCGAGGGGTTTCACGAGGTGCGTGAGCACGCCGCCCAGAACGGGGCGCTGGCGACCGGCATCTCCGGCTCCGGCCCCACCGTATTTTCGGTGCTCAAAGATGCCACCCAGGCCGAACGCCTCAAGGCGTGGCTGGAAGCGAATTTCGTCAAGAATGAAGATGGTTTTGCCCGGGTCTGCAAACTCGACCTGCAAGGGGCCCGGATCACAGGAAGCGAGCTATGAATCTTTACAATATCAAGGACAAGAGTGAACAGGTGAGTTTTGCCCAGGCGGTGCGCCAAGGGCTGGGACGCGATCAAGGGCTGTTCTTCCCCGAGACGATCGACCCGCTGCCGGATGTCGACGCCCTGCTCGAGCTGCCGCTGCGCGAGCGCTCCATCCGCCTGCTCGGCCACCTGCTGGGGGGCGAGGTGAGCGAAGCCACCCTGCGCACCATGATTGAGGCCGCCTTCACCTTCCCGGCGCCGCTGGCCAAGGTGAGTGAGCGCATCCACGCCCTCGAGCTGTTCCACGGCCCGACCCTGGCGTTCAAGGACTTCGGTGGCCGCTTCATGGCCCAATGTCTGGCCGCCTTCAGAACCAACGACAAGATCACCATCCTCACCGCCACCTCGGGCGACACCGGTGCCGCCGTGGCCCACGCCTTCTATGGGCTGGAAGGCATCGAGGTTGTGATCCTCTATCCCAAGGGCAAGATCAGCCCCTTGCAGGAAAAACTCTTCTGCACCCTCGGCGGCAACATCCGCACCATCGCCATCGAAGGGGACTTCGACGCCTGTCAGGCCCTGGTCAAGCAGGCCTTTGACGACGAAGAGCTGAAAACCACCATCGGCCTCAACTCGGCCAACTCCATCAACATCAGCCGCCTGCTGGCCCAGGTCTGCTACTACTTCGAGGCCATCGCCCAGCTGCCCAAGGCCGAGCGCGCCAACGCCGTGGTGAGCGTGCCGTCCGGCAACTTCGGCAACCTCACCGCCGGCCTGATTGCCAAGGCGCTGGGGCTGCCGGTGAAGCGCTTTATCGCCGCCACCAACGCCAACGACACCGTGCCCCGTTACCTCAAGACCGGGGTGTGGGAGCCGCACCAGACGGTGGCGACGTTGTCGAATGCCATGGACGTGAGCCGCCCCAACAACTGGCCGCGGGTGGAAGAGCTGTGCCGCCGCATGGGCTGGGCACTGGAGACCCTGGGCTCGGCCATGCGCAGCGACGAGCAGACGGTCGATGCCCTCAAGCGCCTCTACGCCGAGGGGTATCTGTGCGAGCCGCACGGGGCGATCGCCTGGGATGCGCTGCAAAGCGAGCTGGCCGCCGACGAAGTGGGGGTGTTCCTGTGCACCGCCCACCCGGCCAAGTTCAAAGAGAGCGTGGACGAGATCCTCGGCCTCGACGTACCGCTGCCGGGGCCGCTGGCCAAGCACGCCGAGCTGCCGCTGCTCTCCCACACCCTGCCGGCAGAGTTTGCCCGGTTGCGGGCTTTCCTGATGGATTAAGGCAAAGCCAAAAAAAATCCCCCGAAATGGGGGATTTTTGTGAGAAGTGATCTCTATAAATATCATAGTTTTGCTTTCACTATTTTTAATGTGGTTTAAAGGCCTCTTTTTGCCCTTTGTGCTGCATTAATCTTTTTAATGTTGAGTGCTTCTCTATAGCACGGATGTATTTCCCACTTCATGTTGAAGTCATTGTTTGTTCTAGAGTTAAGCAAATCAGGCATTACTCTTACAGTGTAATGCTCATAATCCCCACTAGGCTCATCAGAACGAGCAACAAGAAATCCTATTCTATATAAGAAGTTAGCTACTTCGAGTTGAGTGCTAACTTTTTTTGAGTCAATATAAGGTGTTATATGGTTTAGAATCTTATTTTTTATGAAAAGTAATAGTTCATCTCTGGATAGGAGTCTTTCTGCTCCACGGAAAGCACTGATTAACTCCTGGATTTGCTTGCATTGATGCTTATGCTCTGCGATTAAATCGGCTATTCTCTTTGAGCCATAGTCTCCCCATATAATATCAATATCATCCTTTGAAATAATGTTTCTACGTCTATTTAAAGCACTATTTTGTGCAAGTTTACATAGTTGAACAGCCCAGCGTGGCCTTTGATAAGACAGGGTATGTATTACTTTATAGGAATGAACGTTTTTATGCCCCCATTGAATTTTATCAACAAACAATATACTAAGCACTCTATTTTCATAGTCATTCTGGATTTCATTTTCATATCTAGGTGGGATGTTAAAACCATTTTCTTTCGATTGAGCAATAATCCGTTTATACAGTAATGTTTGAAACTCATCAGCAGACCATTCTAACTCGGTGACATACTGCTCTAGTTTATCAAGAGACTCATCATATCTGCGTATCGTCGGCCAGACATCACTGCGCATTGATACTCTAAAACAAACGCCTTCAACGTCTTGTGTTAGATATCTGCAAGCAGAGAAAAATGTGCTTAGGGATAAACATTCTGCATCTGTATTTTGAAATGTTGCATCTAGATCGTCAATTAATAAAAAAACAGAAATATTATTATTTCGCTTTAAAATTTCTATGTGATTTTTTATTATTTCCCTTTTAGACCCTATTTTATCTAAGAAACCTTCGAAGCGATTGGTCAAACAACTAACTAAATTACGCTCTTTAAATCCATCTATTTCTGCTGACTCTACCAATGTTATTTGGTCATCGGTTATTGCAAAATTTATTCTCTTCGCTATCTCTCTATTGATAAGAGCGCATATCCTAACCTGATTACCCATGACCC
>NZ_CDBY01000070.1 GCF_000820125.1 Aeromonas simiae | reverse complement strand
TTTTCGATGCTGATTGACATTGAACCGGAATGAGCGTTCACATTGGTCCGGAAATGGTGTTCACGTTGAATCGGAATTGGTGTTCATGATCGGCCGGAATATGCACCAGTGTCTCATGTTTTAGCTGTTTTAATGGGGAAGACAAAATGCGCAAATTAAAATATTTGATCATCCCTGCAGTTACGTTATTAACACCTCCTGCATTTTCACAAGATAATTATGCGTTAATTGTGCACGGCTTATCAATTCATAGTAATTGCGACGAGGGGAATGGCCCCAAGGCCAAAACCTGCGATTTTGAAAATTACAACCCTGGGCTTGGTTTGGAGTGGTCAGTACTTGGTAATCATGATAGCGGTACTTTATCGCTACGGGGGGGGATTTATCGCGATTCCTATTCAGATACAGCCACCTATGCGGGAGCTAACTACCGGAAGCTGTGGAATGTGTATAGCGATTGGCAAGCGGGACTTGGCCTGATGGCAGGTTATCTCAATGGTTCCGGTGTGGATGGTTTTGCGATGCTGCCATATGGCATCATCGCTTATAATCGTCTTTCTCTCGAGATTGGTTATGCGCCGAAGACAGATATTGTGCCGGGAAAAAAACATAGCACTGTTACCAGCTTTACGCTTCGCAGGCAGTTTTAAATAAATTAGGTAATCCCCCAGCTTTGCCGGGGAATTCTTATTTAAAAAAGCAAACGATTTGCGAGTTTTTATTCAAGAAAAACAGGCTTGATTATATTTTTGTGATGTTGAACGCCACCAATTTAGCACTGTGCTCAAAATGTCGATAATAGCTCGCATTGAGTTGAGTCAAATGTAATAGCGATTGGCGAAAACGCTGAAATCGGTCTTCACAAACGGGGTCTTGCCTGCGCCAAAAGTGATCTAAATCACCCTGTGTCGTGAGCCCTGGCAGATCGTAGAGCGCTCGCCCCATGCAGAAGGTCGGCACCTTGTGCAATAAGGCCGATAATCCCACTGTGCTGTTGATGGTGATCACCCCTTTGAGCAGGGGGTAGAGTGCCGGCAATGGCAGTTCATAGCCATAAAACACCCGTCCTTCCAAACCCAGCAAATTGACCAAGCGATGGATCTGCGCGCGATAGTGCACAAAACCGCGATCCATGGGGTGGTGTTTGAACAACAGCACATCCTGCGGTTTGGCATATTTAGCGAAAGAGTTGATCACCTCCGCCACCATCTCTTCCACTCCGCTTAGATTAGAGTGTTCGCGGATCTGAAAATCCTCTGTTACTTGCAACGGCACAAAAAAGAGATGACCACGATGGGTCGCCAAACTGTTGCTTAACCGCAGATCGGTCATGTGATGCCACTGTTTGACGACCGCTCCTGCTACCCAGCCCCAGAGCTCTTCAAAAAAACTCCAGGGACGATGATGCTGGTAGTGACGGTAACGTCGATGGTGTAGGGCTTTGTTAAGGTAATAGCGCATGGCAAAACGCGCACGGCACCCCATGGTCGGCCCGACGGTGAGCGGCGCCTCAAAAGGGGCTGGCCACTCGCGCTCGGCTAATTCGGCCCGCCGCTCATACCAGGGACTATGAGCATTGACCCCCCCGCACTCGAGAGTGATGAAATCGGGCCTCAGATATCCCTCTTCCATTGCCCAGAAACGAATGCGTCGCTGATTGCACAGTGTCTTGGCCACCTTATGGTAATAACGACAGTCACCATAGCAAACCACGGCGTCGATCTTGCGTTGCTTCAGCAAACGACGCAGAAAGTTGCGCCAGTGTGCGGGGGGGGCGGTAAAACTGAGATTATCACCGGCACAAGACCAACTGGCATCGCCGCCATTGAAATGCACTTTGGTTACCCTGTGGCCTGCCGTCGTTAATTGCCGACTCAATGTCTGAAAAAAGGGGCCAAGCGGGCCTTGCAGTAACAAAATCTTCATTGACGACTTATCTCAAAAACGGGGAGAGAGAGGGGCGCTGCATCAGCGTCTGGAACAAGTAACCGAGCTTGAGCTGCCAGCGTTGCCAGCGGCTCGCTTTGTGGGCCGATGAGTGTCCCTGCTTCGCCAGCTGGTGGATCAACTGCTCCGGACTTATCCAGAGCCCGGTCTGCCAATCGAGATAGAGCGGATAGGCAACCAGCGTCAGATAGACCAGCGCCGCCAGCGGCAGACTACGTTGACGACGAGCAGGGGGATTGGCATCCGTGGTCAACCCCCAGCCACTGTAGAAGGGTTGGCCCCAGGTCGTCACCTTGACCCCCTGCACCAGCGCCTCGAAGCCACTGAGCGAGGTCATGGTATGCAGCTCATCCACATGGGGATAGAGGCTGGTGAGCCCAATATCCAGCACCTGGCTATCGACACACTCCGCCAGACAGGCCGCTGAAATCGCCCCACCACGATTGCCCGCCACCACATCAGGGTGTGGCTTGTAGAGAATATGAGCGTCGGGTTTGGCCGCTCGCACCGCCCACAGCAACTGCTCGTTGCTGCGAATATGGGGGCTCCCGGTCAGGATAGAGGCATCGCCATCCACCTGACCCACCACCAGCACCAGCTCACGACCATCATCGGGCCTGGTGTAGTGCTGCTGCTCGCCCACATTGTATTTGCTGACCCTGTGTTCCCGTAGCAAGGCGAGCAGCGCATCCCCGCGCTTGACCTCCGCCTCTGTCAACTCCTGATAGTTGAGTAACTGTTCCAGCCCGCTGGGAGTGCGACTGTCGAAATAGATCCCGACCGGGTCCAGTGACAAAGAGGAGGGACGACAGAGATTGGAGCCCAGTCCCCTCGAGCGAATAAAGCCATCCTCGACCCGGATTGCAGAGGCGAGATCGGGGTGGCGGCTACCCCACACCAATATCTGCTCGTCACCGGTCAGCCGCTTGGGTGGCTTGCGCACAAAGCGCAGCTCATCGGCCAAATGCTGGCAAAACGCCTGCATAAATGCCCGCTTCCACAAAGAGAACCCCACCAGATAGAGTCGGCGCCAGCGCGGCGCGGGGCGGCGCTGATTGGCAATAATGGCGATCACCTCCTCTACCTCGCAACGCTGGCCCAGCACAGGGTCGAGATAGCGGGGATAGCGGATCAAGGCTGCCGCGACCAGCTGGGCGAGCGACACTTTTACGTTGCGCCGTTCACACTGCTTGCTGTCATGGGTCAGCCCCCAACCGGCATAAAACGGCATACCGAAGCAATAGACCGGCTTGCCAAGCAACAGGCCCTCAAAACCAAGCTGGGATGACACCGTATAGACAGCATCCACCACATTGAGCAGCGCATGGGGATGGCAGTGATCGGCCACCATCTCCACATCATCCAGGTTCAGACGGGCCAACACCCCACGCTTCTTGCCAAGGCGCATATTGTTAAAACGAGTGTCAGGATGGGTGCGCAGCAACAGGCGCGCATCGGGATGATTGCGGCGGGCAGCCTCCACCATCGCCACAAAATCTGCTTCACTGGCCAGGGCGCCCGGAATGGAGAGATCCCCTGCTACCTGATCGACCAGCAGGATCCTGGGTTTGGCGCTCTGCTGCAGACGAGTGGCAAGCCCTGATGGCAAGCCGCCATAGTCCCCGACAGCAGAGAGGGCGGTCACGCTGCCGCTGGCAATCGACTGGCCGGGGGCAGTGGCATAACAGTTATATTTGGTGATCCCGAGGCGTACCAGCTCATCGATCAGTCGCTCGGCCCGTGCCAACATCTGTGGCTCGCACGGGGTGGCAATCAATTGCTCAAGCTGGCTGGGCTGGCGGGCATCGTAATAGATCCCCACCGGATCGGCGATCAACGAGACCGCCTTGCCCCCTCTGGCGGGATGGCCTATATAACCGATAAAGCCATCTTCCAGCTGCCAATAGGGCAATCCTAACGCTTGTGCCTTCTGCTTAATCTGCTTGGTATTGGCTTTTTGGCCCCAACCAACTAAAACATCATTTTCAGAAAAAGAGACAACCCCTTCCATATGACGTAATGGGCAACCAAGCATAGGTTCAATACTGTTTTTTCTAGCAAAAATGCCTTTCGAACCCGTATATAAAGCCATATCATCTCAGCGAACTAAAGACTCCCTGCCGTAGTGCAGGGAGTGTAATTTAGATAAACAGATCTGCGGTCTCTAATGACTTGGCAGTACTATCTTTTACAGAGGTAAGGATGTCCGCGTTTAATTCGGGCCATTTAATACCAATCGAGGCATCATTCCATGCAATACCTCTATCGCTCACTGGTGCATAGTAATTGGTTGTCTTATATAAAAACTCGGCCGTTTCTGTCAGTGTGACAAAACCATGGGCAAACCCTTCCGGGATCCACAACTGTCGCTTGTTTTCACCTGACAAGTGAACCCCAACCCATTGCCCGAAGGTCGGTGAGCTTTTACGAATATCGACGGCGACATCAAACACTTCACCCGCCACACAACGCACCAGCTTGCCCTGGGCATGGGGAGGCAATTGATAATGCAAGCCACGCAATACCCCTTTCGACGATTTGGAGTGATTATCCTGCACAAAGTTAACCTGATATCCGACGGCCTCTTCAAACAACTTGTGGTTGAAACTCTCAAAGAAAAAACCACGCTCATCACCAAATACTTTTGGCTCAAAAATAAGCACGTCAGGAATCGCTGTCTTAATTACATTCATCTGTCTATCCACATTTGATCCAATTTTTATGGGGGAAGCATCTTCCCTCCCCCCTATATCACATCAGGCTTTGCCGACCATCTTTAACAAATATTTACCATAAGCATTCTTTGCCAACGGAGCGGCGAGATCACGAACCTGCTCGGTAGTAATAAACTTCTGGCGATAGGCGATCTCTTCCGGACAGGCCACTTTCAACCCTTGGCGAGTCTCGATGGTCTGAATAAAGTTGCTCGCTTCGATCAGACTTTCATGGGTACCGGTATCCAGCCAGGCATAACCACGGCCCATCATGGCCACCGACAGATTGCCTTGCTCCAGATAGATGCGGTTCACATCAGTAATTTCCAGCTCACCACGGGGCGACGGCTTCAGGCTCTTGGCGATCTCCACCACGCTGTTGTCGTAGAAGTAGAGGCCGGTCACCGCATAGTTGCTCTTGGGCTCCAGTGGCTTCTCTTCCAGAGAGATAACGGTACCCTCTTTATCAAATTCCACTACCCCATAACGCTCGGGGTCATGCACATGGTAGGCAAAGACGGTAGCGCCACTCTCTTTGGCCGCTGCGGCTTCCAACTGTTTCTGCAGGTCGTGGCCGTAGAAAATGTTGTCCCCCAGCACCAGCGCACAGGGGTCTGACCCGATAAACTCTTCACCCAGAATAAAGGCTTGTGCCAACCCGTCCGGACTTGGCTGCACCTTGTACTGCAAATTCAGACCCCACTGGCTGCCATCACCCAGCAATTGCTCAAAACGGGGGGTATCTTGCGGCGTGCTGATGATCAAAATATCGCTAATCCCGGCCAGCATCAGGGTGCTGAGCGGATAGTAGATCATCGGCTTGTCATAGATGGGCAGCAGCTGCTTGCTCACCGCCATGGTCACAGGATAGAGACGGGTGCCAGAGCCACCGGCCAGAATAATGCCTTTACGTTTGGTCATGATGCTTGTTTCTTATTTTTAAATTGCAAAAGAAAAGGATGGCTTGTGGCCACGCCTTTCTGTTTTATCCCTGCCAGCCAGGGAGGCAGTCACTACATCCCTGGCCAGTGATTTACTTACCGAGGATCTCGGTCAACATCCGCTCCACACCGACTGTCCACTCCGGCAGCACCAGATCGAAGGTGCGCTGGAATTTGCCGGTATCTAGGCGGGAGTTATGGGGGCGTTTGGCCGGAGTCGGGAAAGCGCTGGTAGGCACCCCATTAAGTTGCGTCACCGCCAGTTCAACCCCGGCTTCTCTGGCTTTGGCAAACACCAGCTGGGCGTAGTCAAACCAGGTAGTCGTACCGGAGGCAATCAGATGGTAGAGCCCGGCGACCTCGGGTTTGCTCTGCGCCACGCGGATCGCATGAGCGGTACAATCGGCCAGTAACTCGGCTCCGGTCGGGGCGCCGAACTGGTCATTGATGACTGACATCTCGCTACGCTCTTTGCCAAAACGCAGCATGGTCTTGGCAAAGTTGGCGCCGCGGGCGGCGTAAACCCAGCTGGTGCGGAAGATCAGGTGACGGGAACACAGCGCGGCCCCTTGCTCACCCGCCAGCTTGGTTTCGCCGTAGACGTTGAGCGGTGCCGTTGCATCGGTTTCCACCCAGGGGCGCTCACCGCTGCCATCGAACACATAGTCGGTGGAGTAATGCACCAACCAGGCACCCAATACTTCCGCTTCTTTGGCAATCGCTGCCACGCTGGTCGCGTTGAGCAGCTCGGCAAACTCCCGCTCGCTTTCGGCCTTGTCGACTGCGGTGTGGGCTGCGGCGTTGACAATCACGTCCGGCTTGACCAGACGTACCGTTTCGGCCACCCCTGCTGGGTTGCTGAAATCGCCGCAATAATCGGTGGAGTCAAAATCAACGGCAGTGATGCGCCCCAGCGGCGCCAGTGCGCGTTGCAGCTCCCAGCCTACCTGGCCGTTTTTGCCAAACAGCAGAATATGCATCAGGTACGCTCCCCGTAATTCTGTTCAATCCAGGACTGGTAGGCACCGCTCTTGACGTTATTCACCCACTGCTGGTTATCCAGATACCACTGCACAGTTTTGCGAATGCCCGACTCGAAAGTTTCTTGCGGTTGCCAATCCAACTCCGCGCTCATTTTGCTGGCATCGATGGCATAGCGGCGATCGTGACCGGGACGATCCGCTACATAGGTGATTTGATCGCGGTAAGAGCTCGCTTTCGGCACCATCTCGTCCAGCAGATCGCAGATGGTGTGTACCACCTCCAGATTCTGCTTCTCGTTATGACCGCCGATGTTGTAGGTCTCCCCGACCACGCCCGTGGTCACCACCTTGTAAAGCGCGCGCGCGTGGTCTTCCACATAGAGCCAGTCACGGATCTGGTCGCCTTTGCCATAGACAGGTAACGGCTTGCCATCCAACGCGTTAAGAATGACCAGCGGGATCAGCTTCTCGGGGAAGTGGTACGGGCCGTAGTTGTTGGAGCAGTTGGTGACGATGGTCGGCAGGCCGTAAGTACGGCGCCAGGCGCGCACCAGATGGTCGCTGGAAGCCTTGGAGGCGGAATAGGGGCTGCTGGGGGCGTAGGGGGTGGTCTCGGTAAAGAGCGGCAATGGTTCACCGACCGCTACTTCATCAGGATGGGGCAGATCACCATATACCTCGTCTGTGGAGATGTGGTGGAAGCGGAAGGCCGCCTTGCGTACCTCGTCCAGACCGTTCCAGTAAGCGCGAGCCGCTTCCAGCAACATATAGGTGCCGACGATATTGGTCTCGATAAAGTCAGCCGGCCCTGTGATGGAGCGGTCAACATGGCTCTCGGCAGCCAGATGCATCATGGCATCCGGCTGGTGCAGGGCAAACACCCGATCCAGCTCGGCACGGTTGCAAATATCCACCTGCTCAAACACATAACGCTCGCTTGTCGATACATCGGCTAGGGATTCCAGATTGCCGGCATAGGTAAGTTTATCGAGATTGATGACTGCATCCTGAGTATCACGGATGATATGGCGCACCACGGCAGAGCCGATAAAGCCGGCACCGCCGGTCACGAGGATTTTCATATTAAACACTAGCCTTTTCGGTTTTTTGTGAGGTCAGGGAGTTGATATAGTCAGTCACAAACTGGCCAATTTCATGATGCCTCATACCATAGGCAATATTGGCCTTCATATAACCAGCCTTATTGCCACAGTCGTGGGACAGCCCTGTCATATGGAATGCATCAACAGTTTCTTGCTCAATCAACATGGCTATCGCGTCGATCAACTGGATCTCATTACCAGCTCCAGGAGGCGTCTTTTTGAGCAAGGGCCAGATATTATTGCTCAACACATAACGACCAACAACGGCCAGGTTGCTGGGGGCTTCATCAATATCCGGTTTTTCAACCAACCCGGTAATGGGTGCGGACTGACCTAGCTGCAACTTGACCTGATTGCAATCAGCTATCCCATATTTATCGGTATCAGCTCTTGGCACAGGCTCAACCATTACCTGGCTTTGTCCAGTCAACTTGTAACGCACCAACATGGCAGCCAAATTTTCGGTGTGTTGATCGGCAGTATATTCATCCAGAATGACATCGGGTAAAACAACTGCGAACGGTTCGTCACCGATGACCGGATAGGCACACAAAATGGCATGGCCCAATCCTTTGGCTTCTCCTTGACGCACATGCATGATGGTCACATTTTTCGGACAAATATTCTGTATCTCGTCGAGCAGCTTTCGTTTAACGCGAGATTCGAGTGTCGCCTCCAGTTCAAACGAAGTATCGAAATGGTTTTCGATAGCATTTTTTGAAGAGTGGGTTATAGTGATCAGTTTGCTAAAGAATATGCATATATTTTCGCGTTATTGGCTAGCTCAGTTCGTTTCTTTTCTTTATTAATCAATAATGTTATTGCATCAACCCAACGCTGGGGAACATTCTCCAACAGAATACCGTTGATATTTTGTTCGATAAAATCCTTATAGGGAGCACGATTACTATATACACCCACAGCACCCATTCTGACAAAGTCATAAAATTTTACAGGGCCGCGAGCAAAATTAAAATCTGAGTCAAGCAGCGGTGCCAATCCGATATCCAACTGATGGGTCTTGGTATATGCAAGATAATTTTGCCAACTCATGGGATGCAACACTGAAACTCTTGGCAGGTCTCGATAATATTTATAGATATCATGTTCGCCAAAAATTTCAAAGCTGGCACTAGGGCAGGCTTCCAATACCCCCTCGACGATTTGCCGCAGCCAGTACTTCTCTTCCCGATGAGAGCTTGAACCATGATAAGCGATTCTTACTGGTTTTCTTTTTTCAAGAAGTAATGGCGATGGTTTTGCGGAAACCATTTCCGGGTTAAGGTGGGAATACTTTTTAGCCAAAAAAGCAGTTGAAACCCAAATGTCATCGCAATACTGTGTGATCCATCGATGTTGAGCCGCCGACCGCCTTATTATCTTGGTACGATACTCTTTCGGTAACGTAGATAGAGCCGTCGGATCAAACAGATCATCATCCATGAAATAAACTATCCGAGAGCATCTGTCGATATATCTTTCTATGTGCTGTTGCCACTTCGGAGAGATAAATCGAATAATGACAAGGGCAGATCCTTCCGGAATAGATATTTCAGGGGAAACAAGAATGTCAACGCATTGACATCTTGCATCAGGAAACCGCCCGGTTATAGCCGATTCAAAATAGGCCAATGTCGGGGAATTCCCTTCATGCAAGATAAACAACTTATGACAATCTAGCGTAACAGCCCTCTGGTTTCCATAACTCTGCTTGTTAAGCTTTAAATATGGTTTAAACAATTTTTTTCTAATTATCTCATCCATATAAAGATTACTCAGATAGGATGGCTAAATATGATTGGCATTCCAACCTCATAAAAAATCAAAATCGATAAGAAAAATTTTCATGTGTTAAAAAATTAACATTATAACATGTGTCATTATTCAAATGATGCCCCATTTTATTTTTCATATAATAAACATCTCGTTGGAGTCTAGCTTGTTTCTCTCATGCATTCGTACGCCATGAAAAGTCTTCATGGGTGAGGGTCAGATTGGGGTTATAATAAGGGTCACTCAGCAACAGTTCACCCCATCGATTTTGCATCCATCTCACTTCGCTGCTAAATC
The DNA here is from genome assembly GCF_000820125.1 of Aeromonas simiae. Taxonomy (GTDB): domain Bacteria; phylum Pseudomonadota; class Gammaproteobacteria; order Enterobacterales; family Aeromonadaceae; genus Aeromonas; species Aeromonas simiae. The sequence continues at coordinate 19,550 of NZ_CDBY01000070.1, read as the reverse complement.
TCTGCTGTTTTTCTGGTGTATCTTCAAAACCTCTGCTCACCGACTCGTGATGGATCATTTCAGCAAAAGGGGTCCAAAGATTACGGTATCCGGCTTCACGCACTTTCAGGCAAAAATCCACATCATTGAATGCAACTTTAAGCTCAGTATTCAGCCCACCAACTTGCTCAAATACCGCTTTACGCACAACCAAGGCAGCCGCGGTTACCGCAGAATAGTTCTGCACCAGACTCAACCGGGAGTGATATCCGTGGTGATGCTTGCCAAAATATTTATGGCTGTGGCCAGCAATACCACCAATACCCAATATGACCCCCCCATGCTGAATGCGCCCATCAGGGTAATACAGCTTGGCGCCAACACAACCAATATCAGGGCGGCTGACCTGACTGACCATCTCGTCCAGCCAACCGCCATCCAAAATCTCGATGTCATTGTTAAGTAATGCAACAATGCTGCCTTTGGCCGCGGCGACCCCAGCGTTGTTGATTGCCGAGAAGTTAAACTCATCATCGAAGTCAATAATCCGGGCCTGATTATGATTCCGCAACGTTTTAAAGTAGCTCAGCGTTTTTTGGCATTGGCTTTGGTTATTCATCACCAACAGTTCGAAATTCGAATAATCCGTGAACTTGTAGATACTATCAATACATTGTTTCAGCAGTTCATAGCCATCACGGGTAGGTATGATAATGCTTACCAATGGTCTGGGCTCCGGCATCGGCCATTGCACACGAAAACAGTTATTTAAGGCATGCTTACTGACCCGAATGTCCTGCTCTGAGGGCGCAAAGTAATGAGTTAACGCGGCAAGCCCGGCTTCCTGGGTATAGTTTTTTTCGCTGCCACTTAACGCGGTTGAGCCTTCTATTGCACGCCAGTGATACAAAATGGCTGGGACATGCACAATGTCCTCATCCTTTACCTTGGCAATGCAGCGCAACAACAGGTCATAATCTTGGCTGCCTTCCACACCTTCCCGGAAGCCACCGGCAGAGCGAACAAGGGTAGTATCCAATACTGTAAAGTGACAGATATAATTATGGGAATAAAAGAGATCGCGATTCCAAGCAGATTTAAAATGAGGGTTAAAGCGCTGCCCTGCCTCATCAATTTTGTCTTCATCGCTGTAGAGCACTTTTGCATGCGGCTTGGCATTTAACGCCTGCACTACTGATAACAAAGCATCTGGCGCCAAACAGTCATCATGATCCAGTAGCCCGATATAAGCTCCGCTGACAAGCTCAAGGGCACTGTTACTGGCGGCAGAAATATGGCCATTTCGCGTCCGATAAGAAACGTTGATACGGCTATCCTGCCTGCTGTACCGCTCAAGCAACGGCCGAATATGTGCCTGAGTAGACGCATCATCGGCAATGCACAATTCCCAATGAGGATACGACTGGCAAATGACCGACTCAATAGCTGACCGCAAAAAGACCTCATTGATATTGTATGTCGCCATCACTAACGAAATCAGAGGTTTAACCGTCAGTGATGCCAGGGCTGTGGTCACTTGCTTGGGCTGCAGGGGGGGCGGCTCATAGAGCGCCAACCACTGACTGTAAGGCATACCTCGCTGTGCTGACTCAAAACACTTGCCGTAAAGGGCCAACAACTCAGTGTCAGATTGTTGCTTGCAGTCAGTCATGCCCCTGGCAGACAGTTTTTTTACCATCAGCTTACGGGCATACCCCGCAGTCAAGCGACTTAAGGAAACTTGGTTAACCGTTAAAAAACAGGCTTGTTCCAGCGGGTCAAAACGCATCCGCAGCGGCTTGCTAGCAAAATAGACGGCCCGCTTACTCAATTTCCCCGATTGCAACGGCAGCACTATGGCCTCTTGTTCAACAAAGCCATTGCCATAGTCTACATAGAGCTTGGCCTCCATCCGCGTCACTGTGCTGCTAAGCTGCACCGAAAACATAAACCAACCGGCGCGAAATCCCCCAAGCGGCTTTACTCTGAAGCTCGGGTCGTTGCCGACCGAACGCCACTGATACAGCCCCGCAGCACGATACAGTTCACGGACTGGTTGCAGCTCAAAAACCGGAGATGGGTAAAGCTTGCTGCACCACTTTTGCCAGCCACGTTGCAGGCGGCTAAGGCCCATCGCCTTGCGCTCCCGAGTGGCCAATAGATCAAGAACTTTGCCTATTTCTTCATTCAGTGAGGGCAACCAAGGCTCAAGCCAGTCGCAGCGCTCATCATTAAGGTCATGTTGTTTAAAAAATCTGTCGAGGCGCTGGCTGCTCGTGGTGGCACGCCCCCGGGGCTGCTTACGAGTTTTGAACTCTTCATAGGATTTAATCACATAGTGATTAACCCTTAAGCCCTCCCAGCAAACTTGCTGACTCATGCCCTCTGGATGCTTACGATCAAAGGCCATTTGTTTGCCATTAGGGTAGGCATATCCCCCCGCACTCAGGTCTGCTTTGTGGGGATTGCTCATCCGCAGGCAACTGCGCGGCCTCACTATGGTTTTAATATGCCGGTTAACCCCCTGATGCTGAAATGCTCTGTGGCTAAAGCGCTCTGTCACCAAATCGGGCCCTGCCTTGTGCTGGCCGGATGAGCCAAACACCGCCCAGTTCATGCCAATGGCACCAATCCTGGCATCGTCACTCAGGGCTAAGAGTCTCTCCCGCACCGTCTCTCCCGGCGTCGGTACAATAAATTCATCGGCATCGATAAAGGCCAGCCAATCAACCTGATTTCCGAATTTTGCCAGCAGCAGGTTATAGGCTGGCAATTGCGGCGCCCCACCTGCTGGGGTAGTAAAGCGCACTCGGGTAATCAGCCCTGCTGCATGCAACGCAGTTAACAGCTCAGAAGAACCATCTTCACTGTCATTATCGGCAATGTAAAAGCGCTCAAACCCCATCAGGCGATGGAAGGCCAACCACTCAATAATATAGGGGTGTTCATTTTTAAAAATGGCCGCTATGCCTAAAATCATTCTGTATACCTGAAAAAGCCGGATGTATTGAGCCGTGCAACTAACGCGCTAAAAAGGAGGAATATATTACTGCTTATGATTCAGAAAGGTCGTTATGTAACGGTCAACTGAATGCAGCCCCGGCAGGCGGGGCCGCAACGTATCACATTGCTTAAAAATCGTTCGCACTAGTCAGCACCAAACAAATCACGGCTATAGACCTTGTCCTTTACATCCAACAATTCATCTACTAGACGGTTGGCCACAATCAGATCGCAATCCGCTTTAAAGGCAGCAAGGTCTTTGTACACCTTGGAGTGGAAAAAATCGTTTTCCTTCATTACCGGTTCATACACCACTACCTCAATGCCCTTGGCCTTAATACGCTTCATAATGCCCTGAATGGCCGAGGCACGAAAATTATCCGAACCCGCCTTCATAATCAGCCGATGAATACCTACACGCTTAGGATTGCGCTTCACAATAGAGTCGGCGATAAAGTCCTTGCGGGTGGTATTGGCATCCACAATGGCACGGATCAGGTTATTGGGCACATCCTCGTAGTTGGCGAGCAACTGCTTAGTGTCTTTTGGCAAACAATAGCCACCATAGCCGAATGAGGGGTTGTGATAATGGTTGCCGATACGTGGGTCGAGGCCTACCCCTTCAATAATCTGACGGCTGTCTAAACCGTGGGTTTCAGCATAGGTGTCCAACTCATTAAAGTAAGCAACCCGCATCGCCAGATAGGTATTGGAAAACAGCTTAACGGCCTCTGCTTCTGTGCTGTCACTAAACAGAATAGGGATGTCTTGCTTCACTGCGCCTTCGGCCAACAACTTGGCAAAAACTTCCGCGCGTTCACTGCGCTCGCCGATAATAATGCGGGAGGGGTACAGGTTGTCATAAAGCGCTTTGCCCTCACGTAAAAACTCAGGTGAGAAGATGATGTTGTCGGTGCCAAACTGTTCTTTAATCGCTTTGGTGTAACCCACAGGTACAGTTGACTTAATCACCATCACCGCGTTGGGGTTAACCGCCAGCACATTTTCAATCACAGCTTCGACTGAACGGGTATTAAAGTAGTTGGTGGCAACGTCATAATCTGTTGGCGTGGCGATAACCACAAAATCTGCGTCTTTATAGGCGCGTTGCCAATCGAGGGTTGCTGTCAGGTTTAACGATTTTTCTTTCAGGAACAATTCAATCTCAGTGTCCTGAATGGGTGAGATATCGTCATTAATCATGGCCACTTTCTCTGGCACAATATCAACGGCAATAACTTCATGTTGCTGTGCCAGCAGCACCGCATTGGACAATCCAACGTATCCGGTTCCGGCGATTGCAATTTTCATTATGTTAATTCCAAGAATTCTTAAATTTGTTCAGAAGTGAATCATTAGGGTATATAGCTAGGGACTGATTAAGCAGTTCTGAGGCTCGACTTACATCGGATAATTGCTTATATCCAGTTATACCGAGGCGATAAAACTCAACTTCCCCGAACAGTTTTATTCCCTGTTCGGCTGCATCCACTAGTTCGCGATTCAATCCTAACATTTGCGCAATTGTGCACAACCGTCTATAGAAATCACGGTGTGGAAGTATTTGTATTGCGCGTTTGATGGCACCTAAAGCCATATTATAGTCTTTCTTCTCTAGCAATATACTAGTGTATGTATTCCACGCATGACAACAGCTTGTATTAATTGCGAGTGAGTGAAAAATGTTTTTCTCACTTAGCTCGAAATCTTTTAGTTTTAGCTGTACGGATGATAACTCCCTCAAAAAAAGAGGGTCATTAGGTTTGTAAAAATTCGCATTTTCGAAACATTCTGCTGCATCCGCATCCCTGTTTTGTTGCTTGTAAACCCTACCGATAAAGGCAAATACGCTTGCTTTATCATTGTTGTTTAATCTATCAGAGTGTTTGAGCAAAATTCTATGCGCAACATCAACCAATTTGGGTTTGTTTAGACAAATATACTCAATAAGTGCTTTTACCCTAATTGATGAGTTTACTCTCCCTTGATGTAGCATCACTTTAAGGCTTACGATGTCGTGTTTGCTGCATATGTCTACGAGTGAAGACACTTTGGCTGACGAATTCATAGTTAAAATGGGGAAGTGTCCAGTAAAGGGACTGTTAAAACAAAATACTTTATCAGATAAGCTTGAGATTAAGTTGGCATTGTATTTGTCCCACCGATAATAGTGGTCGTAAACCAAATAAACTGGGCACGTTATCTCATCCTTGATTATTTTGTTACCGCCAGTTATTCCACTTTTGAAAAATCTATAAAAGCGATGATCAATTTCAATGTCAATTTCTGATTCAGCTATGCTAAATATAGGGGCGAAGGCAACTACGGCATTGGCCCTAAATTTAGAACCGAACTTGATGGCAGCATATGCACCAGCAGATGTGCCGTAACATATAATGTATTCATATTGAGATATGATATGAGCGCACTTATCTGCAATTTGTTCTACTGAACTAGTTGGATACCAACTTCTATTTTTGGCAACCAAGCCTAGAATGTTTATATTTTCACTTTTTAACCCACCGCCCCAGATTTTTTGACCTTCACCTGCCCCATTAAGCGGCGCGAAAGTGATTAGAAGTGTTTTGCAGTTATTATTACTTTGATAGCCACAGAAAATAGAGTCATCATTGTATATTTCTTTAAGCATACCTGTACCTGTACCTGAGGTATCCTGACAAGATCGGACAGTCCCGGATCAAGCAGCCTGAGCCGTTTTCCAATACCTCTTGTTAAACTCCGCCGGGCTGATATTGCCAAGTCGTGAGTGCCGACGTTGGCGGTTGTAAAAAATCTCTATGTATTCCTGAATCGCGGCCTTGGCCTCCGCTCTGGTCTTGAATCTATGGTGGTGAACCAGTTCATTTTTAAGAGCCCCCCAGAAACTTTCTATCGGGGCATTGTCGAAGCAGTTCCCCTTGCGTGACATGGAGGTCTGCATGCCAAATTGTACCTGGAGAGCCCGGTAAGCCTTGGCACAGTACTGACTGCCCCGGTCTGTGTGATGGATAAGCCCATCGGGCGGCCTCTTCTGCTGCACAGCTCGAAACAGGGCCTGACTGACCAACCCGGTGGTCATTCTCTCTCCCATCGCATAGCCCACTACTTCACAGGTAAACACATCCTTGAGTCCTGCCAAATAGAGCCAGCCCTCGTCGGTGGCGATATAGGTGATATCACCGGTCCAGACTTCGTTGGGCTTCGTTGGCGCAAAGACCTGACCAAGGAGATTCTCCGCCACCGGCAGGGAATGGGAAGAATGGGTTGTCGCCTTGAATTTGCGCTTTTGTTTGCAAGACAACCCCATTTCACGGCGCAATCGCCCAATTCGGTCCCGCCCGGCGTAAAATCCTTCGGCAGCCAACTCAGCTTGTAAACGCACTGCGCCATAGGTCTGGCGCGTCTTGCTGTGAGCCGCCCGAATGGCGACCTTGAGTCGCTCATCTTCTTGTTGGTGCTGTGACGGTGGACGCTGGCGCCAGTGGTAGAAGCCCGCCCGAGAGACCTCCAGCACACGACAGATAACGGAAACGGGATAGAGGTCCTGCTGTTTGGCTATCCACGCGTACTTGGCAGTGATTCCTGAGCAAAGTACGCGGCGGCCTTTTTTATGATGTCGCGCTCCATGTTGGCTTGTGCGAGAGCTTTACGCAGCCGGGCCACTTCTGCCTCCAGCTCGGCGACAGAACGCGCTCCGGGAATAGCCGATGTGTCCTTTCCTCCTTTGGCTGCGACCACCCAGTTGCTCAGTGTGCCTTTGGCAATCCCCAACCTTCTGGCGGCTTCAGCTTGGCTGAGGCCTTGCTCCAACACCAGTCGAACCGCCTCTGCCCGAAACTCTGGTGAATAGTGTTCTCTCGATTTCATTCAATACCCCCGATTGTCTAATCGTAACAATCGGGACTGTCTGTGACAATCAGGATACCTCAGTGCCATAGTCCTTGAGAAACTCAAACAGGCTGTAGCCTTTCTGGAATTGGACTTTGCTTTTGGCCATGATCTCACACCTCGATAACTGTACGTAAGATCAGTATAGTTCGTTGTGACTGCTAATCATGGGTAATCAGGTACCTGTATCCCTGTATCCGCACCAGGGCGGGATCGCACTTTGTTAACAAATTTTGAACTGGCAAATCGTCTGTGATCTAATCGCTCCCCTGGTCCAGAGGAGCTCAAGTCATGGACGTGGTGTTTGGTGAGGATGCGTCCCGGATAGCCATGGAGGATGCCGTGGAGAATATGGCCCTGTTTCGACGCTTCGTGATGAACATTATCACTCAGAGTCAATGTGACGCGCCAAGCCAGCCAGGGCGAGAGCACACTAACCTAAAAAATGAACAATTAGGTCAAAACGCCAGCCATTCGTATAAATGCCACTCATACCTCGAAGTAAAACTGAGTGCTATTTACTCACCGGTTGGGTGTTTTATGATCGAAAGTCATATTTGTTACTTGATTTAACAAAGTATGCTCCCGCCCTGCCAAGCCAGCGAAACAAGTTGAAAAGAGCGGGCTGGAACGATGATTATCGGGCACAGTTATTCTTTGGTTGAAAATCAAGCAAAGTGCGCTCCCGCCCTGGTATCCGCACTAAATGGCGTTTGTATAGAACTCTTCGTGATCAAGTTCGGTTAGGTGCGAGATGCCAAGTTCAACTCGAGCTTTATCTCCTATGGCTTTGGCATTCCAAATATATTTAAACCATAGTTCCTTGCTTTCAGGCCAAATTGTGACTAGTTTTGATGAGAGGTCCATTGCTGAGTGGAGATCTCCAGATTTAATATGGTGATCACGAATATCAAGTAATTCTTTTTGGCTTGTGTCTACGTTCGAAAAGACTCTTCTGTCAGCCATATAACTACATGCTATTCTGTGAAGCTTAGGTGCTAGTTTTTTATTGATTGTTGCTTCAAGGGTTAAGCTAAGCAGTTTGAATTCAAAATCAAAGAACTGGAAAATTGATGCGTACTCATTTGTCTTTGTAATATTGTTATACGCATTATAATATTTAGAGCCGCTCCAGTTTAATGACTTCTCAGTTGAGAATTTGCTATTATTTATGCTACTAACTCTCCCCAGAGGGTCTCTATTTAGAGACATGTGAATTCCACACTCAGGGCGTAATTGAAAATCAGGAGAAATAGATATATTTTTTCTAGACATGATTTCATAAAGGACATACTCATCGTTGACCTTGGTCAGATCAAGATCTGAGATATCCGGAATCGGGTAATAGTCATCGTACTTACAAAAATGGAGTCCCGATAGCCTAGGGTATGGAGTGCTTAAGCTTGACTCTCTTAAAATATTGCTGAAAGGGATATCGTATTCATTCATCAAAGCTAGGTGAGTTTGCATCACATCATCTAGAATGAGTAAATCTATATCTCCAATATATATATATTGAGACTTAAAGCTAGGCTTCTCAATAAATCTTATTGTATTTGGGATTATGTTAACTTTAGAGTTTATCGACTGCATAAATGAAAAACGCTCACCGAATAGGCTCCGTAACACTCCAATACCGGATATATTTTCGGCCAAAAATTCATCAAGCTCTTCAAAAAAAATCTCTACAGTGGCGTGGTTATTTGTAGATAGAGCAAAAAAAGTATAAGGTAATGCAAACATACTATATCTTTTGTCTGCGTATGAGATAATATTTAGCTTGTGCATTTTATATTTCCTTGATAGCTGTAACAAAAGCTATAGGTATTGGTGGATATAAAATCTGGCTCAGTGAAGATAAATCGGTCCAATGTTTAGCCGTATCTATTTGTGATGTGCTGGCCTTGCTACGACTTATGTCAGATTTCATAACTATTACTATTTAGGTGAAATTAACTATATTTATTTAGAGTGTTCCGCGATCAATTTCCTGAAATTTTCTCGAAAAACCGCAGTTCAGATAGTGCCGCTTTCCTTACGCTAAACTCTTGAGACTTATCAATAGCAGCGTTAATCATTTTCCTTCTTGCAATTTTTGGCATTTCAAAAAACTGGATAATATTGGCAGCCACTTCGTCTTCATTGTGCATGTTATGCACAAAGGTGTTTATGCCATGTTCTGCATATTCGTAGCCACCACCAACAGCAGGAATTACCGGGACACAACCACATGCCATCGCTTCCAGGCTGGTTCTGCCAAATGCCTGAAAATCTGAGGCATCCAAAAACATGCCACTGCCGCGAAGCAAGCTGGCGACTTGTACCCGTTTCAATACACCATGATTGGTAAACTCAAAATCGCGTACGACATTGGAGGATTCCAACTCGTCATTAGTACAACCGAAGATATCAACCGAAAGCTGTGGCAGTGTTTTTTTAACGGCTCTGAGGATCCGCATAGTGCGATATGGTGCCCGTCTGGGAGACTTGGGTCTAACCATGGCCGACAGTCTGAGCTTGTTGTAATCTAAATTGGGAAAATAGACTGAGTGGTCTATGCTGGGCTCTACTTTAGCCACTTTTACACCATGGTTTTTATAGACAATATTTTGTTGCCACTGGGTTTTTGTAAATATGTTTAAGCCAGGTATTGCTGTATAACTGTCATAAGCTTCCTGCCACAGTGGGCTGCCCTTCTCCGAGAAGAGTGGTTCATAGTCCTGCACATAATAAGCAGGAATAACACTGGGTTTAAGCTTTTTGATAGCCTTTAGTATTTTTACTGAGGTAAAAATGGTTGCAACAACAATTGAACCTTCTGCAATGTTGGCGGCCAAATCTGTTTCGTTTTTGAATTCAATAAAACGACCGACAACCAATGGCATATCTGCATAGTTGACTTTCATGGACATCATGTTTCCGCTGTTTATCGCAACGTGAACATCTATGCCCATAGATATCATTTCGTTTGCCTCTTGAATGACGGAGTGTGCGCCACCACCACCGCCACCTACAGGGAGAATAAATACAACTTTCATTTACATTCCTTAAACTTCATAAAGAGGAGCGATCGTTTGACGTGCCTTTACTAAAACGTCATGATTGTAAAGTTTTTTAGAGACAAGTCCCCAGTTGTAGTCTGGGTGTTTTTTCTTCAAAGCAACGCTGCCTTTCTCGGAAAGTTCCGTTCTGGTGTCGTGCCCAAAACTTTTTGACTTATGATGGTATACATAACTATTCGGGCATACTAATAGACGATATCCATTCGCAATTAATCGCGCACAAAGGTCGTTCTCTTCTCCATAGCCCTTTGGAAAAGCAATTTCGTCTAGCTTTCCGACCTCAAAAAATAACTCTCTTTTGATTAACTGACAAAAGCCATTTAATACCCCGGCGTCGGCAAATTCATATTGCCGATTTAAGTTAAGCTGGAAGGCAATATCATTTGGTGTCAGACCGGCTGGTATCAGGTTGAAGTCCCATCCACCATTCTTTGAGAGAACATTAGGTACAGACTGCCAACTTGCAGCGTTCCCAAGAGGGCCAATAATGGCAACCTTGTCTTCAGTTGTCCCTTCCAGAAGATTCTCAAGCCAAAATGGTGTTACCACAGTATCGCTATTTAACAACAAGACCCACTCTGACACTGCTAGTTCAAAGCCTTTATTAACGTTAGCGGTGTAACCTACATTCTGTTCTTGATGGTGCACAGAGATAAAATCGTATTTATCGGCATATTCATCAAGCACATCGGATATTCCATCGGTAGAGCAATCGTCAACTAGTAAGATTCTATATGCTATATTAGTGTGTTTGATTATTGATTCTAAACACTCAATCACAAACTCTTTTGCATTATATACAGGAATCACGATGTCAACTGGTGAGTACTTTGACTTTTTCACATTAACGGTATCGGTCTTCACCTCTGTTGGATTTCTTTTTAATACATCGTAGTATCCGGCTATGATATCAAGTTGAGAGGCGATGACCGGGTCTTCAATAGCAGAGAATATTTCTTCTTTTTTGAACGACGTTTGTTGATGTAATGACACGCTAAAGTCAGCTGCTTGATTGTTCGCATTAAACTCTACTGCTAGTCGATATTCATGATAATCAGAAGTCGTGTTGATTAAATCGCAAATAGAGTTGTAATCCAAAATGAATATCCATTCATATCTATCATTTTCTAGCTTTTGACATGATAGACGCAATTTGTTTAGTATTTTTTCTTGTGCTCCTTTCGCATAAATATATACTGATTTAATTAGCTTGTTGCAGTCACCCGTTGCAGTAATTTTTCCCTGCATAGGCATGCTTTTGATATTTTTCAGATCAAGAGAGTATACGATCCTGGAGTACCCTAACAGTTTGCCTATATTGATGCTGATTCCTGAGTCACTCTTGGCTGCGATAAACTCCGATTTATTACCGTTCTTAGCCTCATATATAACACCAGGAGCAATCAAATTTTTTCTTCGTAGTTTTATGAATTCTCGAGGTAATTTACAGTTGGATAGACTACTGTTAATTATAGAAATACTCTCTTGATTGGTTTTTAATTTTTCGAACTTTGGTTTCAAAACTAGAATTTTTTCATTCGAATTTTTAACTAACAAACCACCCAAGTCTATATATGATGAACTGTCAATATATAGAGTCAATACAATAGATGATGCACCTTCGATTAAATCAAAATTGAAACATGATAAGGGTGTAGTGTAAGTGTTCCACCCTGGAGATATCTCCAATCTGGAACTTGCTGTTACTATTTGTTCGTTATCCAGTAGCTCAACCAGAACTTGTGCTGCCTTGTTGGTATTGAGTATCAACTCGATAATATCATTAGAATAAATCCCTTGGACAAGGCTCTGCCCGATAGCAATAGTTTTTTGCTTGCTTGTTTTGGCATTCGATATTCGATAGAAAAATTCCGAACAAATTGATTTTTCATATTCGCTCGACGGCACTAATTGGATGTTAAGCCCATCATCCAATCTTGAACTTTGATTTTTACTGATAGATTTGTTATAGAAATTAATGAAATATGGGTCTTTGTTTTTTATATTATCATTACCTAACAGAGCTCTGCTAAAAAGCACTTTATCCTGACCAACGTAAACTGCAACATCTAATTTTTCGTAGTCGCTAGATTCAAATTCTACGTCGAATGCAGCAATCCCGTTAGCAATTCCGTGTGCTTGCAAGTCATCTCTGAAGGATAGCTCAGGGAGTTCTAATGACAATTCATTTACCTTCAAGGTAATAGGTGTCACTATAGGCATCTTATTAGATAAAGCAACCCACCCTCTGACTTTGTTTTTTGTGACCTCATCAATAGAACCTATATAACCGAGAGGTGTTTCTTCTCGAGCCTTATCGTCTAGTTTAGACTTTAATTTATTTACGAGACTTTTAATTCTTTTCATTAGCTTAATTGTCCGATGATGATTTTCGATGTGTGTTTTTTATAGTGAATACGAATTGATGGCGCTGTTCCCGTTACGTATTGATGAGTCGATTGACACCACAAAACAACCATGAACGGGCTGTGTTTGGCTCCTGACAGACAACACGGATGATGTAAAATCTCAGTTCGAGTTCGTCTCTGTTGAACGGCTTGCCACCCACTTCCCTAATCGCTGCGACTATAAACGACCTCTTTCACAGCCCTTAAAAATCGCGGGGTTTCGTAATCTTGCCCTGACCACAGAGCAGGGCGGGATCGCACTTTGTTAACAAATTTTGAACTGGCAGATCGTCTGTGATCTAATCGCTCCCCTAGTCCAGAGGAGCTCAAGTCATGACACTCATTGAACATCTCACTCTCGTTGAAGAAACCCGTTCTGATATCAACCGCAAGCATGATTTGGTGGACGTGATGTTCCTCGTCATCAGCGCCATCATGGCCGGTGCTGAGGGCTGGCGTGATATCCAGACCTTCGGCGACTCGAAAGCCGATTGGTTGCGCTTATATCGACCCTTTACTCATGGCATTCCGCGTCGTCATACCATCGCTCGCATCCTACGGACCATCGTCGTCGAGTCCTTGCTGTGGCGCTGCGTATTCCGGTGAAGTTGAACAGTGATTCCGGAGTCAGTGAACACCATTTCCGGAAAGGACGCTGAAGGGGTGTAGTCGAGCAGAAGCTGAGCTTTGAGGAGAGGCATCTTTTCGACTCGCCGAACAAGCTAGCAGCCAAGCGCAGCGCGGCAGTTGTTAACCTATGGGGTTGGATCTTGTCCCTTCATTCGACACTAGAACACGGGTTCTGAGCTGTCCGGAATCGGTGTACACGTAAGCCGGAATCAGCGTTCATTTTAAACCGGAATAGGTGTTCATTTTCGACCGGAATATGCAGGCGCGCCAAGCCAGCGAAACAAGTTGAAAAGAGCGGGCTGGGACGATGATTATCGGGCACAGTTATTCTTTGGTTGAAAATCAAGCAAAGTGCGCTCCCGCCCTGGACCACAGAGCGCTTCGCTTCAGAAGGTTAAAAGCCAAGATTTTTTGCTTTTGCTGTTCTTCTGCTTTTCTTCGTGGACCTTCGTGTCCTTCGTGGTCGATAGTTTTTTTCAAGAGCATTCTCCACGAAGCGCTCGTTGCACTCGCTTCACGGCGTGTTTTGCCAGGGGCGATTGCAGGCCGCCGGTGATGGAGATAATGCGATCGCCAATATTTTGCAGTGACCGGATCAGTTTTAATATCTCATCGGTTTCACCACTGTTGGAGATCATATCTTGCATCACCCTATCAATCCTGATGCTCACGCAATGTAGCCAATCCCATCACCACCAAGCCATAAAACAGGCAAAGCAATACGCCAACCGTGGTCAGATTATAGAGACGACGTGGATATTCAGCCTCTTCCGCCAATGTCGGGCGCGTGACAACTAATAAGTGTTTAAGTTTGCGATAGGCTTCTACGCGGGTTTGCTCCAGACTGATAAGGCCCGTTTTGTAGAGATCGGCAGCCAGAGTGGCCTGAGTTTGCAGATCCATATATTGGGCGGTGATTTCGTTCATCGCCTCAGGCGCCACTTGATTGTCAGCACCGGCATCATGAGTGGTCAATTTCGCCTTTTCCTGTTTCAGTTGCTTGCTTAACGCACCAACACGACTTTGCACCGATACCACCGCAGGTGCGCTCTCTTTCATATAACTGCGCAATTGCTTAAGTTCTGCCTGCTGGCGCACCAGTTCAGCTTCAATTTCACTGACCACACCAAGGCGGGCAGTGCTGGTTGATTCAGGGCTGATCAGCTGATAACTATTTTGAAACGCCAGCACCTTGGCTTTCTCTGCCTGCAAAAGTTGATGAGAACGGTTAACCTCTTGTTCGACAAACGCGAGCTGATCCATGGCGACCTGATGGCCCAGTTTGTTGATAAATCCTTCCGCTTCTTTCAGCATTAAGCTGACTACCTGCTGGCCATATATAGGATCAAAAGCCTGAAGTTCGATACTTAATACCCCGGAGAGTTCATCAAGACGCAAGATCAGATGATCACGGTAATATTCCAGAAACTCTTCGCGGGTGGCCTCCCCCGATAAACGCGAGAAGAAGTCGGCATCATGGCTTTGGTAGTGCGCTTTAAGCGCCAATTCGCGGTCGAGCTTGGCCAGCAGATCCCAGGAATGCAGGTACTCTTGTACCAGCAATACGTCCTGATGATTGCTACCACCCAGCCCCAACATAGACAGGGCATCTGGCAACATTTTAATCTGGTCGGCCTGCTTGATAATGATGTCGCTTCGGCTGACATAACGGTCTGTAGCAACGCCGCCAAAATAGATCGATGCCACGACAAAACAGGCGACCACCCATAAAAAGCTACCCAGTTTCAGACTCTGTTGCCATGAACGATGAGCGATTTTATAACCGCTGGAATCAATAAAGAAACGCTTCGGCTCTTTGCCAAGCTTGCGTATTTTGCGTACAAAGCGTGATGACTTTTCTGTTCTGATAGGTTGTGTCATGTTTGATTGTGCTTATTATAGATTTTGATAAATACGGATCGCATCGTCGATATTGTCGAATATTTCCAGTTGACCGTTGCGCAACAATATCCCCATATCACACTGCTGACGCAGGTTCTTCATATCGTGCGACACCATAATCAGGCTGGCGGTTTCACGTTTTTGGTTAAAGACGTCGATGCACTTCTGCTTAAAGCGAGCATCGCCCACCGAGGTGATCTCGTCGGTGAGGTAGATATCAAAGTCAAAGGCCATACTGACGGCGAATGAAAACTTCGATCTCATACCACTGGAATAACTCTTGATGGGCAGCTCGAAGTGTTGGCCTATTTCGGCAAACTCCTTGACCCACTCTTCGATGGCACGGGTATCGCGCACGCCGTGAATGCGGCAGACAAAACGGGTATTTTCACGCCCCGTCATGCTGCCCTGAAAGCCTCCCCCCAGCGCCAGCGGCCAGGAGACCCGACATTGACGGGTGACTTTGCCTCTGCTTGGCGTATCCATGCCGCCCAGCAGCCTGAGCAGGGTGGATTTGCCCGCGCCATTGGCGCCGAGAATGCCGATGTTGCGCTGGCGCGGCAGGGTGATATTGACATCGCGCAGCACATAGTTGCGACCAAACCTGGTCGGATAATATTTCGAAACGTTTTCCAGAATAAGCATAATATCAGTGCTCAACATCAGGCCGGTTAACTGGCAATCAGGCGCCGGTGGGTCAATCGATAACAGCTCATGGCAAAGGTGAGCAATACCAGTGTGATAGCGGCAAAATAAGTCCAGCTGGCAGTGGGGCTGCTGTAGCCAGCAAGCCAGCCGCTGCGGATCAGCTCGATGGCATGCACCAGCGGATTCCACAAAAACCAGTGTTGATATTGTTGGGGAATGCTCGCTAGGGGGTACATGACACAGGAGATAAACATCAACGGCATCATCAGCAGACCGAGAAACTTTTTTGCCTCTTCCACCAGGGTGCCTACCACGCAAAAGATGATGCCAAGGGCAAATGAAAAGACCATCAGGAGCTGATAGCCCAAGATCACCTGCAAGGGGTCGGCAGGAATGGCATCAAAACCAAACCACAGCAGTCCCAGTATCAGAATGCTGCCGACCAGCAAACCGATGGTGACCTCCAGCAGAAAGCGGGCAATGAAGGTAGCAAAGGGTGTGACCTGCCGGTAACAGAACAGCCCCATATTGGCGCTGACAGCCGATTGCAACTTGCCGACCACATTTTTAAAGAAGATAAAGGGCAGATAGCTGGCCGTGATAAACAACGGAGCCGGCGCCCCGCCAAATCCGCTGTGGCCCCGCAATCCGAAAATCAGGCTGAATGCACCTATCATGAGCAAGGGGTCGAGCAACGCCCAGACATAACCCAGCCGATAACTGCCAAAACGGGTCTTCAGCTCACGGATCAGCAGGCCAAAGGTGACATCGCGTAATACCTGAAAGGCACTGCGCGGGGCGGGGCGGTGTAACGTTGTTTGCATAGTGTCGTCTATTACCGGGAGACCGGTGAATGACGCCATTCACCGGCCTTGCTCGAGATGGAAAGGGATCAATCGATAGCAACGTTGGCCGCCACGGCGATCTGATAGATGATTTGGGTAATATCCTTGACCGATTGCATGGTTTTGCTGTCAACCTTGGGCAACACTAGGATTTGATCACCGGGCTGGACACTCCCCTTATCTTTAAACTCCACCAATCCGGTGGCATGCACCACGGCAATCCGCTGGTCATTCGCACGCTCGGTGAATCCGCCCGCCCAAGCCACGTAGTCATCGAGCGTCGCATTGGCGTTATAGACCACGGCCTGTGGCATCAAGACTTCCCCACCGACTTGAATCAGGTCCGTTCTGTTCGGGATAACAATCTGGTCACCCTGTTCCAGCTGAATGTTCGCAACAATCCCTTTGTCTGCGACCACCACCTTGCCAAGAGGCTGGATTTTTCTGGCCTTCTCGACAAAGCGCATCACCAGTTCTGCCTCTTTGGCACGGATCGCCGCTTCACCATCCGAGCTGGCGGGCGCAGTAAACACACTGCGCTCCAACCGGTTGAGCGACTCTTCCAACATCTCTTTTTGCCGCGCAGCGACACTCTTGCGCATCAGGTAGATGGATTGGTAATCGGCAAGCTGTGGGTCAATGGGAATATGGTTGAGCAGCTCATGCAGCTTGGTCTGCTTGCGCACTGTGAAATAGGAAGGCCCCATATAGCTACCAGCGACCTGCACATCATAAACCTGAGCATGCATGTCATCGTTGAACAAAACTTTGTCACCATCCTTAAGCTGGAGGCTGGCAAAATCCTTGTAAGGTAAATAGATGGAGAATGGACCACTTGGACGGTCACCTATCACCCCGACATGGCTCACCTTGGCAAGCGGCAGTGCATAGTTGACCAGCTCCGAGCCTAGCGTATTGCGCTGAGTCAACTCGAAACGGAATGGATTACGCACCTTGCCCGCGACATTTATCATCGGGCCCTGTGGCTCTACCAGGATGACATCCTGATCTTTAAAAGAGAGCTTGGGCATTTTGCCGTGCTGCATGAATTCATACAGATCGATTTTTTGGATGACCTGGTTCTGGCGTAATACCTTAATTTGACGATAGCTGCCGCGCTCCGAGTCGATCCCCCCTGCCCGTTTTAAAAAATAGAGCACACTGTCAGAGGATTGACCCGCATACTGGCCTGGCCGTATTACCGGGCCAGTGACAAACACACTCACGGGAGTTGTTGTCAGCAGGTTGACGTAGATATTGACATTATTTGTAAAAACATCGCCAATCCTGCTGGTCACCAGATTATTGACTTGGCTGGCAGGTACATTCTTGACATTTATCGGGCCCACATCAGGAATGAAAATATTGCCTTGATTATCTACCGTCACTACATTTGAAAAATTGACGGCCCCCCAGATCCAGATATTCAGCTTGTCGCCTGGTGCAATCAGATAATTGTCATTCAAGCCATCGCTGCGTTCGGTTTCATAGCCACCGGCGAACAGGTTGGCGCCATAAGGCGGCGGCAATCCGGCCTCGGCTTGGGGCAGCAGTTGGCGCACATCGCTTTCACCGGGCAATAGCATCCCCTGATGATTTTGCTGGGTGAAACTGCCGGTGGTGGCGTTGCGATTGGCTTCGCCACTCAACGATGGTGCGCCACCGAGCTGGGGTCCGGCACCAATAGCCGGAGGTGCCGACAGGTTATAGCCAAACGACTGTCCACCCGCTTGCGCCGGATCGGATTTATTATTCGCCGCAAGGGTCAATGGAGCCATCCCGAGCAGGGCCAGGGTCACCACCAGTTGGCGGGGAAGGGAGCTTTTCAATGCGGGATCCTCAATTCGATTCGACAACTTGCAAACTGTTAACCGGAAGCTGTTCCAGTTGCGGGATCAGATACCACTGATCCGCCCGCTGGCAGGCTATGCGCTTTTCGCTGCGGCTGGACGCGCCGTTAGAGAGCGAGCGCTGAAACAGCAATTCCCGACAGGCATGGCCGAGGGCCGACGTATAGACAGGCCCCGGCGTGAAGGTTCCGTTCGTAACGGCAACGCTATTGCCCTGTTGCAGGGAATTAAGCACCTGCTGTTGCTCGGCGGGAAGAGCAATGAGTCCATCGGTAGCGGTCTGATTAACCAGCGGGATTGATGCTGCGACCTGCTTGGGTTCACTGGCGCAGCCGCCAAGCAAAATGGCCAGCGAGAGGGCCAGGCACTGAGTTGCATGGTTCATGGTTGAGTGATTTCCGTGTGTATAACGAGCACAAAATTGAACCTGTCAGGAGAAGTCTCGCGCTGAGTGTGACCCGACAGGATTGAATGATAATTCGTTGGAGAGTTGGCAAGCGATGTAACTGTTTATTTTTTATGATTTTTTGCAGCATAGCTATTTTACACCATAGCTACCGCACAGCGCTGCACAGGACAGTTCTGCAATCATCAATAATTGTCGATGCTTAAGATCGATAGAATACTAGGGATGCACATCGAATTGTTCCGGCGCAATTCAGTTAACCTGAAACAAATCAGTTGTTTATCCAAATGTACGTCGTCCTTGAGCACCAATATGCTGACCATTTATCTGATAAGAAAGGGTATGTTCAGAAGAGAATGGTGCATGGATTCGTGTCGCCAATGGTAAACCGCCTAAGCTGAATACAACCTGTTAGGCTGTTCATGATTTGAACATTTCCCTCTTGAATTCGGAACGTGTCAACCTCACTTGAGTGTATGAGCAATTAGTGCTTAACCTGCCCACCGGCAACCAACTGGCCTTTCCTGCAACCTTATCTCCCGCTCGCTTGCAGCAATTCCTGATGGCGCTGTCGGCATGACGCCGCGGGGGGATATCTATCTGGTGACCGGCGTGACTGACATGCGCAAGTCGATCGATGGTCTGGCTATGATCGTCAGTGACGTGCTGGCGCTGGATCCGATGAGTCAGGCCTGGTTTATCTTCTGCAATCGACCCCGGGGCAAACTCAAGATCCCACGCATGGCGATAGTAACCGATTGAACCTAACAATGTCCAGAATGACCTCCGGTCAAATCAGGGGGTTGGTCACGAAATGGTCACGGTTTGGTCACGGTCACGAACATCAAGCGGGCGTTTCAAATTGCAGATATGAAAAAAAGCCCAACCTGTTCAACAGGTTGGGCTTTCTATTTAGTGGCGGAGCGGAC
>NZ_CDBY01000069.1:1074-58923 GCF_000820125.1 Aeromonas simiae | reverse complement strand
TTTTCGATGCTGATTGACAGTCGTGACACCCTCAAGCGGGCCTGCTAGGCTGGCCCGGTTTCGATTCTGCTGCGAGGTATGTATGCCAAGACCCAAGATCCCGCGCCATATTTGCGGCCGCCCGGCGATCTCCTGTTTCAAACCCAATGGCAAACCACTGGTTGAGTGCGAGTCCGTGGTGCTGGCTGCCGACGAGTTTGAGGCGCTGCGGCTGGTCGATCTGGAGGGGTTGCAGCAGCAGGAGGCGGCGCGTCAGATGGGGGTCTCCCGTCAAACGTTGGCCAATGTGCTCAAAGGGGCGCGTGCCAAGGTGGTGGGGTGCCTGATGCATGGCCGGGCTTTGCGGATGCCTCAGTCACACGAAACGATGGATTAGCCACCCTTATGGGTGGCCATTCAGACGACCAGGGCAGCCAGAGGCTGCCCTGGTCGTCTGTGGCTCGCTCATGGTGTCGGGTTGAGCGTATCAAGGGGCGATCGCCGGGCACACGAGCAAAGACGGGTAGGGGCGTGGCGCTGTTGCCACGATGAGCCCGGCCGTGGCCGGCGCTCACGCCGGCTCACTCAACTCGGCGATGATCTCGCAAAAGGCCTGCACCTGCGGGGTAACCGGTGGAGTGGGGCAGACCAGGCCGATGAGCCAGCTAGCCTCGGGATCGAGCAGGGGCTGCGTCTTCACCGCCGGGTGATCGACCGTGGTGGAGGAGGGGATGATGGTCCATGCGATGCCGGCCGCGGCGCTGGCGATGCCGGCGGCAAAGTCGCCGACGTACTGCAACGTCCCTGGGCGCAGGCCGCTCTGGGCCAGGTAGTTCATCAGGTGATCGTGAAACGAGGGGGCCTTGTCGCGGCGCAAAATGGCGAGCGGATAGGCCAGCAATGACGTGATGTCCGCCAGGTCGGGGTAGGCTGCCGGCAGCACCGCCACGAAGTGGGCGCGCAGTACCGGCTGGGCATACCAGCCCTTGGGGGCGGGCAGGCGGCAAAAACCGAGATCGAGACGCCCCTCGGCGAGGGCCAGGATCTGGTGGTGGGTCGAGAGATCGCAAAGCTCCACCTGCACCGCCGGGCGCTCGGCGCGAAAGCGGGCGATGGCGGCGGGCACCAGGATGCGGGTCGCCACGCCAAACCCCACTCGCAGCGTGCCCTGGGCGCCGGCTAGAACGCCTTGGGCGGTATGCGGCAACTGCTCACAGCGGCGCACTATCTCCTGCGCCTCGCCAAGCAGAGCGTGACCGAGGGCGGTGAGACGGGTGGCGCTGGCGCTACGCTCGAACAGGGGGCCGCCGAGCGTCGCTTCAAGGCGCCTTATCTGCTTGCTGAGGGCCGATTGGGTGACGTGTTGGCGCGCCGCCGCCTGGCCAAAGTGCAGCACCTCGGCCAGGGTGGTGAACGCCTTGAGATCGCGCAGCTCCATTATTCCTCCTGGAAATTTTGAGATGCAATATTTGTCATTAGACGGAATTGTAAGCGCAGGCGATGCTAGGGCCAAGTCCGAGGGCCCCACGCGGGCGCCCTGTTGCCATTTCATGAGGAGCTGACCATGCACCATGCCCAACTCAAGCCTTTCCCGCAGGCGTTCTTGTGGGGCGCCGCCTCCGCCGCTTATCAGGTCGAGGGGGCCTGGAACGTCGACGGCAAGGGGCCGTCGGTGTGGGACACCTTCACCAAGATCCCCGGCACCACCTTCGAGGGGAGCAACGGCGACGTGGCGGTGGATCACTACCACCGCATGGAAGAGGACGTGGCCCTGATGGCCGAGATGGGGCTCAAGGCGTACCGCTTCTCGGTAAGCTGGCCACGCATCTTCCCAAGCGGGCGCGGCATGCCCAACGAGGCGGGGCTCGCCTTCTACGAGCGGCTCATCGACGCCCTGCTGGCGCGCGGCATAGAGCCGGTGCTGACGCTCTATCACTGGGACATGCCCCAGGCGCTGCAAGATGAGTACGGTGGCTGGGAAAGCCGGCGCATCATTGACGACTTTGAGCACTACTGTGTGACGCTCTATCAGCGCTTTGCTGGCAAGGTGAAATACTGGGTGTCGCTCAACGAGCAGAACTACAACCTGACCAACGCCTACCAGCTCGGCACCCATCCGCCCGCCGTGCAGGACAGAAAGCGCTTCTTTGCCGCCAACCACATCGCTTTTCTGGCCAACGCCAGGGCCATCAAGGCGTTCCGCCAGCATGTGCCACATGGCCTGATTGGCCCGAGCTTTGCCTACTCACCCGCCTATCCGGCCTCGAGTGCGCCGAGCGACATGCTCGCCTTTGAAAATGCCGAGGAGCTGACCAACTACTGGTGGCTCGATGCTTACTGCCTCGGCCGCTACCCGCTAGCGGCGCTCAACTGGCTGCGCGAGCAGGGCGAGGCGCCGGAGATCCTGCCAGGGGATCTGGCGCTGCTGGCCGAGGGCAAGCCCGATTACATCGGCGTCAACTACTACTACACCCTCACCTTCACCGATAACCCGCTGGGCGGGCAGGGGCTGGCGCGCATCAACACCACCGGCAAGAAGGGCACCACCCCCTCCAGCGGTATTCCTGGCCTCTATAAAACCGTCCCCAATCCGCATCTGGAGACCAGCAACTGGGACTGGGCCATCGACTCGACCGGCATGCGCATTGCCCTGCGCCGGCTCGCCTCGCGCTACGCCCTGCCGCTGATGATCACCGAAAACGGCCTGGGGGAGTTTGATCAACTGGGGGAGGGCGATCAGGTGCACGATGACTACCGTATCGCCTATCTCAAGAGTCATCTGCACGCCTGCCAGCAGGCGATGCAGGACGGGGTCGAGCTGCTCGGTTACTGCGCCTGGTCGTTTACCGACATCCTGAGCTGGCTCAACGGCTACCAGAAGCGCTACGGCTTTGTCTATGTGGACAGGGACGAGCAGGGGGGCTCTTTGCGCCGCATCCGCAAGGAGAGCTTCTTTTGGTATCAACAGGTGATCAAGGCGGGGCACCTGCTGGACTGACTGGGCGGGAGATGCAGAGGGGGGCTTAAAGCCCCCCTCTTGTTATTGCGGGTCACAGAGAGAGGCGCTGCACCGTTTCCGAGACATCGTTTGCGTCTTGCATGATCTCCTCGATTACCGCCGAGATGGTGTTGATCTGCTGTTTGCCCGATTCGGTGCGATCCGACACGGTGGCGACGGTGCGAGTGATCTGGCTGGCGATGGCGGAGTTTTGCTTGATGACCCCGGTGATCTCCTCGGTGGAGGAGGAGGTGCGGGCCGCCAGCTGGCGCACCTCGTCGGCCACCACGGCAAAGCCGCGCCCCTGCTCGCCGGCGCGGGCCGCCTCAATGGCGGCGTTGAGGGCCAGCAGGTTGGTCTGATCGGCGATGCTGCTGATGGTGGAGATGATCGCCTCTATGTTGCTCGACTGGGCGTTGAGCTGATCTATCTGGTGAGAGACGCTCTGTACCGAGTCGTTGATCTCCCCCGAGGTGGTCAGGAAGGCATCGATCAGCGTCCGGCCCCGGTTGGCCGAGGTGACCGTTTCGGTGGCGATATGGCACGCCTTCTGCGCCGCCTCGCGGATGGTGAGGCTCTTTTCGACCCGCTCCGTGATGTTGCTGGCTAACTTGATGATCTTCACCACCTTGCCCTCGTGGTTGAAGATGGGGTTGTAGGTGGCCTCCAGCCAGATCTTGCGGCCGAACTTGTCGATGCGCATGAACAGGCCGCTCTTGAGCTTGCCCGAGCCCAGATCCTGCCAGAAGGTGGGGTTTTGCTGGTAGAAGGCGGGATCGCAGAAGAGGCGGTGGTGCTGCCCCTGGATCTCGGCCAGGGAGTAACCAAAGCAGTGCAGGAAGTTATCGTTGGCGTGGGTGACTTCACCGTCGGGCAGAAAATCGATCACCGCCAGGGAGCGATCCAGCGCATCGAGCAGGGCCTGGGTGCGCTCGATTTTGGTTTGCTCGGCGGTGACGTCGGAGGCGATCTTGGCGATCGCCTTGACCTGCCCCTCCTGGATGATGGGGAAGTAGGTGGCCTCGAGCCAGATGGCCTTGCCCTGCTTACTGCGGCGGATGTAACGCCCGCTGCGAAACAGCCCGCCGCGCAGATCGCGCCAGAGCGCCTCGTACTCCGGCAGTTGAACATCCTCAGGGAAGCAGAGCATGCGGTGGTGCTGGCCCAGTACCTCGTCACGGCTGTAGCCGGTGACGCCGAGAAACAGCTCGTTGGCGAAGGTGACCGTCCCCTCCGGGGTGAACTGGATATAGGGCACCTTGTGCTCGATGGCGGATTGGAAACTGGAGAGTGATTGGAGGGAGGCGCGCAGGCGGGCGTTTTCTTCGAGCAGCTTCTTCTTTCCGAACATAGTGGTCATCCCTGTGAGACGTTGGCGGAAGGCACTCAGTGCGAGCTCTTTTCATGACGGAGCTGGTGTTGATAAAACGCACAGAATCAAGACTATAGATGGCGTCAAAGCACCGTCAAGGCGATGCCATGAAAACAGAGCCCCGCAGGGGCGGGGCTCGAAGGGGTCAGGCGGTGAGGCGGAAGCGTTGCACCAGCGTCTGCTGCTGCTCGGCCAGGTGGTCGAGCTGCTGGCTGGTGTTGGCAACCTGCTCGATGCCCTGGTAGTTGCGATCCGAGATATCGGAGATGCGATGCAAGTTGGTGGCGATGTCGGCACTGGTGGCCTGCTGCTGCTCGGCGGCGGCGGCGATCTGGCTCGACATGTCGTTGATCTGGGTGACGATACCCTGGATCTCCTCCATGGCGCCATTGGCATCCGAGCTCTGCTGTACGCTGGCCTCCATCTCATTGGAGCACTCGTCCATCACCTTGACCGCCCGGGAGACCGCCTGCTGCAGGTCGGCGATCATGGTGTGGATCTCGCTAGTGGAGTCGCTGGTGCGTGAGGCCAGCCCGCGCACCTCGTCGGCCACCACCGCAAAACCGCGCCCCTGCTCACCGGCTCGGGCTGCCTCGATGGCGGCGTTGAGGGCCAGCAGGTTGGTCTGCTCGGCGATGCCGCGGATGACCTCGAGGATGTTGCCAATCTTGTTGCTCATGACGCTGACATCTTGGATCACCTGGGCGGTGTGGTGCAGCTTGTCAGCCAGTTGGTGGGTGGTGGAGATGTTGCCCGCCATCACCTCGCGGCCCACCCGGGCAGCCTGCTCGACCTCTTGCACCTGCTCCAGGCTCAGGTGAGCGGCCTGGGCCACCTCGCGCACCGAGGCCTCCATCTCGGTCATGGCGGCGGCCACCGAGGCGGTTTCTGCCCGCTGGCGCTCCAGCTCGCCACGCACCTTCTCGGCGGTGTGACGGTTGCCGTGGGCTGCCTTGGTCAACTGGTTTGAGGCAAGCGAGAGCTGCTCGAGCACCTCGGCCATCTGAGTGATCAGCAGATTCACCTGGCGCGCCAGCTGGCCAAACTCATTTTGGTTGCGAAACGCCACCCGCTCGGTCATGTCGCCCTGGGTGACGGCGCCGAGGACTCGCAGCAGCTCCTGCAACGGACGGCGGATCGCCTTGCCAAGGCCCCATGCCACCAGCAGTGAGAGGGCGATGGCGACGGCGATGGCCAGCCCTTGCAGCAGGCGGCTTTGCACCAGCACCCCATCGGCGGCGGCGATGCTGCCGGCCATGATCTGCTCGCTTTGCTCGTTGACCTGGGCCAGGGTGGCCTGGATGTTGCCTACCAGCTCCCCGGCTTCGCGGCGCTTTTGCTGCATCGCCGACTGCTCGCTCATCAGGGCCAGGTATTGCATCAATACCCCGCCCTTGCCGGTGGTGTCACGGATAAAGGCGCGCACATGGTGGCCGACGTCGTTGTCGAAGTTGGGCAGCTCCCCTTCCAGATCCTTGACCGTGCTGTTGAAGCCGTCGATCTGCATCGCATTGCGTCGAAGGGCGGCCTCAATGGGGGCGGCGGTGGTCTGGTTGAGGGCATCCATGGTCGAGAGCTCGATGGTGGCGAGCTGGGTGGTGAGCTTCTCGGCCAGCATCTTGATGAAGCTGTCATCGATGCTCAACATCATGTCGGCTAGGTTCTTCTTGAACTGGGGCAGGGTGACCTGGAACTGCCCCTTGGCACGGTTCACCTTGCCCAGCCGCTCGAGCACGCTGCGATGAGCGTCGGGCAGGCTGGCGGTGAGGGCCTGATAGGCGGCGAGCTGCTCCTTGAGCTGGGCCAGTGGCGCGGCCAGTTGTGTGTGGGCGGCGGCGGCCTGATCCAACGTGGTGAGGGCCGCCGTGACGGCGTCCAGCCCTTGGCGCAGGTGGGTGATTTCGCCGTCGAGTTGTTTGACATCCTGCTCGGTCAAGGCATCGGCCAGCCACTTGTTGGCCGAGAGCAGGGCGACTTGCGTCTGGCTGCTGGCCAATACCAGAGGCATGGATTGATCCGTTACCTGGGTGAGCGCCTGCTTGAGCTGGTTTTGACTGCTGAAGGTGAGCGCCGAGGAGGCGAGCATCACGAGTACCAGGATGGCAAATCCAAGGTAGACCCGCTGCAGTATGGAGAGGTTGGCTATCGTCTGTTTCATTATTGTCCCGCTGTATCGCTAGTCCCTGACTGGTGGTCGTCCAGGGTATCGGCTGTTTTAACCATAAATGAAGCCAATATGACAATTCGTGTCGCAGAAAGCGGGAGCGCGTCACACTTGTGGTCAGGGGTGGCGTCACAAGGCACTTTCCTTTACCCTGCAAGCTCTGCCAACCCACTGTTAGCAAGGAGTTCACGCATGGCTGAGGAAACCATTTTCAGCAAGATCATCCGCAAAGAGATCCCCGCCCAGATCCTCTATCAGGACGAGCTGGTCACCGCCTTTCGTGACATCAACCCCAAGGCGCCGACCCACATTCTGATCGTGCCTAACACCCTGATCCCGACCGTCAATGACGTGGAGCCGGAGCACGAGCTGGCCCTGGGCCGTCTGTTCACCGTGGCGCGCAAGCTGGCCGCCGACGCCGGTATCGCCGAGGACGGTTATCGCCTCATCATGAACTGCAATCGCCACGGCGGGCAGGAGGTCTACCACATCCACATGCACCTGGTGGGCGGTAAGTCCCTCGGCCCGCTCCTTTGCTGCTAACGGTTCGTTGCAGGCCTGCCGGCCTGCTCCCCCTTCTGTTGACGCTCCTGCTGGGCGGCTGTGCCAGCTGGCAGGACTATTTCGTGACCTACTCGGATCAGAGTGCGAGCCTGCGCAACCAGCTGCGACTCGGCCAGGCGGCCGAGGCGCGCAAGGCGGTACGTGAATCGACGCCGGGTGATGGCAGCTATGTGCTCGACCGGCTGGAGGAGGGGCGCATCGCCCTGCTGGCCGGCGACGTTGCCGGCAGCCGCCGGGCGCTACAGGCAGCCGACATGGCGGTGCGCGCCGATGACGAGCGGGCCCGCATCCGGGTGCGTGATGGGCTGGAGCAGGCCGGCAGCCTGCTCTCTAACGACCAGACCATGACCTACGCCATCGCCGATTTTGAGCGCACCCTGCTGCACCACTATCTGGCCATCGACTACCTGCTGGCCGGGGAGCGTGAAGGGGCCCTGGTCGAGCTGCGTCTGGCCAACCAGGCCCAGGAGGCGGCGCTGGCCCGGCGGCGAGCCGCCGTGGCCGATGAGCGCGAGCGGCAAGTGGGCCAGCAGCTGGCGCAGCGCGCTCCCGCACTCGATCGCCTGCAAGGGGGGGTCAAGCACGGTTTTCTCAACCCCTACACCTTTTACTTCTCCGCCCTGCTCTATGAGGCGGACGGCGCGCTCAACGATGCCTGGGTCGATCTCAACCGGGCCATCGAGCTCGCCCCCGATAATCGGGCGGTGCAAGATGCCCTGCTGCGGCTGGCCCGGCTGCGCGGTGCGCCGGAGGAGATCGCAGCCCTCGAGCGGCGCGTCGGGCGCAAAGCGCCGGCCATTGATCCCAAGGCTGGAAACGTGGTGGTGCTCTATGAGGAGGGGATCATCGCGGCGCGCCGCGAACTCTGGCTGCCGCTCCCGCTGTCGACCTCGGCCGGCGATTTTCGTACCTTTACCGTGGCGCTGCCCTATTACGACAACCGCGCCGAGCCGAGCGTGCCGCTCGCCATCACGGCGGGTAAGGCTCACGGCAGCGCCGAACCTCTGGCCAATCTGGAGGCGCTCGCCGCCTACGATCTGCAAGAGAAGCTGCCTGGCATGGCCACGCGCCAGCTGCTGCGACTGGTGACCAAGGAGCAGCTGCGCCGGGTGGCGGCCGATAAGGGCAACGACGTCGGCAATCTGGTGGTGGGGCTGTTTAACACCCTCTCCGAGCATGCCGACACCCGCAGCTGGAGCACCTTGCCAGCACGGGCCGCCGCCTGGTCGGCCGAGGTGCCGGCCGGTCGGATCGAGCTGCTGCTCAATGGGCGCGGCGAGTCGGTCGAGGTGCGGCCCGGTCGCACCACCCTGGTGTGGGTGACCCGGGTCTCCCCCCATCTGCAAATCAGGAGTGTTCCCCTATGAAACAACGTGTAACCCGCGGCGCCTGCATGGCGGGAATGCTGCTCACCGCCCTGCTGATGGCAGGATGCAGCACCAATACCAGCGGTGTCTGGATGACCGGCTACAGCGGTCAGGCCGCCCAAGTGCAGGAGGGGCTCGACGTGCGCCTCACCGAGCGCGCCAGAACCCGCGAAAACGGGGTGCTCAAGGCCAGCGTCGAGATTGGCAATCTCCAGCGTAGCGATCGCACCTTGCAGTACCAGTTCACCTGGTTCGATGGTCAGGGGCAGGAGGTGGCCGTCGATGCTCGTCCCTGGCAGCCGCTGGCTCTGCACGGCCATCAGACCCGCACCCTGACTGCCACCGCTCCCCAGGCTGAGGTGGTCAGCTATCGCCTCTATGTTCGTGAAGTGTTGAAGGAATCCTACTGATGAAAATGCGTTCCCTGCTGCCCCTGACCTTGGGCGCCCTGCTGCTCGGCGGTTGCTCGAGCACCACCGTCTCTTACGGCGATCCGACCGCGACCGAGACCGTCACCGCCGATTACGGCTCCACCGATCTGCAAGGCATCGCCACCAAGATGGTCGACTCCATGCTGAGCTCGCCGGCCACCCGCGACATCACCGCGGCCGGTCGCCCTGTCATGTTCATGGACGCTATCCGCAACAAGACCTCGGAGCACATCGACACCGAGGCGGTCACCGACACCATCCGCACCAAGCTGCTCGCCTCCGGCCAGTTCCGCTTTGTCGACATGAGCAAGGTGGCGGCGGTCAAGCAGCAGCTTGAGTACCAGCAGAGCAGCGGCCTGGTCGACCCGGCCTCCATGGTGCGCCTTGGCAAGCAGACTGGTGCCCGTTACATGATGTACGGCAACCTCTCGAGCATCGTCAAAGACAATGGCAAGGTGAAGGATGTCTTCTACCAGATGACCATGAACCTGATGGATCTACAAAGCGGTGAGCTGGTGTGGGCCGATCAGAAGGAGATCCGCAAGCAGGCCCGCAAGTCCACCTTCGGCTGGTAAGTTGCGTCCGGCGCTGCCGCCCCCCTGGCATATGGCCACCGAGTTGCCGCTGTCGGGGGGGCTGACCAACCGCAATACTCGGCTGCGCCTGCCCGATGGCCGTGAGGCGTTCCTGCGTCAGGGTCACCCGGCGCCTGCCAGCCTGGGTATCGACCGCGCGGTGGAGTGGCAGCTCTATCGGCAGGCGGCTGCGGCGGGCCTCTCGCCCGCCTGCCATTACGCCGATCCGCCGCGCGGCCTGCTGCTCATCGACTGGTGCGCCGAGCCGAGCTGGGCCGAGGCGCCGCCGCCCCAGGCGCAGGCCATCCCTGCGCTGGCCAGGGTACTGGCGGTGCTGCACCGCTTTGCGGTGCCCCCGGTGCAGATGGCGGTACGCGCCCATGCGGCGCGCTACCGGCGCCAGCTGGCCGTTTTGCCCTCCTGGCTGAGTGCGCTGGAGCGGCCCCTGCTCGCGAGTCGCGAGCCCGATGAGTGCTGGCTTGCGTGTCACCACGATCTCAGCCCGGCCAACCTGCTCGGCCCGCGCCCCTGGGTGGTGGACTGGGAGTATGGCGCGGCCGGTCATCCCGGCTTCGAGCTGGCCTCTATCCTGCGCACCCACGGCTGGAGCGAGGAGGAGGGCGATGCGCTCGAGGCTTGCTATCGGGCCGCGGGCGGATCATGTTTTGAACTGAATTTTCGTCCCTTCCTGCCCTGGGTCGACTACATCGCCCTGCTCTGGGCGCTGGTGCGTCGGGGGGAGGGGGAGGATCCCGCTATCGAGGCGTGGATTGCGCGCTATCGTCAACGACTGGAGTGAGCCGATGACACGAATGAAAGCCTGGGGCGTAGGGGTGCTCTGCCTGCTGCTGGTGGGGTGCTCCACCCGCCTCATCTATTACTGGCTCGACTGGGCCATCGTCTGGCAGCTGGATGATTACTTCTCCCTGAGCCGGGAGCAAAAGAGTGCCCTCGATAGCGAGGTGCGCGGCCTGATGCAGTGGCACCGCCGCGCGGAGATCCCGACGTACGGCGCCCAGCTGACCGCCCTCAGCCGCGATGTGGCCAGCCCCATGTCGCCGACCCAGGTCGACAAGCACCTGAGCGCGCTGGAGGGGGATCTGGATCGGGTGATCGCCGACGCCATTCCGCGCACCGTGCGTCTGGCCACTTTGCTGACCGATCAGCAGTTTGCCAAGTTTCTCGGCGATCGGCGTAAGAAGCTGGCCGACAAGCAGGCCAGCTTCAAGCGCAGCAGCCGCGACGAGGAGCTCAAAGACTTCACCGAGAAGATGAACAAGCGTCTGGAGTTCTGGATTGGCTCGGTCAAGCCAGCTCAGGCGCCGCTGGTGGCGCGCTGGGTCGAGTGGCAGTACGAGCTGTACGGCCCCTGGCTTGACTACCAACAGCACTGGTGGGATGAGCTGGAGCAGGTGATCAAGCTCAAGGGAACGCCGCAGTTTGAGGCGCGCCTTGGCACCCTGCTCACCAGCGGCGACAGCCTGATGGGGGGGCGCTACACCGGCTACACCGCCCAGTCGCGCCAGCGCACCGTGCAGTGGCTCTCGGATCTCAGTCAGACCCTGGATCTCTCCCAGCGGGCCCACCTCTATGGCCTGCTCAAGGGGTATGCCAACGACTTCCTGGCCATGGCCCGCGCGGGCTAAGTCACACCTTGCCAAGGCGGCCTCTGGGTCGCCTTGTTTTTATATCCATCAACATGCTATGGTCATCCCGTTATTCTATATGGTGATGAACGTGCTGCTTCGCTTGCGCTCCCTGCTGCTGATGTTACTGATGGCCATGGCCCTCAGCACCGCCCTGGCCACCGGCCCGGGGGAGCGCGCTGTGCCTGCCCAGCAGGGGGTGCTACAGAGCAGCGTGCCGCTCAAGGATCACCTTGAAGCCGCGTTTACCCACCAGAGTCATCTGCTGCGCCTTGAGCAGGCGCTACGCGCCGATGACGAGACCCCGGGAGCCCGCTACCGCTTGCTCACCGAGTGGTCGCTCGGCGATATCCTGCTGCTGCTGTGTGGCCTGCTGGCCCCGGCTGGCGTTGCCTACCACAGGCACAGCTTTCGCGATCGCTTCAGCCGCTATGATCGGCGGCAACACGCCTACGCCCATCTGCTCTACCGCTTCAGTCACCGACGCCGTCACGCCTCCCCTGTGACGGCCTGATCCCGGCGCTTTCGCCCACAGGCCTCACCCTCCTTGTCTTCATCCCGCAGTGCGGGGAGTCATTGAATCACATTGATGGGGTCTGTCATGACCATGTTATCCCGTGCGCGTGCCCAGCATGCGCCGCTCAACCGCATGAGCCGCTGGAACTATGCCCTGCTCGCGCTCATGTTGGTGACGTTTGCTTTTTATTCGCTGCCGACCTTCTTCGGCGAGCAGCCCGCCATCGGCCTGCATGGCCAGCACGAGCTCAGCCTTGAGCAGACGCGGGCGCTCGAGGTGCGCCAGGTTGCCCCCAGCCAGACGCTGGAGGCGGGAGATCGCCTGACCCTGGTCTTCGCCAGCCAGGATGATCAACAAAGCGCCAAGCAGGCGCTCGATGCCCTCGGCGCCACCACCACCCTGGAGTTCCACGCCAATGCGCCGGCCTGGATCAAGGCCATGGGGGCGGCCCCGATCAAGTTGGGGCTCGATCTGCGCGGCGGCTCCCAGCTGTTGATCGCAGTCGACACCGACTTTGTGCTCGACCGGCAGAGCAGCAACCTAGTCGACATGGTGCGCCAGACGCTGCGCGAGGCGCGCCTGCGCGGCGCCTCGGTTCAGAAGGCGGCCATCGACAGGGTGCGCGTCAATTTGCCCGAGGGGGTCGATGAGGGGGCCTATGCGGCCGCCATCCGCCCCTTGCTGGGCAACCAGCAGTGGCAGCTGGAGCGCCGTGACGGCACCTTGCTGCTGACGCTGGGCCAGGAGGAGCGGGCGCAGCTGGTCACCAATGCGGTGATCCAGAACCAGAAGATCCTGCAAAAGCGCATCAACGAACTCGGCATCGTCGAGGCGGCGGTGCAGCGTCAGGGCCCCAGCGCGATCCGCATCGAGCTGCCTGGGGTGCACAACCCCAAGCAGGCCAAGGATGTGCTGGGGGCGACCGCTTCGCTCGCCTTCTATGAAGTGCGCGGCGAGAGCCACTTCACCATCAACGATCGCACCGGTCAGCCGGTGCCGCTTACCCGCAAGCCAGTGCTGACTGGCGATCACATCGTCGACGCCCGCGCCAGCCTCGGTGAGACCGGCCAGCCTCAGGTGGGGATCGTGCTCGACGGGGCCGGTGGCAACCAGATGAACCGGTTCAGCCGGGTTAACGTCGGCAAGCCGATGGCCACCGTCTTCACCGAGTACAAGACCAACGCCCAGGGGCAGTTGCGGGCCAGCAACGAGGTGATCAACGTCGCCACCATCCAGACCGCGCTCGGCAACCAGTTCCGCATCACCGGCCTGGCCAGCATGGGCGAGGCGCAGGAGCTGGCCATGCTGCTGCGCGCCGGCGCCCTCACCGCACCGCTCAAGATCCTGGAAGAGCGCAGCATAGGCCCGAGTCTCGGGATGCAGAACATTGAGGCTGGCTTCACCGCGCTGGCCTTCGGCATGGCCGGCATGATGCTGTTCATGGTGCTCTGGTATCGCAAGTTCGGCTGGGTGGCCGTGACGGCGCTGGTGGCCAACCTGCTGATGCAGGTGGGCATGCTGGCCCTGTTGCCGGGGGCAGTGTTGACCCTGCCCGGCATCGCCGGTCTGGTGCTCACGGTCGGCATGGCGGTGGATACCCACGTGCTTATCTTCGAGCGCATTCGCGATCGGCTGCGCGAGGGGGGGAGTCTGGCCAACGCCATCGACTTTGGCTATCGCTCGGCGTTTCGCACCATCTTTGACGCCAACATCACCACCCTCATCAGCGCGGTGATCCTCTACTCGGTGGGCTCGGGCCCGCTGCAGGGCTTCTCCATTACCCTGATCCTGGGGCTTATCTCCAGCATGATCACCGGTATCTGGGGCACCCGCGCCATCATCAACCCCATCTGGGGACAAAGCAGCCTGAAACTGTTGAGGATCTGAGCCATGTTGAACCGTTTTCTGCACGATCTGACCCGCTGGCGCTATATCGGCCTCGGCCTCTCGGTCATCCTGACCCTTTACTGCGCCTGGCTGCTGTGGGCCCATGGCCTGCAACTGGGGCTCGACTTTACCGGCGGCTCGCTGCTTGAGTTTCGCATCGACACCCTGCGCAGCACCCACGAGCTCAACGCCCTGCTGACGGCGCCGCTCAAGGGGGCGGTCGAGCTGCACCCGGCCGGGGTGCCGGGGGAGTGGCTCATCAAGTTGCCGGAGCACGCCCTGGCCTGGACACCCCAGGAGCTGGCGAGCCTGCTCGGGCAGCAGTTTGATCTGCCGGTCGAGCTGCTGCGCACCACCCAGGTTGGCCCGCAAGTGGGGGCCGAGCTGCTCGAGCAGGGGATGCTGGCGCTCTTGGCGGCCTCGGTGGCCATCGCCGCCTACCTGGCGTTTCGCTTCGAGTGGCGTCAGGCCATCGGGGTGCTGGTCTCGGTGCTGCACGATGCGCTGGTGGCCCTTGGCCTCATCGCCCTGTTTGGGATTGAGTTCGATCTCAACGTCATCGCCGGCCTGATGGCGGTGATCGGCTATTCGCTCAACGACAGCATCGTCATCTCGGATCGGTTGCGCGACATCCTGAGCTCGCGCCAGCCGCCGGCGATCCACGAGTGCACCAACCGGGCGGTGATCGCCACCTTCAGCCGTACCCTGATCACCTCGGGCACCACCCTGTTTACCGTGGGGGCGCTCTTGCTGTTCGGCGGTGAGGCGCTCTATGGCTTCTCGTTCACCCTGTTCACCGGCATCCTGGTGGGGACGCTGTCGTCCATCACCATCGCCACCCCGGTGCAGGAGCTGCTCGGTCTCTCGCCGAACGCTTATCAAAAAGAGGAGGTGCTGCCGGAAGGGGCATGAAGCAAGCGGGCCATGGGCCCGCTGGTTGGGGGGTGCCTCAGCGCTCTGGCAGGGTATTGACGAAACGCAGCGCCGGGCGTGCACGCTCGGCCTCGCGCGCCGCTTGAGCCGCGTCATAGCGGTGTTGGGCCTGCGCCATGGCCTCGACGTTCTGCTGTGCCCAGCCGGTGAGCTGCTCCATGGTGGCGGCAAACGAGAGCCCAAGCTCGGTCAGGCCATATTCGACCCGCACCGGCACGCAGGGGAACAGCTCGCGGCTCACTAGGCCGTCGCGCTCGAGCTGCTTGAGCTTTTGTGAGAGCACCTTCTGGGAGATGCCGTCGATGCGGCGCTTGAGATCGTTAAAGCGCAGCGGCGCCCCCTCTTTGCGCAGCAGCCCGATGATGAGCAGCACCCAGCTCTCGGCCAGCCGATCGAAGAAGAGGCGGGCCGGGCAGTGGCGTGAATAAACGTCGTAGGGGACAGTGTCCATAGGTTTCCTCCAGGTAACCAAGGTTCTTGCCGGACACTCATTGTGGCGGGCGGTTTCTGAAAGATACCATCAGCTCGGATCGCGGCACCAGCAGGCGTCGCTTCATCAGTCAATCTACAGAGAGGTTAATATGGTCAAGACAGTCGTGGTCTACTTTTCCGGTTACGGTCATACCCGCAAGGTGGCCGAGGAGGTGGCGAAGGGGGCCGAGGCTGAGCTCGTCGTCGTCAATGAGCAGGGCGAGATCGGCGAAGCCGGCTTCACGGCGCTCAATGAGGCCGATGCCATCATCTTCGGCGCACCGACCTACATGGGTGGGGTGCCCTGGCAGTTCAAGAAGTTTGCCGATGAAAGCTCCAAGGTGTGGTTCAACCGTGGCTGGCAGGACAAGGTGTTTGGCGGCTTTACCATCAGTGCCAGCCTCAACGGTGACAAGCAGGTGACCCTCATCTATTTGCAGACCCTGGCCTCCCAGCACGGCGGGATCTGGGTCAGCCTCGGCCAACTGCCGGCCAACACCCAGGCCTCGACCCGTGCCGAGGCCAACAGCTTGGGCGGCTCGGTCGGCCTGCTGACCCAGGGCCCTTCCGATGCCGGGTCTGAGGCGATCCCGCAAGGGGATCTGGAGAGTGCTCGCCGCTATGGGGCGCGAGTGGCGGGGGTCGCCGCCAGATTGCGTGGCTAAGGCCCGTCTCAATACCGTCACGCCCGGCTATGCCGGGCGTTTTTTTATCTACGTCACTCAAAATGAGGAGCCGGGTTGGGTTAAGAAGCTGAGCTCGGCCTCGCTGCTCTCTCGCCCCAGCACGGCATTGCGGTGGGGGAAGCGGCCAAAGCGGGCGATGATGGCCTGGTGGCGGCGGGCGAAGTCGAGGTACTCATCGAACAGTCCCGGCCCCTGCTCGCGGGCGAGCGCCTCGAACAGGGCGACACAGCGATCTTGCAGCGGCAGGGATTCGGCATGCTCGAGCGGCAGGTAGAAAAAGACCCGCTCCAGCGCGCTCAGCGACTGATCCGCGCCGCTTGCCAGCCCCTCAAGGCAGAGCTCGCGGGCGCGGGCATCCTGGGCGAACGCGGCGCCTGAGCCCCGGTGCAGGTTGCGCGGCAACTGGTCGAGCAGCAGGATCAGCGCCAGCCGCCCCGGCGGGCTGTGGGCCCACTCATCGAGCCGTCCGGCTGCGGCGTCGGCGGCCAGGGCGCCAAATTCGCGGCGCAGCCAGGCGTCGGTCTCCTCCGATTTGCCCCACCAGAGGGGGGCCTGACGACGGGCGCGGGTGAGATCATCGGCCGGCTCGCCAAACCAGGCGGCGAGCAGTGGGGTCCATGGGGACATGTGCATTCTCCAGCAGGGGAAGGAGAGACGAATGTAACCGCAAGAGGGGGGGCCATGGCAACCCGTTGCCGCCGGGCAACCATGGGTTACACTGGGGGCCCTTTTCTGTTGTTAGATGGAGTAAACCGGATGGCCGGAACCAGCCTGTTGGCCCTGCTCGATGATATTGCGGCCGTGCTCGATGATGTGGCCCTGATGACCAAGGTGGCAGCGAAGAAGACCGCCGGCGTGCTGGGGGACGATCTGGCCCTCAACGCCGAGCAGGTGAGCGGGGTGCGGGCCGAGCGCGAGCTGCCGGTGGTGTGGGCGGTGGCCAAGGGGTCGCTGCGCAACAAGCTCATCTTAGTGCCGGCGGCCCTGCTCATCAGCGCCCTGGTGCCCTGGCTTATTGCGCCGCTCTTGATGATGGGGGGCGCCTATCTCTGCTTTGAAGGGGCCGAGAAGCTGGTGCACAAGTGGCGGCCTCATGAGGAGGATGCGCACGGGCGTGAGGAGGCGATCCCGGACGATCTGGTGGCGTATGAAAAAGAGAAGATCAAGGGGGCGGTGCGCACCGACTTCATCCTCTCAGCCGAGATCATCGTCATCGCCCTTGGCACGGTGCAGGGCAGCGCCTTTGCGGTGCAGGTGAGCGTGGTGGCGGGGATCGCCCTCTTGATGACCGTCGGGGTTTACGGGCTGGTGGGGCTGATCGTCAAGCTGGACGACATCGGCCTGCACCTGGTCAACAAGGGGGAGCGTGGCCCCTTGGCCGGGGCCCGGCGGGCGCTGGGGCGCAGCCTGCTGCTGCTGGCGCCGCGGCTGATGCACCTGCTGGCCTTTGTCGGCACTCTGGCCATGTTCATGGTGGGGGGCGGCATCTTGCTGCACGGTGTGCCGGCGGCTCACCCTCTGCTGGAAGGGGCGAGCGCCGCCGTCGGTGCGCTGCCGCTGGTCGGCTCTTTGTCTGCGGCCCTGATGCCGAGCCTCATCGGTGGCCTGGCCGGCGTGCTGGCCGGTCTCATCCTGGTGGGGGTCATGACCCTGATTGGGCGCTTGCGCGGCGATGCGCCACAGGCCAGTTGATGGCGCCGCGCTGGCGGGCGTAGAGTGAATGCTCCTGCCAGGCGTCATCAGGGCATGACCATCAAGCGGCATAACCGTCGCGGTTTGGTGATCCAAAGCAAGAAAGTACCAATCTGGGGTGGCGAGGCGCGCCATCCCTGCGGTAGGGTCGATTGAAGCAAGCTTCGGAAGTAAGGAAACAAGCGATGATCATTTATCTGCACGGGTTTGATGCCACCAGCTCCGGCAATCACGAAAAGGTGCTGCAGCTGCAGTATATCGATGACGATGTGCGCTTCGTGCACTACAGCACGGTGCACCCCCGTCACGACATGAGTCATCTGCTCAAAGAGGTGAAAAAACAGCTCGACATGAGCGCGGATCCTAAGCCCCTCATCTGCGGGGTGGGGCTCGGCGCCTACTGGAGCGAGCGGATCGGTTTTCTGTGCGGTATTCGTCAGGTGCTGTTCAATCCCAACCTCCACCCGGAGGAGAACATGCAGGGGAAGATAGAGCGGCCCGAGGAGTACAACGACATTGCCACCAAGTGTGTAACCGAATTTCGTAAGAAAAATTCAGGAAACTGTCTGTGCATCCTTTCCGTTCAGGACGAAGTGCGAGATAATCGGG
Organism: Aeromonas simiae; assembly: GCF_000820125.1. GTDB lineage: Bacteria > Pseudomonadota > Gammaproteobacteria > Enterobacterales > Aeromonadaceae > Aeromonas > Aeromonas simiae. The sequence continues at coordinate 41,032 of NZ_CDBY01000069.1, read as the reverse complement.
ACACTGAGCGTGAACTGAAGAACTATTACGACATCGTGTGGGATGAGCGCGAGACGCACAAGTTTAAAAACCTGTCTCGGCACCTACAGCGGATGAAGGCATTCAAGGACGCCTGACGTTTATCACGTCGATCGATTTGTCTTTAGGGAGCCTCCTGGCTCCCTTTCGTTTTGAGAAACCAAGGAAATTAGATCCATGATGAATATTGTCGTTGTAGGTGGCGGCGCGGGTGGTCTGGAGCTGGCCACCAGTCTGGGGCGCAAGCTTGGTCGCAAGAACAAGGCCAAGATCACCCTGGTGGACCGCAACCGGACCCACCTGTGGAAACCTCTGCTGCACGAGGTGGCCACCGGCTCCATGGACGCGGGCATCGACGCCCTGAGCTACCAGTCCCACGCCAAGAACCACGGCTTTGACTTCCAGCTCGGCACCCTGACCGACATCCAGCGCGATGAGAAACGCATCGTGCTGGCCCCCATCGTCGACGACAAGGGCGACGTGGTGGTCAACCAGCGTGAGCTGCCTTACGACTATCTGGTGATGGCCATCGGGTCGGTTTCCAACGACTTCAACACGCCGGGCATCAAGGATCACTGCATCTTCCTCGACAGCCCCTCCCAGGCTCACCGCTTCCATAACCGGATGATGAACCGCTTCTTGCAGTTCGCCACCGAATACAAGCCGGGTGACACCGTCAAGATCGCCATCGTCGGCGGCGGCGCCACCGGGGTGGAGCTCTCGGCTGAGCTCTATAACGCCGTCGAGCAGCTCTATGCCTATGGCTTTAAAAATCTCACTACCGACAGCCTCAAGGTGACCCTGGTGGAAGCGGGCCCGCGCATTCTGCCGGCCCTGCCCGAGCGCATCAGCGGCGCCGCCCATCAGGAGCTGGTCAAGCTCGGTGTGGACGTGCGTACCGGCACCATGATCACCCAGGCGACCAGCGAGGGGCTGCACACCAAGGATGGCGAGCTGATTGAAGCGGACTTGATGGTGTGGGCTGCTGGTATCAAGGCGCCGGATTTCATGAAGGATCTGGCCGGGCTGGAGACCAACCGCATCAACCAGCTGGTGGTGCATGACACCCTGCAAACCACCCGTGACGAGAGTATCTTCGTCATCGGCGACTGCGCCGCCTGCCCGCAGCCGGACGGCAAGTTCGTGCCGCCGCGCGCCCAGTCCGCCCACCAGATGGCGACCCAGTGCTTCAAGAACATCCTGGCGAAGATCAACGGTGGTGAGATGAAGCCCTATCGCTACCACGATCACGGCTCCTTGGTGTCGCTCAGCCGCTTCTCCACCGTGGGCAGCCTGATGGGCAACCTGATGCGCGGCTCCATGATGGTCGAAGGCTACATCGCCCGTCTGGTCTACATCTCCCTATACCGGATGCACCAGATCGCCCTGCACGGCTACATCAAGACCGGCCTCATCATGCTGGTGGGCCGCATCAACCGGGTGCTGCGCCCGACGTTGAAGCTGCACTAAGCCGGCGGCCACCAAGCAAAAGGAGAGGGGAGACCCTCTCCTTTTTTGTTATTCCCCCTTAGACTGGGCTCATCCCCTCGCATGCAGGAGCACGTATGATCCTCTCAACCACTCCCACCCTGGAAGGCAAGACCATCCTCGAGTACCGCGGTATCGTGGTCGGCGAGGCGATCCTCGGTGCCAACATCTTCAAGGATATCTTCGCCGGGATCCGCGACATCATCGGCGGGCGCTCCGGCGCCTATGAAAAGGAGCTGGCCCGTGCCCGCGACATCGCCTTTGGCGAGCTCAAGGAGCGCGCCATGGCGCTGGGGGCCAATGCGGTGGTCGGCATCGACATCGACTACGAGGTGGTGGGGCAGCACGGCTCCATGTTGATGGTGAGCATCAGCGGCACCGCCGTACGGGTGTAAGCCTTTCATCCTGATGATGCAAAAGACCCGCCACTCGGCGGGTCTTTTTTATGCGGCGCGTCAGGCTATCTTGACGCGCACCCGGCCGCGCAGGCGCCCTGCCATGATGTCGCCGGCCGTCTCGATGACCTCGGCCAGAGTGATCTCCCTGGCTATGGTCTCCAGCAGCGGCCCGTCCACCTCGGCGGCCAGCCGCTCCCAGGCGCGTACCCGGGTGTCGCGTGGGCACATGACGCTGTCGACCCCGATGAGGTGCACCCCCCGCAGGATGAAGGGGGCGACCGAGGCCGGGAAGTCGAGACCCTGGGCCATGCCGCAGGCTGCCACCAGGCCGCCGTAGCGCATGGCGGCGCAGACATTGACCAGGGTGTGGCTGCCCACCGTATCGACGGCGGCAGCCCAGCGCTCGCGGGCGAGGGGCTTGCCGGGCTGACTGAGCTCGGTGCGGTCGATCACCTCGCGCGCCCCCAGCGCCTTGAGGTAGTCGCTCTCATCGAGCTTGCCGGTGGAGGCCACCACCTCGAACCCCTTGCGCGCCAGCAGGGCCACGGCAAAGCTGCCGACGCCGCCACTGGCACCGGTCACCAGCACCGGCCCCTGCTCGGGACGGGCACCGGCCTTCTCCAGCGCCATGACACAGAGCATGGCGGTGTAGCCGGCGGTACCGATGGCCATGGCGTCGCGGGCGGTCAGGCGCGAGGGGAGGGGAATGAGCCAGTCACCATCGAGGCGGCAGGTCTCCGCCAGCGCCCCCCAATGCTTCTCGCCGACCCCCCAGCCGTTGAGCAGCACCAGATCGTCGGGGCGATAGGCCGGATGGCTGCTCTCGATGACGCGGCCGGCCAGATCGATGCCCGGCACCATGGGGAAGCTGCGCACCACCGGCCCCTGGCCTGTGATGGCGAGGGCGTCTTTGTAGTTGAGGGTGGAGTAGTGCACCTGCACCGTGACGTTGCCGGACGGCAGGGAGGCCTCATCCACCTCGGTCAGGTGACTTTGATAGTGGCCTTCGGGCTTGTCGATAAGAATGCATTTCATCTGGGGTCTCCTGGCATGGCGCCGCCGGGCAGACCCGGCTGGCATGAGGACGTCATTAGAGCGCGCAAAAATAAGGGCGGTCAATGACCGCCCTCAATCAATCCGCCATCAGGATCAACGTTGATCGATGGGAACGAACTCGCGCTGCGCCTCGCCGATGTAGAGCTGGCGCGGACGGCCGATCTTGTTGTCCGGATCGGAGTGCATCTCGTTCCAGTGGGCAATCCAGCCGATGGTACGGGAGATGGCGAAGATCACGGTGAACATGCTCATCGGAATACCGATCGCCTTCATGATGATGCCGGAGTAGAAGTCGACGTTCGGGTAGAGCTTCTTCTCGACAAAGTAGGGATCGGAGAGGGCGATACGCTCGAGCTCCATGGCCACGTCGAGCAGTGGATCCTTGATCTGCAGCTCTTTGAGCACTTCGTGGCAGGTCTCACGCATCACCTGGGCACGCGGGTCATAGTTCTTGTAGACACGGTGACCAAAGCCCATCAGGCGGAACGAGTCGTTCTTGTCCTTGGCGCGGGCGATGTACTCAGGAATGCGCTCAACCGAGCCGATCTCTTCGAGCATGCGCAGGCACGCTTCGTTGGCACCGCCGTGCGCCGGGCCCCACAGGGAGGCGATCCCGGCAGCGATACAGGCGAACGGGTTGGCACCCGAGGAGCCGGCCAGACGCACGGTCGAGGTGGAGGCGTTTTGCTCGTGATCGGCGTGCAGGGTGAAGATGCGATCCATGGCGCGCTCGACCACGGGGTTGACCTTGTACTCCTCGCTCGGCACCGCAAACATCATATAAAGGAAGTTAGCGGCGTAGGAGAGGGAGTTGCGCGGATGCATGAAGGGCTGGCCGATGGAGTACTTGTAGCACATGGCGGCCAGGGTCGGCATCTTGGAGAGCAGGCGGAAGGCGCAGATCTCGCGGTGCTGCTCGTTGTTGATGTCGAGCGCGTCGTGATAGAAGGCGGAGAGCGCCCCGATCACACCACACATGATGGCCATGGGGTGGGAGTCGCGACGGAATCCACGGAAGAAGAAGGCGATCTGCTCGTGCACCATGGTGTGACGGGTCACGGTGCGCTGGAACTCGGCGAACTGGGCCTTGGAGGGCGCTTCGCCGTAGAGCAGGATGTAACACACTTCCAGATAGGTGGCCTGTTTGGCCAGGTTGGCGATCGGGAAACCGCGGTGCAGCAGCACCCCTTGATCGCCATCTATATAGGTAATGGCGGATTTACAGGATCCGGTCGCCATAAAGCCGGGGTCATAGGTGAAGTAACCGTGGGCGCCAAGTTTGCGCACATCGATCACGTCAGGACCTATGGAACCAGACAGGATCGGCAGTTCAACCGGATCCTGACCGGGTAGATGCAGGGTGGCTATCTTATCAGCCATAGCACGTCTCCTTTGCTCTTTATTTTAATTTGTTTCCAGTTGTCCACTCTATGCGAGTTGGGGAGCGCTGGCAAAGGCTCTATTCCCAATACCAAGGCGACCGGGCGGCTGGACGCCATATTTGAACCAGAAGCAGGGACTATTGTCAATTTTGCTGACTTGCGGTTAATGCATTGTGAAATCAGTTATGAGATCTGGGTGGTAGTTTTTGAAATACTGTGTAGATGTTTGATTGTCATCGGTTAACCCCATCGATATACTGCCGCTCGTGGGTGATGGACGTCGGTGTTTGAAACGCTTTCGGAAACGCTGGAAGACACCCCAGCTGCAGGATTAAGGCTTCCCTGTATCCATTGATAACAAAAGCCTCACAAACCCCGCCCAACGCCCATCAGCGATTGTGAAAACAATAACTAACGTGCTCAATGGAGCTGAGTGGGCAAAGCCGTGAAAAACAAACAGAGACCGGTCAACCTCGACCTACAGACGATCAGCTTTCCTGTTACTGCCATTGCATCCATCCTGCATCGTGTTTCCGGCGTCATTATGTTCGTGTCGCTGGCGATCCTGCTTTGGATGCTGGGTACTTCACTCTCCTCGCCGGATGGTTTTGAACTGGTGGTGTCCATTTTGGACAACCTCCTGGTCAAGCTGGTGGTGTGGGGGATCCTGACGGCGCTGGCCTACCACATTGTGGGTGGCATACGGCACCTTATTATGGATCTTGGCTACGGTGAAGAGCTGGAATCCGGCAAGCAGAGTGCCCGTGTGGCCTTTGTCATTACCGGGGTTCTGGCGGTATTGGCGGGAGTGCTGGTATGGTAACCAATTCTGCAACCTTCGGGCGCAGCGGAGTGCATGATTTCATCTTGCTCCGCGCCAGTGCGCTCATTATGACCTTCTATACCCTCTATCTGGTGGGCTTCATCGCCTGCAACGACATCACCTATGAGGTGTGGGGCGAGTTCTTTGCCTCGACCTTTACCCGGGTGTTCACCCTGCTGGCCCTGCTCAGTGTGCTGATCCACGCCTGGATCGGTCTGTGGCAGGTGCTGACTGACTACATCAAACCGGTCGGTCTGCGCGGTGCCCTGCAATTTGTGGTGGTGGTCGTACTGCTGGCCTATCTGATGACCGGCTTCGTCGTGTTGTGGGGGGTATGATGATTCCTGTTCGTGAGTTTGACGCGGTCGTGATCGGTGCCGGTGGCGCCGGCATGCGTGCCGCATTGCAGATTGCCCAGTCCGGTAAGAGCTGCGCCCTGCTTTCCAAAGTATTTCCAACCCGCTCCCACACCGTCTCTGCCCAAGGTGGCATCACGGTGGCCCTGGGCAATGCCCATGAGGACAACTGGGAGTGGCACATGTACGACACCGTCAAGGGCTCCGATTACATCGGAGATCAGGACGCCATCGAGTACATGTGCAAGACCGGCCCTGCTGCCATTCTCGAGCTAGAGAACATGGGTCTGCCCTTCTCCCGGTTCGACAATGGCCGCGTCTATCAGCGTCCGTTCGGTGGCCAGTCCAAGAACTTCGGCGGTGAGCAGGCGGCGCGTACCGCGGCCGCGGCCGACCGTACCGGCCACGCCCTGCTGCACACCCTGTATCAGCAGAACGTCAAGAACGAGACCACCGTCTTCTCCGAGTGGTACGCCCTGGATCTGGTGAAGAACCAGGACGGCCATGTGGTGGGCTGTACCGCCATCGACATGGAGAGCGGCGAGGTGGTCTATTTCAAGGCCAAGGCCACGGTGCTCGCCACCGGCGGCGCCGGTCGCATCTACCAGTCCACCACCAACGCCCACATCAACACCGGTGACGGGGTAGGCATGGCGCTGCGCGCCGGGGTCGGCGTGCAGGACATGGAGATGTGGCAGTTCCACCCGACCGGCATCGCCGGGGCGGGGGTCCTGGTGACCGAAGGGTGCCGCGGTGAAGGCGGTTACCTGCTCAATAAAGATGGCGAGCGCTTCATGGAGCGTTATGCGCCGAATGCCAAGGATCTGGCCGGTCGCGACGTGGTGGCCCGCTCCATCATGATCGAAATTCGCGAAGGGCGCGGCTGTGACGGCCCCTGGGGCCCGCACATCAAGCTCAAGCTCGATCACCTGGGCAAGGAGGTGCTCGAATCCCGCCTGCCGGGGATCTGCGAGCTGTCGCGCACCTTTGCCCACGTGGACCCGGTCAAAGAGCCGATCCCCATCATCCCGACCTGCCACTACATGATGGGCGGCGTGCCGACCAACGTGAACGGCCAGTGCCTGACCCAGGACAAGGACGGCAACGACGTGCCGGTGGTCGGCCTGTTTGCGGTGGGGGAGATCGCCTGCGTCTCGGTGCACGGCGCCAACCGCCTCGGTGGCAACTCGCTGCTGGATCTGGTGGTGTTCGGCCGGGCGGCCGGCATGCACTTGGTCAATACCTTGGGGCAGATGGAGCACGGTCGTGAGGCCTCCGAATCCGACCTCGACGCGGCACTGGCTCGCTTCAACCGCTGGGAGAACACCCGCAGCGGCGAAGATCCGGTGCAGATCCGCAAAGACCTGCAGCGCTGCATGCAGAACAACTTCTCCGTGTTCCGTGAAGGCAAGGCGATGGCCGAAGGGCTCGAGGAGCTCAAGACCATCCGCGAGCGTCTCAAGCACGCCCGTCTGGACGACACCTCGAAGGAGTTCAACACCCAGCGCATCGAGTGCCTGGAGCTGGACAACCTGATGGAGACGGCGTTTGCCACGGCGGTCGCGGCCAACTTCCGCACCGAGAGCCGCGGCGCTCACTGTCGCTTCGACTATCCGGATCGCGATGACGCGAACTGGTTGTGCCACAGCCTCTACCATCCGGATACCGAGTCCATGACCCGGCGCAGCGTCAACATGGCACCCAAGACCCGTGAGGCGTTCCCGCCCAAGGTTCGGACTTACTGATTGCGGAGCAGGTTCACATGAAAGTCACATTCTCGGTCTATCGCTACAACCCGGATATTGATAACGCACCGCACATGAAGGATTATCACCTTGATATTCCTGAAGGTTCCGACATGATGGTGCTCGACGCCCTGATCCAGCTCAAGGAGCTGGATCCCACCATCGCCTTCCGCCGCTCCTGCCGCGAAGGGGTGTGTGGCTCGGACGGTATCAACATGAATGGCAAGAACGGCCTGGCCTGTATCACGCCGCTCTCCGACCTGCTCAAGAAGGGCAACAAGGTGGTGATCCGGCCGCTGCCGGGTCTGCCGGTCATCCGGGATCTGGTCATCGACATGACCCAGTTCTACACCCAGTGGGAGAAGGTCAAACCCTTCCTCATCAATAACGATAAGCAACCGCCGGTGCGTGAGCACCTGCAATCCCCCGAGGAGCGCGCCAAGTTGGACGGCCTGTACGAGTGCATTCTCTGTGCCTGCTGCTCCACCTCCTGCCCCTCCTTCTGGTGGAACCCGGACAAGTTCATCGGTCCGGCCGGTCTGCTCGCCGCCTATCGCTGGCTGGCCGACAGCCGCGACAGTGCGGCCGATGAGCGCCTTGGCAATCTGGACGACGCCTTCAGCGTCTTCCGCTGCCACGGCATCATGAACTGTGTGAACGTCTGTCCCAAGGGCCTCAACCCGACCAAGGCGATCGGCCATATCAAGTCGATGCTCCTGAATCGGGCCGTGTAAGCCCAGGGCCACTGGCCCGACCTCTGGATAGCCATCCGACCGTGTAGGATGGCTATCTTCCAAACCCTACAAGCTGCTAGACAGAGAAGAAGTACAAAAGGGATCGAAATGCATAACGGCGTGATGAAGGCCTGGTTGGAGTCATCTCACCTGGCTGGTGCGAATGCAAGCTACATAGAGGATTTGTACGAATCCTATCTCGACAATCCCGACTCCGTTGCCGATGAATGGCGCACCCTGTTCGACGGGCTGCCCCAGGTCAATGGCCATGCGGTCGAACAACCCCACTCCCGCGTCAAGGATTACTTCCGTCGCCTCGCCAAGGACACCTCCCGCTTCAGTGCGCCGGTGTCGGATCCGGACGTCGACGCCAAGCAGGTGCGAGTCCTGCAACTCATCAACGCCTTCCGCTTCCGCGGCCACCAAAATGCCAATCTTGATCCGCTTGGCCTGTGGCAACGTGACGTCATTGCTGAGCTGGACCCGGCGTTCCACAACCTGCAGGGGGCCGATCTCGACGCCACCTTCAATGTGGGCTCCTACGCCATCGGCCGCGAGACCATGGTGTTGTCGGATCTCTACGCTTCGCTGAAAAAGACCTACTGCGGCTCCATCGGCGCCGATTACATGCACCTGACCTCCACCGAGGAGAAGCGCTGGCTGCAACAGCGCCTCGAATCCATCGAAGGGACGGGGAGCTACAGCAGCGAGGAGAAGACCCGCTTCCTCGACAGCCTGACCGCCGCCGAAGGGCTGGAGCGTTACCTGGGGGCCAAGTTCCCGGGGGCCAAGCGCTTCTCCCTGGAAGGGGGCGACGCCATGATCCCCATGCTCAAGGAGCTCATTCGCCGCGCCGGTGAGCAGGGCTGCAAGGAGGCCGTGATCGGCATGGCCCACCGCGGCCGTCTCAACGTGCTGATCAACGTGCTGGGCAAGCGCGCCCAGGATCTGTTCGACGAATTTGCCGGCAAGCACGGCGAATCCTGGGGCACCGGGGACGTGAAGTACCACATGGGCTTCTCGTCGGACTTCGCCACCCCGGGTGGCAACGTCCACCTGGCGCTGGCCTTCAACCCGTCCCACCTCGAGATAGTCAACCCTGTGGTGATCGGCTCGGTACGGGCCCGCATGGACCGGCGCGGCGATCTCGACGGCAGCTCCGTGCTCCCCATCACCATCCACGGTGACTCCGCCATCGCCGGCCAAGGGGTGGTGGCCGAGACCTTCAACATGTCGCAGACCCGCGCCTACGGCGTCGGCGGCACGGTGCGCATCGTCATCAACAACCAGGTCGGTTTTACCACCTCCAACCACCGCGACGTACGCTCCACCGAATATTGCACCGACATCGCCAAGGCGGTGCAGGCGCCGGTGCTGCACGTCAACGGTGACGATCCGGAGGCCGTGGTGCTGGTGACCCAGATTGCGCTGGATTACCGCAACACCTTCAAGCGCGACGTGGTGATCGAGCTGGTGTGCTACCGCCGCCACGGCCACAACGAGGCCGACGAGCCGAACGCCACCCAGCCCTTGATGTACCAGAAGATCAAGCAGCACCCGACCCCGCGCAAGATCTACGCCGATCAGCTGGTGGCCGAGGGCACCTTGTCCCAAGAGGCGGCGACCGCCCTGGTCAACGAGTACCGGGATGCCCTCGATCGCGGTGAGCGGGTGGTGAAAGAGTGGCGCCCGATGGAGCAGCACACCGTCAACTGGACCCCCTATCTCGGCCACAGCTGGGACATGAACTACGACGCCACCCTGCCCATTGAGACGCTGCGTGCGCTCGGTGAGAAGGTGACCCAGTACCCGGCCTCCCATGTGTTGCAGCGCCAGGTCGAGAAGATCTACGAAGATCGCCGCGCCATGACCGCCGGCGAGAAGCTGGTGGACTGGGGCTTTGCCGAGACCCTGGCTTACGCCACCTTGGTGGAGCGCGGCGAGCGGGTGCGGATCACCGGTCAAGACTCCGGCCGTGGCACCTTCTTCCACCGCCATGCGGTGCTGCACAACCAGAACGATGCCAGCACCTACACCCCGCTGTGTAACATCGGTGCAGGGCAGGGGCCGTTCGAGGTGTATGACTCGGTGCTTTCGGAAGAGGCGGTGCTGGCCTTTGAATATGGCTACGCCACCGCCGAGCCGGCCGGTCTGACCATCTGGGAAGCCCAGTTTGGTGATTTTGCCAACGGCGCCCAGGTGGTGATCGACCAGTTCCTCTCCTCCGGCGAGCAGAAGTGGGGCCGCATGTGTGGGCTGACCATGCTGCTGCCGCACGGTTATGAGGGGCAGGGCCCCGAGCACTCCTCCGCTCGCCTCGAGCGCTATCTGCAACTGTGCGCCGAGCACAACATGCAGGTGTGTGTCCCCTCCACCCCGGCCCAGGTGTTCCACATGCTGCGCCGTCAGGTGGTGCGCCCGATGCGCCGTCCGCTGGTGGTGATGTCGCCCAAATCCCTGCTGCGTCACCCGCAGGCGGTGAGCAAGCTCGACGAGCTGGCCGAAGGGCGCTTCTACAACGCCATCGGCGAGGTGGATACGCTCGATCCGAAGGGGGTCAAGCGCGTGGTGTTCTGCTCCGGCAAGGTCTACTACGACCTGCTTGAGGCCCGTCGCAAGGCCGAGCAGAAGGATGTCGCGCTGGTGCGTATCGAACAGCTCTACCCCTTCCCGGAGGCGGAAGTGCGCGCCATCTTGGCCGATTACAGCCACGTCACCGACTTTGTCTGGTGTCAGGAAGAGCCGAAGAACCAGGGCGCCTGGTACTGCACCCGTCACCACTACGACGACGTGCTGCCGGCCGGGGCCACCCTGCGCTACGCCGGTCGTCCGGCTTCCGCCTCACCGGCGGTCGGTTATATGTCTGTCCACATCAAGCAGCAGAAGGCGCTGGTGGAAGACGCCCTGACCCTTGCTTAATGCAGCCACAGGAAAGAAGTAAAAGGAACTCAATAACATGACTATCGAGATCAAGGTCCCTGACCTGCCGGAATCCGTGGCTGACGCCACCATCGCCACCTGGCACAAGCAACCGGGCGATGTGGTGGCCCGTGACGAAGTCCTGGTGGACATCGAAACCGATAAAGTGGTGCTGGAAGTCCCGGCGCCGGATGCCGGCATCCTGGCCGAAATCCTCGAAGGGGAGGGGTCGACCGTCCTGGCCCGCCAGCTGATCGCCAAGCTCAAGCCCGCCGCTGTGGCCGGTGAAGAGACCCGCGACAAGCCGGTCGAGACCCAGGTGGCCGATGAGGCCAGCGACTTGAGCCCCTCGGTGCGCCGTCTGGTGGCCGAGCACGGCATCGACGTGAGTAAGGTCGCCGGTACTGGCAAGGGGGGGCGCGTCACCAAGGAAGACGTGGAAGCCTTCATGAAGGGGGGCGACAAGCCGGCCGCCGCTGCGGCGCCGGTGGCGGCAGCCACCGCCTCGATCGCCCCGCTGGCCGGTCGCAGCGAGAAGCGGGTGCCGATGACCCGTCTGCGCAAGCGCATCGCCGAGCGTCTGCTGGAAGCCAAGAACACCACCGCCATGCTGACCACCTTCAACGAGGTGAACATGGGCCCCATCATGGCCCTGCGCAAGCAGTACGGCGAGATCTTCGAGAAAAAGCACGGCATCAAGCTCGGCTTCATGTCCTTCTACGTCAAGGCGGTGGTCGAGGCGCTCAAGCGCTACCCCGAGGTGAATGCCTCCCTCGACGGTGACGACATCGTCTATCACAACTACTTCGACGTGAGCATCGCCGTCTCCACCCCGCGCGGTCTGGTGACCCCGGTGCTGCGCGACGCCGACGTGCTGGGGCTGGCCGACATCGAGAAGGGGATCAAGGAGCTGGCCGGCAAGGGCCGCGATGGTAAGCTAACCGTCGAGGAGCTCAGCGGTGGCAACTTCACCATCACCAACGGTGGCGTGTTTGGCTCCCTGATGTCGACCCCCATCATCAACCCGCCCCAGAGCGCCATCCTCGGTATGCACAAGATCCAGGACAGGCCCATGGCGGTGAACGGCAAGGTGGAGATCCAGCCGATGATGTACCTGGCCCTCTCCTATGACCATCGTCTCATCGACGGTCGCGAGTCGGTCGGTTTCCTGGTGACCATCAAAGAGCTGCTCGAAGATCCGACCCGTCTGCTGCTGGACGTCTGATCGACACCGAATAGGGGGCCCCGGCCCCCTCTCACTGGGGATTGAGAAACAACATCCCCGGATGGAAATACATACAACACGGATAGAACCTCTATGAATCTGCACGAATACCAGGCAAAACAGCTGTTTGCCGAATACGGCCTGCCGGTCTCCGAAGGCTATGCCTGCTCTACCCCACAAGAAGCCGCCGAAGCGGCCGACAAGATTGGCGGCACCAAATGGGTCGTGAAATGCCAAGTCCACGCCGGTGGCCGTGGCAAGGCGGGCGGCGTCAAGCTGGCCAATAGCAAGGATGAGATCCGTGCCTTTGCCCAGAACTGGCTCGGCAAGAACCTGGTGACCTACCAGACCGACGCCAACGGCCAGCCGGTCTCCAAGATCCTGGTTGAATCCTGCACCGACATCGCCAAGGAGCTCTATCTGGGCGCCGTGGTTGACCGTGGCAGCCGCCGCGTGGTCTTCATGGCTTCCACCGAAGGTGGCGTGGAGATCGAGAAGGTGGCCCACGAGACCCCGCACCTCATCCACAAGGCGGCCCTGGATCCGCTGGTCGGCCCGCAGCCCTATCAGGCGCGTGAGCTGGCCTTCAAGCTGGGCCTCACTGGCGATCAGATCAAGCAGTTCACCAAGATCTTCATGGGCCTCGGCCAGATGTTCCTCGACTACGATCTGGCCCTGCTCGAGATCAACCCCTTGGTCATCACCGCCCAAGGCAACCTGCACTGCCTGGATGGCAAGATCAACATCGACTCCAACGCCATGTACCGTCAGCCCAAGCTGCGTGACATGCACGACCCCTCCCAGGACGATCCGCGCGAGGCGCATGCCGCCCAGTGGGAGCTGAACTATGTGGCGCTCGACGGCAACATCGGCTGCATGGTCAACGGTGCGGGCCTGGCCATGGGCACCATGGACATCGTCAACCTGCACGGCGGCAAGCCAGCCAACTTCCTTGACGTGGGTGGTGGCGCTACCAAGGAGCGCGTGACCGAGGCGTTCAAGATCATCCTCTCCGACGATAACGTGAAGGCGGTACTGGTTAACATCTTCGGCGGTATCGTGCGCTGTGACATGATCGCCGAAGGGATCATCGGCGCGGTGAAGGAAGTGGGCGTCAAGGTGCCTGTCGTGGTGCGCCTGGAGGGCAACAACGCCGATCTGGGTGCGAAGAAGCTGGCCGAGAGCGGCCTCAACATCATCGCGGCCACCAGTCTGACCGACGCCGCGCAGCAAGTGGTTAACGCAGCGGAGGCGAAGTAAATGAGCGTACTGATCAACAAGGATACCAAGGTGATCTGCCAGGGGTTCACCGGTGGCCAGGGCACCTTCCACTCCGAGCAGGCGCTGGCGTACGGCACCCAGCTGGTGGGCGGCGTCTCTCCGGGCAAGGGGGGCACCACCCATCTGGGCCTGCCGGTGTTCAACACGGTGCGTGACGCCGTGGCCGCCACCGGCGCCACCGCCTCCGTCATCTATGTACCGGCTCCTTTCTGCAAGGACGCCATCCTCGAAGCCATCGACGCCGGCATCCAGCTCATCGTCACCATCACCGAAGGGATCCCGACCCTGGATATGCTCGATGTGAAGGTGAAGCTGCAAGAGACCGGCGTGCGCATGATCGGCCCCAACTGCCCCGGTGTCATCACCCCGGGCGAGTGCAAGATCGGCATCATGCCGGGCCACATTCACCAGCCGGGCAAGGTGGGGATCGTGTCGCGCTCCGGCACCCTGACCTACGAGGCGGTCAAGCAGACCACCGACGAAGGGTTCGGCCAGTCCACCTGTGTCGGCATCGGTGGTGACCCGATCCCGGGCTCCAACTTCATCGACATCCTGGAGATGTTCCAAAACGATCCGCAGACCGAAGCCATCGTGATGATCGGCGAGATCGGCGGCAACGCCGAAGAGGACGCGGCGGCCTACATCAAGGCCCACGTCACCAAGCCGGTGGTCTCTTACATCGCGGGCGTCACCGCCCCTCCGGGCAAGCGCATGGGCCACGCCGGCGCCATCATCTCCGGTGGCAAGGGTACTGCCGCCGAGAAGTTTGCCGCCCTGGAAGACGCCGGTGTGAAAACCGTGCGCTCGCTGGCTGAGATCGGCAAGGCGCTGCGTGAGGTCACCGGCTGGTAATTCCGCCTGTTATTGCCGCTATAAAAATGCCGCCCTCGGGCGGCATTTTTTATGGTGAATGCGCGCTGGGGGTTAAAAGGAGAGACGCCGTGCCGAGGGGGCACAGGGCCCTTGCCTCAGCATCTTGGGAGGTCAGGCGCTGGTGCCTGTCGCCGGCCGGCGTGAGCCGGCATTTTTTTTGCTCGTTGTTGCATGGCGAGGGAAGGGGGCGGGCATCTGCTTGCGGCGCCACTGCGCGTGGGGGAGGGAGAGGGGGCGATTTTCATTTTGCGTGGCAAAATGCATTTTCTTGCACCTTGCGCGCTGTCATGGGGTCAGCAGAGGGGGCGAGGGGCACGGGAGCGGCGCCGTGCCAAGATGGCGCAGGGTTTGCTTACGTCTACTCGAGAGTCTATGAGGAAGCCCCTATGACCGTCAGAACGTCCGACCCCCACGCCCAGCCGTCGCGGGATGGTCTGATCCTGATGCTGGTGGCCATCGTGCTGGTGATGGTGGCTATTTTGGTGTGCGCCCGTCTGGTCGAGCTACCTTGGCTGTGGACGTCTTTGCTGCTGTTGCCGCCGCTGCTCGGCTTGTTGCTGATCGGTCAGTTGTGGCGCCAGCGCGGGCGTAGCCGCGACGAATAGGCGGGACGAATAGGCGGCAGGTTCAGTCATGAAAAAGGCGGGGATGTTCCCCGCCTTTTCTCGTTTCTGGTGCTGACTCGGCTTATTCGCAGGCGACCTGCATTACCTTGATGGCGAGGCCGCCACGGGAGGTTTCCCGGTACTTGGAGTCCATGTCCTTGCCGGTGATGTACATGGTCTCGATCACCTTGTCGAGCGACACCCGCGGCTTGGAGGTGCGGCGCAGCGCCATGCGCGAGGCGTTGACCGCTTTCATGGAGGCGATGGCGTTACGCTCGATGCAGGGCACCTGCACCTGGCCGGCGACCGGGTCGCAGGTCAGACCGAGGTTGTGCTCCATGGCGATCTCGGCTGCCTCGCAGACATGCTCGGGACTGCCGCCCATCAGCTCGGTCAGGCCGGCGGCGGCCATCGAGCAGGAGACGCCCACCTCACCCTGGCAGCCCACTTCGGCGCCGGAGATGGAGGCGTTGGTCTTGTAGAGGATGCCGATGGCGCCGGCTGCCAGGTAGAAACGGGTGTACTCGTCGCGCCCCACCGGCTGGATGAATTTGTCGTAGTACGCCAGCACGGCCGGGATGATGCCGGCGGCGCCGTTGGTCGGGGCGGTTACCACGCGGCCACCGGCGGCGTTCTCCTCGCTCACCGCCAGCGCAAACATGTTGACCCAGTCGACGATGTTCATCGGATCGCTCGACAGGCTCTCGTTGGTGGTGAGCTGGCGGAACAGGGGGGCGGCGCGGCGCGGGACGCGCAGCGGGCCGGAGAGCACCCCTTCGGTGCGGCAGCCGCGCTCAATGCCTTCGCGCATGGTGTTCCAGATCTTGCCGAACTTCTTGTAGATCTCTTCCGGCGTGTTGAAGCACTTCTCGTTTTCCATCATCAGGGCAGAGATGGAGAGGCCAGTCTGGCTGCTGTGGGCCACCAGCTCGGCCGCGCTCTTGAACGGATAGGTCACCGGCATGTCGCCGCTGTCGGCCTTGCCGAAATTCTCCTCATCCACGATGAAACCGCCACCGATGGAGTAGTAGGTCTTGCTGTAGGCAATCTCATCTTCGATGAAGGCGGTCAGCTTCATGCCGTTTTCGTGCAGCGGCAGCGCCTCGTCGTGGAACACCATGGCTTCGCGCGGGAAGCTAACGGTGTGGCAGTGCAGGCCGATCGGCAGGCGCCCGGTCTGCTCGACACGAGAGATAAATTCCGGGATGGCGTCGATGTCGACGTTCTCCGGCAGGTTGCCGGCCAGACCCATGATGATGGCGGTGTCGGTGTGGTGGCCCTTGCCGGTCCAGGAGAGGGAGCCGTAGACATCCACCTGTACCCGGGTGATGTCACGGATCTTGCCGCTGGCACGCAGATCATCCACAAATTGCTTGGCGGCCTTCATGGGGCCCACAGTGTGGGAGGAGGAGGGGCCAACACCGATTTTGAAGATGTCAAAAACGCTGATCATGAATGAATTACCTCAGGGATAGAGTGGCGTGCCACTGACCGTTCTTGTTGACGTGCGACTCGGGAAGAGGACCGGCACGCAATGTGAACCACATGCTGCAAGTCTATCTACTCCGCACTTAAAAAAAGTTGAATTAGATCTATTTTTGTTGAAATTCGGCGCGGAGTATAAAAGTAATTTTGAGCCGAAGCCATTTTGTTAAACGATTTACATAAAAAAACCGGCCAGAGGCCGGTTCGAATCCGCAATGTTGTTAACACTCTGTGATGTTAACCGCCAGCCCACCCCGGGCCGTCTCCTTGTACTTGGTCTTCATGTCGTTGCCGGTCTCCCACATGGTCTTGATCACCTTGTCGAGCGACACCTTGTGTTCACCGGTGCCACGCAGGGCCAGCTTGGCGGCGTTGATCGCCTTGACCGCTCCCATGGCGTTGCGCTCGATGCAGGGCACCTGTACCTGCCCCCCCACCGGATCGCAGGTGAGTCCCAGATTGTGCTCCATGCCGATCTCGGCGGCGTTCTCCACGTTCTCCGGGCTGCCGCCGAGCAGGGCGGTCAGGGCGCCGGCGGCCATCGAGCAGGCCACCCCCACCTCACCCTGACAGCCCACCTCGGCCCCGGAGAGCGAGGCGTTCTTCTTATAGAGGATGCCGATGGCGGCGGCGGTGAGGAAGTAGCGCACCAAGGCATCGTCATCGACCTGGTGCACGAAGCGGTCATAGTAGTGCAGCACGGCCGGGATGATGCCCGACGCCCCGTTGGTCGGCGCGGTCACCACCCGCCCACCGGCGGCGTTCTCCTCGTTGACGGCCAGCGCAAACAGATCGACCCACTCCATCACCATCAGGGGATCTTTGTTAAAGCCGGTCTCGCTGGTGAGCTGGCGATAGAGCGCCGGGGCGCGGCGCTTCACCTTGAGCCCCCCCGGCAGCACGCCTTCGCTCTGGCAGCCACGCACCACGCAAGCTTGCATCACCTCCCAGATCCGGCGCAGCCCCGCCTTGATCTGGGCGTCGGTACGAAAGACCCGTTCGTTGGCGAGCATGACGCCGGCCACCGACAGCCCCGTCTCATGGCAGTGACCGAGCAGATCGGCACCCGAGTCAAACGGGTAGGGGATGGGATGGGCCAGATCGAAGGCCTGCGCCTCGTCTCGGGCGTTGATGAAACGGCTCTCCTCGATGATGAAGCCGCCGCCGATGGAGTAGTAGGTCTGCTCGCACAGCAGGGTTGAGCCGGCAAAGGCGCGCAGGGTCATGCCGTTGGCATGCAGCGGCAGGCTCTTTCTGCGGTTGAAGATAATCGCCCCCTGGCGCGGGAAGGCGCTGGGCTGCTCGCCGCCGAGGACGAGCTGCTCGCGGCGCTCCACCTCGGCCAGGAAGGCGGGGATCGCCTCGATGTCGACCGTGTCGGGCTCAAAGCCGGCCAGCCCCAGTATGATGGCTTTACCGGTGCCGTGCCCCTTGCCGGTCTGGCCGAGCGAGCCGTAGCACTCGGTCTCGACCCGATCGGTGCGCGTCAGCGCCCCTTGGGCTCTGAGCTGTGAGACGAAAGCGTGAGCGGCGCGCATCGGGCCGACCGTGTGGGAGGAGGAGGGGCCGATACCGATGGAGAAGAGATCGAACACGCTGATCATGGGGCAGAGCTCCACTATAGGATTTGTATAAATATTGTAATTTTTTTGAGGTGAAAGGAATAGAGGCGGGTGTGAGCCAGGGCTCAAAAACGAAGCGGGGCGGCCAAAGCAGCCCCTTGAAATGACAGGGAAAGATCAGCCGAAAAGCTGGAACAGGATGGCCGAGATGGCCACGGTTCCCATCACGGCGACAAACAGGTTGCTGATGGCACCCTGATATTTGGCCATGGCCGGTACTCGCTTGATGGCGTACATCGGCATGATGAACAGGATGGTGGCGATGATGGGGCCGCCAAGGGACTCAATCATGCCGAGGATCGAGGGGTTGGCCACGGCGGTGCCCCACAGGGTCAGGATGAAGAAGGCGATGATGAACACTTCGAGCTTCTTCATGTTCGGCTCCTTGCCGGCGCTGCGCATCTGCTGCACCACCAGCCCCTTGAGGCCTTCGCGCGCCCCCAGGTAGTGGCCGAAGAAGGAGGAGACGATGGCCACGAACGCCACCAGCGGGCCG
This sequence comes from Aeromonas simiae, assembly GCF_000820125.1. Taxonomy (GTDB): domain Bacteria; phylum Pseudomonadota; class Gammaproteobacteria; order Enterobacterales; family Aeromonadaceae; genus Aeromonas; species Aeromonas simiae. The sequence continues at coordinate 22,526 of NZ_CDBY01000069.1, read as the reverse complement.
AAGTAGGAGATGAGCGGGCTCTCGTGCTGGTTGGCCAGATAGGAGAGCACGGGGATGTTCTGGGCCTTGGCCTCGGCCAGCTGGGCCGGGGTGAGGCTCATTACGCAGGAGAAGACGAAGAACATCACGAAACCGAGCAGCACCATGGCGGTGCGCTTTAAGATGGCGTCGGACTTGGCCACCGCATTATCCCCGTGGTCGCGGCGCTGGGCCAGGGCGAAGCTGGAGATAGCCGGGCTGTGGTTGAAGGCAAACACCAGCACCGGGATGGTCAGCCACAAGGTGGTGGCGAAATCCTTGGCGCTTGGCACCTCACTCAGGGCGGCGCCGGTCCAGTCCGGGATGAGGTAGAGGGAGAGACCGGCCAGGATGGCGATCAGCGGGTAGACCAGGCATTCGGTGACCTTGAGCATCAGCCGCTCACCGGCCAGCATCACCGACATCATGCCCATGATCAGCACGATAGAGAGCAGCCAGCGCGCCGGGGCTGCTAGCTGCAACTGGTTCACCATGAAGCTCTCGACCGTGTTGGTGATCCCCACGCCATAGATGAGCACGATGGGATAGATGGCGAAGAAGTAGAGCAGGGTGATGAGCTTGCCGGCACCGGCACCGAAGTGCTCCTCCACCACTTGCGTGATGTCGGCGTTGGGCTGCTGGGAGGAGAGCACGAAACGCGAGAGACCACGGTGGGCGAAGTAGGTCATGGGGCCGACCAGCAGCGCCATCACCACCAGGGGCCAGAAGCCCCCCATGCCGGCGTTGATCGGTAAAAAGAGGATGCCGGCGCCGACGGCGGTACCAAACAGGCTGATGACCCAGGTGGTATCCTGTCGGGTCCATCCCCGCGCCACGCGGGTCGGGGCCAGCGGCTCCTGTGGTGTGGTAAGAGGCTGCGCGCCGGTTATGTTGTTGGTCATGTGAACACCCCATCTAGCGTGATAGTTGTAATGGGGGCAAGCATACCCATAGTGGGTAGCGTGAAATGTTGACCAATGCCGAACTTTGCCGGATGAAATATCAAATAATGTGTGAAATTGTGATCGATTCTATATTTTTTAAACGCGTTTTAAATTTTTTAAAACTTAGTTGAGCCCTAGCCCGGCTCGTTGGCCGGCCAGTGCTGCCGCCACCCCGTGGTCTGCTCGGCCAGCTGGCGAATGATGGCCGCCGTCGCCCCCCAGATGAGCTCATCTTGCCAGGGGAGGAACCAGACCGTGTGGGCCCGCCCTTCACGGGGGAAAGTCCAGGCATGGTAGTGGCGGGGATCGAGCAGGCAACCAAGCGGCACCTCGAATACCCGCGCGACTTCGTCAGGATTGGGGGTGGCCACGTAGTTGGGGTCGAGCAGGCCGATCACCGGCTGCACCCAGAAGCGCGACACGGTCGGGCGTGGCGGCAGGCAGCCGAGGATCTGCAACTGCCTCGCGGCGATGCCGAGCTCCTCGCGAGTCTCGCGCAGGGCGGTGGCGATGAGGCTCTCATCACCCGGATCGCGCCGCCCGCCGGGCAAGCTCACCTGGCCGCCGTGGTGGCGCAGCTGGCTGGAGCGGCGGGTGAGCAGCAGGTGCAGGCCGCTGTCGCGCTCCACCAGGGGCAGCAGTACCGCCGCCTGATCCAGGCCGGTGCGCGGGAGGGCCGCCGCCTCAGGCGGCAGGGTGAGCAGAAAACGGGTCAGCAGTTCGTCGCGGGTCATGGTGTCTCCAGCAGGGGTAGGATGCGCGAGAGTTTGTCGAAGGTCTCTTGGTATTCGCTGGCCACGTCTGAGTCGGCCACGATCCCGCCGCCGGCCCAGCAGTAGAGGCGGCCCCCTTCGGCGATCAGGGTGCGGATGGTGATGCTGGTGTCCATCCGGCCGTGCTGGCTCAGGTAGCCGATGCTGCCGCAGTAGGCGTTGCGCCGCACCGGCTCGAGCTCCTCGATGATCTCCATGGCGCGGATCTTCGGGGCGCCGGTAATGGAGCCCCCTGGGAAGCAGGCGCGCAGCAGATCGCTGGCATGCAGCCCCTCGGCCAGGGTGCCGTGGATGGTGGAGACCAGGTGGTGCACCGCCGGGAAGCTTTCGATGGCAAACAGGTGGGGCACCTGCACCGAGCCGGGGGTACAGACCCGGCCGATGTCGTTACGCAGCAGATCCACGATCATCAGGTTCTCGGCCCTGTCTTTCGGCGCCTGGGCCAGCTCGCGGGCGGCCGCCGCATCCAGGGCAGGGTCCGGGCTGCGCGGACGGGTGCCCTTGATGGGCTTGGTCTCGACGCTGCGGCCATCGAGCAGCAAGAAGCGCTCGGGGGAGAGGCTCAAGATGGCCGCCTGCGGCAGGCGTAAAAACGCCGAGAAGGGGGCGCGGTTGCCCTCGCGCAGGCGCAGATAGGCTTGCCACTCATCGCCCCGGTAACCGGCGTGAAAACGCTGGGTGAGGTTGATTTGATAGCAGTCGCCGGCACGCAGGTAATCCTGAATGGCGGCAAACTTCTCGGCGTACTGGGCCTGGTCAAGGTCGCACTGCCAGGGGCTGGTGAGGGCAAACGGGGCGAGCGGGGCGGCGGTTTGTGACAGCAGCCAGTCGCGGCGCGCCTGCCATGCCGCCTGGTCGCCACGCACCAGCAGCCGCGTCTGCGCCTGCTGATGGTCGCGCAGCAGCGCCCAGTCGTAGATCCCCACCGCCATGTCGGGGACGGTGACATCGGCCTGCGCGCGCTGGGGCAAGCGCTCGAAGCGGCGCCCGAGATCGTAGCCAAACAGTCCCAGCGCCCCGCCGGTGAAGGGGAGGGCAGAGGGCTCGTCGGGGTCACCCAGCAGGCGTTGTTGCCACTGGCGCAGCAAGGTGAGGGGGTCATCCTCCGAGCGCAGCTCACCGCCGGGGTGACGAATGAGGGTCGTCGCGCCCCGGGTCTCCAGGGTGGCGAGCGGGTCGGCCACCAGAATGTCAACGCGGTTGTCCGCGCCTTCGGCTCCGGCGGAGTCGAGCAGCATGGCCCAGGGTTGCCGGGCCAGTGCGGCGAAGAGGGTCAGTAGCTCACAGCCGGTCAATGGCGCGATGTAAAGCGGTGTTTTCATGCGGTTTAAGGCTTTAAATAGGGCAATCGGCAGAATTGAGAGCTGATCCCTAGTCGGCTTCGGGGTGGGAAGCGTATCATAGGCCGGCAAAAACGAGCAAAGTCGCCGCAGGATGCGGATCAGGATCCCCCTTCGCCCCTGCGGTTCATCATGGACGCCCTTGCCCGTGCCAGCCCTTTTTGGCCGGTACATCGCTCTCGCAAGGACCAGTGAGGCCATTATGAGCATTATAAGAAAACAGGATTTCATCGACTCCATCGCGGATGCCCTACAGTACATCTCCTATTACCATCCCCTCGATTTCGTCCAGGCCGCCAAGGCAGCGTACGACCGGGAAGCCAACCCGGCCGCCAAGGATGCCCTGGCTCAGATCCTGATCAACTCCCGTATGTCTGCCGAGGGGCATCGCCCCCTGTGCCAGGATACCGGCATCGTCACCTGCTTCGTGAAGATCGGCATGCAGGTGCAGTGGGACAGCGACATGACGGTGCAGGATATGGTGGACGAGGGTACCCGCCGTGCCTACACCAATCCGGACAACCCCCTGCGCGCCTCGGTGCTGGCCGATCCGGCCGGCAGTCGCAAGAACACCCGTGACAACGCCCCGGCCGTGGTGCACATCGACATGATCCCCGGCGACAAGGTCGAGGTGAGCATCGCCGCCAAGGGCGGTGGCTCTGAGAACAAGTCCAAGATGGTGATGCTCAACCCCTCCGACGACATCGTCGAGTGGGTGCTCAAGACCGTGCCGACCATGGGGGCCGGCTGGTGCCCGCCCGGCATGCTCGGGATCGGCATCGGTGGCACCGCCGAGAAGGCGGCCGTGCTGGCTAAAGAGGCCCTGATGGAGCACATCGACATCCAAGAGCTGATCGCCCGCGGCCCCGAAACCACCGAAGAGAAGCTGCGCGTCGAGCTCTATGACAAGGTCAACAAGCTCGGCATCGGCGCCCAGGGGCTCGGCGGCCTCACCACAGTGCTCGACGTGAAGGTCAAATCCGCCCCGACCCACGCCGCCTCCAAGCCGGTGGTGATGATCCCCAACTGCGCCGCCACCCGCCACGTGCATTTTGAGCTCGACGGCTCCGGCCCGGCCGAGCTGACCCCGCCCAAGCTGGAAGATTGGCCCGAGATCACCCGCGAGGCGGGCGGCAACGTGCGCCGGGTCAACGTCGATGGCATCACCAAGGCGGAGCTGGCCAGTTGGAAGAGCGGTGACACCGTGCTGCTCTCAGGCAAAATCCTCACCGGCCGCGACGCCGCCCACAAACGCATTGCCGACATGCTGGCGCGCGGTGAAGGGCTGCCGGAAGGGGTCGATTTTACCAACCGCTTCATCTACTACGTCGGCCCGGTCGATGCGGTGCGTGACGAAGTGGTCGGCCCGGCCGGCCCCACCACCTCCACCCGGATGGACAAGTTCACCGACATGATGCTGGGTGAAACCGGCCTCATCGGCATGATTGGCAAGTCCGAGCGTGGCCCCAAGACGGTGCAGAGCATCAAGGAGCACAGCGCCGTCTACCTGATGGCCGTCGGTGGCGCCGCCTACCTGGTGGCGAAAGCCATCAAGAAGGCCCGCGTGGTGGCCTTTGCCGATCTCGGCATGGAGGCCATCTACGAGTTCGAGGTGGAAGACATGCCGGTGACCGTGGCGGTCGACTCGCAAGGCAACAACATCCACGAGACCGGCCCCGCCTACTGGTCGGCCAAGATAGCCGAACTCGACGGTGAGCTGTCACGCTGAGCGCCATCCCTGATGGTACCGCGTTAATGAGGGCGCTCCCGAACGGGGCGCCCTCTTGTTTATGGGCATGAGCAAAAAGGAGTGAGGGTGGACAGGGAACAACTGGCGGCGCAATTGGCGCACCTTGGCATCCGGGTCGAGGGGCGGCTGCACGCACCGGCCATGACCTGTGAGCAGGCCAGCGCCCTGGTGGGGGATCTGCCTGGGCTGAGGGTCAAGAATCTGTTTTTAAAAGAGAGCCGTGGTCAACGCCTGCTGCTGGTGGTGGCAGACGAACAGACGCCGGTTAATCTGGCGGCGCTGGCCGAGCGGCTGGGCACCCGCCGCCTCTCGTTCGCCTCGCCCGAGCGGCTGCGCCGCCATCTTGGGGTCGAGCCCGGCGCCGTGACCCTGCTCGCGCTGGTCAACGATGGGGCCCATCAGGTGGAACTGGTGCTGGAGCGCCGGGTGTGGGAGGCCCCCCTGGTGCAGTGCCATCCGCTCATCAACACCGAAACCTGGGTGCTGGAGCAGGCCGATCTGCGCACCCTGCTCGGTGCATGGGGACGGGTGCCGACCCTGCTCACTCTGCCCTGAGCTGGCGTCAGGCCAGCACGAACTGGATCTCGATGCGGTTGTCGGGGCTATCGGGCCCCGCCCAGTGGTGATACACCTCGCGGCTCTCGCCGCTCAGGGGCAGGCCCTGGGCCCGGATGGCCGCCAGCAGCGGTTGGTAACCCTGCTCAAACAGGGCGTTGAGCGGCCCCTGATAGAGGCGGCGGGCACAGCGGCAGGCCGGGAGTCGGGTTAGCGCCGGGTGCTCCCCTTGCACCGGCAGGCAGATGCGCAGGGTGAAGGGGTGATCGGCGCGCTCGGGCAGCCCCTCGGCCACAAACTGCCACGGGCCGTCGATGGTCAGCCCAAGCTGCCGGGCGCGCAGCTCGAGGGTTGGGCAGGTTGCTGCACTGCGCAGGCCCACCTCGGCCAGGGTCAGGGTGTGGGTCTGGGCCAGCACGGTGCGCTCGGGTAGGGTGATGATCTCCATCTTACTCCTCACAACATAGGGGCGCCGGCAGGGGGAGGGGCACAAGCGCTGCCTGCGATTGCGCTGCAATCCCTTGCTCCAGACGGGGCGGGGGGATCGGAACGTGAGCCACCGTCCGCTGAGGTTGACGCCTGCTCGTGGGGAGGGGGGCCGTGAGGAGGAGCGTAACACCCAAGGGGCCCCCTGTTACTGACCCAATCGGGGGGAGACGCCCCGAGTGTTCGCACGTCATGTAACATTACTGTCATTTTACCGCCATATAATCGCGCCCATGCCCAAACCATCTTGAGGTCTTGCATGTCATCGGAATCCACCGCCTTGGTCATGACCGGCAGTAAGAAGCGTCGGATCAAGGACTTATTGATGAAGTACGGCGTCACCACCGGGGGCTCTCTGGTGCTGGTGGCGCTGCTGCTCATCTTTTTCTACCTCCTCTATGTGGTCAAACCCCTCTTTCACGGGGCTTCAATTGCGCCGCTGAGCACGGTACAGGTACCGGCGAGCGATCGCACCGCCTGGCTCGGCAGTGAGGAGCAGAACGAGATCGGCTTTCGCTTCGGTGACCAGGGGCAGGTGAGCTTCTTCGCCCTCAAGGCGGGCAACGGCTTTAGCGCCGGTCAGCTCATCGCCCGTCAGCAACTGGCTGGCAGCATCAGCAGCGTGGCGCGCAGCCACGGTGATGAAGAGGTGATCGCCTATGGCCGAGCGGACGGAAGGGTCGAGATCCTGCGTCCCGGCTTTGCCGTCAGCTACCCCAATGACACCCGGGTGATCGTCCCCGAGCTCAAGCACCCGTTTGGCGACGAGCCGATGCAGATCGATCCCCAAGGCAAGCCGCTGCGCCTACTGGCCCTTGAGGCCGGCAGCGACAAGATGGTGGCGGCGGCGCTGACGGAAGATGGGCGCGGCGTGATGACGGTGCTCAGCGGCGAGCAGAACTTCCTCTCTGGTGAGGTGGAGTGGAGCAGCAGCAACTACACCATCCCGACCTTGCCGCGCCACGTCGATCAGATGTTGATGACCCCGAACCTGCGCACCCTGTTTTTGCGCGAGGGCAACCGTCTGTCGGTCTATGACATCAGCAAGCCCGACGATATCACATTGCGCAACGTGCTGGAGATCAACGCCCAGGGCGGCAACGTCACCAAGGTGGCGCTGCTCTCTGGCGCCTCTTCGCTGCTGGTGGGCAATGACAACGGCGTAATCTCCCAGTGGTTCGAGGTGGCCAAGGGGGGCAAGCGCGAGTTTACCCATATCCGCGACTTTGCGGCCTCCGGCCCGGTCAGCGAGCTGGCGGTCGAGACCCACCGCAAGGGGTTTGTGGCCACCACCAGCAAGGGGACGGTCGATTTCTTCCACACCACGGGTGAGACCCGCCTGCTGAGCGAGCAGCTCGACACCCGCGATCTCAACGGGGTGGCCCTCTCGCCGCGCAACAACCTGCTGCTGGTGGAGCAGGGCAGCGGCATCAGGGCCTTTACGGTGGACAATGCCCACCCCGAGGTGACCTGGTCGGCCCTGTGGCACGAGGTGTGGTACGAAGGCTACCCCGAGCCCCAGTTCGTGTGGCAGTCCACCTCCGCCAGCAACGATTTTGAGCCCAAGCTGAGCCTGGTTCCGCTGGCGTTCGGGACCCTCAAGGCCTCCTTCTACGCCATGCTGTTTGCGGTGCCGCTCGGGGTGGCGGGCGCCGTCTACACCGCCTATTTCATGTCGCCGGGCCTGCGCAAGGTGGTCAAACCCACGGTCGAGATCATGGCGGCCCTGCCGACCGTGATCCTGGGTTTCCTGGCCGGACTCTGGCTGGCGCCCTTGGTGGAAGACAACCTGCCCGGCGTGGTGCTGCTGCTCGTCGTGCTGCCCCTTGGCATGCTGCTGACCGCCATGGCCTGGCAGACTCTGCCCGAGCGCATGCGCCAGCGGGTGCCGGAGGGGTGGCAAGCAATCCTGCTGGTGCCGGTGCTGATCCTGATCGGGTGGGGCGCGTTTGGCTTGAGCCCGCTGCTCGAGACCCTCTTTTTCCACGGTGATACCCGTATCTGGCTGACCAACGAGGCGGGCGTCAAGTTTGACCAGCGCAACTCGCTGGTGGTGGGGATCGCCATGGGCTTTGCGGTCATCCCGACCATCTTCTCCATCGCCGAAGACGCCGTCTTCTCGGTGCCCAAGCACCTGACGCTGGGGTCGCTCGCGCTCGGCGCCACCCCGTGGCAGACCTTGAGCCGGGTGGTGATCCTCACCGCCAGCCCCGGCATCTTTTCGGCGGTGATGATCGGCCTTGGCCGCGCCGTGGGCGAGACCATGATCGTGCTGATGGCCACCGGCAACACCCCCATCATGGATTTTTCCATGTTCCAGGGGCTGCGCACCCTAGCCGCCAACATCGCGGTCGAGATGCCCGAGTCCGAGGTCGGCAGCTCCCACTACCGGGTGCTGTTCCTCGCGGCCTTCGTGCTGTTCGTCTTCACCTTTGTCTTCAACACGCTTGCCGAGTTCATCCGCCAGCGTCTGCGTGAAAAATACAGCTCCCTGTAAGGGCGAGGAATCAAGCAATGGGAAAGTGGTTTAAAACGGGGGCTCCCTGGATCTGGATGACCGGCGGCGCCGTGAGCATGAGTCTGGTGGCGGTGTTGGGCCTGCTGCTGCTCATCGGCTGGCGTGGTCTGGTCTACTTCTGGCCGCACCCCATCTATGAGTGGCAGGTCAAGGATCAGAACGGGCAGCCCCATCTGGTGATTGGTGAACTCTACGATCAAGAGCAGGTGCCGATCGAGCGGCTGCGTGACGCCGGCCGGCTGCTGCCCGAAGGGGAGAGCCGCGAGTGGCTCACTCGCTACCTCATCAAGACCGGTAACCGCGAGTTTGTCGACCTCGACTTTCGCTGGATATTGGAGAGCGACATCGCGGCGCGCCGTCAGCCGGCCGAGCTGGCGGTGATCGAGCGCACCACCAACGGTAACTTCTACGGCACCGTCACGGCGCTGACCGTCGACGGTCAGGCGGTCAGCGGCGATCTGCATCAGCCGTTCGTGGCGGCCATCAACCGCGCCGTCGGCCTCAACGCCCAGGCGGACAGCCTGCAAAAGGGCAAGATAGGGGCCATCAACTACCGGCTCGAGAAGCTGCGCCTCAAGGAGCGCAAGGCCGAGCTGGAAGGGCGGTTAAGCGACGAGCTCAAGGGTGAGCTGAGCGCCGAGCGGGCTCAGTTGCAGGCGGACTATCAGGTGCTGGAAAAAGAGCTGTTTGCCCTGCGCGCCGATGCCGGACGCGACAGCGTGACCGTCACCGACATGCGCGGCGAGGCGGTCACCATGCCGCTTTCCAAGGTGCTCGACGTCACCTGGCCGAACCAGATGAGCCTGCCGGCCAAGATCGGCCACTGGTTCCACCAGATTGGCAAGTTCATCGGTGGCGAGCCGCGCGAGGCCAACACCGAGGGCGGGGTGTTCCCGGCCATCTTCGGCACCGTCTTCATGGTGATCCTGATGGCCATCATCGTCACCCCGCTCGGGGTGGTGGCGGCGGTCTACCTGCATGAGTACGCCGGTAAGAACGTGATGACCAAGTTCATCCGCATCGCGGTGATCAACCTCGCCGGCGTGCCCTCCATCGTCTACGGCGTGTTTGGCCTCGGCTTTTTCGTCTACACCCTGGGCGGCAGCATCGATCGGCTGTTCTACCCCGAGGCGCTGCCGAGCCCCACCTTCGGCGCTCCCGGCGTCATCTGGTCGGCGCTGACCTTGGCGATCCTCACCCTGCCGGTGGTGATCGTCTCGACCGAGGAGGGGCTGGCCCGCATCCCGAGCGCCATCCGTCACGGCTCACTGGCCCTCGGCGCCACCCAGGCCGAGACCCTGTGGCGCATCGTGCTGCCCATGGCGAGCCCGGCCATCATGACCGGCCTCATCCTGGCCATCGCCCGGGCCGCCGGCGAGGTGGCCCCCCTGATGCTGGTGGGGGTGGTGAAGTTGGCACCGACCCTGCCGATGGATGGCAACTTCCCGTACCTGCACGTGGAGCGCAAGTTCATGCACCTGGGCTTCCATATTTATGACGTGGGTTTCCAGAGCCCCAATGTGGAGGCGGCGCGCCCGCTGGTCTATGCCACCTCCTTCCTGCTGGTGACCGTGATCGTGGGGCTCAACCTCTCCGCCATCGCCATCCGTAACCACCTGCGTGAAAAATTCAAGGCGCTGGATAACTGATCCGGCCCCCTAGCACCGATTCGAGGTAACCATGATCAACGTCAACACCACCATGCAGCAGCCCAAGGCGCTGGATCTGGCCAACCTGCCGGCCGAGCAGACCGCGCTGGAAGTGAAGGGGCTGGATCTCTACTACGGCAACAAGCAGGCGCTCTACAACATCGAGATGAAGATCCCCAAGGGGCAGGTGACCGCCTTCATCGGCCCCTCCGGCTGCGGTAAGTCGACCCTGCTGCGCTGCATCAACCGGATGAACGATCTGGTGGAGAGCTGCCGCATTGAGGGGGAGATCCTGCTGCACGGCAACAACATCTATGACAAGAGCGTGGATGTCGCCGCCCTGCGCCGCCGGGTCGGTATGGTGTTCCAGCGCCCCAACCCGTTCCCGAAGTCGATCTACGAGAACGTGGTCTATGGCCTGCGCCTGCAAGGGATCAACGATCGCCGCACCCTGGACGAGGCGGTGGAGCGCTCCTTGCGCGGCGCCGCCCTGTGGGAGGAGGCCAAGGATCGCCTGCACGAGAACGCCTTCGGCCTCTCTGGCGGTCAGCAGCAGCGTCTGGTGATCGCCCGCGCCATCGCCATCGAGCCGGAAGTGCTGCTGCTCGATGAGCCGACCTCGGCGCTCGATCCCATCTCGACCCTGACCATCGAGGAGCTGATCAACGAGCTCAAGAAGCAGTTCACCGTGGTGATCGTCACCCACAACATGCAGCAGGCGGCCCGGGTGTCGGATCAGACCGCCTTCATGTACATGGGCGAACTGATCGAATACACCGACACCAACACCATCTTCACCACCCCGGCCAAGAAGAAGACCGAGGACTATATCACCGGCCGTTACGGCTAAGGCATAACCGCACCCGGTTTAAGGATTTCGACATGGACAATATGAATCTCGGCAAACATATCTCGGGGCAGTTCAATACCGAGCTGGAAAACGTGCGCAACCAGGTGCTGGTGATGGGGGGGCTGGTCGAGCAGCAGCTGACCGACGCGCTGGCGGCCATTCACGATCAGGATCTCGATGCGGCGCGCCGCATCGTCGGCAGCGACCACAAGGTCAATGCCATGGAGGTGGCCATCGACGAGGAGTGCACCCGCATCATCGCCAAGCGCCAGCCGACCGCGTCTGACTTGCGTCTGGTGATGGCCATCATCAAGACCATCGCCGAGCTCGAGCGCATCGGTGACGTGGCCGAGCGGATCGCCCGCATGCTCACCGACAACGCCAACAAGCCGCAGCCGCCGCTGGTGTCGCTGGAGAACATGGGCCGGCGCACCATCAAGATGCTGCACGACGTGCTCGACGCCTTCGCCCGCATGGATCTCGACGCCGCCGTCGCCGTCTATCAAGAAGATGACAAGGTGGATCGCGACTACGAGTCGGTCATTCGCGAGCTGATGACCTACATGATGGAAGATCCGCGCACCATCCCTCAGGTGCTCAACGTCCTGTGGGCGGCGCGCGCCATCGAGCGGGTCGGCGATCGCTGCCAGCACATCTGCGAGTACATCATCTACTTCGTTAAGGGCAAGGATGTGCGCCACACCAAGGGCGACGAGTTCACTAACCTGGTGAACAAGCCGTAACCGATAGATGCAGACGGGGCCTCAGGGCCCCGTTTTTTTATGGCGTGACGCAGGAGGCGGGTGGGGGAGAGAAAAAGAGGGCCGATCATCGAATGGGGCTCGGCCAGTTACAGCAAGGGCGCCATGATGGCGCCCTTGTGGTGTGAAGATTAGGCGCTCTGGCCCAGTCCCATGCCGGCATCTTTCTTGGCGATCAGCTCAATCTTGTAGCCGTCCGGATCTTCGACGAAGGCGATGACGGTGGTGCCGCCCATGACCGGGCCCGGCTCGCGGGTGATCTTGGCGCCGGCGGCCCGCAGGGCCTCGCAGGTGGCGTAGATGTCGTCCGCCTCCAGGGCGATGTGACCATAGGCAGAGCCCAGATCGTACTCGCTCACCCCCCAGTTGTAGGTCAGCTCGATGACCGCCTCGTCCTTCTCGTCGCCGTAGCCGACGAAGGCCAGGGTGTACTTGTACTCGCTGTTCTCACTCTGGCGCAGCAGCTTCATGCCCAGCACGCGGGTGTAGAAGTCGATGGAGCGTTGCAGATCGCCGACGCGCAGCATGGTGTGCAGGATTCTCATGGTTATCCCTCCGGGTAGATTTTTTCTTTAAATTCGCACAGATCCTCGATGATACAGGAGCCGCAGCGGGGTTTGCGAGCCAGACAGGTGTAGCGCCCGTGCAGGATCAGCCAGTGGTGCACGTCGAGCTTGAACTCGGCCGGCACCACCTTGAGCAGTTTCTCTTCCACCTGATCGACGTTCTTGCCCACCGCGAAACCGGTTCGATTCGAGACGCGGAAGATGTGGGTGTCGACGGCGATGGTGGGCCAGCCGAAGGCGGTGTTGAGCACCACGTTGGCGGTCTTGCGGCCGACGCCGGGCAGGGCTTCCAGCGCCTCGCGGTTCTCCGGCACCTCGCCACCGTGGCGCTCGAGCAACATGGCGCAGGTCTTGATGACGTTCTCGGCCTTGGTGTTGAACAGGCCAATGGTCTTGATGTACTCCTTCACCCCCTCTACGCCGAGCGCCAGCATGGCGGCCGGGGTGTTGGCGACGGGGTAGAGCTTGGCGGTGGCCTTGTTGACGCTCACGTCGGTGGCCTGGGCCGACAGCAGCACGGCGATGAGCAGCTCGAACGGCGAGCTAAAGTGCAGCTCGGTGGTCGGGTGGGGATCGGCCTCCCGCAGCCGCTCCAGGATCTGTCTGCGTTTTTGGTTGTTCACGTCTTCTCCGTTACAGCTCGGTGGCGCGCGCCCCAGGAGCTGGGACGGCGCAGTGGGCTCGCTCGGTGACGGCCTGCTTGCCGCGCCAGTCGTTGATGGCGTTCTTGGCGGCGATGAGCAGCCCCAGCCCGATGAAGCCGCCGGGGGGCAGGATGGCGATCATCAGGGCCGAGTCGGCCGGCAGGATCTGCATGCGCAGCACGCTGGCCCAGCTGCCGAGCAGCTGATCGGCGCCGTCAAACAGGGTGCCCATACCGATGATCTCGCGCATGGCGCCCAGGGTGCAGAGCACCAGGGTAAAGCCCAGCCCCATCATGAAGCCATCAATGGCCGCATAGAGGGGGGCGTTTTTCACCGCATAGGCCTCGGCGCGACCGATGATGACGCAGTTGGTGACGATGAGGGCGATGAAGATGCCCAGCGCCTGATAGAGGCTGTAGGTGTAGGCGTTCATCAGCAGCTGCACGCAGGTCACCAGTGCGGCGATGATCAGCACATAGACCGGGATGCGGATCTCCTTGGGCACCAGGTGGCGCACCAGGGAGATGGCGAGGTTAGAGCAGGTCAACACCGCCAGCGTGGCCAGCCCCAGCCCCAGCGCATTGGTCAGGGTCGAGGTGACGGCCAGGGTGGGGCACAGGCCCAGCACCTGCACCAGGGAGGGGTTGTTTTTCCACAGTCCCTGCTGCCACAGATTCTTGATCTCTTGGTTCATCGTTACTCTCCCTTGGCGCAGGCTGGCGCGCTCTCGAGCAGCTCGGGGTGGCTGGCTTGCAGCATCAGTACCCGTTTGACCGCCTTGACCACGGCACGCGGGGTGATGGTGGCGCCGGTGAAGGCATCAAACTCGCCGCCATCTTTTTTCACCGCCCAGCTGGTCTCGTTGTCGGGGCGCAGGAAGCGCCCCTTGAAGCTCTCGATCCAGTTGGACTTTTTCAGCTCAATCTTGTCGCCAAGGCCCGGTGTCTCCTTGTGCTCCAGGGTGCGCACCGCAGTGATGGTGCCCTCCTGGGTGAAGCCGACCACCAGACGGATGGCGCCACTGTAGCCGTCGGGGGCGACGGTTTCCAGCGCGTAGCCGGTGATGGTGTCCCCTTGCCGGGCCACATAGAGGGGCATCGGCTTGGGGCTGCCGAGGTATTCGGCGCTGGTCACCAGGCGGCAGCTGCCCACCAGATCGTTGTCATAGCTGCCGGCCGGCAGCAGGGCCGACAGGGTCGCCAGCTTCTCTTGCTGGTGCTGCTGCTCGATGCGCTCGACCGTGAGCTCATTGGTCAGTGCCACCACGGCGGTACAGACCAGGGCAAAGGCGCCGAGGATGACGCCGTTTTTGCTCATGCTGCCGATCATTTGCGCGCCCCCTTGCGTTGGCCATAGACGGCGGGACGGGTCAGGCTGTCGATGAGCGGCACGCACAGGTTGGCGAGCAGCACGGCGAAGGCAAACGCATCCGGATAGCCGCCGAAGCGGCGGATGAGGTAGACGGTAACGCCGATGAGGAGGCCATAGATGAGGCGCCCGCGCGGCGTGGTGCTGGCGCTGACCGGATCGGTGGCGATGAAGAAGGCCCCCAGCATGGTGGCGCCGCTAAACAGGTGCAGCATGGGGGAGGCGGTGGTGTCCGGGGTCACCAGCCAGCCCAGCACGGCAGCGCCGAGCAGGCCGGCGAGCACGGCCGCCGGGATGCGCCAGCTGATCACCTTCTGCTGCAACAGGAACAGGCCGCCCAGCAGATAGCCGAGGTTGACCCAGTTCCAGCCGATGCCGCCCCACCCCTCATAGAGGGGGGCGCGCATGATCTCGGGCACGGTCAGCCCCTGGGTGAGGCCGGTCTTGAGGGTATCGAGCGGGGTGGCCATGGTGGTGCCGTCCACCCCCATGCGCAGCTGCGCCATGCTGTAGCCGTCGAGGCTGTGGCCGCTGAAGATGGTGGCAAGCGCATCGCCCATGCCCAGCTCCATGGCGCGCACCCCTTCAGGGGGTAGCCAGCTGGTCATCTGCACCGGGAACGAGACCAGCAGCAGCACGTAGGCGACCATGGCTGGGTTGAACAGGTTCTGACCGAGCCCGCCATAGAGCTGTTTGGCGACGATGATGGCAAAGGCGGTACCGAGCACCACCAGCCACCAGGGGCCAAAAGGGGGCAGGGAAAGGCCGATGAGCACGGCGGTCACCACGGCGCTGCCATCCCACAGTGCCGGCAGCACAGGGCGGCGACGCAGGCGCAAGATCAGCGCCTCGCTCACGCAGGCGGTGAGGGTGGCCAGCAGCAGCTGGATGAGGGTACCCCAGCCGAAGAACCAGCTCTGGGCCAGCAGCCCCGGCAGGCAGGCCAGCAGCACCAGCCCCATCATGGTGCTGGTCTGCTTGCGGTTATGGGCAAAGGGGGCACTCGCAATTTTGAACATCAGTCACCCACCTCGTTGTCAGCTGTCGTTGGATTGGATTGGGTCATGGCGGCCTTCTTGGCCTTGGCACGGGCGATGGCGGCGGCCACGGCCGCTTTTTTGTGCGCCTCGGGATCGTCGTGGCTCTCGCTCTCGGTTGAAGCCGGCGTCGGCTGCACCGGTGCCGCGTCGCGGCTTGCGCTCGGTGCCTCGCTCTGCGCGCTGGCGGCCTTCTTGGCCTTGGCCCGGGCGATGGCGGCGGCCACGGCCGCTTTTTTGCGCGCCTCGGGATCGTCGTGGCTCTCGCTCTCGGTTGAAGCCGGCGTCGGCTGCACCGGTGCCGCGTCGCGGTTTGCGCTCGGTGCCTCGCTCTGCGCGCTGGCGGCCTTCTTGGCCTTGGCCCGGGCGATGGCGGCGGCCACGGCGGCTTTCTTGCGCGCTTCGGGATCGTCGCCGCTCTCGCTCTCGGTTGAAGCGGGGGCCGGGGTCGGCTGCGCCGATGCCGCGTCGCGGCTTGCGCTCGGCGCCTCGCTCTGCGCGCTGGCGGCTTTCTTGGCCTTGGCCCGAGCCAGGGCAGCGGCCACGGCGGCTTTCTTGCGTGCCTCGGGATCGTCGCCGCTCTCGCTTTCGGTTGACGCGGGGGCCGGGGTCGGCTGCGCCGATGCCGCGTCGTGGTTCACACTCGGCACCTCGCTCTGCGCGCTGGCGCCTTGCTCGGCCAGCTTGGCGGCGCGGCGGGCCTCGGCCTCGCGCTTGCGGGCCGCGCGGGCGGCGATCACCGCCTCGTTATCCGGCGCGCCGTCGGGCAGGGCCCCCTGGGTGGTGAGCCCGCTTTGCTTGGCCTTGACCCTGGCCAGTGCGGCGGCCACCGGATCGTCGCCGCCCGCCGCCTCGGTCAGCACCTGGCGGCGGTTGGCGGCAGCGGATGCGTGGCGCGCCTCACGGGCTACCTTCTCGCGCTCGAAACGGGCCTGCTTGGCCTCGAAGCGGGCCTTGGCCCGTTCGGCCTTCTCGGCCTCGGCGCGGCTCTCGCGGATGTCATCTTTGGCAATCTTGTAGTACTGCACCAGCGGGATCTCGCTTGGGCAGACCCAGGCACAGGCGCCGCATTCGATGCAGTCAAACAGGTTAAGCGCCTCGACCTTGTCATACTCGCGGGCCCGGCTGTACCAGTAAAGCTCCTGGGGCAGCAGGGTGGCCGGGCAGGCATCGGCGCAAGCGCTGCAACGGATACAGGCCTGCTCGGGGCCGGGGGGCGGCAGCTCGGCCCGGCTCGGGGAGAGCAGGCAGTTGGTCGCCTTGACCACGGGAACCCGGGCATGGGGCAGGGTAAAGCCCATCATGGGGCCACCCATGATGACCCGCTGCTCGGCTTCGGGTTGCAACTCGAAGCGCTGCAACAGCCAGCGCACCGGGGTGCCGAGGCGAACCCAGACGTTACCGGGCTGGCGGAAGGTCTCGCCAGTCAGGGTAACCAACCGCTCGATGAGGGGCTCCCCCTCGACGATGGCGCGCTTGATGGCGAACACGGTGGCCACGTTGAGCACCATGATGCCGATGTCGACCGCCCGGCCCCCCTTGGGCACTTGGCGCCCGGTCAGGATCTCGATGGTCTGCTTGGCGCCCCCCGAGGGGTATTTGGTGGGGGTGACCCGCACCATGATGTCTTGGTCATGCTCGCCGATGGCGGCAGTGAGGGCGGCGATCGCCTCGGGCTTGTTGTCCTCGATCCCGATGAGGCAGAGCTTGGGCCCGAGCAGGTGGCGCAGCACCCGGATCCCCTCGATCACCTCGGCGGCGTAGTCGCGCATCAGGCGATCGTCGGTGGTGATGTAGGGCTCGCACTCGAGGCCGTTGATGATGAGGATCTCGGTGCGCTGACCGCGTCCGTCCAGCTTGCTGTGGGTCGGGAAAACGGCGCCGCCAAGGCCGGCGATCCCCGCCTGCTGCACGCGCGCCAGCAGCTCGCTGCGCTCGAGGTGCCAGTAATCCGGGCGCGGATCGCGCGGGCACCAGCTCTCTTCCCCATCCGGAACCAAGGTGATGCAGAGATCCGAGAGGCCGGAGGGGTGGGCCACGGTCTGCTCGCCGATGGCGGTGATGGTGCCCGAGGTGCTGGCATGCACCGGCACCGTTCGTCCGCCCTGCCAGCTGGTCAGGGGTTGCCCCTTCTTGACCCGATCCCCCACCTGAACCAGCAGCTCACCGGCGGGGCCGGCGTGCTGGCGCACTGGGATGATCAGCTCAGGGGGCAGACCCGCTTCGCGGATCGGCTGATGGCTGGACTGCGTTTTGTTCTCTGGGGGATGGATGCCGCCATGAAAATCCCACATGGCCCCGGCCTTGATGCGTTCGATGATAGCTTGCATGACTACTCCACCACCTTAACCGGGATCTGTACGGCTGCGAGGTTCCACTTCCAGTTATCGACCGTGGTCGGCAGCGGGATCATCTCGATGCAGTCGGTCGGGCAGGGGGCGACACAGAGATCGCAGCCGGTGCACTCCTCCTTGAGGACGGTGTGCATCGCCTTGGTGGCGCCGATGATGGCGTCGACCGGGCAGGCCTGGATGCACTTGGTGCAGCCGATGCACTGATCCTCATGGATGAAGGCCACCTTCTTGACGGGCACGGCGCTCTCATCGCCACCGAGGGGCTGGGGCTCGACCCCCATCAGCTCGGCGATCTTGCGCATGGTCGGCTCGCCGCCGGGCACGCACTTGTTGATGGCGTCGCCGCCGGCGACCGCCTCGGCGTAGGGCTTGCAGCCGGGGTAGCCGCACTGACCGCACTGGGTCTGGGGCAGCAGGGCGTCGAGCTGGTCGACGATGGGGTCGGCCTCGACGCGGAACTTGACCGCGGCAAAGCCCAGTATGATCCCGAAGGCGAGCGCCAGCAGGGTCAGCACCAGTATGACAAACAAAATATGGATCATGAGGTTACATCTTGATGAGGCCGGTGAAGCCCATGAAGGCGAGCGACATCAGACCGGCGGTGATCATGGCAATCGAGACGCCGCGAAACGGCGCAGGCACGTCGGCGGCAACCAGCCGCTCGCGCATGGCGGCAAACAGCACCAGCACCAGGGAGAAGCCCAGTGCGGCGCCAAAGCCATAGAGCACGCTCTGGATGAAGTCGTGGTTGCTGTTGACGTTGAGCAGCGGCACCGCGAGCACGGCGCAGTTGGTGGTGATGAGTGGCAGGAAGATGCCGAGCAGGCGATAGAGGCTCGGGCTGGTCTTGTGCACCACCATCTCGGTGAACTGCACCACCACGGCGATGACCAGGATGAAGGCGAGAATGCGCAGGTAGCCGATGCCGAGGGGCAGCAGAATGTAGTGCTCGACCAGATAGGCGCAGGCGCTGGCCAGGGTAATGACGAAGGTGGTGGCCAGCCCCATGCCGATGGCGGTCTCGAGCTTGCTCGACACCCCCATGAAGGGACACAGCCCCAGGAATTTCACCAGAACGTAGTTGTTGACCAGCACTGTGCTGATCAACAGGAGCAGATATTCAGTCATCAGAGTAATGGGAGATCCGGAGTGAATGCGGCCGGTATTATCTGATGTTAGGCAGAGCTAAACAACTCTGCGGGTGCAGGGTTATTAAGCAGTCGGGCCCGATTGGCGAAAGAATTGCCCGCTGGCGGCGGCTAACCGATGGCCAGCCGGATGCCGAAGGCGAGAAACAGGGCGCCGATCAGCCGCTCGAGCGCGCGCTTGACGCGGGCCGGCAGGTGCAGCCGGTGGCGGGCGGTCGCGGTGATCAGCACCAGCAGGTGGCACCAGATCATGCCCCCCAGATTAAAAATGCCGCCAAGCAGGATGAAGGCCAGCCCCTGCTGCTGACCGGCCGGATCGATGAACTGAGGCATGAAGGCGAGAAAAAAGAGCGCCACCTTGGGGTTGAGCACATTGGTCAGCATGCCCTGGCGATAGATGGCCCACAGGGGCATGGCGGGCAGGGGGGCGCTATCGCGAACGGCGGCGTGGCGGCGCAATAGGGTGAGGCCGAGATAGACCAGATAGAGGGCGCCGGCCAGCTTGACCAGCGCAAACAGCTGGGCTGAGGCGGCGAGCAGGGCCGAGAGCCCGAGGGCGGCGCACAGCACGTGCACCATGATGCCGCTGCCGATCCCCCAGGTGGCGGCCACCCCGGCCCGCCAGCCCTGACCTGCGGTGCGCAGCATCACCAGTAAGGAGTCGGGCCCCGGCATCAGGTTGAGCAGCAGGGACGAGGCGATGAAAAGGGCCAGATCATGGATGCCGAACATGGGGAAGACTCCTGGGGGGATGGCCCACTCTATCCCGGCTCCCGCGCCGTGTCAGCTGCCTTGGTGGGGGTGAGCAGCCAACGCCAGTGGCGGCGCAGCGCCCGGCGCAGCCGAGCGGGCTGCCAGGGGACGGGCGGGCCGAAGCAGGCGCGCTCAAGTTCATCGACGGCGCCGGCCAGTGCCTCCGGCAGCGACGGATAGGGAGGCTGGGCGCGGCGCCTGAGCCAAGTGCGCCAGGCGGCGCGGCTCTGCTCGGGGGAGTCGCTCAGCGCGCGATAGAGGCGGGCGGCATCCCAGCAGGGGATGAGCCAGGGGCGCAATCCCTTGATGAGCAGCAGCAGGGAGACCAGCTCGAGCAGGCCGTAGTGGCGGGAGGCGGGCTGAGCGGGGACGGCGAGCACGGTGAAGGGCATGGCAGGCAGCCTCGCCGTCTCGATTTGCCCGGTGGCGGTATTGAACCAGCGCAGGGCGATGGCCGGCAGTCGGTACTCGCCCGGCTCGCGGGCGGTGATGGCCTGGCGCAGGGTGCGCTGGCCGACCAGCTGACCGCTGGCCAGGTAGCGCTCGTGGGTCTGCTCGCCATCGGGCAGCACCAGAAGATCGGGCAACTGCGGCGCGGGGAGGCGCAGTGCACTCATGTCCCCCTGTTGCCAGTCGATGCGCAGGGTGCGAATGAGCGGCTCGCCGGGGTGCAGCGCGGCCGGGGGCGCTATCTGCTGGCTCAGGGTGAGCCGGGCCGCCACCGGCAGCGGCGGGGTGGCCATGATGGTGACCGGCAGCGGCGCGGCGCGCCCGCTCAACTGCTGCGCCGGCTGGCCTTCTCCGGCGGGCAGGGTGGCGCTCAGGCGCGGCGCCTCGAGCCAGAAGCGGCCGCTTTGCAGGGCCTGCACCAGCCAGCGCCGCTCAATCTGGCCCGCTTGGCCCGGCGTGGGGGGCGGGGTCCAGCGATCCTCGCCGAGGCGGCGCACCCGAAAGCCGGCGGCATGCAGTTCGTCGAGGCCGGGGCGCTCCACCGTCTCGGGCAGGGTGATGGTGAGCCGGTAGACAAAGGGCTGCCCGACCCAGAAGCGCTCCCCTTCCTCCAGCACGGCCTGCTGGCTAATGCGGGGGGCCGGCGCTGGCGCGCTCGTCACCCCTTGCAGGGGGGGCAGCGACAGGGAGGGGCTTTGCTCGTTACCGACCCGCAGGGGGGGAATGAGCGGCCAGGGCTCTGCCCGGCCCGGCGGCAGGCTGAGCGGGATCTGCCAGCGGGTGAAGCGGCGCTGCGCCGTGATGATGTCGCTGCGGCTAACGCGCCCGACCACGAAGTGGCGCAGCAGCGGCGTCACTTGAAGGGCATCGGGGGCGGCGCGGCCCTCTTGCTCCAGCACCAGCAGCCAGCCTTGTTGGCTTGGGATCACCTGGCTGAGCAGGCGCGCCTCGGCGGGCGTCAGGATCATCAGGAGGCACAGCAGCAGGAGGCGCTTCACCATGGCTCCCCCCTGGGGGGCGGCGCGGCCCGCTCGGCCAGCTTGCGCAGCCGCTCCTTGAGCAGGATGACCGGCGGCGCAGACAGGGGGGGCGCCCCCTTGGCCGTGGCGGGCTCGGGCTGATCGGATGGCGCCGTGGCGGCGCTGCGCGCCTGTTGCTGCTGACGGCGTTGCAGCAGGGCGAGGTTGAAGCGGGCATCGGCGTGGGCGGGGTCGAGGGCCAGCACCACCAGATAGGCGGCGATCGCCTCGTCGAGCCGACCGAGGCGGGCCAGCGCGTTGCCCCGGTTGTAGTGGGCGGTGACGCTCTGGCTCATGGCGTAAGCGGTGACGGCGCGCTGATACTCCCCGGCGCGGTACCAGGCGTTGCCGCGCCAGAGGGGGTCATCGAAGGCCTCGGCGGCGGCCCGGTAGTGCCCCTCCTGATAAAAAAGCAGGCCATGGGCATCATCGGCGTGGGGCACTCCCAGCGGCAGCAGCACCGCCAGCA
>NZ_CDBY01000069.1:0-792 GCF_000820125.1 Aeromonas simiae | reverse complement strand
GGCAGCAGCACCGCCAGCAGAAGCCAGAGCTGGCCACGGCGGGCCAGCAGGGCAAAGGGGAGCAACAGCAGCAGCAGGAAGGGGCCGAGCTCGTGCCAGCCCTGCTGCGGGGGGGCGCTCAGGGGGCCGGCGCTAGTGAGGGTGAGCGTTTGGGGATCGGTGATAAGGCGCCCGCCCGTCTCTTCGGCCAGGGCGGCGATGGCGGCGCGATCCGGCGCCGGCAAGCGGGGGCGGCCCGGCTCGCCCGCCAGACGCACCGGCGCGTCGCCCGAAAGCAGCACGATATCGAGGCGCGGCGCCCGGCAGCGCAGCAGGCTGATCCCCCGGCAGGGCCAGCTGGCGCGGATGGTATCGCGCTGGGGAGCGGTGATGGCGTCGGTCACCAGCAGCAGGCGCGCCGGGGCCTGATCGGCAAAGCGCGCCAAGGCCAGCTGCACCGCGCGCTCGGGGGCGCTGCCGGCTATCGGCATCACGTCGGGGCGCAGATCCGGCAGGAGGCGGCGCAGCGCCTCCCTGTCCTCGCTCGGCGGTTGCACCAGATAGGCGTCGGCGGCAAACAGGATGAGGGCAATGCGCCGCGCCTGCGGCTGATCGAGCTGGGCTTGCAGCAGCAGGCGGGCCCGGGTGGCCCGATCGGGCGAGAGATCGGTCGCCAGCATGGAGCGGGAGAGATCGAGCAGCCAGATGTCGAGAGGCGGCGCGGCCTGGGGGGGCGCCGCGCCGGGCAGGGCGGGGCCGCTGAGGGCCAGGATCATCAGCAGCGCAGCCAGCGGACGCCAGGGTGGGGTGGCC
>NZ_CDBY01000068.1 GCF_000820125.1 Aeromonas simiae | reverse complement strand
TTTGCGCGCTGATCAACAGCCGAGCAGCGCAACGCCCTGCTGGAGATCATGGATGATCGGTATGGAAAATACTCGACGGTAGTGGTCAGTCAACTACCAACGGAAGAGTGGTACGCGAGCTTGGGGGACAACACCCTGGCAGATGCGATCCTGGACCGGCTGATGCACAACGCTCACCGGCTGTCACTGAAGGGAGAATCGATGAGAAAGAGGAGAAGTGAGTTGACCCAATCTGAACAGTCGAGTTAGAAACGAGATGACATGAGCGCGTTAAGGATCAGGGTGTTCACGTTGGCCGGAATGGCTGTTCAACTTCGCCGGAATACGCAGAAGCCAGAAATCAGCATCAATCCGCCTGCCATATGCTAAGAAGCAGCGACAGCTTCCTTGATGGCAAACAAGTACCCATGTACGGAGATAGAGTAATTAATGGAATAAGCGCCCATCAGCCAGCTCAGCAGCACTTTTGCTGTTCCAATATTCTGTTTTGGCTCGCACGGGCAATTAACCATGAGCGGATGCAACAGTACGGCGAGTTGTACTGCTTGCTCACCGAGAGTCAAGGGTTAGCAGATATCTGCGCATTAATGAGGATGATGCAGCTACTGGAGCATCAGATCGGTGATTCCAGGCTAGTCATCATGAAGAAAGCCGGGCTGGAATCCAAACCCCGGGTACACATAGCTATCAGATTCCCCAATCAGGGCTGCAAATATTCCCAATCCGTTAGCCCGTGAACTTGATGCCCAACAACTCACTTAAATGTGAAGGCATCACCGTCTTTAGGGACGTTGGCCCAGGGGATTACTTGGTCACGATGTTCACCTCCATACCCGCCACATCATGGGTTAGGCGATACCTGACAAGCCTGATGTGAAACTGGCAGGATAAACACTCCAAATAGTCCTCCTGACCATGGTGCGCGCCATCTCCACACCGGATCTGCAAGATGCGGAGTTCGCCGTGCTGGTGCGCTCTGACCTCAAAGGACAGGGGCTTGGCAGAATCATGATGGAGAAGATGGTGCGCTACGCCCGTGACAAGGGGATTGGCCAGCTCTCAGGCCTCACCATGCCGAGCAATCGCGGCATGATAGCGCTGGCGCGCAAGGTGGGGTTCGAGGTCTCGGTGTCGCTGGAGGACAATCTGGTGAGCATTGTGTTGCCGCTCACGTCAGG
>NZ_CDBY01000067.1 GCF_000820125.1 Aeromonas simiae | reverse complement strand
ATGCCACTCCACACATCACCATCACCGACATAAGCGAGGGCGAACAGGGTCACCATCAGGCCCCCTGTGATGAGCCCGACCCCGTTGACCGTATCCGCCGGCGTAGATGGCCCCGAGCCCCCCAACCCCCCAGACCATGAGCCACAGCGCCGTGGTCTTATCGAGCTGGAACACCGCAGAAACCTGAAACAGGCTCTCCAGCGCGATGGCCCCGGTATAGAGCACGATCGGCAGCAGCGAGATGATATACATACCGAGAAAGAGCAGTGAGGTGATGATGAGCGTCTGTTTGTCAAAGCGCCGCTCCAGGTATTCGGGGATGGTGGAGATCCCGAGCTTGAGGTACTTCGGCAGAAAGAAGATGGCAAACAGCACTATGGTCATGGCGGCCATGACCTCCCAGGCCATCACGATGAAACCGGTTCGAAACGACAACCCGTTGAGCCCCACCAGGTGTTCGGTGGAGAGGTTCATCAACAGCATGGAGCTACCGATGTAGATACCGGTCATGGAGCGGCCGCCAAGGAAATACCCTTCGGCCGACTCCGTCAGGTGGGCATTGTGTGTCTTGTAGTAGGCAATGGCGGCCACCAGCAGGGTGAAACCGACAAAGGAAGCGAGAGCTAACATGGGTGTTCTCCGAATCTGCGTGATCATGAAACCGCCCCCGGCAGGAGGCGGCATAACGGGAACAACAGGAGGTGAGAATGGGCGTAACGCCTTGTTATGGTTCTTTTCTCACGAGATCACAGCGTGACTTCACGACCGCTGTGGAGCGATTCGATGGCCTTGTCGGCCAGATAGAGTGCCTGCATGCCGTCATGGCCGCTGCACTCGGGAGCGGCGCGGCCCGCCAGCACATCGACAAAATGTTGCCACTCGGCGCGGTAGGCCTGTGCATAGCGCTGCAAGAAGAAGTGCTCTGGCTTGGCGGCCACACACCCCTGCTCACCCCACCACTCGACCCCGCTCTCATGAAGGTTCTTGGCGATAAGCAGCCCCCTGGCGCCATGCAGCTCCATGCGCTGGTCGTAGCCGTAACCGGAGCGGCGGCTATTGCTGATGGTGGCCATGGCCCCGGAAGGGAACTTCATCACGACAAACGCGGTATCGATATCCCCCGCCTGGCCGATGGCCGGATCCACCAGATTGCTGCCCTGGGCGTAGAGGGAGACGGGCTCCTCACCCAGGATGAAGCGGGCCATGTCGAAGTCGTGAATGGTCATGTCGCGAAACATGCCTCCCGAAACCTGGAGGTATGTCACTGGCGGTGGCGCCGGATCCCGTGAGGTGATCACCAGAGACTCAGCCTTGCCAATCACGCCAGCGGTCAGTTGGTCGCGTACCCGGCGAAACTGGGGGTCATAGCGGCGGTTGAAGCCGATAAAAAGAGGCACCTTGCAGCGGGCCACCGTGGCCAGGCAGTCGCGTACGCGCGCCAGATCCAGATGCACCGGCTTTTCACAGAAGATAGGTTTGCCAGCCCTGGCCGCCAGCTCGATGAGATCGGCGTGGGTGTCGGTCGAGGAGGCGATCAGCACCCCGTTGACCTGGGGATCGGCCATGGCCTCTTCGGCACTTTGCACCTTGGCACCATACCGGGTCGCCAGCGCATCGGCTCCCTGTGGATCGATGACCGAGTAGAGGCAGCTCTCCTCATGCTCGGCAACATGGACCGCATGTACCTGGCCGATGCGACCGGCCCCGAACAGCGCGATGTTAAACATACCAACTCCTTGATACTGCGTATCTATCAGGTATTAGGGCGTCCGGTTGAAACGGTACGCCGGCGACTCCATCGCGGCCGAAGCGCCCGTCACCTCCTCTGAGCACTGCGGTCTGGATGAAACGAACATACCATTTGGAATTTTTGTTTCAATATGCAAATTAATGGATGTTTTGTTTTTGCAACCTAGTTAACACTTTCGCCACAAACGCCCTGAAGAGAGCAGGCTAGGTGAGATGCCAATCCGTTGTAGGTGGCGGCCAGGAGCGCAGAGGGGAGAAGAAATGAACAGATAAAAAAAAGGAGGCCAGCGCCTCCTCACGACCGAGCCTTCTGCCTCGCGTTAATAGGGGCGGGCGCGTGTCGCCAGCATAGTGCGGATGGCCGCAGAGGCCGCCTCGATCGCCGGTTTATCGGCGACCTCCGCCGTTCCCGTGTGCCACCATGCCCCATAGCCATGGGTCATGGTCTTGGGAAGCACCTTGATATCGATAAGCACTGGCCCCTCATCCTGACGAGCGCTTTGCAACGCCAGCACCAGCGAAGCCTCGTCGTGCACCCGGTAACTGCGACAGCCGTAACTCTCGGCATTCTTGGCAAAATCGACGCGGACAAGCGGGCCGGTGAGGCCACCGGTGAGGGGATCTCGATGCCGGCTCTCGGTGCAAAAACTTCCCATTCCCTGGCCCATCTGCAGATTGTTGATGCAGCCAAAACCGGCATTATCAAACAGCAGCACCACTATCTTGATCCCCTCCTGCACCGCCGTGTGCAGCTCGGTATGCAGCATGAGATAGGAGCCATCCCCGACAAAGGCATAAACCGGCTGCTCCGCTCTGGCGATCTTGGCGCCGATGGCGGCCGCTATCTCGTAACCCATGCAGGAGTAGCCATATTCCAAGTGATAGGTATCGGGCTGTCGTGGCCGCCACATGCGCTGTAGATCCCCAGGCAAGGAGCCGGCGGCCCCCACCACGATGGCATCGGACTCAAGGTATTGATCGAGCAGCCCCAGCACCCGGGTCTGGGTCAGGCGGCTCCCCAGCATGGCCATGTACTCCGGCAGCAGGTGATCCAGCTCGCCCCCTATCTCGGGAATAAATCCCTCCCCGACCCGGATGCCCGCCAACCGCTGCCACTCCATGTCCCACTCGGCGCGGGCCTGCGCTATCTCATCTTGATAGCCACTGTGGTAACCGCTGCGTCGCAGGGCCTGTGTCAGCGCCTCAAGCGCCACCTTGGCATCCGCAATCACCGCCACGGCATCCAGCTTGTGGGCATCAAAACCGGCCACATTGATCGTGAGCACACTCACCTCGGGGTGAGCGAACAGGGATTTGGAGGCGGTGGTGAAGTCGGTAAAGCGGGTGCCCACCCCGATGATCAGATCAGCCTCAGCGGCAAGGCGATTGGCCGCCAGACAGCCCGTGGTCCCCACCCCCCCGAGATTCAGAGGATGGTCGCTCTCAATGGCCCCCTTACCGGCCTGAGTCTCTGCAAACGGAATATTAAAACGCTCGGCAAAGTGGCGCAGCGCGGCGTGAGCCTCGCTGTAGCGAACCCCGCCTCCGCAGATCAATAGCGGCTTGCGCTTGCCTTCAATCAACCTGACCGCGTCAGCCAGCATGGCCGGTGTCGGTGGCCGCCGCTCGATGCGGTGCACCCGCCGCGCGAAGAAAGAGAGGGGGTAATCGTACGCCTCCCCCTGCACATCCTGTGGCAGGCAGAGGGTCACGGCACCGGTATCGGCGGGATCGGTCAACACCCGCATGGCATTGAGCATGGCGCTCATCAACTGCTCGGGGCGTACTATCCGATCCCAGTAACGGGAGACGGGGCGGAAGCAGTCGTTAGTGCTGAGAGTGGCATCGTGAAACTGCTCGACCTGCTGTAGCACGGGGTCGGGTTGCCGGCTGGCAAACAGATCCCCCGGCAGCAACAGCAGTGGCAGTCGATTGGCGGTGGCGGTGGCGGCCGCCGTCACCATGTTGGCGGCGCCAGGGCCGACCGACGAGGTGACGGCGCAGATGCGCTTACGCTTGTGCTGCTTGGTAAAGCCGAGGGCGATGTGAGCCATTCCCTGCTCACTGCATCCCTGATATACCACCAGCCCTGCGGGGTCTTGCTCCAACGCCTGGCCAAGACCCAGCACATTGCCATGCCCGAAGATGGTAAAGATGCCGTGGATGAACCTGTGCTCGACGCCATCTAGCGCCACATACTGTTGCTCGAGGAACTTCACCAACGCCTGGGCCATCGTCATTCTGATCCGCTGCATACACACTCCCTGCTCTCAACATGCCGTGCCCCCATCATGGGCCGAGGATCACATCATGGAGGTGATCGGCACGTTCGACGCCTTCACTTTACGGAATGAAAATTCCATTTAAAGATAAAATGAAAACAAAAGAGTGTTTTGTGATCGCCGTGACGAAATCGCGCTGTTTACTCCTCGCTCTTCTTGAAGGCCAGACTCACCGCCAGTGATTGCAGCAGGCAGAGCGTCGCCGCCTGGGAGCGAAACGCATCAACCTGCGCCTCCTTGATCACGAAGCAGACGTCGCTGAGCGAAGCCATGGGGCTGATCTGGCTGTCCGTCACGACAATCTGACGCGCCCCGACTTGAGCCGCTTTCTGACTCACAGTGACGGTCTCCTCGGCATAGGGGGAGAAGCTGATGGAGACCACCACATCGCGGCTTCCCATCAAGGCCAGCTGCTCGGCGAGCATGCCTCCCAACCCGTCGAGCAGCACGGTGCGACGTTCCAGATGGCTGAGTGCGTAACGCAGATAGACGGCCGCACTGAAGGAACGACGCGACCCCATCACATAGATGGTCTCGGCGTCAGCCAGCAGCTCCACAGCTTGACGCAGCTCGGCTTCCGGTGTGTGCAGCACCAACTGCTGCATCGACTGGGTGTTGGCCCGCACGAACTCCTGCAATATCTCGTGAGGCTGCTCGACCGAGGCGTCCCCTTCCATCTCACGAAACAGGCGGGCGCGTTCCGTGTAGCTGGCGGTCTCCTTGACCAGATCGAGACGAAAGATCTGTTTCATCTCGTTGAAGCCACTGAAACCAAAGGTACTGGCAAAGCGGATCAGGGTGGAAGGGGGAACTCCCGCCTCTTTGGCGATGGCGGCCACTGTCTGCATTGCCACTATATTCTTGTTATCAATCAGATACTTGGCAACTTGCTGCAAGCGCTTGCTTAGCTCGCCATAGCGGGTTCTGATCTGATCTTGCAACTCTGAAAGGTTTTTCGCAGCTGTCATTCTTCTCTCCAGCCGATGACGCATATCGGCACGCTTCCTCACCCGATAGCGCGACACAAAGTTCGGGCAAATCGCCGATCCGGTACAGGTGTTGAAATGGCTCTCGTTTATGGCCGCCATCGATGAAATGGCTATTCTTTCATAAACGATGAAACTGTAAACCATTTCGTCAGTAGTCAGCGTGACCCGGCCCACGCTAATCCCATCAGTCTCCCCCCTTTCGCTGCATTTCATCGCTGCTGGGGCGATCACAAAAAGAAACATAAATAACCAATAAAATACAAAATGAAATTAATATTTCACAACTTAACCCAATCCGTGATCACCCAACAAGCAAGAGAGAGGATGCATGAAGATAGTGCACAACTATATCGGCGGGACCATCTCCGCCAGTCACAGTGAACGCTGCGCCCCCGTCTACAACCCGGCACTCGGCACCCCGGTACGCCAGGTGATGCTAAGCACGGCAGACGAGGTGCGCCATGCGATAGGGGTGGCCCACGCCGCCTTTCCGGCCTGGTCACAACGCTCCCCTCTGCACCGGGCCCGCATCCTGTTTCGCTTTAAGGCGCTGCTTGAGGCCAAGCGTGATGCCCTGGCACGCATCATCAGCGAGGAGCACGGCAAGGTATTCTCCGATGCCCAGGGAGAAATAACCCGTGGTCTGGAGGTAGTGGAGTTTGCCTGCGGCATCCCGCACCTGCAAAAGGGGGAGCACTCCGCCAACGTGGGAACGGGGGTCGACAGCCACTCGCTCATGCAACCCCTCGGGGTCTGTGTCGGGATCACCCCGTTTAACTTCCCGGCCATGGTGCCCATGTGGATGTTCCCCATCGCCTTGGCCACCGGCAACACCTTCGTGCTCAAACCCTCGGAAAAAGACCCTTCACTGGCCCTAGAGCTGGCTCTTCTTCTCAAGAAGGCGGGGCTGCCGGACGGGGTTTTTAATGTGGTCAATGGAGATAAAGAGGCCGTGGACGTCCTCCTCACCGATGAACGGGTACAGGCGGTGAGCTTTGTCGGCTCCACCCCGATTGCCGAGTACATCTACGCGGTGGCATCGGCCCATGGCAAGCGCTGCCAGGCCCTAGGGGGGGCCAAAAATCACTGCATCGTGATGCCGGATGCCGACATGCCGATGAGCGTCTCGGCCATCATGGGGGCCGCATTTGGTGCCGCCGGAGAGCGCTGCATGGCCCTCTCTGTGGTGGTCGCCATCGGCGATGACGTGGCAGACAGCCTGATCGATGCCCTGACCACCCGCATCGGCAAGATGCGCGTAGGCCCCGGCCTCATGGAAGGCCCCGAGAACGACATGGGGCCCGTCATCTCGGCGCAGCACAAGGCCAAGATCCTCGATTACATCGCGCAGGGCCAAGAGCAGGGCGCCATCTTGTGCTTCGATGGCCGCGGGGTGAGCGTGCCCGGACATGAGCAAGGCTTTTTTATCGGCCCCACCCTGTTTGATCGGGTCACCCCAGAGATGAGCATCTATCAGGAGGAGATCTTCGGCCCAGTGCTCTGCGTGGTGCGCGCCCCCGATTACCGCACCGCACTCAGTCTCATCAACCGCCATCCATACGGTAACGGGGCCGCCATCTTCACCCGTGATGGGGAGAGCGCACGCCAGTTCGCTGAGCAGGTACAGGCCGGCATGGTGGGGATCAATGTGCCCATTCCGGTGCCCATGGCCTTTCACAGTTTTGGCGGCTGGAAGCGCTCTCTGTTCGGGCCACTCCATGTGCACGGCAACGACGGGGTGCGCTTCTATACGAAGATGAAAACCATCACCAGCCGCTGGCCGGCCAGCGGGCGCCTTGAGACCCACGCAGGCCAGTTTACGATGCCGACCATGTAAGCCAGCCGAAGCCTTAGCGGGAGAGCCCGGCGATGGTGGCGGCAACATGCTCGGCACCGCGCCGGATCTCCTCCATCACCTCGGCCACCTCACCAATCTGCTGCTGCCCCTGCCGGGCACGCTGGGCGGCAGCCTGCATCTGGTCGTTCACCTGGCTGGTCAGCGCCTGATTCTGCTGCACCACGCCGGCTATCTCGCTGGTGGAATAGGAGGTTCGGGCGGCCAGCTGGCGCACCTCGTCCGCCACCACCGCAAATCCCCTCCCCTGCTCACCGGCGCGGGCGGCCTCGATGGCGGCGTTAAGCGCCAGCAAGTTAGTCTGATCGGCGATGCTGCTGATGGTCGAGACGATCGCCTCGATGCTCTTGGCCTGCTCGCTGAGCCGCGCCATCAGGGTGCTGGCGCTCTCCATCTGGCTGACGATGCTGCCGGACGTCGACACCGCCCCCAGCAGCAGCTCGGCGCCACGTCCGGCCGACTGCTCGGTGACGATGGAGGTCTCGTGGGCCACCCCGGCCACCTCTTGCACCGCCTGCGCCTGCTTGATCCGCTCGGTGATGTCAGAGGCAAACTTCACCACCTTGACCACCCTGCCATCGGGGTCACGCACCGCGTTGTAGGTCGCCTCCAGCCAGATCTCACGCCCCTGTTTGTCAAAGCGCAGGAAGCGTCCGGACTGGAACTGCCCACTGCCCAACTCGGCCCAGAAGTGCGGGTTTTCCTGATAGAAACGCTCGTCGCAAAAGAGGCGGTGATGGCGCCCGGCGATCTCTTCAAGCCGATACCCCATGGTGTTGAGGAAGTTGTTGTTGGCGGTGATGATGTGGCCATCGGGCTGAAACTCGATGATGGCCATGGAGCGATCGAGCGCCGCAAACACCGACTGGAGAGTGATGAGCTGCGTATACATCGCCGTCACCTCAGAGGCGACCAGCACTATCTTCTCCACCCGCGCCTCTTCGCGCACCGGGAAATAGTTCGTCTCCAGCCACAGCTCCCGCCCCCCTTTGCCGAGGTGGCGGAAGATCCCCTGCTGGGGGCGGCCATTTGCCAATTGCATCCATAAATCACGATAACGTTGCATTTTGGTATCCGCCGGGTCACACAACAGGGTGTGGGGCTGCGCCACCAGCTCATGCCTGGCATACCCCACCAGTTGCAAAAACAGGGGGCTGGCTTCGAGACACACCCCGTCGGGGCTAAACTCGGCCATCGCCAGATGCTGGCGCAAGGCTTGGTCGAACGCCTCGATCCGGGCCAGACTCTGGCCAAGCCCGGCCAGCTCCTGCTTGAGTTTGGAGTTGAACATGGGGGGTCCTCGCACAATGAGAGTCACATTTTCCGGCCACATGGCCACTGCCGTCTGACGCACCTTCATCAGGCCTGATGATTCGCGCCAGGAGGGAGTGCGAGAAACGTGCCAGCGCACCAATGCAAAAGCCGCCCCGAAGGGCGGCTTTTATCACTGGCCTGACGCTTATCAGAACAGCAGCTTGTAGAGGATACCGGACATGGCGATGAGGCCAATCAGGGTAACGAAACCGTTGCTCAGGTTGCCGGCGTACTTGCGCATGGCCGGTACCTTGACGATGGCGTACATCGGCATCAGGAACAGCAGCATGGCGATGATCGGGCCGCCGAGATCTTCAATCATGCCGAGGATGCTCGGGTTGATGGTGGCGATGATCCAGGTGGTCAGGATCATGAAGACCGCGGTCACCTTGTTGAGCTGCTTAACGTCGACGCTCTTGCCCTTCTCGCGCAGCGCCTTGGCCATCAGACCGTTCATCCCTTCCTGGGCTCCCAGGTAGTGGCCGAGGAACGACTTGCTGATGGCAACCATGGCGATGAGCGGTGCCACGGTGGCGATCACCGGGTTGTCGAAGTGGTTAGCCAGGTAGGAGAGGATGGAGATGTTCTGCTCCTTGGCGGCCATCAGATCAGCCGGGGAGAGGCTCAGCACGCAGCTGAACACGAAGAACATCACGGTCAGCACCATCATGACGTGGGCGCCCAGCAGGATGCTGCTGCACTTCTTCTCAGCCTGCTCGCCGTAGCGACCCTTATTGTCCACCGCGAAGGAGGAGATGATGGGGGAGTGGTTAAAGGAGAACACCATCACCGGAATGGCCAGCCACAGGGTCTTCACGAAGTCACCGCTGAAGGCATCGGACAGGGCCGGGGCTTCGGTGATGATGGCGCCGTTCCAGTGCGGGATCAGGTAGAGCGCCAGCCCCATCAGGGTCAGCACGAACGGGAACACCAGCACGCTCATCACCTTGACGATGAACTGACCGCCGAGGCGAACGATCGCCATCAGGCCGAGGATCAGCACCAGGGAGAGGATGACACGCGGCGGCGGGGTCATGCCAAGCTGGTGCACCATCAGGCTCTCGACCGTGTTGGTGATGGCCACCGAGTACATCAGCAGGATCGGGTAGATGGCAAAGAAGTAGAGCAGGGTGATGAGCTTGCCGGCCGCCTTGCCGAAGTGCTCTTCTACCACCTCGGTGATGTCGCCATCACGGGTCGAGCCGGAGAGCACGAAACGGGTCAGCCCACGGTGGGCAAAGAAGGTGAGCGGCAGCGCCAGTACCAGCATCGCCATCAGCGGCCACAACCCACCGACACCGGCGTTGATCGGCAGAAACAGCACACCGGCTCCGATTGCGGTGCCATACAGACCCAGCATCCACACCAGGTCAACCTTTTGCCAGCGGCTCGCCTGAGAGACCTGCTGGGCTACGACGCCTTCGGCGGCAATATTCATGTCAGACATCTGTCATTCCTGTCGAAATTTATTGTGTGTGACCGGGGGCTGCATTCGCATCCTGATTGCGATAACGCCCTTCCTTGTGCTGTCTGCCACAATGCCGCTGTGCCGGCGGCCTCTACCCGGAATCCAGGATGTACCCCTGCGCATTCAACATGTCGTTAACGCGCTCACCCTGTGCAAGGACGACTCTAGTCAAACGCCCCCATCAATCACAGTGTTTTTTGAAGTTTTCAACGAAAGTTTGATTTCCGTCTGTTTTTGACGTGTGGGGATCACACAAAAAATCGCCATTAGCTACAAAACATAAACAATATTTGATTAATTTTGAGTGCCACCCCTCTTTTTGTTAACAAAATGTGATTTCAATGCCGTAAACGACAGCGGGGTGGCCCATGCCACCCCGCTTTTGTTATCAGGTTGTATTAGTTGAGCCGTTGCGCCCGGTGTCTCACCACAGGTGCGGCCAGCGCCTCTTGCGCCGCCACCAGTTGCAGCTCATACGCCCCTGCCTGCCAGGTCGCCTTGAGCACCGCATCGACCGAGGCGTTGGTTCGCTCGAAGGCGGCCACCGGATCATGACCGACCAACAGGTTGGCCAGCATCATGGCACTGAGCAGATCCCCCACCCCGACCGGCTGCAACGCAAAATCATAGAGCGGACGCTCGATGTGGAAAAACCCCTCGCGGCAGGCCAGCAGCATCTCGAAACGCTCCGGATGCTGCGCCGCCCGCCCCAGATGCTTGACCAGCACCATCTGCACCCCGCGGCTGAGCAGCTGATCGCAGGCGCCGCGCACCCCGGCCAGATCCTCGATATGGCGCCCGGTGAGGGTCTCAAGTTCCAGCAGATTGGGGGCCACGATGTCGGCCACCGGCAGTGCCTGCTCGCTCAGAAACTCGCTCACGCCGGTGGCGACGATGCACCCCTTCTCCGGGTGGCCCATGACCGGATCGCAGAAGTAGAGCGCAGCCGGATTGGCCGCCTTGATCCGCCTCACGGCGGCGAGGATCTCATCGCCCTGGGCCGCCGAGCCGAGGTAACCGCTGAGCACCGCATCACACTGACCCAGCACCTCGATCCCGGCCATCCCCTCCACCAACTCGCTGATGTGGCCTGCCGGCATCGCCATGCCGCGCCAGCCCTGACGATATTGCGTGTGGTTAGAGAACTGCACCGTGTTGACAGGCCACACCTCCAGCCCCAGGCGGCGCATCGGAAAGACGGCGGCGCTGTTGCCAGCACAGCCGAATACCACGTGGGACTGGATAGAGAGAATGCGTTTCATAAGGTCACCGTTGGAGTTGAAAACGACAAAACGGGCATCCCTGCCCGTTTTTTATCATTGCGTCTTAACGCAGT
Organism: Aeromonas simiae; assembly: GCF_000820125.1. Classification (GTDB taxonomy): domain Bacteria; phylum Pseudomonadota; class Gammaproteobacteria; order Enterobacterales; family Aeromonadaceae; genus Aeromonas; species Aeromonas simiae. Next base: position 58,648 of record NZ_CDBY01000067.1, on the reverse strand, counting down.
ACTTTCACCGTGTAGCTGCCATCAGCCTGACGGTAGAGACCGTGGATATCGGTCTCGAAACCGGGGTAATGGGCGCCAATGTCGCAGAGCATCTGCAGGAAGTCCAGTACCGGACGCGACGCATCGGTCACCACCTCACCCGGCAGTACCAGCGGCACTCCCGGCGGATAGGGCAGGATCATGTTGGCGCTGACGCGGCCCACCATCTGCTGCAACGGCACCTCTTCCACGTTACCGGCCAGCTCTTGCTGCCAGGCGGCGTGCGGGGTCATCTTCATCTCGGGCAGTACGTCGAAGGCCTTGAACATCAACTCCGGCAGGCGGTACTTGATGGTCAGCTCGTGGATGGCCTGGGCCAGCTCCTGGATGCGCATGCCTTCATAGAAGTGCGGGGCCTCGTTGTAAAGGGCCGGCAGCATCTTCTTGATGCTCAGGTTGAGGTCATAGGCACGCTTGAACTCGGTCAGGGCGCGCAGCAGCTGCATCGCCTTGGACTGATCGATACCGATGGAGAAGAGGAACAGCAGGTTGTAGGGGCCGGTCTTCTCAACCACGATGCCGCGCTCGTCCAGGAACTTGGAGACCAGCGAAGCCGGAATGCCGCTGCCGAGCAGCTGGCCGTCGCTCCCCATCCCCGGGGTGAGCAGGGTCACCTTGATGGGGTCGAGGTACATGTGGTTGTCATCGATGTCCTTGAAACCGTGCCACGCATCCTTGGGATCGAGCTTCCAGCACTCGACGCTATCGATGTTGTCCGGCTGCCACACGTCGAAGAACCACCCTTCGCTCTGCTCGCGCAGGTACTTGATCTCTTTACGAAACGAGATAGCACGATCGATGGAGTCCTTGATCAGACGCTTGCCGGTGTTGCCGCGCATCATGGCCGCCGCGATCTCGGTGGAGGCAACGATGCCGTATTGCGGCGAGGTGGAGGTGTGCATCATGAAGGCTTCGTTGAAGGTCTCCTCCTCCACCTCCCCCTTGATGTGGATCATCGAGCCCTGGGAGAAGGCCGCCAGCAGCTTGTGGGTGGATTGGGTCTCATAGACCACCTTGCCCGGAATGGCGTCGCCGCTCATGCCGCACTTGCCCTCATAGATGGGGCTGAAGTTGGTGTAAGGCACCCAGGCGCTGTCGAAGTGGATGAAGGGGGTCTCCAGGTTCTCCTTGATAAAGCCGGTGTTGTAGAGCAGGCCGTCATAGGTGGAGTTGGTGATCACTGCGTAGCGCGGCATCTTGGCGCCTGGGGTCGCCGCAACCTTGGCATGGATGGTCTCGGGCAAGAACTCGCTTTGCGGAATACCGCCGAGGATGCCGTAAGCGTTGCGGGTCGGGCGGAAATAGATCGGGGTCACGTCGCTCATCATCATCAGGTGGGTGAGCGATTTGTGGCAGTTGCGATCCACCAGCACAGTGCTGCCGGCCGGCGCCGAGAACATGCCGACGATCTTGTTGGCCGTCGAGGTGCCGTTGGTGACGATGTAGGAGCGATCGGCGTTGAAGGTGCGCGCGATGTACTCTTCGGCCTCCTTGTGCGGGCCGGAGTGATCGAGCAGCGAGCCCAGCTCCGGCATGGAGATGGAGACGTCCGCCTTGAAGGCGTTGGGGCCGTAGAAGTCATAGAAGATGCTACCGGCCGGGCTCATCTGGAAGGCAGTGCCCCCCATGTGACCCGGGGTGCAGAAGGTGTACTTGCCCTCTTCCACGTACTTGAACAGCGCCTTGGTGAACGGAGGCAGGATAGTATCCTGATAGTCCTGGGTCGCCTGACCCATCTTGAGGGCGATGTCGTCGGCCATGCCGAGACGGTACTCGAAGAAGTGCACGTTGAGGCGCAGGTCGGCCAGGTGGATATCGAGAGTCGACTGATCGTTGGCGAAGGCGAAGATCGGCAGCTTTTCGTTGCGATCGTGGATCTCTTTACACAGACCGAGGGAGTACTTGTCCCAGTCGAAGATGACACCGGTCACGCGCGGGTTCTTCTCGATGAGCTTCAGCAGATCTTGTACGTCGACCGGATAGACCACCTGAAACCCCTTGCTCTCAAGGGAAGCCTGCAACTGATGGATCGGCTCTTCTTTGAAGAAGACCCCCAGGTGGTTGAGGATGGCGATGATATTCATAGAACACTCCACGTGTAAGGGGGCGCTCCCCCTGTGATTCAGGGTGAGTGGGAGCGCCGCTGCGGAAGGAAAGGGGAAATCAGGCCGAGGCGTGACTGGTTTGCTGGGCGTCGTGCTGACGCAGGCCAAGTTTCTTGGCGTAGAACATGAGGATGACCAGGGAGACCACAAAGGTCGCGGTCAGGTTGGAGCCCTTGGCCCCCACCAGGGCAATCAGGCAGAAGACACAGGCCACCCCGGAGAAGAGCATGACGCCGGCACTGCGGGAGGTCATTCCCTCGAAGCGAATGAGGTTAATGCTGGAGTAGAAGTAGGGCAGCATGGTCAGCAGCACCGCATCTGTGGTCAGCACGTTGAACAGATCGGCCGCGTGGGCAGACTGGGCGGTGAAGGCGGTCAGCACCACCATCAGCGCCGTCATCTTGAGCGAGGCCAGCACCAGCCCCTTCTTGGCGACGCCGTTCTTGTCCACTTCCCCATAGATTTTCGGGAAGTTGCCATCATGGGCGGCGCGCTTGCCGGCTTCGCCCACCAACATCATCCAGGAGCCGAGCGAGGTGAAGCAGGCCAGGGCGGTGAAGGCAGAGACAAACGGTGCTGACCACTCCCCGAAGATCGCCGCCGCCGCCATGGCGAACGGGGCCCCGGAGGCAGCCACATCGGCCGCTGGGAACATGCCGCTGATCACCTGGGTCGAGAGGATGTAGATGACACCGGCCATGGCAGTACCGAGCATGGTGGCGATCGGTACGGTGCGCTTGGGGTTCTTGACCATGCCGGAGGAGACCGCCGCCGATTCGACCCCGACGAAAGACCACAGGCAGATCAGCACGGCGCTGATGACGGCGTGGATGTCGTTGCTGCCAGAGGTGTTCCAGTTCTGGTTGTAGAGGGCGCCGTCGAAGTGGCCCCAGCCGATCAGGGCGGTACCGATCACCGGGATCAGGATCAGCACCAGGCCTAAGGTGGTCAAACGGCTCACCCAGCTGCCGCCGAGCAAGTTGACAAAGGTGAACACCCAGACCGCAACGATGGTGGCAACGGCGGCCGGGATCGGATCATTGAGGATCGGGAAAAACACCGACAGGTAGGAGACCCCGGTGATGGCAATGGCCAGATTGCCGATCCAGTTAGCGTGGTAATAGAGCACACCTGTCTGGAAACCGAACACGGGAGAGATCTCACCGGCATAAGCGATAGGACCACCATCCTGAGGGTTCTTGGTGGCCAGGCGGGCGAACACGAAGGCCAGGCCCATCGCCCCGAACAGGCAGATGACCCAACTGAACACCGAGATTGAACCTATCGTGGCCAGCGCACTGGGAAGCAGCGCGATGCCGCTGCCCATCATGTTACCGGCCACTACGCCCGTACAGGCGATGAGGCCAATCTTCTTCGTATCTGACATAAGAACGACTCCGAAAACCTTGGGGGCGCATCGCTGCGCCGCGTGACCTGGCGGACATCCCGCCGGGCAGTGGTTGCAGAGTAGGGAGAAGGGGGCTTAAAGACATCAAGAAGGGCTCAGGGATAAAAACATTAGCCCTGCGCCGGTAAAACGTTGTGCATCAGTCATTAAAAAAAACATAAAGATGTTTATTTTCATGGTGTTAAAAGAGGCTACCGCCTACTGCCATGATATTTTCATGATGTCATCAGCCCCTCCTGATAAGCCGGTTTTCGCTCGCCACGGTGCGCGCAAGGCATGTAGCGCGCCGGCGCACACGTGAGAAAAAAGAGGGCGGCAAGCGGCTGGTCTCGCTCAGTCAGAGCGGATGGGAACGGGAGGAAGTAAATGGTCACTGACACGCGACGAGCCAGTCACCAAGCGGGGTGATGATGGCAAAAGAGGGGGCGAGCGCGCCATCGGCCCCCGGCGCACGCGTACGCCGGGAGCCTGCACTCAAAGTGCTTAGAAGAGCTTGACCTCGCTCGGGGTCATGCTGTGGTAGAGATAGGGAGCCAGGGTTTCGAGATGGCTGTCAAAGCCAAGGTGGGCGCAGAGCCGGAAGGTCTGCTCGCTCGCCTCCATCAGGAAGGCCTCGGCATAGGCGTCGCCCGCCATCTCGGCATGCCCCTCCAGCTCGGCCAGCTTGCCGGAGAGGATGTGATAGAGCACGCTCTGGCCATGCTGGGCCGCCTGGGCCAGATCCTGGCGAGACTGGGAGAGATCCCCCTCCAGCAAGGCCTGCAGGGCCAGCGCCTCCCAAACCCTGGAGGCGACCCCGTGGTTCAGTCCCTCGGCTTGGCCGCGCAGGCGCTGACCGCTCTCCGCCAGCGGCGTCCCCTCCTCCTTGCCGCCCAGCGCCAGGTTCACCATGCCGGCCAAGTAGCGCTCGGCCAGCAGCAGGGCGTTATCCGGCTCATCTTGCAACGCCCGATCGAGCAGCCCGAGGCCATGGCGCTGGCTCTCGAGCTGATTGCTGTTGATGTAGTAATAAGCCTCCATCATGGCCACCAGCGCCCCTTCGTCGCTCGGCCACTCCTGGCCGGGCTCGCTGTGTTCACTGCCCAGCGCCCGCAGCAGATCACGGCTGCTGGCCGCCAGCGCCGCCCCGACATGCTGCTGACCGAGCTGATACTGTTGGCTCAACATCACCCGCCCGGCGCCGTGGTTGCGGTACTCCAGATCGAGATAGGTGCCGCCGCTCTGGCGAGCCACCCGGATGCTGACTTCACGCCCAGGCTGGATGCCGCCGGTCAATCCCGCCTCATCCAGCTGCACCCGCAGCGGGGTCGCCGCCGTCACCTCACGCATCAGGGCGCGGGTGATACCGTCGGCCAGCCGCCCCTCCCGCTCACTGCCCTCGCCCCCATGCAGGCGAAACACCACCAGCTCGGGGTCGAGCACACTCTGCACATGGGGCTTGGACTGCTGCCAGGTGAGCGTGCTCACCAGCGCCACCAGCACCAGCACCACGAAGAGATCGAAGCTGAGCAGGCGCAGACGACCGCCACGGCGATTGGCCTGGTTGGCGCGCAGCGAGAGGGAGCGGGTCAAGGGGCCGGCGGGGAAAGGGGTCTCAATGGGCGCGGCCTCCTCCGGCAAACTCTCCTCCGCCGTGGTGAGCCCCTGCACCTCGACCTCCTCCAGCTCGCTCACCGGCGCCACCAGCTTGTAGCCCCGCTTGGGCACGGTGGCGATATAGTCCACCGGGTTGGTATCCCCATCTTTGAGGATCTTGCGCAGCTCGAAGATGGACTGGGTCACCACCTGATCGGTCACCACCGCCCCCTCCCACACCGACTCGATCAGTTCGTCACGACCGAAGACGGTATTGGGGTTGTCCGCCAGGAAGCGCAGCAGATTCGCCAGGCGCGGCTCGAGCGAGACCTCGCGATCCTGACGGTAGAGCTTGTTTTCATCAACGCGGAGGACCCAGTCATGGATCCGGTAAAAGGGTAATACCATGGCCAATACATCTGCGATTTAAGGAGGGTGGGAAGTGCGATTGACGAGGAGGGGTGATGCCCTGCTCGCGCCATCATGACGACGGTGTCGCGTTGGCATCCATGCGACGATCTTTGCTTTATACCAAACTTTATTCAAAAACTTAGGGGTGATTCAAACTTATCGTCAAATTAATGCGCTAAATATTGATCTAGCCCAACTTAACACCCGTGGCGGAGCGCCGGCGACCCCTGATAAATAAAAAAGCCCCCGCCATGGGCAGGGGCTTTGACCTCAAGGGTTTAGCAGTAACCGTAACTCATCAGACGCTGGTAACGCTGCTCCAACAACTGCTCGTTATCCAGTGGCCGCAGGGCATCGAGATCCTGCTTGATGCGGCTCTTGAGGCTCTTGGCCATCTTCTCCACATCGCGGTGGGCGCCGCCAAGCGGCTCGCTGACGATGTGATCGATGAGCTTGAGCTCCTTGAGGCGCTGGGCCGTGATCCCCATCGCCTCGGCGGCGACGGTGGCCTTGTCGGCACTCTTCCACAAAATAGAGGCGCACCCTTCCGGTGAGATCACCGAATAGGTGGAGTACTGCAACATGTTGACGCGATCGCCCACGCCGATGGCCAGGGCGCCGCCGGAGCCGCCTTCACCGATCACGGTGCAGACCACAGGCACGGTCAGGCCGGCCATCTCCTTGAGGTTGCGGGCAATCGCCTCGGACTGGCCACGCTCCTCGGCGCCCACGCCGGGGTAAGCGCCCGGGGTGTCGATGAAGGTGATGATCGGCATCTTGAAACGTTCGGCCATCTTCATCAGGCGCAGGGCCTTGCGATACCCCTCGGGGCGCGGCATGCCGAAGTTGCGCTTGATCTTCTCCTTGGTCTCACGCCCCTTCTGATGGCCGATGACCATCACAGGCTCGCCGTCGAGACGGGCGATACCGCCCACGATGGCCTTGTCATCGGCATAGGCGCGATCACCGGCCAGCTCGTCGAACTCGGTGAAGATGTGCTCGATGTAGTCGAGGGTGTAGGGACGCTGGGGATGGCGTGCCATCTGGGATACTTGCCAGGCCCCCAGGTCAGCGAAGATCTTCTTGGTCAGCTCTTCGTTTTTCTTCTCCAGCCGACGGATATCCTCATTCAGATCAACGGCATTGTTGTGCTCGCTTACGTGCTTGAGTTCATCGATCTGCGCCTGCAGCTCGGCGATCGGCTGTTCAAAATCCAGAAAAAGACTCATAGGGCCTAGAACCTCTATTCAAAAACCAATTCCACCCGGTCCCGCCCCAGCAGGACTCTCAGGTCATCCATCAGTTGGTCGGTGGGGGTCACCCGCCACTCGGTACCGAGCGTCAATCGTCCCCGAACACCGGGGCGACGGTAGTGTACCTGAACCGGACAGACTCCGGCACGGGCAGGCTCCAAAATCTCGGTAAAACGCTGGAAAAAGCGCTCATCGATCCGGGTTTCATCGATGTAAATACGAATGCCGCGGGCAAACCGCTCCCGCGCCTCATCGATGTCCAGCACTTCGCGGGCCGACATTTTAAGGCCACCGGAGAAGTCATCAAAGCTGACCTGTCCCGACACCACCAAAATGCGGTCCTTCTCGAGCAGCGCCTCGTAGCGCTCCAGCGCCTCACTAAACAGGGTGACATCGAGGCGTCCGGATCTGTCGTCCAGGGTCATGATGCCCATCTTGTTGCCGCGCTTGGTGATGATGGTGCGGGCCGCGATCACCAGACCGGCCGCCGTGGTCACCTTGTCCCGGTCGGTCGGATGCAGGTCACACAAGCGGCCCGAGGTGTAACGGCGCAGCTCACCGCTGTACTGGTTGATGGGGTGACCGGTCAGGTAGAGACCCAGGGTCTCGCGCTCCCCTTCCAGCCACACCTTGTCCGGCCAGTGCGGCACGTTGGCGAACGCCTTCTTGACGTCGTCGATCTCCTCGGTGAGCACGCCGAACATGTCGACCTGACCCATCGCCTGGGCCTTGGCGTGCTGATCGGCGGCGCGCATCGCCTCCTCAAGGGTCGCCATCAGGGCCGCACGGTGCGGCCCGAGTCGATCCATGGCGCCGGAGAGGATCAGTTTTTCCATCACCCGCTTGTTGAGCTTCTTGATGTCGACCCGGTTGCAAAAATCGAACAGATCGCGGAACGGGCCATCTTGGTCGCGCGCCTCGAGGATCGCCTCGATGGGGCCTTCCCCCACCCCCTTCACCGCACCGATGCCATAGACGATGTGACCGTCGTCATTGACGCTGAAGCGATAACGGCCGGTGTTGACGTCCGGCGGTATCACGGTGAGCCCCATGCGGTTGCACTCGTCCACCAGGGTCACGATCTTGTCGGTGTTATCCATATCGGCGGTCATCACCGCCGCCATGAACTCGGCCGGGAAGTGGGCCTTGAGCCACAGGGTCTGGTAGGAGACCAGCGCATAGGCGGCAGAGTGCGACTTGTTAAAGCCGTAACCGGCGAACTTCTCCACCAGATCGAAGATCTTCATCGCCAGCTCGCCATCGACCCCGTTCTTGACGGCGCCCTCCTCGAAACCGGCGCGCTGCTTGGCCATCTCCTCGGGTTTCTTCTTACCCATGGCCCGGCGCAGCATGTCCGCCCCGCCCAGCGTATAGCCCGCCAGGGTCTGGGCTATCTGCATCACCTGCTCCTGATAGAGGATGATGCCGTAGGTGGGCTCAAGGATGGGTTTTAGGCTCTCGTGCTGCCAGGTGGCGTCCGGGTAGGAGATGGCCTCATTGCCGTGCTTACGGTCGATGAAGTTATCCACCATGCCCGACTGGAGCGGGCCCGGACGGAACAGGGCCACCAGGGCGATCATGTCTTCAAAGCAGTCCGGTTGCAGCCGCTTGATGAGATCCTTCATGCCGCGCGATTCCAGCTGGAACACCGCAGTGGTCTCAAAGCGCTTGAGCATGGCAAACGACGGGGCATCGTCGAGCGGAATGGCGGCGATGTCGACCAGTGGCCGCCCCTCGCGCGCCATGCGCGGGTTGATCATCCCGAGCGCCCAATCGATGATGGTCAGGGTACGCAAGCCCAGGAAGTCAAACTTCACCAGACCGGCGTACTCCACGTCGTTCTTGTCGAACTGGGTCACCGGGTGGTGCCCCTCGTCATCGCAATAGAGCGGCGCGAAGTCAGTGATCTTGGTCGGCGCGATCACCACGCCGCCGGCGTGTTTGCCGGCGTTGCGCACCACCCCTTCTAGGCGGCGCGCCATGTCGATGAGATCCTTGACCTCTTCGTCCTGCTCATAGAGCTCGGGCAACTTGGGCTCGGCCTCAAACGCCTTGGCCAGCGTCATGCCCGGATCGGGCGGAATGAGCTTGGAGATGCGATCGACAAAGCCATAGGGGTGCCCCAGCACCCTTCCTACGTCCCGCACCACCGCCTTGGCCGCCATGCTGCCGAAGGTGATGATCTGTGACACCGCATCGCGGCCATACATGTCGGCCACGTGCTCGATCACCTGATCGCGCCGATCCATGCAGAAGTCGACGTCGAAGTCGGGCATCGAGACCCGTTCGGGGTTAAGGAAGCGTTCGAACAGCAGATCGAATTCAAGGGGATCGAGATCGGTGATCTTGAGGGCGTAGGCCACGAGCGACCCCGCCCCTGAGCCCCGTCCCGGCCCGACCGGGATGCCGTTGTCCTTGGACCACTGGATAAACTCCATCACGATGAGGAAGTAGCCAGGGAAGCCCATCTGGTTGATCACCTTGAGCTCGATCTCGAGGCGCTCGTCATACTCGCCGCGCTTGGCCGCCCGCACGGCCGGATCGGGGAACAGGAAGGCGAGCCGGTCCTCCAACCCCTCTTTGGATTTCATCACCAGAAAATCTTCGGTGGTCATCTCTCCGGTCGGGAAGTTGGGCAGGAAGTATTCGCCCAGACGCACCGTGACGTTACAGCGCTTGGCGATCTCCACCGTGTTCTCGAGCGCCTCGGGAATGTCGGCAAACAGCTCCAGCATCTCCTGCTGGCTCTTGAAGTACTGCTGCTTGCTGTAGCGCCGTGGCCGGCGCTTGTCGTCCAGGGTGTAGCCATCGTGGATGGCCACCCGGATCTCGTGGGCGTCGAAGTCCTCTTCGGAGAGGAACACCACCTCGTTGGTGGCCACCACCGGCAGCGCAAATTCGCCTGCCAGCTCCACCGCCATGTGCAGGTAGGCCTCCTCATCGCTGCGCTCAGTGCGCTGCAACTCGAGGTAGTAGGCGTCGGGAAAGTACTGCTGGTAGAAGGCGAGGCACTGCTCGGTCATCATGCGATTGCCCTTGAGCAGGAACTTGCCCACGTCCCCCTCGCGCGCACCCGAGAGCACGATCACCCCCTTGGCATGCTCGCCGAGCCAGGCCTTGTCGATGACCGGGTGCCCTTGCACGTGGCCACGCAGATAGCCACGCGAGATGAGCATGGTGATGTTCTGGTAACCGTCGTTATCCATGGCGAGCAGGGTGAGGCGAAACTGCTCGTCGCCGAGCTCCTCGCTCTGCACCCAGAAATCGGCGCCGACCAGGGGCTTGATCCCCTTGCCGTGGGCCGTGCCGTAAAAGCGCACCAGACCGCACATGTTCATCTGATCGGTCAGGGCCAGTGCCGCCATGTTGTCGGCTGCCGCCGCGCTGACCAGGGGGCCGACTTTCTGCAGGCCATCGACCATGGAGAAATCGGAGTGGACGCGCAGGTGTACGAAACGAGGTTCTGCCATGGGGTTACTCCAGTCCCAAGGCGCGGCGCACCGGCTTGAAGCTCTGACGATACTCGGGCAGCGGGCCACGGCTGGCCAAAACGGCGAGGTGCTCCGCCGTCGGGTAGCCCTTGTGACGGGCAAAACCGTACTCGGGGTGGCGGGCATCCAGCTCGGTCATCTCGCCGTCGCGGGTCACCTTGGCCAGGATCGAGGCGGCGCTGATGGCAGGCACCAGGCTATCACCCTTGACCACGGCGCGCGCCTTCATCGGTAAGTCAGGGCAGCGGTTGCCGTCGATGAAGACCAGCTCGGGGGGGATGGCGAGCCCCGCCACGGCGCGCTGCATCGCCAGCATGGTGGCGTGCAGGATATTGAGATCGTCGATCTCTGCCGGACTAGCCCGGCCGATGGCATACGCCAGCGCCTTCTCTTTGATCTCGTCAAACAGGGCCAGCCGCTTCTTCTCGGAGAGCTTCTTGGAGTCATTGAGCCCGGCGATGGGGCGGCGCGGGTCGAGGATCACCGCGGCGGTGACCACGTCCCCCACCAGGGGGCCGCGACCCACCTCATCCACGCCGGCGACGATCAGGTTGCTCGGGATCTCGATGGTCATGGTTCTACCTTGAGAGAGGGCGCAGCCTGCGCTGCGCCAGAGATTATCGGGCGATCAACGCCAGTACCGCCTCGGCGGCCTGACGATCGGCATTACAACGGATCTGGCGGTGCAGCTCGGTGAAGGTGGCGATGAGCGCGCGGTTGTCGTGCTCGAAGAACTTGCTCACCTCCTCCACCAGATTCTCGGGCGTGCATTCGTGCTGAATGAGCTCGGGCACCAGCATGCAACCGGCGAGCAGGTTCGGCAGCGAAACAAACTCGGTCTTCACCAAGCGCTGGGCCAGCCAGTAGCTGAACGGCTTGAGCTTGTAGCCCACCACCATCGGCTTTTTCACTAGCATGGCCTCGAGCGCGGCGGTGCCGGAGGCGAGCATCACCACATCGGCGGCGATCATCGCCTCACGTCCCTGCCCTTCCAGCAGCACCATGTCGAGATCCGGCGCCACCTCGGCCTTGATGGCCATGAACTGCTCGCGGCGCCGCTCATTGACCAGCGGCACGATGAAGCCGAGATCCGGATAGCGCACCGTCAGGCGCTTGCACGCCTCGAGAAACAGGGGCGACATGAAGCCCACCTCGGCACTGCGACTGCCGGGCAGCACCGCCAGCCAGCGCCGCGTCGGATCGATGCCGAGCGCGGCGCGCACCGGGGCTTGCTCCGGCGCCAGCGGAATGTCATCCGCCATGGTGTGGCCGACGAAGCGGCAGGGGGCATCGAAGCGGTCGTAGAAGGCCTTCTCGAACGGCAGGAAGGCGAGCACCATGTCGGTGGCGGCCTTGATCTTGTGGATGCGGCCCTGACGCCAGGCCCACACCGAGGGGCTGACATAGTGGACCGTCTTGATCCCGGCGCGGCGCAGTTTGAGCTCCACACCGATGTTGAAATCGGGGGCATCCACACCGACGAAAATATCGGGCGGATTATCGATAAAATGGCGCAGCAGCTGACGACGAACGGAGAGGATGCGCGGCAGACGGCCCAGCACTTCGCTGATCCCCATCACCGCCAACTCTTCCATCTCAAACAGCGCCTTGACCCCAAGCGCCTGCATGCGCGGCCCGGCGATCCCTTCGAACTGGGCATCCGGGTAGCGCTGCAGAAGCTCGCGTACCAGGCCGGCCGCGAGGATGTCGCCGGAGACTTCTCCGGCGACGATGCCAATGCGGATCGGCTTAGGCACGGATGATCCCGCGCTCGTTGGCCTTGAGGAAATCCACATAGAGCTGGACGGCCGGCTCGGCCTTGGCCATCTCTTCGAGCACCGGTAGCACCTCTTCGATGGTCTTGCCGGAGCGGTAGATCTCCTTGTAGGCGCGCTTGACCGCCACTATGGCCTCACTGCTGTAACCACGGCGACGCAGCCCTTCGGAGTTGACCCCGAACGGCTTGGCATAGTTGCCGGCGGCCATCACGTAGGGCGGCACATCCTTGTTGAGGGCGGCGCAGCCACCGACGAAGGCGTGGGAGCCGACCCGGCCGAACTGGTGGATGGCAGAGAGGCCGCCGAAGATCACGAAATCCCCGATGTGGACGTGACCGGCCAGGGTGGCGTTGTTGGCAAAGATACAGTTGTCACCGATGACGCAGTCATGGGCCACATGCACGTTGACCATGAACAGGTTGCCGCTGCCGACCTTGGTCAGGCTCTGATCCTGGGCGGTACCACGGTGGATGGTGCAGTTCTCGCGGATGACGTTGTTGTCACCGATCTCGAGGTAGGTGCGCTCACCGGCGTACTTCTTGTCCTGGCAATCCTCACCGATGGAGGTGTGCTGGAAGATCTTGTTGCCGCGACCAATCTTGGTCGGGCCCTTGATCACCACATGGGAACCGACCCAGGTGTGGTCACCGATCGTCACCTCGGCGCCGATGACGGAAAAGGGGCCGATCTCTACCCCTTTGCCGATCACGGCAGACTCATGGACGATGGCGGTGTCGTGAATGATGGCAGTCTGGTCAGTCACAGTTAAATCTCGCGTTTGGCGCACATCAACTCGGCAGTACAGACCACTTCACCGTCGACGGTGGCGACGCCGGTGAACTTGGCAATACCGCGCCGCTCCTTCAGGAACTCCACATCCAGCACCAGTTGATCACCGGGGCCGACGGGGCGCTTGAAGCGGGCGTTATCGATGGACGCAAAGTAGTAAAGCTCGTTCGGGGAGGGCTTGCCCACCATGGTGAAGGCCAGGATGCCGGTGGCCTGGGCCATGGCTTCGAGGATCAGCACCCCGGGGAACACCGGCTTGGCCGGGAAGTGTCCCTGAAAGATGGGCTCGTTGAACGAGATGTTCTTGATGGCACGCAGGGTCTTGCGCTCTTCGCTGATCACGTAGTCTTCCACGCGATCGATCATCAGGAACGGATAACGGTGCGGCAACAGCCCCATGATTTCCTGGATATCCAGGCGTTTCGCTTCTTGTGTCAAAGGAGTAACCCTATACCAATCGTTTATTGTTCGTCGCTCAGCTTCTTTTCGAGCTTGCTGATCCGTTTGTGCATCTCCTCGATACGCAATACCCGGGCGGCGGTCTTGCGCCACTCTTTGTTGGTTTGCAGGGGGATGCCGGAGGAGTAAATACCGGGCTCGGTGATCGGTCGCATCACCATGGCCATGCCGGTCACGGTGGCCTGATCGCAGATCTCCATGTGCCCGTTGAAGACAGATGCGCCGCCAATGATACAGTATTTGCCGACCTTGAGACTACCGGCCATCACGGTCGACCCCGCCACGGCGGTGCCGTAGCCGATCTCGACGTTGTGGGCGATCTGGCACTGGTTGTCGATGATGACGTTGTCGGCGATGCGGGTGTCTTCCAGCGCACCCCGGTCGATGGTGGTGCAGGCACCGATCTCGACCCGGTTACCGATGGTGACGCCGCCGAGCTGGGGGATCTTGATCCACTCGCCACGCTCGTTGGCATAACCGAAACCATCGGCCCCGATCACTGTGCCGGATTGAACCAGACAGTCGGTGCCCATGGTCACATTGTGATAGAGGGTGACGTTGGCCCACAGGCGGGAGCGGTCACCCAACTTGCTGTGCTTGCCGACAAAGCAGCCCGGGCCGATGCGGACATCGTCGCCCAGCACCACGCCGGACTCGATGACCGCATTGGCACCGATGGCAACCCTCTCGCCCAGTTTCACGTCAGCCGCGATGACGGCGCTCGGATGAATGTCCTGCGCCGGTTGCGGCGTGGTGTCCAGCAGCTGGGCCACGCGGGCAAAACCGACATAAGGGTCCTTCAGCACCAGGGCATTGGTGGGGCAGAACGGCAAGTCGGCCTCGGTGATGAGCACCGAGGCGGCCTGAGTCTGCTCCAGGTAATGCCGATACTTCTTGTTAGACAGGAAGGAGATCTCCCCCTCCCCGGCCTTTTCCAGTGTCGCTACCTTGCGAATTTCCAGGTTACCGTCACCGTGGACCTGGGCCCCCAGACGCTGGGCCAACTGTTCGAGAGTGAATGCCATTGAATCAGATGCTCTTACTTGCCGACTTTGGAGATAACCTGGGAGGTGATGTCCATCTTGCTGGAGGAGTACGGAGTCGCGTTGTTCTCCAGGATCAGGTCATAACCACCGTCACGGGCGATTTGGTCGATGGCGCTCTTGACCTGCTTGAGGATCTTGGCGCGCTCTTCGCCTTGGCGACGGGCGTTATCCTGCTCGAAGGATTGACGCTTCTGGTTGAACTCCATCTGCAGCTTGGCCAGCTTCTCCTGGTTTTGCTTCTTCTGGTCCTTGCTCATGAAGGCTTCGTCCTTCTGGAACTTCTCGACCAGCTTCTGACCTTCTTGCTCCAGCTTTTGCAGCTCGCGCACGCGCGGTTCGAACTCACGCTTGAGCTGGGCAGAGACCTGCTCGCGCTGCGGCAGACGCTGGAACACTTGCTCCATGTCAACCACGCCGATCTTGGTGTCGGCCATGGCGGAACCCATGCCGGCGGTCATCAGGGCCAGGGTCAAACCAGCAACTTTCACTACTTTCTTCACACTAACTCCTCGTCCCTATATCTGTTTAGGGTGACTGACAAACCACTAAGGGGCGGCATGACCGCCTTTGTTATAGGGCGCCTCGCGGCGCCCTGAAGGCTTTCCCTGTTAGAAGGTACGGCCGATGTTGAAGGAGAAGAACTCAGTACTGTCCCCTTCATATTTCTTGAGGGGGCGCGCTAGGGTAAATACCAGCGGTCCCATCGGCGAGAGCCATTGCATCGTCATCCCCGCCGACACCCGGATGTTGGCCGGATCGGAGTAGTCGATGAGATACTGACAGCCGCTCACGCAGCGATCGGCATAGACGTCGTAGTTGAAGGTGGTGTCCCACACCGAGCCGGCATCCACGAAGAAGCTGGTACGCAGTTGCGGCTGGTAACTCTCGGAGGCAAACGGCGTCGGCACGATAAATTCGAACGAGGCCACGGTAAGGGCGTTCCCCCCGACCGAGCTGGTGGTGCCCATGATGACGTCGTTACCAAAATCGTTGGCACGATAGAGCGCCTTAGGACCGACCGTGTTGCTCTTGAAGCCACGCACCGTGTCGAAACCACCGGCGAAGTAGTTCTCGAAGAACGGCAGGGTGTGGTCATAATCGCCGTTGCTGCCGTAGCCGTTGCCGTAGGAGGCGCGGAACTTACCGGCCATCACCCACTTGTGCTCGCTATCGATCGGGAAGTAGTGGGCGTCTTCAAAGTTCAGCTTGTAGTACTGCAGATCCATGCCGGGCACGGTGATCTTGCCGTTCAGACGCTGACGGTCGCCGGAGGTCGGGAACATCCCCTTGTTGAGGGTGGAGCGAGTCCAGCCGGCGGTGAAGTCCACCACATCAAACTTGACGCGGCCCGAGCTGTCGCTGCCGTCGGCGTAGATGTCCCAGAACTTCTGGATCTGCAGGTAGGCGTTCACCTGGGAGATCTTGTTCTGCTCGACACCGACGCTGAAGTCGAGGCGGTTGGTCTCGTTGACCGGGAAACCGCTGGAGACGCGCAGACCAATGGTCTCGTTCTCGTAGTCGACGATGTTGGCGTCTTTGGCGCTGAACTTGTTGTAGTAGACCCGGCCGCCCATGCTGACGCCATCTACCGTGAAGTAGGGGTCGGTGTAGCTCAGATCAACGTTCTTGGAGTAGTCGTTGGTGCTGGCTGTGATACCGATCTTCTTGCCGGTACCCATGAAGTTGTCTTGTTGCAGACCAGCGGTCAGGCTGATGCCCGACTCGGTACCGTAGCCGATACCGGCGTTGATCGAGCCGGCAGGCTGCTCCTTGACCTTGAAATCGAGATCGACCTGGTCATCGCTGCCCGGTACTCGCTTGGTCTCCACCTCGGCGGTCTCAAAATAACCGAGACGGTTGAGACGGGTCTTGGACTGCTCGACGTTGTCGGAAGAGAGCCAGGTGCCCTCCATCTGACGCATCTCACGGCGCAGCACCTCATCTTTGGTGGTCACGTTACCGGTGAAGTTGATGTTGCGCACATAGACACGCGGGCCCGGCTCGATGTTGACGATGAGCTCGACCTCTTTGGTCTGGTCATTGATCTGCGGGAAGGTGGCCACCTTGGGGTAGGCATAGCCATAACGACCGAGGAACTTGGAGAGCACCTCTTCGGTGTGGGTCACCTGACTGGCGGAGTAAGTACTGCCTGACTCGATGGGGATCAGCCCCTGCATCTCACCGCCGCGACCGATCAGATCCCCCTTGAGCTGGACGCCGGCGATCTTGTACTGCTCCCCTTCCTTGATGTTGAGGGTGACATAGACCCCCTTCTTGTCCGGGGTCATGGAGACCTGGGTCGACTCCTGCTGGAAGCGGATGTAACCGCGATCCATGTAGTAAGAGCGCAGGGTCTCGATGTCACCGGCCAGCTTCTGCTTCTGATAGCGCTGATCGCCGGTGAAGTTCCACCAGGGCACATCATCTTTTAGCGAGAGCTGGCTGAGCAGCTTCTCTTCCGGGAACACCTGGTTGCCGACGATGTTGATCTGCTGGATCTTGGCCGCCTGCCCTTCGACGAAGGTAAGCTTGAGATCGACCCGGTTGCGCGGCAGCGGGGTGACAATGGCCTTGACCTTGGCGGAGTACTTACCCACACCGTAGTAGAAATCTTCCAGCCCCTTCTCAAGGGAGCTCAGCATGGTACGGTCGAGCGGCTCACCAACGCGGATGCCGGAGGACTCCAGCGTCTGGGTCAGCTGCTCCTCCTTGATGTCCTTGTTGCCGGAAAACTCGATGCTAGCGATGGTCGGGCGCTCCTTGACCTGCACCATCAGCACATTGCCATCGCGATAGAGTTGCACATCCTCGAAGTTACCGGTGGCATACAGGCGCTTGATGGCGCCAGCCAGCGAAACCGAGTCAACCTGATCACCGACCCGGATCGGCAGGTTCAACAGGGCGGCACCCAGGGTCACCCGTTGCAGCCCGTCCACCTGGATATCCTGCACGGTAAAGGTGGAAGGGGCAGCCTGAACGGTCAGAGAGGCGCCCAACAGGCAGCTCAACACCAATGCATTTTTCACGGCCATTTTGTTCTTATGTGTCCTTGTTGATGCCCGCCACTCAGAGGCGGGTGAAATCATTAAACAGCGCAATTCCCATCAGGAATACCAGAACGGCTGCACCAATCTTGAAACCGATCTCCTGGGTCCGCTCGGACACAGGACGCCCCCGTACCGCCTCGATCAGGAAGTAGACCAGATGTCCACCGTCCAGCACCGGCAGGGGGAACAGATTGATGATCCCCAGGTTGACACTGATGAGCGCCAGGAAACCCAGAAAATAGACCAGGCCGTAGTCGGCACTGCTACCGGCTCCCTTGGCAATCGAAATCGGGCCGCTCAGATTGTCGAGGGAAACGATGCCACCGATCAACTTGCCAATCATGTTGAACGTCAGGCCGATCAGATCCCAGGTTTTGAGCGCGCCATGCCACAGGGCCTGCAGAGGGCCATACTGTAGCAGAATTCGATATTCATCCGGTAATGGAACCACCTTGGGGGCCACACCGACATAACCGCTGGTGACACCTTTGGTCGTCCGGCTCTGTGGCACCAGGGTCAGTGGCACGATAGCGTCCCCGCGCTGCACCTCAAGCACCAGACTCTGGCCAGGCGCCGACTGCACCACACGGGCAAACTCCTCCCAGTGGGTGATGGTCTGATCGCCGATGCGCAGCAGCTTATCGCCGGCCTGCAGGCCGGCCTGCTCGGCCGCCCCCTTGGGCACCACCATGGCCACCTCGGGCAGCACCTGAGCCCCGAGCGGAATGATACCGAGGCTGGTGACCGGGGACTCCTTGTCCGGATCAAAGCGCCAGCCGGCAATCGACAGCTCGCGGCTCACCGCATACTGGGTCTCTTTTTGCTGCACCTGCAAGGTGAGGCTCGACTCCCCCATGCGCTCGAGCAGGGCATAGGTCACCCCCTCCCAGTCACGGGTTGCGGTCTCCCCCACCCCGACAATCTCCATACCGGGCTCAAGACGAGCCTCGGCGGCGATGGAGCCGGGTCGCACCTCACCGACCACCGGCTTGACCGAGGGCACACCGATCATGAACATCAGCCAGAAGGCGAGCAGGGCAAAGATGAAGTTGGCAAACGGGCCGGCAGCCACGATGGCCATGCGGGCCCAGACGCTCTTGTGATTGAAAGCCTGGCGCTCCTCACCGGGCTGCAACTCGTCGACCCGGCCATCGAGCATCTTCACGTAACCGCCGAGCGGGATCATGGCCACCACATATTCGGTGCCATCCTTGCCAAGCCGGCGCCAGATGGCCCGGCCAAAGCCGATGGAGAAACGCTCCACCTTTACGCCACAGCGCCGCGCCACCCAGAAGTGACCAAACTCATGCACCGCGACCAGAATGCTCAGCGCGATGATGAAGGCGCCAATATTCCAGAGTACTCCGCCCATTATTCCTCCAGCCATTGTTGCGTCTGTCGTCTGACCCGCGCGTCCAGATCCAGCAACGCCGCCAGATCGCTCACCCCCTCGCCCCCAAAGCGGCTACAGGCGCGCTCGACCAGACCGGCGATCGCCATGTAGCCAAGGCCGCCTTGCAAGAAGGCCGCGACCGCCACCTCATTGGCCGCATTCAGCGCCGTGGTGGCCGCCTGTCCGGCGGCGCAGGCCTCGATGGCCAGCCGCAGGCAGGGGTAACGCCGCTCATCGGGACGAATGAAACTGAACTCTCCGACACTGAAAAAGTCCAGAGGTTCCACGCCGGAAACGATCCGCTGCGGATAGCCCATGGCGTGGGCGATCGGCGTGCACATATCGGGATTGCCGAGCTGGGCCAGCACCGAGCCATCCTTGTACTGCACCATGGAGTGGATCACCGACTGGGGATGGATAATCACCTGTATCTGTTCGGGCGCAGCATTAAACAGCCAGCGCGCCTCGATGTACTCGAGCCCCTTGTTCATCATGGTGGCCGAGTCGACCGAGATCTTCGGCCCCATCGACCAGTTGGGGTGAGCGATCGCCTCCTCGGGGGTCACTGCCGCCAGCGTCTCGATGTCGCGATAGCGAAAAGGGCCACCCGAGCCGGTCAGCAGGATCTTGCTGACCCCGGCGGCGGCGAGATCGCAAAAACCGAGGTGACTCTGCACCTCGGCCGGCAGGCTCTGAAAGATGGCGTTGTGCTCGCTGTCGATGGGCAGCAAGGTCGCACCGTGCTCACGCACCGCGTCCATGAACAGCGCCCCCGACATCACCAGTGACTCCTTGTTGGCCAGCAGCACCCGCTTGCCGGCACGCACCGCTGCCAGGGTGGCCGGCAGGCCGGCCGCACCGACGATGGCCGCCATCACGCTGTCGGCATCGGGGTGAGCCGCCACGTCACACAAGGCATCGGTGCCAGACAAGACCCGAGTGGGGCAGCCATGAGCCCGCAGGCGACCAGCGAGCTCACCGGCGGCCAGCTCGTCCACCATGACCGCAAAGCGGGGGGAGAACTCGAGGCAGTCCCGCAGCATCGAATCGACACTGCGCGCCGCCGTGAGCGCCAGCAGTTGCCAGCGCCCCGGGTGTTGACGCACCACCTTGAGGGTACTCTGACCGATGGAGCCGGAAGCGCCCAAGATCACCAGGTTTTCCATGGTCACTCCTAGGAGAGCAGCAGGTAGCTGAGCAGGAACACCGGCAGTGCGGCGGTCAGGCTATCGATGCGATCGAGGATACCCCCGTGACCGGGCAGCAACGCACCGGAGTCCTTGAGGCCGGCCTCACGCTTGAACATGCTCTCGCTGAGATCGCCAAGGATGGAGGCCAGCACCGCCAGCAGAGAGCTGGCCAGCACGATCAGCGTGGTGTGACCATCGGCGCCCTGATACCAAGTCACCCCGACGGCCAGCAGGCTGGCACACAGCAAGCCACCGAACATCCCCTCCATGGTCTTGCCCGGACTGACCGCAGGCGCCAGCTTGTGCTTGCCAAACGCCTTGCCAAAGAAATAGGCGCCGGAGTCGGCAGCCCACACCAATGCCATCACAAACAGCAGGATCCAGGCGCCAGTGCTGCTGTCGTGCCAAATCTCGACACAGCGAAGGGAGAGCATGGCCCAGAAGAAGGGGATCAGGGTGGCGGCACCAAACAGGGTCTTGAGCCAGACCGAACCGCGCCACAAGGTGGCGCTGGCCGGGTAACGCACCACCAGCAGCAGTGCCAGCAGCCACCAGGAGCCGGAGAGATAGAGGGTCGCGTTGGGCAGCGCGGCCAACGCCGGCCCCCACAGCTGCTCGACCGGTTGCCACAGCAGGGTGGCACCTAGCAACAGGCAGAGCAGCAGCGAGACAGGGTAACGCCATCGGGCGCCGACAAAGGCCCCCCACTCCAGCGAGCCGAGCAGAAAGACGCCGGCAACCAGCAGGGCAAACCACTTGATGGGCAGAAAGAAGAGCGCCCCGAAGACCAGGGGAATTAACAGCAGGGCAGTGATGATACGTTGTTTTAGCAAGAGAGTTCCTCTTCGGGGGAGCGGTTACTTGGTCTGTCGTTCGGCAATCAGCGTGCGGATCTGCTCGCCGGTACAACCAAAGCGCCGCTCGCGGCTGACGAAGGAGGCGATGGCCTCGCTGAAGTGCTGTTCGTCAAAATCGGGCCACAGCACGGGGGTGAAATAGAGTTCGGCATAGGCCATCTGCCAGAGCAGGAAGTTGCTGATGCGATGATCGCCACCGGTGCGGATCAGCAGATCCACCGGCGGCAGATCGGCCATGCAGACATAGTCGGAAAAGGTGGACTCGGTGATCTGGTCGCTGCGCAGGTGGCCAGCAGCCACCTCGTCAGCCAGTCGCCGGGCGGCCTGCACTATGTCCCACTGACCGCCATAGTTGGCGGCGATATTGAGGGTCATGCCCGCATTGTTGGCGGTGAGCGCCTCGGCCTTGGCAATCTTCTCCTGCAGCCGTTCGCTGAAACGGGAGATATCGCCAATCACCCGCAACCGGATGCCGTTCTGATGAAGCTTGTCGACCTCGCGGCCAAGCACCATCATGAACAGCTCCATCAGGGCACTGACTTCCCCTTCCGGGCGGCGCCAGTTCTCGCTGGAGAAGGCAAACAGGGTCAGCGCCTCCATCCCAGCCCGAGCGGAAAACGAGACAGCCTCGCGCACCGACTTGACCCCGGCCTTGTGCCCCTGCACACGGATCTTGCCGCGTTGCTGGGCCCAACGCCCGTTACCATCCATGATGATGGCCACGTGGCGGGGCAGACTCTGGTTGGCGGTCTCACCGACGACGGCCGAAAGCGACATGCATATCTCCCACAAACAGAAAAGCGCCGCACAGGGGGCTGTACGGCGCTCGTAATATACCTGTCGGAGCCTTAGATTTCCATCAGCTCCTTTTCCTTCGCGGCCAAGGCTTCATCCACCAGCTTGACGTAGGTATCGGTCAGCTTCTGGATATCGTCCTGAGCGCGACGGTCGTCATCCTCGGAGATCTCTTTATCTTTGAGCAGTGCCTTGAGGTCGGCATTGGCATCACGACGGATGTTGCGCACGGCCACACGGGCGTTTTCTGCTTCAGCGCGAACGACCTTGGTCAGATCCCGACGACGCTCTTCGGTCAGCGGCGGCAGCGGAATACGCATCGTGGTGCCGGCAGTGGCCGGGTTCAGGCCCAGATCGGAACTCATGATCGCCTTCTCGACCGCCTGGATCATGGTGCGATCGAACACGGTCAGCGCCAGAGTACGGGAGTCTTCGGCCACCACGTTAGCCAGCTGCTTGAGCGGCGTGGCGGAGCCGTAGTACTCAACCTGGATACCATCGAGCAGGCTCGGGTGAGCACGGCCGGTACGGATCTTGGACATCTGGGTCTTGAGCGCTTCCACACTTTTGTTCATGCGCTCTTTGGCATCGTTCTTAATCTCGTTGATCACGGTGGTATTTCCTTGTAATTCGTGGGCAGTGGATCCGACGTTGTTACTTGCCGAGATGGTGGATCAAGGTACCTTCAGGCTCACCCATCAACACACGGCGCAGGGCACCCGGTTTGTTCATGTTGAACACGCGGATCGGCAGATCGTGGTCACGGGCCAGGGTGAAGGCCGCGAGATCCATGACCTTGAGCTCCTTGTCGAGCACCTCGTCGTAGCTCAGCTCATGATACATCACTGCATCCGGATTCTTAACCGGATCATCACTGTAGACACCATCGACCTTGGTCGCCTTGAGCACAACGTCGGCTTCGATCTCGATGCCGCGCAGGCAAGCTGCAGAGTCGGTGGTGAAGAAAGGGTTGCCAGTACCGGCAGAGAAGATGACGACCTTACCGGCGCGCAGATGGCTGATCGCCTCGGCCCAGGTATAGGAGTCGCAGATCCCCTGCAAGGAGATGGCAGACATCAGACGGGCATTCACATAAGCACGATGCAGGGCATCACGCATGGCCAAGCCGTTCATCACGGTCGCCAACATACCCATGTGGTCGCCCACCACGCGGTTCATTCCCGCCTTGGCGAGGCCGGCACCACGGAACAGGTTGCCGCCACCGATGACCAGACCGACCTGAACCCCCAGCTCGACCAGCTCCTTGATCTCTTGCGCCATACGATCCAGGACGGCCGGATCGATGCCGAAACCCTCTGCGCCCTGCAGGGCTTCACCGCTCAACTTAAGAAGAACACGTCTGTATGCTGGCTTGGGATTGGTACTCATGAGACTGATTCCTGGTCATATAAAGACCGCGACATCAGTCGCGGTCCGGGGAACGGTAAAACCGGTTCAATTAGGCCTTTTGAGCGGCAGCGATCTGGGCAGCCACTTCGGCGGCGAAGTCGGTTTCCTGCTTCTCGATGCCTTCGCCTACTTCGTAGCGGGTGAAGGAGACAACGTCAGCGCCTTCTTTCTTCAGCAGCTCGGCAACGGTCATGGAAGGATCCTTCACGAACGGCTGACCAGTCAGGGAAACCTCACCGGTGAACTTCTTCATGCGGCCTTCAACCATCTTCTCGGCGATGTCTTTCGGCTTGCCGGAGTTGATGGCGATGTCGATCTGGATTTCGCGCTCTTTGGCGACCACTTCGGCAGACACGTCTTCCGGCTTAACGAATTGCGGGCTGTTGGCCGCAACGTGCATGGCCAGATCTTTGGCCAGCTCGTCGGTACCACCGGCCAGCTTGGTGATAACACCGATGCGGGAGCCGTGAACGTAGGTGCCCAGGTTGTCACCTTCCACCAGCACCACGCGGCGCAGGTTCATGTTCTCACCGATCTTGGCGATCAGGTTGGTGATGGTCAGCTCAACGGTCTCACCGTTACCGAAGTCAGCGGCCTTCAGGGCGTCAACGTCAGCAATCTTCTGGGTTGCAGCGATCTCAGCGATCTTCTGACCCATGGCCAGGAAGCTGGCATCCTTGGAAACGAAGTCAGTTTCGCAGTTCAGCTCGATCAGAACGGCAACGTTGCCTTCGGTGCGGGCGAAGATGACGCCTTCGGCGGCGATACGGCCAGCCTTCTTGGCAGCCTTAGCCTGGCCGGATTTACGCATGTTTTCGATCGCCAGCTCGATATCACCAGCGGCCTCTTCCAGCGCTTTTTTGCAATCCATCATGCCAGCGGCAGTGCGCTCGCGCAGTTCTTTTACCAGGGCGGCAGAAATGTTTGCCATGTCCAGTATCCTCGGTCTCGAATTAACAAGAAACAGGGGCCATCAAGGGCCCCTGCCAACCAATGTTTCAGCTTGGTCAATAAAAGGGCTTTACAGACCTTATTTATTACTCAGCTTCAACGAAGCCATCTTTCTCGGCTTGAACAACGATGTCCTGCTCGCGGGCTTCCAGCACGGTGTCGGCAGCAGCGTTTAGGTACAGTTGTACGGCGCGGATGGCGTCGTCGTTACCCGGGATGATGTAGTCAATGCCATCCGGGTTGGAGTTGGTATCAACGACAGAAATTACCGGGATACCCAGGTTGTTGGCTTCCTTGATGGCGATGTGCTCGTGCTCGGCATCGATCACGAACAGTGCGTCAGGCAGGCCGCCCATGTCCTTGATACCGCCCAGGCTCTTCTCCAGCTTTTCCATTTCGCGAGTACGCATCAGCGCCTCTTTCTTGGTCAGCTTGTCGAAGGTACCGTCTTGGCTCTGGGTCTCCAGATCCTTCAGACGCTTGATGGACTGACGAACGGTCTTCCAGTTGGTCAGCATGCCGCCCAGCCAGCGATGGTTCACATAGAACTGATCGCAACGGGAAGCAGCTTCCTTGACGG
The DNA here is from genome assembly GCF_000820125.1 of Aeromonas simiae. Classification (GTDB taxonomy): domain Bacteria; phylum Pseudomonadota; class Gammaproteobacteria; order Enterobacterales; family Aeromonadaceae; genus Aeromonas; species Aeromonas simiae. Next base: position 34,071 of record NZ_CDBY01000067.1, on the reverse strand, counting down.
CTTCAGAGGCAGCACGCTTGGTACCGACGAACAGAACCTTGCCCTTCTTGGCAGCAGTGGAGCTCAGGAAGTTCATGGCATCGTCGAACATCGGAACGGTCTTTTCCAGGTTCACGATGTGAACGCCGTTACGAGCACCGAAGATGTAAGACTTCATCTTGGGGTTCCAGTAACGGGTTTGGTGACCGAAGTGGACGCCGGCTTGCAGCATGTCGCGCATAGAAACTTTAGCCATTTTATACCTCTATTGGGGTTAGGCCTCCACACATCCCATGTAACCGACCCGCAAGGGGCACCCCGGCACAGGTGTCGATGTGTGTGTGTTGTTTAGGTTAGGGTGGAAAACCCGGGACAGACCCAGGTTCGGCGCGCTTTATACCATAGTCACGGATGAAACACCACCTTGGCATGGTACCGTCAGGCGCCCGACTGAACCATCATGAGCGCCCTCCATGGCGCCGTGATGACAATCACACTGGAACTTGAAGGGGGGTTGCGGGTAAAATTTTGAACCTGTTGCAAACGCAAACCGTTTTCAGTTGCCCCGCCTGGCGCGTCGCCCGGCATGAGAAGGGCACCAAGAGAGAAGCCATGACTGTCCAGATCAAGACCCCCGAAGAGATAGAAAAGATGCGCGTTGCCGGCCGCCTGGCCGCCGAAGTGCTCGAGATGATCGCCCCCCATATCAAGGCTGGCGTCACCACCGATGAGCTCAATACCCTGTGCCACGACCACATCGTCAACGTGCAGCAGGCCATTCCGGCCCCGCTCAACTATCACGGTTTTCCCAAGTCGATCTGCACCTCGGTCAACGACGTCATCTGTCATGGCATCCCCAATCACAAGAAGCTGCGCGAAGGGGACATCGTCAACCTCGACATCACCGTCATCAAGGATGACTATCACGGCGATACCTCGGCCATGTTCATCGTCGGCCAGACCACACCGCTGCGCCACCAGCTGTGCAAGGTGACCCAGGAGAGCCTCTACGCCGCCATCCGTCAGGTGCGCCCCGGCATGTGCATCACCGAGATCGGCGCCATCATCCAGCCCATCGCCGAGAAGGCCGGCTTCTCCGTGGTGCGTGACTACTGCGGTCACGGCATTGGCAAAGAGTTCCACGAAGAGCCGCAGATCCTGCATTATCGCAACAGCGCCAAGCTCGAACTCAAGCCCGGCATGTGTTTCACCATCGAGCCGATGGTCAACACCAAGAAGCACCACTGCAAGATCAATCCGAAGGATGGCTGGACCGTGACCACCAAGGATGGCGGTGACTCGGCCCAGTGGGAACACACCCTGCTGGTGACCGAGGATGGCTGCGAGGTGCTGACCCTGCGCAACGACGAAACCCTCGAGCGCATCATCAAGCACGCCTGATATCATGCAGACCCCGGCCACGCCGGGGTCTTTCACTTAAGCGAGACCCCATGGACGATCTCTCCCTGCTCCCCTCCTGCGCCCAACCTCTCGAACGTGAAGCCTATCGCAGTGCACTGCATCAGTTTTCAGCGCGCCTGGCCGAACGTTTTCGCCAAGGCGAGCCGGTCACCCAGTTGGTGGCAGAGCGCTCACGCTTCATGGATGCCCTGCTGACCCAACTGTGGCAACAGTTCGGTTTCGACAAGGTGGCGGGGCTGACCCTGATCGCCGTCGGCGGGTATGGCCGTGGCGAGCTGCACCCCCACTCCGATATCGACTTGCTGCTGCTCTACCAAGAGGAGCCGGACGAAGTGCTGGGGCTGCGTATCGGCGACTTCATCGCGCTCTTGTGGGATCTGCGCCTCGAAGTGGGCCAGTCGGTGCGCAGCGTCGCCGAGTGTGTCGCCCAAGGAGAGCGTGACATCACGGTGGCCACTAACCTCATCGAGGCGCGCTACATCACCGGCCATGAGCCGGGCTTCGTCGCCCTGCAAGCCGCCACCGCCCCCTCGCTGTTCTGGCCGAGCGAGGCCTTCTTCGAGGCCAAACGCCAGGAGCAGATCGACCGTCACCGTCAGTTCCAGGGCACCGCCTACAAGCTTGAGCCGGACATCAAGAGCAACCCGGGGGGCATGCGCGATATCCAGACCCTGGCCTGGGTCGCCCGCCGTCACTTTGGCGCCACCTCGCTGGCCGAGATGAGCAGCCAGGGCTTTCTCAACCAGGCCGAGTACCAGGAGCTGCAAGATTGCCAGACCTTCCTGTGGCAGGTGCGCTTCGCCCTGCATCTGGCCATCAACCGGGGGGACAACCGCCTGCTGTTCGACAGGCAGCGCACCGTGGCCGAGATCCTCGGTTTCACCGGCGAGGGTAACGGCCCGGTCGAGCAGATGATGAAGCGCTTCTACCAGACGGTGCGCCGGGTGGCCGAGCTCAATGAGATGCTGCTGCAACTGTTTGACGAGGCCATCCTCGGCAACAGCGCCATGGACGTGCGCCGCATCAGCGACGAGTTCCAGCTGCGGGGTCGCCTCATCGATGCGGTCGAGCCCGACCTGTTCGGCCGCGAGCCGGCGGCCATCTTGCGTCTTTTCTACCAGATCGCCCAGCACCCCAATGTGACCGGCATCCATTCGGCCACCTTGCGCCAGCTGCGCGAGGCTCGGCGCAAGCTCGGCTGCTGGTTGCAGGACATTCCCGAGTGCCGCCGCCTGTTCATCGCCCTGCTGCGCCACCCAGGCGGCATTGGATTGCCGCTGACCCTGATGCACAAATACGGCATCCTGGCGGCCTACCTGCCCCAGTGGCACCTCATCGTCGGCCAGATGCAGTTCGACATGTTCCACGCTTACACGGTGGATGAGCACACCCATCGCCTGTTCAAGCACTTCCACTTCTTCACCGATCCGGCCAGCCGCAAACCCCACCCGCTCTGCCACGAGCTGTTCAACCAGTTGCGCAAGCCCGAGCTCTTGTTCGTGGCCGCCCTGTTCCACGACATCGCCAAGGGCCGCAAGGGGGATCACTCCGAACTCGGCGCCGTCGATGCCCTGGAGTTCTGCCAGCTGCACGGCTTTGATCGCTACGAGAGCCGGCTGGTCGCCTGGCTGGTGCGCCACCACCTATTGATGTCAGTGACCGCCCAGCGCCGCGATATCTATGATCCGGACGTCATCACCGACTTTGCCCAGAAGGTGCGCGACGAGCTGCACCTCGAGCTGCTCTGCTGCCTCACCGTGGCCGATATCTGCGCCACCAACGACACCCTGTGGAACGACTGGAAAGGCACCCTGCTGCGCGAGCTGTTCTTCGCCACCCAGAAGGCGCTGCGCCAGGGGCTGGAGAACCCGCCCGACATGCGCCTCAAGATCCGCGAGAACCAGCGCCAGGCCCGCCAGCTGCTGCAAGAGGCCAGCGACGAGGCGGTGACCCAGCTGTGGAGCGACTTCAAGGCCGACTATTTCCTGCGTCACACCCCGGAGCAGATCGCCTGGCACACCCGCCACATCCTGGCCCACGCCGATCCCTCGGTGCCGCTGGTGCTGGTGGGCAAACACACCAGCCGGGGCGGCAGCGAGCTGTTTATCTATTGCCGCGACATGCCCAACCTGTTTGCCACCGTGGCCTCAGCACTGGATCAGAAGAACCTCAACATCCACGATGCCCAGATCATGAGCTCACGCACCGGCTTCGTGCTCGATACCTTCATCGTGCTCGAGCCCAATGGCCAGCCCATCAGCCCTAACCGCATCGCCACCATCAAGGGGGCGCTGGAGAAGGCGCTGGAGGAGCCGGGCAAGCTGGTGCTGCGCAGCAAACCCCTTTCGCGCCGCCATCGCCAGTTCAATGTCCCGACCCGGGTCACCTTTTTGCCCCACAAGGGCGAGGTGCGCCACACCTTAGTCGAGCTGATCGCCCTCGATGCGCCCGGCCTGCTGGCGCGCATCGGCGCCGTCTTCCAGCAGTGCGGACTGGCGCTGCACGCCGCCAAGATCACCACCATCGGCGAGCGGGTGGAGGACTTTTTCAGCCTCACCACCCTGGAGGGGGAACCACTGGACTTGGCGCAGCAGCGCCAGCTGGAGGAGCGGCTGATCCAGCAGTTGGCCGAGCTGACCGAGGGCTAACTCCCCGTACTGTCTGTACATTTGGTTACAGACGGTCACTCAACGCCCACTGACAGGTTGTGCTCACCGCAGCTACGCTCTGCGCGTAGTTTGTTTGGCTCTGGGCATATCCCATGTCACTTTTCCCCTTTGTCCGGCCCACCTCCTGCCTGGAGGGGCCGGACCCTCTTTTGGGTTCGCGCCAAGGTGCGGCCAGGAGGCGCGCATGAGGCTGCACTGGCGCCACTGGCTGGCCCCCCTGTGCAGCCTGCTGCTGCTTGCCTGCGCCCTGTTGCTGCTCTATCGCCTGACCCATGACTGGCACTGGCGCGATATTCGCCACGCCCTGTGGCAGAGCCCGCCACTCGCCCTCCTCTTGGCGCTGCTGCTGACGATGCTCAGTTACCTCTGCCTCACCGGCTACGACTGGCTGGCCACCCGCCAGGCAGGCGCCCGCCTGCCCTGGCGTCACATCGCCCTGACCTCGTTTGTGGCCTACACCTTCTCCAACACGCTGGGGTTTGCCCTGCTCACCGGCAGCTCGGTACGCTATCGCAGCTACTCGGCGCTCGGGCTCAGTACCGGGGCCATCGCCCGTGTCATCGTCTTTTGCAGCACCACCTTCTTTCTCGGTCTCGGCTCGCTGGGGGGGATCAGCCTGTTGTGGGGGGCTGGCCATCCACTGCTTGCCCTGATGCCGAGCTGGAGTGTGCCTCTTTTCGATATGGCCGGTCTGCTCTCGCTGGCACTGGTGGGGATCTACCTGCTCTGGCCACACCACACAGTACGCTGGCGCCAGTATGCCTGGTCACTGCCGAGGCGAGGCTTGCGCCTGCTGCAACTGCTGCTCGCCCTGCTCGACTGGATGACGGTCGCCGCCGTACTGTTCTGCCTACTGCCGGCCGGCAGCGTCAGCTACCCCGCCCTGCTGGCCGCCTTCGTGCTGGCCTCGCTGCTCGGGGTCATCGCCCACGTGCCAGGAGGGTTGGGGGTGTTCGAGGCGGCCATGACGCTGCAATTGGGTTCACAACTCCCGACCAACCAACTGCTCGCCGCCCTGCTGCTCTATCGGCTGATCTACTACGTCTGCCCGTTTGTGTTAGCGCTGCTGCTCTTCACCCTGCGCGAGTTCTCCCTGCGCCCGCACTGGCGCAGCGGCCTGCTGCGCGCCCGTGAATGGTTGCCGGCGCTGATCAGCCTCGGGGCCTTCGCCGCCGGCGCGCTGCTCCTCTGCGTGGGCATGGTGCCGACCATGCACATCCGCATCGAGGCGCTGCTGACCCTGCTTCCCCTGCCCCTGCTTGAGGTCGCCCACCTGCTCGGCAGCGTCAGCGGTGTGCTGCTCCTGCTGCTCGCCCGCGGCCTCTATCGCCGCTATGACACCGCTTTTCGCATCACTCAGGGGCTGCTGGTCGCCGGCATGCTCTTCTCGCTGCTGCGTGGCGGTGATTGGGAGTCCGCCCTGCTGTTGGGGGGCTTTTTGCTGCTCATCGCCCCCTGCGCGCCGCTGTTTTATCGCAAAGGGGCGCTGCTGCACGCCCCTTTCACGCCGGCCAGCCTGCTGGCGATCGGCGCCGTCCTGCTCGGCGCCATGTGGCTGCTTTTCTTCTCCTATCGCCACGTGGCGTATGACCCCGCGCTGTGGCTGACCGTCACCCCCCACGGCGGGGCATCACGCGGCCTGCGCGCCATGGGCGGCGTGGTCGCCGTGCTGGCCACGGTGGGCATGGCCCAGTTGCTGGCGCCGCTGCGCCGTGCTGGCGAGCCGCCGAGTGCGGCCGAGCTGGCCCTGGCGCGCCAGTTGGTCAGCGGTGACGGTGACATCCATGGCTGTCTGGCCCAGCTGGGGGACAAGTCGCTGCTGTTTCACCCGTCGGGGAGGGCCTTCGTCATGTATGGCTGTGAGGGAGGAAACTGGATCCTGATGGGCGATCCGGTGGGGGATCCCGCGCTCGCCGAGGAGCTTTTGTGGCAGTGCCGCGAACATTGTGACGAGCTGGATGCCAACTTGGTGGTCTACCAGGCCTCCCCACGCTATCTGCCCTGCTATCTGGAGTTGGGCCTGCTGCCCTACAAGCTCGGTGAGGAGGCCGTTGTCGATCTCACCGGCTTCGATCTCGCCGCCAGCCGGCTGCGCAACCTGCGTCAGAGCCACGCCAAGGGGCGCCGCGAAGGGCTGCGCTTTGCGGTGATCGAGCCTGAAGCCGTCGCCCCCTGGTTGGGCGAGCTGCGCGCCATCTCCGATGCCTGGCTGCTGAACAAGCAGGGACGTGAGAAGGGCTTCTCGGTGGGTTATTTTGACGTTCACTATCTGCAAAGCACGCCACTGGCACTGGTGTGGCAGGGCGACCGGCTGGTCGGGTTTGCCAATATATGGAGCGGTCAGCAGCGCGCCTGCCTCTCGGTCGACTTGATGCGCTATCTCCCGGAGACGGGCAGTAGCGCCGTGATGGACTTTCTCTTCGTCGAGCTGCTGCTGTGGGGAAAAGCCCAGCACTATCACACCTTTAATCTCGGCATGGCCCCCATGTCAGGGCTGCGTGACCATCCGCTCGGCGGCTATTGGGCCCGTCTCGGTAACACCCTCTATCGCCGGGGGGGCCGTTTTTACAATTTCCAGGGACTACACCGCTACAAGGAGAAGTTTGCCCCGAGCTGGGAGCCCCGCTACCTGCTGTGTGCCAGCCGGCTGGCACTGCCACGCATCCTGACCCAGCTCGTCACTCTGATAAGCCGTGGCCCGCTCGGCTTGCTGCGTAAATAGGAACCACCATGAGACTGCTTGTTGTTCTGTTGCTCACCCTGTTCTGCTTGCCGCTGCGAGCCGCCGATCTGGACGATGATCTGGGGCTGACCCTCTACCCGGCACAAGGCCACTCGGACGCCCCCATGGTGGTGTTTCTCAGCGGTGATGGGGGCTGGGCTCCGCTCGACCGTGGGGTCAGTCAGGCGCTGCAACGCCATGGCCTGCCGGTGGTGGGTTGGAGCTCGCTGCACTACTACTGGCATGCCAAAACCCCGGAGCAGGCCCTCGCCGATCTCATCCGCCTGCTGCGCCGCTACGGCCCCCTCTGGCAGCGTCCGCGCTGGCTGCTGGTCGGCTTCTCCTTCGGTGCCGAGCTAGTGCCCTTCATGCTCCAAGGCGTGCCCGATGATCTGCGCCAGCAACTGGTGGGGGCGGCCATGCTCTCCCCCTCTGTCGCCTCCGACTTTGAAATTCATGTGAGCGATCTCATGCGCAGCCATCAAGGTGGGCGCTACAACGTGCTTGCCGCAGCCCGCACCATTCATGACGTGCCCCTGCTCTGCCTACAAGGCAGTGATGACCACTCACGCGATCGCCTCTGCCCCCACTTAACCCAGCCGAATGTGACGACGCTGACACTGACTGGCGGGCACCACTTCCAGGATGACTACCCCCTGCTGACCCGAACCATACTCCAAGCGCTGCACATTGAGCCGACGCCGCCGTAAGCCTGCTGACAACTTTTCCCAAAGGTGGGCGGGATGGCTGAACCCAGCGGCAAAGTGTGATACAACAAGCAGAATTTTTTGAAAGGGAACTGACATGACCGAGTTGCAACAGATCATCGAAGCCGCCTTCGAGCGCCGCGATACCATCACTCCTGGCAGCGTGGATGCCGAAACCAAGTCTGCCATCTTGCAGGCCATTGAGCTGCTCGATAAGGGCCAGGCCCGTGTGGCCGAGAAGATCCCCGGCGAGTGGGTGGTACACCAGTGGCTGAAAAAGGCCGTGCTGCTCTACTTCCGCATCAATGACAACGCCATCATCAAAGGCGACGATGCCCAGTACTATGACAAGGTGCCGCTCAAGTTCTCCGGTTACAGCAGCGACGAATTCAAGGCTGCCGGCGTGCGTGTTGTTCCCCCAGCCACCGCTCGCAAAGGCTCCTTCATCGCCCCCAATACCGTGCTGATGCCCTCCTACGTCAACATCGGCGCCTTCGTCGATGAAGGCACCATGGTCGACACCTGGGCCACTGTGGGCTCCTGCGCTCAGATCGGCAAGAACGTCCATCTCTCTGGCGGCGTCGGCATCGGCGGCGTGCTGGAGCCGCTGCAAGCCAACCCGACCATCATCGAGGATAACTGCTTCATCGGCGCCCGCTCCGAAGTGGTGGAAGGGGTCATCGTCGAGGAAGGCTCCGTCATCTCCATGGGCGTCTTCATCGGCCAGTCCACCCGTATCTATGACCGCGAAACCGGTGAGATCCATTACGGCCGTGTGCCGGCGGGCTCGGTCGTGGTCTCCGGCTCCCTGCCCTCCAAGTGTGGCAAGTACAGCCTCTACGCCGCGGTCATCGTCAAGAAGGTCGATGCCAAGACCCGCGCCAAGGTGGGTATCAACGCCCTGCTGCGCTCCATCGACGAGTGATGCAACCGGGTATGCAAAGGGCGCCACAAGGCGCCCTTTTTCATGCCTGTATCATGGTCGCTGCCTTGAGTTAAGATGAGTGCGCAAGGAATGTTCTCAGCCGAGGAAGAGCGATGTACGACAATCTCAAGAGCTTAGGGATCCAAGACCCCGACACGATCGAAAGCTACACCCTGCGCCAGGAAGCCAACCACGACATTCTCAAGATCTATTTCAAGAAGCAGAAGGGCGAGTTCTTCGCCAAGAGCGTCAAGTTCAAATACCCGCGCCAACGCAAGACCATATTGATCGACTCAGGCACCCACGAGTACAAGGATGTCACCGAGATCAACGCCAACCTCAAGTACGTGGTCGACGAGCTAGACAGCCTGACCCAGGGCGCTCACCCTCCCCACATCAACCCGGATATCAAACAGAAGATCCTGGCCGATCTGCGCCACCTCGAGAAGGTCGTGCAAAACAAGATCCGCGAGATAGAGCAAGATCTGGAGAAACTCTGAGCCGGCCCATGGCTCCTCAACAGAGCAGCTTAGCTCAGCGCAAAAACAGAAAAGGGAGGCCATTGGCCTCCCTTTCATCATTCAATCTGGGATCAGTTGTTCTTGATCCAGATGTCCATGTCCGTCTTCAGGTTGTCAGACTTGGTACCGAAGATGGCCTGAACACCGGAGCCAGCCACGACCACACCGGCCGCCCCCAGCTTCTTCAGACCAGCCTGGTCAACCTTGGCCACATCCTTCACACCTACACGCAGGCGGGTGATGCAGGAATCCAGGGAGGCAATGTTCTCTTTACCACCAAAGGCAGCCACCAGAGAGGCAGACATTTCGTCCTTGCCTTGATTCACCGCAACCTCGGCAGTTTCGTCTTCACGGCCAGGCGTCTTCAGGTTCAGGGCGCGAATGACGAAGCTGAACACGACGTAGTAGATGGCAGCGTAAACCAGACCCAGACCAACCAGCAGCAGCATCTTATCGGCACGCGGCGATTGCACCACGAAGTCGATGAAGCCGTTAGAGAAGGTGTGACCATGCACAATACCCAGGGTGTTGGTCAGCACATAGGCCAGACCAGCCAGTACGGCGTGAATGGCGTACAGCACCGGGGCGATGAACAGGAAGGAGAACTCAATCGGCTCGGTGATACCGGTCAGGAAAGAGGTCAGGGCTGCAGAGGCCATGATACCCACGATCTTGGCACGGTTTTCCGGCTTGGCAGCATGAGCGATAGCAAATGCAGCGGCAGGCAGACCGAACATCTTGAACAGGTAGCCACCGGCCAGCTGACCGAAGCCATTGCCCGCAGCGCGGGAAGCATCGTCAGCAGTCAGGAAGCAGGTCATGATACCGTGGACGGTTTCACCCGCACCGTTGACGCAGGTACCGGCCTGATAGAAGAACGGTACGTTCCAGATGTGGTGCAGACCAAACGGGATCAGGGAGCGCTCAACCACGCCGTAGATACCGAAAGCCAGTACCGGGTTCTGGTTAGCAGCCCAGTCGGAGAAGGCTCCGATAGCGGCGCCGACCGGCGGCCAAATCACGGACAGGATGACACCCAGACCGATGGAGAGGAAACCGGTGATGATGGGTACGGCACGCTTGCCGGCGAAGAAGCCCAGATACTCAGGCAGCTGGATCTTGTAGAAACGATTGAAGGCCCACGCGGCGATACCACCGGCCAGGATACCACCCAGCACACCGGTTTCGATGCTTTCAACGCCCATCACAGGCGCCATTACCTTCAGGGTGGCGATCATGATGCCGTAGCCAACGATGGCAGACAGACCGGATACGCCGTCGTTATTGGTAAAGCCCAGAGCCACACCCACTGCAAACAGCAGCGCCATCTGGCCAAAGACGGAACCACCGGCTTGCTCCATCAGCTGGGAGACAATTTCCGGCAACCAGCTGAAGTGGGCCGCACCCACCCCCAGCAAAATACCTGCAACCGGCAGGACCGATACGGGCAGCATCAGCGCCTTACCGACCTTTTGCAGATTGGAGAATGCATTTTTCAACATTGTGTGCTCCTGATTTAGATAAAATCCCTTATAGGAATTCATATGAGACCAGCTGTGATTCAACCGGTTGCAATACGAGCGATTCGGTCTTCATGCTGGGCTAATTCTATTGGTCAGGCTAAATATAACTTCTTGAAGACAAACTTTCTGTACTTTAAATGAATGAAAGAATGAATTTGGAGGGGAGATCACAGGAATTAACTAAGCAGATAAATATATAAAAATAAAGCTAATAACGTCCAAAGTAACTATATCAAAGCCATATGACAATATTAGTCACAAACTGTATTGCCGTAGCACCAAAATAATGCACAAAGTAACAAAGTGTAACCTTGCAAAAATAAAAAAACCCCTGCCAAAGCAGGAGTCTTTTCATCGAACGATGGAATGCTTATTTCTGTGAACGCTTGATTGCGTCGACGAACGTTTGTTTGGCTCTGGTTGAACCGGCACGTTGCGCCTCGTCCACCAGCTTCATCGCCTTCTCTATGTTACCGTCCTGCACCGCTTTCTCGATCTGAGCCTGATAGAAGGTCTCGGTCTCGCTCAGCATGGCAGGGGCCGGTTGCGGGCGAGTGGCGGCCACAGCGGTGGTGCCACTAGCAACGGCGGCAGTCGTCGTCACCGAAGGTTGAACCCCCTGACTTAAGGCTATCTTATCGCTGTATTCGGTCTTAAAGACATTATCCAACCCTTGTTCCTTGGCGCGATCTTTTACATCTAACGCCACGACCCCCCAAGCAGAGTGAGGAATAACGGGATCGGGAATATCTGGCTCCTGAGTCGAATTAGCACGAGCAAACGCCTTGGCCGGATGCAGTACTGTCGTCGCCCCGGAGAGCTCGGCTGCTGGCGTATAAATCACCATATAAGCTTCTTGCTTTACGGCATTACGGCTCACATAGATGGTACCCTCGATGCGATCGTTGTCCATCAGATGGGCCGGTTGGTAGGTAAACACCGACTTACCGAGCACCCGGGTCACTTCATGGTTGCTATCGAGCATCAGCACCTGGGGTACCAGCACGCTCTTGCCGACCTGAGCGGCAACCTTGATAAGCAGGTCACCAGTATTCTCGGGCAGACGATAAGCACCGAGATAACTCATCCCTTCTTCGAAACGAAACGCCTGGGAGGCGCCATCTATAGTCAGCACCGAGCTACCTTCGGGCAAGGGCTGGAACTTAAGCTCAGCCAGAGAAGCGCAGCAGCTCTGTACCGCAGCCAGTGACTGCTTGGCGGATTGGCTCTGATCCAAGACAGCGGAATGCTCCTGCAACGGTACGCCTATGTTCACACAGCCAGACAAAGCGACAGCCACCAAGGCCGCCAAGGATCCGTTAACCAACTTCATCCATACTCCCTATCGAATCATCAGAGGAAACAAAACTGCCCCCATTAGGGGGCAGTTATCAACTTAACTCAAGCGGAACTTACCACCAAGCTTCAGCTTGAACACCGAAGTTCCAGTTGTCCTTGGAGGTATTGCCATCAAACGGCTTACCACTCATATCAGTATCATCAGCCGCCACATAGGAAGCAAACACACGGATTTCCGGACGGGCCCAGAAGCTGGAGCCAGCAGACCAAGCTTGAGCCAGGGTCAGCTTATAGCCGCTATCCTTCTGGCTAGCACCACTGGTGGACTTGTTCTTGTCCTGGAAGTAACCACCTTCAAAGATGGTCTTGTTGTAGTCATCCCACTTGTACATCGGACGAACGACAGCAGAGATAGCTTCCCACTTGTCGTTACCATCCCACATTTCGTTACCTACGCCGTAGACCAGCTGGTGACCCATTTCAACCTTACCACCCATCGGGATCACGCCCCAGTTGATGATACGGAAGCCATCGGCACCGCTCTTAGCTTCAGCACCGTACCAGGAGCCGTCACCATAGAAAGCCATGGTCTTGGAGTAACCTTCGGTACCATACTGCAACACGGTCTTGTTGAAGCCACCCAGCACACCGGCAGTCAGCTCGGCGGTCAGCATCACACCGTTCTTAGCGTCGTCATAATTGGTGTTGGAAGAGTCTTTTTGAGCATCGGTGGCGTTAACGATGGCGTAGTCTACGCCCAGCTCGAGGGAGGCATCTTGCCACAGCGGAATACCGGCATAGCGCAAGTCCAGAGTATTGACGTTGAGGTCGTCGTTGAAGTTCCAACCATCATTAGTACCGCTACGGTCGTTACGTACCCATGCGAGGGAGAGCTTGCCCGGACCAGCTTGAATGTTCTCGATACCGGCACCGGCACCGGAGATGTTCCAGTAGTAGAAGTCGGAGATGTGGATGTCGTGACGTTGGTAGAAGCGCTTACCGGCCCACAGAGTTTCGTTGCCACCAAACAGGTTCTTGGCCTGTACGTTGAACTGACGCAGAGCAAAGGTGGAGTCTTCTTTGTTCTCACAGTTGGCAACAACACCATCAGCACCAGTGCAGCGGAACTTAGACTCAGTGGATTCCCAGTCGTTGGAGCCGTTGGAGGTCATGGCAACCATGGAATCAACGTAGAAAGACTTGTTGTCCTTGTTAAATACTTCCTGACCCAGCTGGATTTCACCGTAGGTGTCTTTCTCGTTACCGAGACGGCCTACTTTCTTCTTACCATCGCCACCACCGAGGTTGGTCTGCATATCGCCGTCGCCGGAAACGCCGACGCCGGAGCGGAAGTAGCCGTGGAAATCAACGGCGGAGACAGAGGCGGAAGCCAGAGCAGCGGTCACTGCTGCTGCAATCGGGAGCCACTTTGCGTTCATGTTTAGTTCCTTTTTTCCCGTTGTGGATGTGTGTTCCTGAAAACTGGTAACTATCGAATCCTTACTATTTTCACGAGTCTGAAAATAGTGAGGACGATAACCGAGAGGGATTATAAGAAGTGGCAAAAGGAATAAACTATGAGGCAATTCACAAAACGATGACAAACGCTTCCGACAGAAATAAATGCAAAGCAAAACCAAAGGAAACCGGTTTCCGCGACAACTTACACTCAATAGTTATTGTTTTAATAAGAACATAACCACATGAAAGCGATATCAGTGGTTATTTCTCCACAAAAATAAACTGAATGCAGCCTGTTTAAATAGTGAAAACATGACTGAAAGCGCTTTCTATAAGTGGGAGATATTTTCAGGAAAGAAGGAATAGCTACTAGTAAGACCATGATGTCGTCTGAAAATTCCATCATCCAACAGATAAATTATCAGAGTGAATACTCCAAATTTGTCCCTGCCCAGCGATCACCTGGTACGGCGCTCATACCATTTTTTCGGGGGGCTTAACGCCCCCCTATATGTATCGCCTTTCTCTTAATGATCCACCTCAGCCGGGATCAGAATGAGGTACGGCGGTAGCGGCGATATTCCGGGCGCCAGAAGTTCGCCTCGATGGCGCGATCGATCACCTCATCCGGGGTCTGTACCGCCTTGCCCTGCAACATGGCGGTCTTGGCCACCATCTTGGCGATATGGCGCGACACCGCCTCGATATCCCCCAGATCCGGCAGCAGCGAATCACCACTTCCCTGCACCAGCGGCGAACACTCGGCCAGGGCGCGGCTTGCCGACATCAGCATGGCGTCGGTCACCCGCTTGGCGCCACTCGCCAGCACCCCGAGGCCAATGCCGGGGAAGATGTAGGAGTTGTTGCACTGGGCGATGGGGTAGAGCTTGCCCTTCACATCGACCGGCGCAAACGGGCTGCCGGTGGCCACCAGCGCCTGACCCTCAGTCCAGCGCAGGATATCGGCCGGGGTCGCCTCAACCCGGGAGGTCGGGTTGGAGAGCGGGAAGACGATGGGGCGGGCACAGTGCTTGTGCATGGTGCGGATCACCTCTTCGGTAAACAGCCCAGGTTGGCCGGACACACCGATAAGGATGTCCGGGTGACCGTGCTCCATCACCTCCTTCAAAGAGATGTTGTCCCCCACCGGCCAGTCGGCCACCCGCTCAACCGGCAGGGAGAGGCGGCGCTGGAACTCGAGCTGGTTCGGGATCTTATCGGTGATCAGGCCGAATCGGTCCACCATGAAGACCCGGGCGCGCGCCTGGGCATCGGTGAGCCCCTCGGCCTTCATCTGGGCCACGATCTGCTCGGCGATGCCACACCCGGCGCTGCCGGCGCCGAGGAAGGCAACCCGCTTCTCCGAGAGCTTGGCCCCCGAGGCCTTACAGGCGGCGATAAGACTGCCGAGGGTCACGGCGGCAGTGCCTTGAATATCGTCGTTGAAGCAGCACAGCTCATCTTTGTAGCGGTTAAGCAGCGGCATGGCGTTGCCTTGGGCAAAATCCTCAAATTGCAGCAGCACATCGGGCCAGCGCCGCTTGACCGCCTGGATGAAGGCATCGACGAACTCGGCATACTCATCACCGGCGATGCGCGGATTGCGCCAACCCATGTAGAAGGGATCGTTTAGCATCTGCTGGTTGTTGGTGCCCACATCCAGCACCACCGGCAGGCAGTAGGCCGGTGAAATCCCACCGCAGGCGGTATAGAGGGAGAGCTTGCCGATGGGGATCCCCATGCCACCGATCCCCTGATCGCCAAGGCCCAGGATCCGCTCACCGTCGGTGACCACGATCACCTTAACGTTCTGCTTGGTGGCGTTTTGCAGCATGTCGTCGATGCGATCCCGATCCGGGTAAGAGATGAACAGACCGCGGGCGCGGCGATAGATGTTGGAGAACTCCTGGCACGCCTGCCCCACGGTCGGGGTGTAGATGATGGGCATCATCTCCTTGAGGTGGTTTTGCAGCAGACGGTAGAAGAGGGTCTCGTTAGTATCCTGAATGTTGCGTAGGTAGATATGGCGGTCCATGTCATTGCCAAACGCCTGGAACTGGCGATAGGCGCGCTCGGCCTGCTCCTCGATGGTCTCGATGTTGTTGGGCAGCAGCCCTTCGAGGTTGAACGAGGCCCGCTCTTCGGCGGTGAAGGCGCTCCCCTTGTTGAGCAGAGGGGTTTCCAGCAGGGCCGGACCGGCATAGGGAATATAGAGAGGACGTTTCTGATTATTATCTTCAAACATGGCTGTTCACCTTCGTGTGGTTGCCAGCCGATACTAGGGAGTTCCTCCTGCAATATCAAATCCTGCCGAGCCCCCTACAGGCAGCCGTCCATGCTGGCGAAAAGCGCCTGGCGCCATGCCGCTGTGGCGGCGGAAGCGATTGGCAAAGTTGGCATCGTCACTGTAGCCAAGCCGGGCCGCCAGCTCGCTCAGCGGCCAGTCGGTGTAGAGCAGCCACTGCTTGGCTTTCTCCATCCGCAGCCGGGTCAACTGGGTCATGGGGCCGCAACCGAGCCACTGCCGGCAGAGCCGGTGCAGGTGCGCCGGCGAGCAGGGGAGCAGCTCCGCCATACTGGCCACACTCCACGGCTCGCCGAGGCGCGTTTCTATCTCACGAAACAGGGCTTGCAGCTTCAACCTTGAGGCCCCTCTCCCCTCCCCTTGCAGCGCCCGCTCCACCAGCGCCACCAACAGGGTCAGCAGATCCGGCAGCAGAGGGGAGCGCGCCGACTCCCCGTGCAGCAACTCCAGCAGATGATAAAGAGGCTGCACCTCGCCGCTTGGGTGCAATTGGCGGCCCACGCGATGCAAATGGCGCCAGCGCGGCACATCGTCGAGCAGCACCCAGCTTATCTGCCAACCGTCTCGCGCCAGGGCAAAGCCTCCCGCACAACCGGCGGGCAGAAACACCAGCGAGCCCGCAGGGATCGCTCGCTCCTGTCCCGGCAGCAGCAGGAGCCCCCCCTCGTTATGGCTCATCAACAGGATGTGAAAATCAGGTCGGTTACGCCGGATGAGATAGTGATCGCGCAGGGTCGACAAGCCGGTCAGGAAGATGCCAGCCTCCCCCAGCAGCGGCACGCCCTCGCGCCCCACCATTCGCTCCTGGCAGCCTGGTGCAATCTCGAGGCACTCATTTGCAAACCGTTCCATCGTCACTCCTTGCTAGTTTTACACAACCAAGTGGATAGTCTGCCACAGCACAGACGAGCCAACTTTCCTTATCATATCCGGCATAGATGTTGATTTTTCTGATCCGGTTGGCAGCAATGATTCAATGGAAGGCAATTTTAAAACAAACTCAAGACCGCGACTTCATGCAGCGTCTGTGGCAGCTCGCGCTACCGGTGTCGCTGCAATCCATGATGTTTTCCCTGCTCGGCCTCATCGATATCATGATGGTGAGCCAACTCGGCGCCACCGAGGTGGCAGCGGTGGGGTTGGGTAACCGGGTCTTCTTTTTCAACCTGCTGGTGATCGCCGGCCTGTGCGGCGGGGTATCGGTGCTGGCAGCCCAATACTACGGCCGCGGCGATCTGGCCGGGGTTCGCCGCTCCCTGGCGCTGGCGCTGGCCGGCTCCCTGCTGGTCTCGCTGCCCTTTGTCCTGCTCTACACCCTGGCGCCCGGTCAGGTGATGGCCCTGGCCACCGACGACGCCGTGCTGCGCCCACTGGCAGATCACTTTTTGCGTATCACAGGCCCCTCCCTGCTCTGCACTGCGCTGGTGATCCCGCTCGAAGCGGCGCTGCGCTCGGTCGGTAATGCTGCCGCCCCAACCCGCATTGGCCTTATCACCATTCTGGCCAACGTGCTGTTTAACTATGCCCTTATCTTCGGCAACCTGGGCTGCCCGGAGCTGGGGGTGGCTGGCTCTGCCTGGGGCACAGTGCTGGCCCGCCTGCTGCAAACCGTGCTACTGCTCGGCTATTTGCTGCGCCGTGAGGCCCGCCTGTGGCCGCGCCTGCCGGACTGGCTCGCGGCTATGCAGCGCCGTGAGATGCGCCGCTTCGGCTTCATCGCCTTGCCGCTGCTGGTGCATGACGGCCTGTGGGCCTTCGGCATGATGCTCTACGGCTTTCTCTACGCCCGGCTCGGGGTGGATGAGCTGGCCATCATGACCACGCTGGGGGCGCTGGAGGGGATCCTCATCTCCCTGTTCTTTGGCCTGGCCGTCGCCTGCTCCACCCTGCTCGGCCACAACCTGGGCGCCGAGCGCTATGAGGAGGCCTGGCAACAATCCCAGCTGTTCCTGCTGCTGGCCCCGCTTGGGGCACTGCTGATCGGGTTGTGCGTCTGGGTGATGCAGGCCCCGCTGCTGGCCTGGGTCGGCAACCTGCCCGCCGAGCTGAGCAGCCAGGCCAGCGAAGTGCTCGCCATCCTCTGCCTCGGCATGCTTATCAAGGTGTTCAATATGGTGGGGATCGTCGGTGTGCTGCGCGCCGGCGGGGATGTCAACTACACCATACTGGTCGACATCATCAGCATGTGGTGCATCGGTCTACCACTGGCGACGCTGGCGGTGGTGCTGCTGGGTTGGTCGCTGCCGGCCGTGGTGGCCGTGGTGCTGCTGGAGGAGGTGAGCAAGGCCATCCTGGTGCTACAGCGCATCGGCCGCCGCCGCTGGCTGCGCAACCTGATCCTCGAGTGATCGGCGTCACATCAATGCATCGCGGCGCCGGGTCGGTTATCATGCGCCAGCTTGATACATGAGGAGAGTTCTATGCGTTCAGAAAGAGCACCCATCAGCCAGGAAGAGCTGCTCGCCATGGCCAACCGGATGATCCGCGAGCATGAGGATTTCATCCATGGCATGCAGGCCGACGCCGTCGAGCAACGCGGCGATGTGCTGGTGTTCAAGGGAGAGTACTTCCTGGCCGACGATGGCACCCCGACCGGTAAGACCATGGCCGTGTTCAATATGTTTAAGTACCTGGCCCACCAGCTGTCAGACAAGTACCAACTGGTCTGACTCAGCCCGCCATCGGCACCGAGGCCGATGGCGGCTCCACCACCACGCAGTTGCGTCCGTCGATCTTGGCCTGATAGAGGCACTCATCGGCCAGCCCGATCAGGCTCTGCGCCGAATCCCCCTTGCGCCCCATGGCCACACCAATGCTGACCGTCACCTCGATCAGGGTCTCGGTTGTCGGGCTCTTGACCTGGCGCGCCTCCACCGAGAGCCGCAGCCGCTCGGCCAGCCGCCGCGCCTCCTCCCGGCCCCCCTCGTGGCGCAGCAGGATGACAAACTCCTCCCCGCCGTAGCGTCCCAGCACCCGGGCCTGCTCCAGCTGCTCGGCCAGGGTCGTGGCCACCGTGTGCAGTACCGCATCACCGGCCAGATGGCCGAATTCATCGTTGACCCGCTTGAAGCGATCGAGGTCGATCAGCATCAGAGTCCACCTCTCACAGCCCTCCTCCTCGCAGAGTTGGCTGATCTTCTTCATCAGCAGGCGACGGTTCATCATGCCGGTCAGTTCATCCGTGGTCGACTCACGATAGAGGCGCAGCAGCATGTTGAGCTGGCCGCACTGCACCCAGGCGGCGGCCAGGGTGAACATGCCAAGCAGCCAGAGCTGGTTGAGGGTCTCCATGCCAAACAACGGCTGGCCGAGCAGCAAGCAGCGACCACCGAGCAGGCTCACGAAGATGAGCAGGGAGATGAGCAATCCCATCATCAGAGTCAGGGGGAACACCGCAAACAAGCTGATCATCAGATAGGGAAAAGCGGTGTAACCCACCTGTAGCTCGGCCGGGTTACCGAGCGCCACCATGCACGCCAGGGCGAAGGCGAGCATCACCCCCATCAGGTAGAACAGGGCGACCCGCATACGGCCAAGCCGGTAGTCGATAAAAAATGAGAAAGGGATGAGCGGTGAGAGGGCCAGGAAGGTGGTCATGCGCGCCTTGAGTAAGAAGGCGTGCAGGGCAGCGTCCAGCGTCAACCAGTCGATCAGCGACCAGGCCGGGATGCCGAGCATCAACAATGCCGCCAGCCAGCGAAAGCGCACCGTCATGAACTCAACCCGAGTCATGGTGAAGTCTTGGGAGTGACAGGCCGCACTCCAGATCTCGGACAGTTTCAGCACCAGGCACCTTCCTTTCTTGCTTGCGAGCCTTCATTCTACTGGCAGCATCCCTGATAATCATGTGTCTTATGCCACACCCGACCGATCTGCTACCCCTCAGGCTGGTGGATGACCCCATCGCCGTATCCCCGACCGAAGGTCACGCCGCCGAGCAGCAGTGGCTGCGCAGCGTGGCTGGCGATGGGCAACCCACCGCCCGACTCTGACACCAGACCCGCGCCCTGATCGTCACCCGCAAGGATACCCGGCTGCCCCACTATGACGCGGCCTGCCAAGCCCTTGCTGCCCTCGGCTGGCCCGTGTATGTGCGCGACAGCGGCGGCACGGCGGTGCCGGCTGGCCCCGGCATCCTCAACCTCTCCTTGTACCTGCCCGTCATCCCCGGCGCCAATCCTGACCACTATTACCAGCGTCTCGGAGCCCCACTGCTGACGGCATTGGGCCGGCTCGGCCTCGACGCGCACTACGGCCCGGTGCCGGGATCGTTTTGCGATGGCCGCTACAACCTGGTAGTGGGCGGGCTCAAGATCACCGGTACGGCCCAGCGCTGGCTGGCCCCCTCCGCCACACATGCTGGAGCCGTCCTCGCCCACGCCATGGTGATGGTGGCCGGCGACATGGATCTCGGCACCGAGATAGCAAGCCGCTTCTATGAGCTGGCCGGCAGCCCGACTCGCTTCCAGCCAGGCACCTCCACCACGGTGGCGGCCCAACTCGGCTGGCAGGGGAGCGACGCGGCGCTGATCGAGCGCTGCCGCACCACCTTGCTCAGCGAGCTCGGCTAACCGCACCGCGGCAGAAACAGGCGAGCCCGGCACTGGCCGGGCTCGCGACGTTACCTATTCCTGCTATCACGCAGCCTGTGTCTGCGTCTCCTGCTCCTGCGATACACCAGCAAAGAAGGCACGGGTTTCGGCCAGCACCACATGGCGCAAACCGATGAGGCCGATGAGATTGGGGATCGCCATCAGGCCGTTGACGATGTCGGCCAGCAGCCAAATCATGTCCAGGTGCAGGAAGGCGCCACACGCCACCAGCACCAGGAAGATGAGACGATAGGGCTTGATGGCCTTGACCCCGAACAGGTACTCGGCGCAGCGCTCACCGTAGTAGTTCCAGCCGAGGATGGTGGTGAAGGCAAAAAAGAGCAGCCCGATGCTCACCAGATACTGGCCGACGTGGGGATTGAGCCCCTGGGCAAAGGCGGCACTGGTCATGGCCGCGCCGCTCAGATCGCCGCTCCACACCCCGGTCACCACCAGGGTGAGGCCGGTCATGGTACAGATGATGATGGTATCGAAGAAGGTGCCAGTCATGGAGACCAGTCCCTGCTCGACGCACGAATCGGTCTTGGCCGCCGCCGCCGCGATGGGAGCCGACCCCAAACCTGATTCGTTCGAAAACACACCGCGCGCCACCCCGGACTGGATCGCCAGCATGATGCCGGCGCCGACAAACCCGCCGGTCGCCGCCTGGCCGGTGAAGGCGGAGGTGACCACCAGGGCGGCCGCCTGCGGCAGTGCCGCGGCGTTGGCGATCAATACCCCAAGGCAGGAGAGGATGTAGAAGAGCGCCATGAAGGGCACTATCTTGCTCGACACGCTGGAGATGGAGTGGATCCCCCCTAGGGTAACCATGGCCACCAGCAGGGTCAGCACCACGGCCGTCGCTTCACGCGGCACCGAGAAGGAGAGGCTCATGGCGTCGCTGATGGCGTTGACCTGGGGAAAAGTCCCGATCCCGAAGAAGGCCACCCCGATACCAAACAGGGCAAACAGCTTGGCCAGCGGCTTGGAGCCCAGTCCACGCTCGAGGTAGTACATGGGGCCGCCGGCCATCTGACCGTTGGCATCGGTGACCCGGTATTTGACCGCCAGCAGGCACTCGGCGTATTTAGTGGCCATGCCGAACAGGGCGGCCATCCACATCCAGAACAGGGCGCCAGGGCCACCGAGCTTGATGGCGGTGGCGACCCCGACAATGTTGCCGGTGCCGATGGTGGCCGACAGCGCCGTGCACAAGGCACCGAAGCTCGAGACATCACCCTCTTTGCCGTGACCCTGATCGCGGCCAAACACCAGACGCAATGCCAGCGGCAGGCGCACGATCTGCAACAGCCCGAGGCGGAAAGTGAGGTAGATGCCGGTACCGACCAGCAGCATGAGCAGGGGCGGGCCCCAGATGAAGTTGTCGACGGCCTGCAGGGCCGATTGAATTGATGACACGCATCCTCCTTAAAATACAGCTAGTTAAGGAGGAGAAGGATGATCTTCCCAATAGCAATACGATCGCAGAGGCGATGCGAAGGGCATAAGCCCGGGTACAACCATCCCATCCCCTCTGTCCTTTTGCCTGAGAGTTTCCGGCTACCGCACGGGTCGGTAGCCTTGCTCCTTCGGCGCCCGATTCAACGGGTCTCTCCAGAGTATCGTCCAGTGGCAGTCCACACCGGTTGCCCGGTACCTGAAAGATTCACTTCTTCGGTGGATGGTTTCCCATCGCTCTCCTGCCACCTTCATCCGAACTAAATTTGGATTAGGCCGGGCTATGGTAATAAAAAAAGTGTGATCTGTCCCGCACCGGCTCGATTTTTTCTCCCCCTCTGGCATTCCGCAGCACAATCAGCCGGCGTCGTTCCGGCCCCTTAATGACAACAGCAGATTCCCCTTTCGTCTCGAACAGAAATACTTGCCAACATATCCAGTCACCATGGTTGCACAAATGCGCAATCTGCCGATAATCACGCGCATAACTAAGCACCCCATGGAATGCCTTAGTTCGGGTCACTCTTGACCCTTCGCCTGAGCCGGCCGCCGCCGGTTCACTGTCACAGGACTGGGCCCACGCCCCCTAAGGATGATCACACGACAATGAACGAGACCTCTCTGGCTCTGGATTACCGCCAACTGGTTGAACAACACGGCTCTCCCCTGCTACTCCTCGACAAGGCCGCCGTCCGCAAGCAATACCGGGCTCTGGCCGCCGCCCTCCCCGATGTGCGTCTGCACTATGCCCTCAAGCCCCTGCCCCACCCGGCACTGGTTGAGGTGCTCAAGGAAGAGGGAGCCTGTTTCGATCTGGCCACCAATGGCGAAGTGGATCTGGTCAAAAGCCAGGGTGTCCGCCCCGGTCGCTGCATCCATACCCACCCCATCAAGCGTGACGGCGATATCCGCCATGCCCTGGAGTACGGCTGCACCGTGTTCGTGTATGACAACCCGTGGGAGCTCGACAAGTTCCTGCCCTACAAGGACGAAGTGAAGCTGCTGCTGCGGGTGAGCTTCCCCAATCCCGAAACCAAGGTCGATCTCTCCAAGAAGTTCGGTTGCACCCCGGAGCAGGCCCTGCCCTTGATGCAACTGGCCCAGGCCAAGGGGCTCAAGGTGATGGGGCTGTCGTTCCACGTCGGCTCTCAGGTGCCCAACGCCAAGCGCCACGTGCAGGCTATTGATGCCTGCCGCGAGATCCTCGAGCAGGCGTGGGAGCTGGGTCTCAAACCCTGGGTACTGGATATCGGTGGCGGCTTCCCGGTCGACTACGAGGGGGGCGATCTCGACATCGACGCCTTCTGCGCCCCGATCCGTGAGGCGCTGGCCAAGCTGCCCGCCACGGTGCAGCGCATCGCCGAGCCGGGCCGTTTCATCTCGGCGCCGGCCATGACCTCGGTGGCCAGCGTCATGGGCAAGGCCCATCGGGGCGACAAGCTGTGGTACTACCTGGATGACGGTCTCTATGGCAGCTACAACGGCCAACTGTATGACCATGTCACCTACCCGGTGAGCGTGCCCTATGCCGACGGCGAGCCGCACCGCAGCGTGCTGGCCGGCCCGACCTGCGACAGCGTGGACGTCATCCGTGATGACATCGTTCTGCCGGAGCTGGAGATAGGCGATCTGGTGGTGGGCCGCGTCATGGGCGCCTACACCTGGGCCTCCGCCTCGACCTTCAACTTCTTCCCCAAGGCCGACATCCTGGTGATTGACTCAAGCCAGCAGGGTAAGAAGCTGACCGCAGTGGCCTAAGACGCCACTTCATGAAAAAGGGGAGCCTCGGCTCCCCTTTTCGCTACCTGTGATCTCAAAACTGGCTCGCCAGCAACCAGCCGGTATAGGCAAAGAACGAGACCAACAGCAGTCCCCCCTCGAGGCGATTGATGCGCCCCTGCCCTTTGCGGGCGACACACATGATCAGCAGCACCAGCGTCAGGGCCATCATCACGCTCCAGTCGCGCGAGAGCACCAGCGGCTCGACGTCGAGCGGGTGGATGCCGGCGGCGATGCCGACCACCGCCAGGGTATTGAAGACGTTAGAGCCCAGCACGTTGCCAAGGGCCAGATCGTGTTCCTTCTTCCGGATGGCCATCAGCGAAGAGGCGAGCTCCGGCAGCGAGGTACCGATGGCCACTATGGTCAGACCGATGACCAGATCGCTGATGCCGAGCCCGTGTGCCACCTCGACCGCGCCCCACACCAGCAGACGCGAGGCCCCCACCAGCAGCACCAAACCCAGCACCAGCCAGATCAGGGCCGATTTCAGGCTCATCCCCTCCGCGTCGAGGTCATCTTGCATCTCGGTATCGAGGGCATCCCCCCGACCGCGCATCCCCTGCCAGATCGACCAGCCCATCAGGATGAAGAAGACCACCAGCAGGATCAGCGCATCTTCGCGACCTAAGTTGCCGTCGATGAGCAGGGCGCCGGAGAGCAGGGTGATGCCCAGCAGCACGGGGATCTCTTTGCGCACCACCTGAGAGGCGACGGCAATGGGGCTGAGCAGGGCGGTGAGGCCGAGGATCAGCGCGATGTTGGTGATGTTGGAGCCATAGGCATTGCCGAGCGCCAATCCCGGATTGCCCTGGGAAGCGGCCAGCGCCGACACCACCATCTCGGGGGCCGAGGTGCCAAAACCGATGATCACCATGCCGATGAGCAGCGGTGGCATCCCCGCGTAGCGGGCGGTAGCAGCCGCGCCATCGACAAACTTGTCAGCACTCCAGACCAACAGCGCCAGTCCGGCCAGGATGGCCAGCAGGGGAAGCGTCATGGGCAGATCCTCTCACAAAACGGATACAAACAGGCGGGCCTGCACGCAGGCAGGCCCGAAACGTTCGCCAGTGTAAACCGTCGACGATGAATTTACAGTAGGGCGAGCAGACTCTCGGCGTCAGAGACCTCGAACTGACCCGGCGCCTCGACTCGTAACCGGGTCACCACCCCATCGTCGGCGATCAGGGCAAAGCGCTGGGCACGCAGACCGCCAAATGCCCCGGTCTCCTTGCCAAGCCCCAGCTTGGTCACGAAACTGCCATCCCCATCTGCCAACATGGTGATCGCCTCGGCGTTCTGCTCCCGCTGCCAGGCGCGCATCACGAAGGCATCATTGACCGACAGGCAGCACAGTCCGTCCACCCCGCAGGCGGCGAACTCGTCGGCCTTGACCACATAGCCGGGCAGATGGGCATTGGAGCAGGTGGGGGTAAAGGCGCCCGGCACGGCAAACAGCACGATGCGCTTGCCGCCGAACAGCTCGCGGCTGCTGCGCGTCACCTTCCCCTCCGGGGTGATGAAGGTAAATTCGTGGTCGGGCAGTGTGCTTCCTTCGCTGATCATGGCAGGCTCCTTTGCGGGTAAGGCCGCTAGAATAGCGGCACTGACAGTGTGATAACACCGGCCAAGCGAGGGGTTATCGAGAAAAAGCGCCGCGCTGGCGCAGCGCCTCGATGGCGATGAGAGAATCGGGAGTGAACTCGGCGGCGCGCCCGGCGATCTCATCTAAGGTCAGCTCGAGCACGGCAGCCACCTCCTCCTCCTGCAGGATCAGTGCGCCGTCATAGGTGCACAGGTAGAGGCCGCCCCAGACATGGTAGTTCTCCCCCTTGGCGTGGAAGGTACCAAACCCCTCGAGCGGCACGCCGACAATGCCGAGCTCTTCACCCAGCTCACGCAGCGCGCTCTCGTCGTACTGCTCACCGGCGCTCACCACACCGCCACAGCAGGCATCGAGCATGCCGGGGCAGAAATCCTTGCTGAGGGTTCGCCGCTGCACCACCACACGGCCATCACCGCGCCGCACCAGAATGTAGGTGGCCCGGTGGGCCAGGTTGTCTCTGCGCACTTCATCACGGGGCGCGATGCGCACCGCCTGGTTCTTCTCGTCTACCACATCGACCAGTTCCATGCCTGCTCCTTTGCTCTGGCAAGGGCGACAGTATAAGAGGCTCGAGGGCAAACGCCACCCCCTCAGTGGGCCAGGATCTGAGAGAGAAAGGTGCGGGTACGCTCCGACTGGGGGTTGCCGAAAAAGGCGCCGGGCTCGTTCTCCTCCACGATCTGGCCCCGATCCATGAAGATGACCCGATCCGCCACCTCCTTGGCAAAGCCCATTTCATGGGTGACACAGAGCATGGTCATCCCCTCCTGGGCCAGCTCGACCATCACATCGAGCACCTCGCGCACCATCTCGGGATCGAGCGCCGAGGTCGGCTCGTCAAACAGCATCACCTCCGGGTTCATGCAGAGGCTGCGGGCAATCGCCACCCGCTGCTGCTGCCCGCCGGAGAGCTGCCCCGGGTATTTGAGGGCCTGCTCTGGAATGCGCACCCGCTCGAGAAACTTCATCGCCAGCGCCTCGGCCTCCTTGCGCGGCCGCTGCTGCACCCAGATAGGCGCCAGGCAGCAGTTCTCCAGCACGGTGAGGTGGGGAAACAGATTGAAGTGCTGAAACACCATGCCGACGCTGCGCCGCACCTGCTCGATCTGCTTGAGATCCGAGGTGAGCGGCGTGCCCTTGACGATGATGTCGCCGCGCTGGTGCTCTTCGAGCCGGTTGATGCAGCGGATCATGGTCGACTTACCCGAGCCCGAAGGGCCGCAGATGACGATCTTCTCCCCCCGGCTGACTTGCAGATTGATGTTGCGCAGCACATGGAACTCGCCGTACCACTTGTTCACATCCTTAAGCTCTACCACTACCTGATGGGCATCCATGTCACTTCTCTCCTAACGCTTGTGGCCTGTGTGCAGCTTGCCTTCCAGATGGATGGAGTAGCGCGACATGCCGAAACAAAATATCCAAAACACCAGGCCGACGAACAAATAGGCCTCGGTAGAGAACCCAAGCCAGGCCGGATCGGCCAGCGCCACCTTGGAGATGGCCAGCAGATCGAACAGACCAATGATGAGCACCAGGCTGGTGTCTTTAAACAGGGAAATGAAGGTGTTGACGATCGAGGGGATGGCGATTTTCAGCGCCTGCGGCAGCACGATCAGCCCCATCGATCTCCAGTAGTTGAACCCCAGTGCCGCCCCAGCCTCATATTGCCCCTTGGGCACCGCCTGCAAACCACCGCGCACCACCTCGGCCATGTAGGCCGACTGGAACAAGATGATGCCGATCATGGCCCGTAGCAGCTTGTCGATCTCAACGCCTGTGGTGACGAAAAGGGGCAGCATGACCGAAGCCATGAACAGCACAGTAATGAGCGGCACCGCCCGCCAAAACTCGATATAGACCACGGAGAACGCGGCGATGACCGGCATCTTGGAGCGGCGCCCCAAGGCCAGTAGCACACCCAGCGGCAGGGCGAATACCATGCCGGTGAGGGCCAGCACCAGAGTCAGCATCAGGCCGCCCCAGAGGTTGGTCGACACCACCTCAAGCCCGGCGCCGCCGTGAATGAGCCACCATGCCAGCGGCGGGAAGCCGAGCAGGGCAAAGAGGCCAAGCCGCCCCTTGCCGGGCAGGCGCGGCAGGAGCAGCCCGGCAATCAGCAAGGCCAGCAGGGCAAACACCAGATTGATCCGCCAGTAGAGCTCGGGCGGGTAGAAGCCATAGATAAACTGGTTCAGGCGATGGCCGATAAAAGCCCAGCAGGCCCCCTCGCTGCTGCACGCCGCCCGGCTCTCTCCTTGCCAGGTGGCCGAGAGCAGGGCCCACTGCAAGAAATGCCACAGGGGCGGCAACAACAGATAGAGCAGCGCCAGGGTGAGCAGACCGCTCCACCAGTTAGGGAACAACCGGTGGCGCAGCCAGCCAAGGACACCGCTGCGCTGGCTGGGCGGCGGCAGGGTCGGTTGCAGCTCATAGATTGCCATGGTGACTCCTTAACGCTCGACCAGCGCTATCTTGCGGTTGTACAGGTTCATCAGGATCGAGGTACCAATACTGATGGTGAGATAGACCGCCATGGTCATGGCGATCACTTCGATCGCCTGACCGGTCTGGTTGAGGGTGGTGCCCATGAAGACCGAGACCAGATCCGGGTAACCGATGGCGGTGGCCAGCGACGAGTTCTTGGTCAGGTTCAGGTATTGGCTGGTCAGCGGCGGGACTATGACCCGCATCGCCTGCGGGATGATCACCAGACGCAAGGTCTGCAAGTTAGAGAGGCCCAGCGCATGGGCCGCCTCGCTCTGCCCGTGCCCAATGGCGAGGATCCCCGAACGCACCGTCTCGGCGATGAAGGCGGCGGTGTAGATGGTCAGCGCGGTGAGCAGTGCGGCCAGCTCGGGCAGCACGGTTACCCCACCGTGGAAGTTGAAGCCGCGCAGCTCAGGCAGGCTCCAGTGCATCGGCAGACCGGTGGCGAGGGCCGCGATCCCCGGCAGCAACACCAGCAGCGCCAAATAAGAGCGCCACAGCGGGAACGCTCTGCCGGTGAGCGCCTGACGGCGGCGGGCATAACGGCTCAGCCCCCAGCACAACGCCAGCGCCAGCAGCAGGGCCAGCGCAATCCAGCCGGCGCCGGCCTCCCACTCAGGGCTGGGCAGGTAGAGGCCGCGCACGTTGAGAAACACCCCGTCGCCGATAGAGAGGCTCTCGCGCGGCGATGGCAGGGCTCGCAGCACCGAGAAGTACCAGAAGAAGATCTGCAGCAGCAGCGGAATGTTGCGAAACGTCTCGATATAGAGGGCGGCAAGGCGCGACAGCAACCAATGGTTGGACAGGCGCATCACGCCGATGGCAAAGCCGAGCAGGGTCGCCAACACAATACCGAGCAGCGAAACCAGCAGAGTATTGAGCAGCCCGACCACGAAGGTGCGACCGAAGCTATCGGTCTCGCTGTAGGGGATGAGGCTCTGCAAAATGCCAAAGCCTGCTGTGTTGTGCAAAAAGGCAAACCCGGTGGTGATGCCGCGCGCCTCCAGGTTGCTCAGGGCGTTGTGCACTATGTAGACGAGCACACCGACCACAGCGGCGATGGCGATCAGTTGAAACAGCAGGGCACGCCAGCGGGCATCATTCCACCAGTGGGCCGGCCCTTGCGAGGATGTGGTTCTTAACATCATGGAACCCACTCCGATTACGGTGAGGAGATGGCCGGGGCAACCCCGGCCATGGGAGATCAGCGGATGGGAGGGGCGTACATGAAGCCGCCCTTGTTCCACAGCGCGTTGATGCCGCGATCGATCTTCAGGGGCGAGCCGCTGCCGACGTTGCGATCGAACACCTCGCCATAGCTGCCGACCTGCTTGATGATGTGGTAAGCCCACTTGTCATCGAGCCCCAGCACGCTCCCCTTGGGCTCTTCCAGCCCCAGCAGACGGCGCACGTCCGGGTTGTCTGACTTGAGCATGCCATCCACATTGGTCGAGGTCAGCCCCGCCTCCTCGGCGTTGAGCATGGCGAACAGGGTCCAGCGCACTATCTTGAACCACTGATCGTCCCCCTGGCGTACGGCCGGCCCGAGCGGCTCTTTCGAGATCACTTCCGGCAGCACCATGGCCTCCTCGGGTTTGGAGAGCTTGACCTTGAGGGCGTAGAGCTGGGACTGATCCGAGGTGAGCACATCGCAGCGCCCCGACTCGAACCCCTTGACGGTCTGATCCGAGGTGTCGAACACCACGGGGGTGTACTTCATGCCGCCATTGGCCCGGAAGTAGTCGGCGACGTTGAGCTCGGTGGTGGTGCCGGACTGGATGCAGATGGCCGCCCCATCGAGATCCTTGGCACTCTTCACCCCGAGCGACTTGTTGACCAGGAAACCCTGGCCATCGTAGTAGGCGGTGCCGACGAAGGTCAGCCCGAGGGAGGCGTCACGGGTCAGGGTCCAGGTGGTGTTGCGTGAAAGGATATCCACCTCACCGGACTGGAGGGCAGTGAAGCGCTCCTTGGCAGTGAGGGAGACATATTTCACCTTGCCGGCATCCCCCAGCACGGCGGCGGCAACGGCGCGGCACACGTCCACGTCCATCCCTTGCCACACCCCCTTGGCATCGGGGTTGGAGAAGCCGGGCAGGCCATCGCTGACCCCGCACTGCACGAACCCCTTCTTCTTGACGGCATCGAGGGTGCTTTCAGCGGCCCATACCTTGCCGACGCTGGTCAATGCCAGCAATACGGCGATCCCTGTATTCCACATCCTTGTCATGTTTTACACCTCACCCGTTAGATGAAAATACTGGAAGACGCTCTTCCACCAACGATTTGCACCATATCCAGCGGACAAAAAACCTGTCAATCGGTGCAAACAAGCCCAAACATGGTGCAACAGCACAAAAAACCACAGAGTGGACAGGGATGGTGACAATCATCGTGCGCCCCCGGCGCTCACCCCATGCTCTGCTCCCTCCTGCCGACCTGACCCCCATGATTTTTTTTCACTCCGGGATCGCCACGCACCGAAACGGTGCCCATGGCACGCCCCTCAATTTACATATTGATAACAGAGTGCAGCTATCGCCAGAATCCATCGCAGCAATTTTGCAACTTAGCCGCGCCAACGCGATCGGTGCCGCGCCACAGGGCGTGGCATGGCCCGGTCACCGGGAGTAATGAGGGGGAATAAGGGAATCTTTATGCAGAGAAAAGGTGGGGTTCAGATTCAGCAGTAGAAATGCACATTATGTGCAAACCTGTTCATCTTGCTGTCATCCTTGGAATGTATAGTGTGAATCACCATATAACACAGAGAAAATCAGATGAAAGTTTTTAAACGCTTCTCTCCGATTCAAATCGCCCGTTATGTGAAAAGTTTCCACAAGGGAGCCTTTGCCGTGGAAGCGGTGGGCGAGTTTGAATTCGAAGCGGGCATGATCAGGGTCGATCGGCTGCCGCAACCCCAGAAACGTGCCTTGGCAGGCAAGGTCAACACGCTGCTGCGCTCCTTGCGCCCCGAGCTGCCTTCTTATTGCTGACGCGGGGATCACTCCCCTACCGGGCCATTCTCTATCTCGGTGACCGTGCCATTGACCACGGTCACCATCTGCATGAAGCGCTGCTTACCGAAGTTGTAGGTCCAGCGCTCACCGTACTTCACCGTGATCCGCGCCCCAAAGCCGTTCTCCTCAAAACGGGTCAGATCCTCCTTCAGCAGCGGCGGCCCACACTTGACCACCAGCAGCGCCGTGCTGTCCCCCTCCGTGATGAGCGCATCCTTGCAACGCACCGTATCAGCCTGTGCGGCCCCTCCTATCAGCGCCAACACCATGACCATCCATTTGCTCATCTTCCCTCCTCCGCTTCGGGCTGCCCGCCCTTGACTATACGCCAGCGGCCATAAAAAAGAGGGCGGCCCATGGGCCGCCCTCCTCTGCTCGACGTCGAATTACAGGATATCCAGCAGCTCGACTTCAAACACCAGCGCCGAGTACGGCGGGATGGAGCCGGCACCGCGGGCACCGTAGGCCAGATCCTGCGGGATGTAGAGCTTCCACTTGGAGCCAACCGGCATCAGTTGTAGCGCCTCAACCCAACCCTTAATGACGCCGGTCACCGGGAACTCGGCCGGCTGGCCACGGCTGACGGAGCTGTCGAACACACGGCCGTCGGTGAAGGTGCCGTGGTAGTGTACGCGCACGGACTGACCGGCCACCGGCTTCTCGCCATTGCCTTCCACCAGCACTTCGTACTGCAGACCGGAGTCAGTCATCTGCACCCCATCGCGCTTGGCGTTGTCCGCTAGGAAGGCTTCGCCATCGGCGGCTGCGGCCTTGGCAACGGCTTCCTGCTCGGCTTGCATGCGCTCGGTGATGACGCCGAAGGCGTCATTGATGTCGTCACGGCTCACGGCAAACTCGAGGCCGTTGAGGGCATCGGCAAGACCCTGTTGCAGGGCCGGAATATCCAGGCCGCTGAAAGCTTGCTGGGCCAGTTGATCGCCCATGTTACGGCCGATGCCGTAGCTGGCCTTCTGTTCGATGGTGGAGTATTGGGACATGTGTCTCTCGCTTGTCTCGCGGGTTAATGAGGGGGCGATGATAACAAAGCCGGCGGCCGCTGTCGTGTCAGCCGAGCAGCCGGCGCACGGCGCTAATCTTGTCTGCGTCGACCACATTGATGCGGCCGTCGTCGTTGCTGCCCATGGCGACGCCACTTTGCAGCGCACTGCCGCGCCACACCATGCCGGACATGTGCACCTCGGTCACCGCGCAGGCGGCCAGAATGTTTCGCACGTTGCCGGCATTCACCCCCGCCCCCGGCATCAGGCTGGCACGTCCTGCCAACTGGCGCTGCATCTCGCCAAGGGTCTGCAATCCGGCCTCGGCACTGGCGGCCTGGCCCGAGCTCAATATCCGCTCGCAGCCGGCAGAGACAATCACCTCGAGATCGGCCCGCCAGTCGCACGAGAGATCGATGGCGCGGTGAAAAGTCACGCCCAGCGGCCCTGCCGCTTGCACTAGGCGTTCAAGGGCATCGCCGGGCACCCGACCGGTTTTATCGAGCAGCCCCACCACCACCCCTTGCAGGCCGGCCTGGCGGGCGGCAGCGATATCCAGCGCCATCAGCGCCAACTCGGCATCCGAGAAGCAAAAATCACCGGCCCGCGGCCGGATCATGGCGTAGACCGGGATACGGGCATGGTGCGCCGCCTGTTGCATCAGGCCGAAGGAGGGGGTGAGCCCACCCAGAGCAAGCGCACTGCACAGTTCGATGCGATCGGCCCCTGCCGCTTGCGCTGTGTGCAGGGACTCCAGATTATCGATACAGACTTCGAGCTTGGTCATTTGCCTCTCCGGCCCGCTGGCCTTAGTGGATAACATTGAGCAGCGCCGCCCCGCGTACCCCGCCAGCCCCGCCGAAACGGGCCTCGCGGATCGCCGGCAACGCCACGCCGGAGAGCAGGTGACCGGGCAGACGCAGCGGCAGTTGTTCATAAAGCACGGGCAGGGCGCTCACCCCTCCCCCCAGCACCACCACATCGGGGTCCAGGGTGGAGAGGGCACAGGCCAGCCCTGCGCTCAACACCTCCAGCCAGCAGTCGATGGCTGCCTCGGCATGAGGCTCCTTGCCATGAAAACGCGCCACCACCTGCAGACCGCGCAGGCGCTCGCCGCTGAAGTGGTGATAAAGGCGCTCAAGACCGTTGCCGGAGGCCAGCGTCTCGAAGCAGAGCAGGCGGCCACAGCCGCAGCGCAGGCGCGGCAACTCGGGATACTTGAGCAGCAGGGTGCCCGGCAGCGGATAGTGACCGATCTCCCCAGCCAGCCAGTTGCGCCCCTGATGGATGCGACCGTTGAGATAGATGCCGCCACCAATCCCCGTGCCTATGGTCATGCCAAGCGCCGAGCGAGCACCGTCAGCCGCCCCCCCTTGCACTTCCGACCAGAGAAAACAGTTGGCATCGTTGTCGACGGCCACCGGCCGATCCAGACGCTCGGACAGATCGCGCTCCAGATGGCGGCCATGAATGGCGGGCAGGTTGGCCGCCACTATGCTGCCATCCTGTGGATTGAGGATCCCCGGAAACCCGACCCCGACGGAGCCACGCGCCCCGAAGCGCACGTCAGCCTGACGCACCAGCTCGGTCAGCAAGATCAGCAGTGCCTCGTAATCCTGCGTCGGGGTCGCAACTTGCAGCTCCTGGCGCAGCGCCAGTGCCCCGTCGTAGGCGGCAAACGCCACCTTGGTGCCACCAATATCAAAACCGTAATACATGCCCTCTCCCTGCCTGCGGCTCAGCCGCGCTCCCTATTGCACAGCACCATTTTATTAATTTGCATAAAAAATAAAGTGATGGCGGGCGTAAAACCCGGATTCAGAGGGAGCGCGCCAACCTGTGCTGCACGCAATCATGGCCGAGCGACACCAGGGTGCGCCGCTCTCCGGTCGGCCGGAAACCTTGCCGGAAGTAAAACCCGGCACCGATGCGGTTGCCCGCCAGCAGCCACAGGTGTACCGCGTCGCAGCCGGCGCGGCGCATCTGCAAGGCGACCGCATGCCACAGCCGCTGGCCCAGCCCTTGCCGCCAATGGGAGGGATGCAGATAGAGGGCGCGGATCCAGGCCTGCGTCCCCTCCTGCTGCCAGTAGAGCAGCCCGACCGGCGCCTCATCGACGCACACCAGCATGGGCCTTGCCCCCTCCTCAAGCCGGCGCTGCCATACCTGCTCGTGTTCGACCTCGCTCATCTGCTCGAGCAGGTCGTTGCCAAGCACGCTGGCATAGGCCCCCAGCCAGCTGGCCCGTTGCAGTTGCGCCATGGCGGCGGCATCCTGTGGCCGCGCCATGCGCAGGGTTACAGCTTGCACTGGGGACGCAACCCGGCCGCCTGGGCGGCGCGATAGAGCGGCTCGACCTGCGGCTGCAACTTTTGCAAGGTGACGATGCGCTGATCATCGCTTGGGTGGGTGGAGAGCAACACCGGGGGTTTCTCGCCACCGCTGGCCGCCCCCATCCGCTGCCACAGGGTCACCGCCTGGGCCGGATTGAAGCCGGCGCGGGCCATCAGCTCGAGGCCCATCTGATCGGCCTCGCTCTCTTGGGCTCGGCCGTAAGGGAGCAGCACCCCGACCTGCACCCCGAGCCCCAGCGCC
>NZ_CDBY01000066.1:65415-95447 GCF_000820125.1 Aeromonas simiae | reverse complement strand
TAATCATGGGTAATCAGGTAGTCTTTTGACTTCATAATACCATCCATAAGCTCGATTAACTTTGACTTGATGCCAGATGGTTTAGAGCTACTTTCCTTAACTGTTACCTCTGAGGCATTCCTCTTTGAAATGTAATCATTTAATTCACCCCATAATCTTCCGAATAATGGATTAGGGGGGGAAACCGTACCAGATATTTCGGTAAGCGTACTGATATTTCTAAGCTTTTGAGTAAATTCTGTATAGTCAGACAATGGATCAATCTCACACGAGATCATAAACCTACCAAATACCTCTTCAACTATAGATTTAAAGCGCCTCGGGAAGACATCTTCTTGAATTCCATTCCACACATGAAGGTACGCAATACCAGAAAACTCAGGGAGATAAATAAAAGGGGATGATGCCTCAACTAAATTAGGGACATCAGCTTTTATTTGGGAACGACTGCCTTCATCAACAACATTCGCATGACCATCTTTTGCATATTTAGATAACTTCCCATAAACGAAAGGAATACTATTATCTCTAGCATCAACGCAGTCAGTAATTGTCCAATCAAATTTCCCTTTTGTAATTATAGGTGAGGATATTATTGCATTCATTAACTCTGTCTGTGACAAGTTAATCTTAATCACGCGTCCAAGATAATATCGCCCGCTCTTCTCCATATAATACCGCATGCATTAGAGTGTTTATAAATAAGCCTTCATGCTGCATCAAATGAATCTTCTAGTCAATATGCTATTTCTAGTTCGCCGGTGATTAAGCTCACAATTAGTGCCGTGGGTTCGAATAGCGAAGCGTTCTCGGACGCTCACGTCATTCAAATTGCCGCGCCTCCTGATATAACCAACCCAGCCTAAGCCGGGTTGGTTATATCAGGAGGTGAGAAGAATCAGAGTGCCTCCAATCTGGCATACTCCGTCACCAGCCACTTGGCGCCGACGTCGTCGAACTGGATCTGCACCCGGCTCTGCTGGCCGCCCTTTCGAAGTAGATCGCTATCCCCTCCCCAAATTTCGTATAAGCACCCAAGTCAAAGACAGGCACGGTATTGCTCCCCCTCCAATCCGCCGAGGGTCGGAGGCAACGTCAGGGACGCCATCAGGGATGATGGCGTAGACGTAGTCGGCACAGGGATGTGCCGTCTGCGGCGGCCCGTCCGACGTTGGCTCTGGACCGAGGGGACTGGCGAAGCCAGCGGATTGGCGGGGGAGAAGACCTTTGGTGACTTTGGGTCTTTCCAAAGTCACTCGCCCAAGCCCGAAGGGCGGGCGAAACCCTGTCGAGGGCCACGCCCTCGCGTCCTGCACGGCGCCAGCCGTGCTACCGATAACTAGGCACACAATTTACCCATGACGCTTCGCTAATCGAACCTACAATCCTGACAAAAAAGGAGCCATCGGCTCCTTTTCACATCACAGGCGGGTGCGCTGCGCCCTACAGCGCCTCAAGCCGGGCATACGCCGCCACCAGCCACTTGGCGCCGGCGTCGTCGAAGTGGATCTGCACCCGGCTCTGAGGGCCGACCCCTTCGAAGTTGAGCACAGTGCCTTCGCCAAACTTGGGGTGCAGCACCCGCTGGCCCAGGTTGAAGCCGCTCTGGGCGAAGCTCTGCTGCACCTCGTTCTGGCTAAAGCGCCCATATTGGGTCGGGCGGCTCACCTGGGTGCGCAGGCGGATCTCCTCCAGGCACTCAGCGGGCATCTCGCGGATAAAGCGGCTCGGCTTGTGGAACATCTCGCGGCCATAGATGCGGCGACTCTCGGCATAGCAGAGGTAGAGCTTCTCCATGGCGCGGGTCATGCCCACGTAACAGAGGCGGCGCTCCTCTTCGAGGCGCCCGGCCTCCTCGGTGGTCTGCTGGCTCGGGAACATGCCCTCTTCCACCCCCACCATGAAGACCAGCGGAAACTCGAGCCCCTTGGCGCTGTGCAGGGTCATCAGCTGCACCGCGTCGGCGTGCTCGTCGGCCTGGCCCTCGCCCGCCTCCAGCGCCGCATTGGCCAAGAACGCCGAGAGATCGCTCATCTCGTCCGCCTCTTCGGGGCGGGTGAACTGGCGGCAGGCGGTCACCAGTTCGTCCAAGTTCTCCACCCGCGCCTGGGATTTTTCCCCCTTCTCGGCCAAGTACATGGCTTTGAGGCCCGAGTTCTGGATGGCGATGTCCGCCTGCTGGTGCAGGGGCAGCAGGCCCACCTGCTCTTCCAGGCCGTCGATGAGATCGACAAAACCGCGCACCGCGTTGCCGGCACGGCCCGAGAGCACCTTGCCTTCGAGCAGCTCGCGCGCCGCCTGCCACAGGTTGAGGCCGCGATCGCGGGCATGGCCACGGATGATGTCGAGGGTGCGATCGCCGATGCCACGGGTCGGGGTGTTGACCACCCGCTCGAAGCTGGCGTCGTCGCCGCGATTGTTGATGAGGCGCAGGTAGGCCAGCGCGTCCTTGATCTCCTGGCGCTCGAAGAAGCGCAGGCCGCCGTAGATGCGGTACGGCATGGCATCCTGCATCAACGCCTCTTCCAGCACCCGTGACTGGGCGTTGGAGCGATACAAGATCGCGCAGTCGGCCAGCATGCCCCCCTTGTCGCGCCACTCTTTCAGGCGCCCCACCACAAAGCGCGCCTCGTCCACCTCGTTGAAGGCGGCATAGAGCGAAATCGGCTCCCCCTCGGCCCCCTCGGTCCACAGCTCCTTGCCAAGGCGCTCGGCGTTGTTGGCGATGACGCAGTTGGCGGCCTTGAGGATGGTGGCGGTGGAGCGGTAGTTCTGCTCGAGGCGGATGGTCTCGGCGCCCGGATAGTCGGTGAGAAAGCGCTGGATGTTCTCGATTTTGGCGCCGCGCCAGCCATAGATGGACTGGTCATCGTCACCCACTATCATCACCTTGCCGCTGTCGCCGGCCAGCACCCGCAGCCAGGCGTACTGCACGCCGTTGGTGTCTTGGAACTCGTCCACCAGTATGTTCTGGAAGCGGTCGCGGTAGTGCTCGAGGATGTGCGGCTTGCTGAGCCACAGCTCGTGGGCGCGCAGCAGCAGCTCGGCAAAGTCCACCAGGCCGGCGCGATCGCAGGTCTCCTGGTAGGTCTGGTAGATCTTCTGGTAGGTGCGGGTGACCGGGTCGCCGTAGAGATCGATGTCACCGGGGCGCAGCCCCTCGTCTTTCTTGCGATTGATGTAGCCCATCACCTCGCGCGGGGCCCAGTGCTTCTCGTCGAGGTTGAGCGCCTTGACCACCCGGCGAATGAGGCGGTACTGGTCGTCCGAGTCGAGGATC
The DNA here is from genome assembly GCF_000820125.1 of Aeromonas simiae. Classification (GTDB taxonomy): domain Bacteria; phylum Pseudomonadota; class Gammaproteobacteria; order Enterobacterales; family Aeromonadaceae; genus Aeromonas; species Aeromonas simiae. Next base: position 92,167 of record NZ_CDBY01000066.1, on the reverse strand, counting down.
TGAAAATCCTGCGGCAGGCCGGCGTCCAGGTGGTGGGCGCGCAGCAGGCGGTGGGCGATGCCGTGGAAGGTGCCGATCCACATGCCGCGCTGATCCCCCCCCAGCACCCGCTCGACCCGGCCGCGCATCTCGGCCGCCGCCTTGTTGGTGAAGGTCACGGCCAGGATGGAGAAAGGCGAGCAGCGTTCCACCTGCATCAGCCAGGCGATCCGGTGCACCAGTACCCGGGTCTTGCCCGAGCCGGCCCCCGCCAATACCAGCAGGTTGCCGCGCGGTGCCGCCACCGCATCCCGTTGCTTGTCGTTAAGGCCATCGAGCAGGCTTGAAACGTCCATCACCACTCCTGTTTATTTATACAGGCGGCGATTATACGGAAGTGGCGGCCCGATGACCAACGCCGAGCGCGCCCCTCAGGCGCTGTGGCGGCGAAAGGTGACCAGCGCCAGCAGCAGCGACCCGGCGCCGATGGCAAGCAGAAGCCCCAGTTGCGGCCAGGCGCCGCCCCAGCCGAGCCCCTTGAGGAACACCCCCTTGAGCAGCACGATGAAGTGGCTGAGCGGGTCGAGCTGGGCCAGCCATTGGAACGGCAGCGGCATGTTCTCGATCGGCGCGACATAGCCTGAGAGGATCACCGCCGGCACCATGAAGCAGAACACCCCGAGAAACGCCTGCTGCTGGGTCGAGCAGAGCGACGAGATAAAGAGCCCGATGCCGGCCAGCGCGAGGCCGTAACAGACCATGCCGGCCAGCAGCAGGGTCAGGCTGCCGGCAAACGGCACCTGATAGACGAAGCGGGCCGCCAGCGCGACGATACAACCCTGCCCCACCGCCACCAGAATGCCGGGCACCGCCTTGCCGGCCATGATCCAGCCTGGGGTGAGGGGCGAGACCAGCAGTTGGTCGAAGGTGCCCTCCTCCCGTTCGCGCGCCACCGAAAGGGCGGTGACGATGAGGCAGCCGATGGTGGTGATGATGGCCACCAAGGAGGGGAGCACGTGCCAGCGAAACTCGAGGTTGGGGTTGTAGAGGTGGCGCACGTTGAGTACCGGCAGGGGGTGGGCCTCTCCCTGCCAGGCCGCCACCACTTGATTGATGTAGCCCGCCGCCACCTGACCGCCGTTGGAGCGGCGCCCGTCGACGATGAGCTGCAATTGCGCCCGCTCGCCACGGGCCAGCCGGCGCGAGAAGTCCGCCGGAATGGTGATCCCGAGCAGCGCCTGCTGCGTCGTGATGGCCTCCTTCATTCCCGCCGCACCCGCCACCGGCAGCACGCGGCTGAAGGCGGGCATGTGGGTCAGCCGCTGCACCAGCTCGCGGCTCTGTGCCCCGCCGTCCCGGTTGTCGATGGCCAGCGTGTTGCCGGTCACCTCCAAGGTGGCGGCAAACGGAAACAGGGCCACCTGCAACAGCACCGGCATGATGAGTAAAAAGCGCCCCTGCCGATTGCCAAGCAGGATCGCCAGCTCTTTGTGTACCAGCCACCAGAGTCGGGTCAGCATGTTCACTCCAGGGTACGCCGCAGCGTGCGGGCGGTGAGGATGAGCCAGAAGGCTGCCAGCAGCAGCAGGAACAGGCCGTTGACCAGCAGGATCGACAACACATTGCCCGCCTGATAGAGGGTCTGCAAGGCGCTGGCGAAGTAACGGGCCGGGATCAGGTGGGTGATGGCGCGCAGCAAAGGCGGCATGCTGGCTATCTCGAACACGAACCCCGAGAGCATCATGGCCGGTAAGAAGGCCGCCGTCAGCGCCGCCTGGGCGGCGTTGAACTGGCTGCGCATCAGGGTGGAGAGAAACAGTCCGAGGCCGAGCGCACTGCCGAGAAACAGGCTGGAGAGCAAGAGCAGGGCCAGCAGCGAGCCGCGCCACGGCACCCCCATCACCAGCACCGAGAAGAGCAGGCAGATGAACATGGCGATGATGCCGAGCCCGTAGTAAGGCAGGATCTTCGAGAGCAGCAGCTCGGCCTTGGTGATGGGGGTGGCCAGCAGCGCCTCCATGGTGCCGCGCTCCCACTCGCGGGCCACCACCAGCGAGGTGAGCAGGGCGCCTATGATGGTCATCACCACCGCGATCGAGCCCGGCACCAGAAAGTTGCGGCTCACCAGCGCCGGGTTGAACCAGGCGCGGGTCACCACCGCCACCGGCGCGGCGGCCAGCCCCTCTTGCGCCAGCCAGCCCTGCCAGATCCCCTGCACATAGTTGCTGACGAAGTTGGCCGTGTTGGGCTCGGCGCCGTCGGTCAGCAGCACGATATGCGCCGCGCTCCCCTGCCCCAGCGCGCGGGAGAAGCCCGCTTCGATCACCAGCAGCCCCCGGATCTCGCCGCGCTCCAGGCTCACGAGCAGCGCTTCTTTACTCGCGCCGCCACGCACCTCCAGCGCCGTCGAGCCGCGCAGGGCCTGCTCGAGACGCACCGCCGGGGCGCCGCTGTCGGCACGCCAGACGCCGAGGCGCAGCTGATCCACGTCGAGGTTGATGGCGTAACCCATCACCACCAGCAGCAGCACCGGCATGATGAAGGCGACCAGTATGCTGCTCGGATCGCGCACGATTTGCAGCGACTCCTTGCGGCACAAGGCCAGCAGGCGGCGACGGTTGATGTTCATGGCTGCTCCTCGCTGGCCCGCTCGACCAGGGTGATGAAGGCCTCTTCCATGGTGGGCATGGCGCCGCTGCCGGCCGCCATTCCCTTGAGCTCGTCCGGGGTGCCGAGCGCCAGCAGACGACCACGGTCGATGAGGGCGATGCGGTCGCAATACTCCGCCTCGTCCATGAAGTGGGTGGTGACCAGCACGCTCACCCCGCGATCGGCCAGGGCGTTGATGTGGGCCCAGAACTCGCGCCGGGTGACCGGATCGACCCCCGAGGTGGGCTCGTCGAGAAACAGGATCGGCGGCTCGTGCAGCAGGGCGCAGGCGAGCGATAAGCGCTGGCGCAGCCCGAGCGGCAGGGAGTCGGCCTGTTGGCCGAGCCAGGGGCCGAGGGCGAACGCCGCCGTCATGGCCTCGATGCGCGCCTGCTGGCGCCGCCCGTAGAGGCCGTAGACGCCGGCGAAGAAGGCCAGGTTCTGCCCCACGCTGAGCTGCTTGTAGAGGGAGAACTTCTGCGCCATGTAACCAAGGCGCTGGCGCGCCGCCGAAGGGCTGCGGGCCAGATCGATGCCGCTCACCAGCGCCTGTCCTTCGCTTGGGCGCAGCAGGCCGCACTCCATCTTGAAGGTGGTCGACTTGCCCGCCCCGTTGGGGCCGAGCAGGCCGAAGATCTCGCCGCGGCGCACCGCAAAGCTCACCGCTCGGGTGGCGGTGAAATCGCCAAAGCGCTTGGTCAGATGACGCGCCTCGATCACCGCCTCGGGCGACACGCCAGCGGGCAGCGCCGCCTCCTGCAACAGGGCCGCCAGGGGGGAGTCGCCGCCAGGGCCGCCGCCGAGCAGATCGATGAAGGCATCCTCCAGTCGGGCCGGGGTCGCCACGAAGGCCCCTTCGCCCAGCCCCAGCTCGGCCAGCGGAGGCGGCGGCGCTGCGGGGCGCAGCAGCAGGCGTACCCGCTCGCCGGCCATGGCGCCGTCCATCACCTGCGGATGAGCCAGGGCCCGCCGCAGCAAGGCGCGCCGCGCCCGTCCGTCCAGCCCTGGCGACTCGAGCAGCCAGCAGCGTCCGGCCATGGCCCCCATCAACCGGGCCGGGGTGCCGCTGGCGCGCAGCTGCCCCTGTGCCATCAGCAGCACGTGATCGCACCGCTCGGCCTCGTCCAGATAGGCGGTGCTCCAGAGCACCGTCATCCCCCCCTGAGCCAGCTCGCGCACCATCTGCCACAGGGCGCGACGGCTGATGGGGTCGACCCCGACCCCTGGCTCGTCGAGCAGCAGCACCTCGGGCTGGCCGAGCAGGGCACAGGCCAGCCCGAGTTTTTGCTTCATCCCCCCGGAGAGCTTGCCGGCCGGGCGCGTGGTGAAGCGGGCCAGATCGGTGAAATCGAGCAGCCGGGCGAAGGTGCGCTCGCGCTCCGCCCCCACCACGCCGCGCAGATCGGCATAGAGGGTGAGGTTCTCCAGCACGCTGAGATCTTCATAGAGGCCGAACTGCTGGGGCATGTAGCCAAGGCGCAGCCGCAGGGCGTCCCCTTCCCGCACCGGATCGAGGCCAAGCACCCGCACCGACCCGGCCTCCGGCACCAGCAGGCCGGCTAGCAGGCGCAGCAAGGTGCTCTTGCCCGCCCCGTCCGGCCCCACCAGCCCTGTGATGCCGCCTGCCGGGATCGCCGCCGAGATGGTATCGAGGGCCAGGCGCTCACCAAAGCGCTTGGTCAGCCCCTCGATGGCGATGGCGCCGCTCATGGGGCCAGCCTGACCGTGACCGGCATCCCCTGACGCAGGGCCGAGTCCGGGTTTTGCACCACGATGCGCAGCCGGTAGACCAGGTGGGTACGAAGATCCGGCGTCTCGACCGACTTAGGGGTGAACTCGGCGGTGGGGGACACAAACCCCACCACCCCCTGATAGGGGGTCTCCGGGCGCGAGTCGGTGCTGAGCAGCACCTTGGCGCCGCTCGGGAAGTGGCCGAGCCAGGGCTCTTCGACATAGGCGCGCACCCAGACCGGCGCGGTGAGGGAGAGGTTAAAGGCGCTGGCACCGGCCTGCACCATGCTGCCCGTCTCGATGGCGCGGGTGAGGATGACCCCCTCGCTCGGGGCGGTGAGGATGGCGTCGGCGAGCGCCAGCTCGGCGCTGGCCAGCGCCGCCTTGGCCCCCTCGAGCTGGGCGTCGGACTGGGCTATCTCCTCGGGGCGAAAACCGGTCTCAAGCTGGCTCAACTGCTCGCGGGCCGAAACCACCTGGGCCTGAGTCTGATCGCGCAGGGAGCGGGCGGTATCGAGTTGGCCGCGAGAGATGGCGCCGCTGGCGGCCAGTGCGCTCTGACGGCGCCACTGCCTGTCGGCCTCGAGCGCTGCTGCCTCGGCGGCGACCAGTGCGGCGCGGGCGCGCGCCGTCTCCTCGCTGCGATAGCCCTGATGGGCCAAGGCATTGGCGGCAGTGAGGGCGGCCAGGTTGGCACGGGCGCTGTCGCGGCTATGGATGAGCGGCGCCGGATCGAGGCGGGCCAGCGGCTGGCCGGCCTTGACCGAATCCCCCTCGTCCACCAGCACCTCGCTGACCCGGCCGCCGACCCGAAACGCCAGGTTCACGTCGCGGATATCGACGTTGCCGTAGAGCACGGAGCCGTCGGCGGGGCGCCCCTGCCACCAGAGGTAAGCCCCGATCAGGGCCAGCAGCACGGCGGCGATAGCGATGCGTTGCTTCATAGGGGATCTCCTTGCGGACGCAGTCCGCGCAGTGCCCATGCCAGCCGCTGCATGGCGGCCTCGGGGTTATCGAGCTGGGCCATGAAGGGGGTGGCCTGCTCGGGCAGCCATGCCAGCTGGCGGCCACCACCGGCGATCACCAACGGCAGCCCGACCGCCCCCATGACGAAGATCATCAGTTGCAGCGGGTGGCCGGCCACCAGCGAGCCCTCCGCCTGGGCGCGGCGAATGAGCTCAAACAGCAGCAGGGGGTGGCGCTCGGGCAGGCTGAGCAGGAAGCGCTGGGCCGCCGCCTCGCCGGCCATGGCATCGCCGAGCAGGTGGTTGACGAAGCCGCGCTGGCGCCCCACCAGGGTGATCAGCGCCTGCATGGTCGCCTCGAACGCCGCCAGGGCCGAGGGGTAGGCGCCGCGCGCCGCCACCGCCTTGAGATCCTCGAACAGCGGGACATACCAGAGCTCGACCAGCTCGCCGATGAAGGCATCGCGGTTGCCGAAGTGATAGACGAAGGTGCCGAGGTTAACCCCGGCGGCGGCCGCCAGCTCGCGCACCGTGAGGCCGCGCAGCCCCTTCTCGCTGGCGAGGGCGAGCCCGGTATCGAGCAGTTTCTGGCGGGTCGGGTGCATGCCGCCGTCTCCCTGTGCTGTGGTTCACGGCTTGATTATACGCTCGTATAAAAATACCAAGACGCGATCCACTCGATCTTTTTTCACTCTCCTCCCGGCGGCCGGATCAGAGCGGAATGGGGGGCTGCAAGTCGGGCCAGTCGGTGTGGCAGAGGCGCTCGGCCAGGTAGTCCACCAGCAGGCGCACCTTGGGGGAGAGGTGGCGGTTGTGGGGATAGAGGGCCCAGATCCCCTCCTCCGGTGCGCGCCACTCGGGCAGTAGCTCCACCAGCCGGCCCGAGGCCAAGTGGCCGGCCACGTAGTAGTCGGGCAGCTGCACTATGCCGATCCCCTTGAGGGCGCCGTCGACCAGGGCGTGACCGCTTGGGCAGCGCAACCGACCGCGCACCCGCACCGTGGCGGGGACGCCACCTCGGGTGAAGTGCCACTCGTCGCTGTTGCCCACCAGACAGGTGTGATGGGTCAGGGCGTCCGGGGTGGCCGGTGCGCCGCAGCGGGCCACGTAGTCCGGCGCGGCGCAGACGAACGGCAGGCGCGAGCCGAGGCGGCGCGCCATCAGGCTGGAGTCTTTGAGGTGGCCGAGGCGGATGGCCAGATCATACCCCTCCTGCACTAGATCGAGCAGTTGGTTGGTCAGGGTCAGGGTCACCTCGAGCTGGGGGTAGTGGGTCATGAAGTCATTGACCAGCGGCGCGACCCGGCTCTCGCCGTAGGCGACCGGCGCGGTGAGGCGCAGGCTCCCTTGGGGCACCGACTGGTGGCGGCCGAGGGCCAGCTCGGCCTCGTGCAGCTGATCGAGCAGCTGGCGGCAGTGGCGGTAGTAGATCTCGCCGAGCTCGGTCAGGCGCACCTGGCGGGTGGTACGCAGCAGCAGCTTGGCTTGCAGCCTGTCCTCCAGCCCGGCCACTTGGCGGCTCACCTGCGCCACCGAGCACCCCAGTTTGCGCGCCGCCGGGGTAAAGCCCCCCTGCTCGGCCACGCTGACGAATTCGCAGATCCCTTCCCAACCCAGCATTATTGCTCACATGTAAAAGTGATTTGATATTTACGGTGATTATCACCAAAAACGAGGGAAACTACACTCTAGCCCGAGCGCCAAACGCAAACCCACAGGAGGACGAGTTCATGGCACAGGTTCAGAGCATCAAGTGCAAGGCGGCCATCGCATGGGGGCCGGGTCAGCCCCTCTCCATCGAAGAGATCGAGGTGATGCCGCCCCAGGCGGGCGAGGTGCGCATCAAGCTGGTGGCGACCGGCGTCTGCCACACCGACGCCTTCACCCTCTCCGGTGATGATCCGGAAGGGGTCTTCCCCTGCATCCTCGGCCACGAGGGGGGCGGCATCGTCGAGTCGATCGGCGAGGGGGTCACCAGCGTCAAGGTGGGCGATCACGTGATCCCCCTCTACACCCCGGAGTGCGGCGAGTGCAAGTTCTGCAAGTCGGGCAAGACCAACCTGTGCCAGAAGATCCGCACCACCCAGGGCAAGGGGCTGATGCCGGACGGCACCACCCGCTTCTCCAAAGACGGCCAGCCCATCTACCACTACATGGGCACCTCCACCTTCAGCGAATACACGGTACTGCCCGAGATCGCCGTGGCCAAGGTCGACCCGACCGCCCCGCTCGAAGAGGTGTGCCTGCTCGGCTGCGGCGTCACCACCGGCATCGGCGCCGTGATGAACACCGCCAAGGTCAAAGAGGGTGAGAGCGTCGCCGTGTTCGGCCTCGGCGGCATCGGTCTCTCCGCCATCATAGGCGCGCGCCTCTCCAAGGCCGGCCGCATCATCGCCATCGACATCAACGAGAGCAAGTTCGAGCTGGCCCGCAAGCTCGGCGCCACCGACTGCATCAACCCGAATGATTACGACAAGCCCATCCAAGAGGTGATCGTCGAGATGACCGACGGCGGCGTCGACTTCTCCTTCGAGTGCATCGGCAACGTCAAGGTGATGCGCGCGGCGCTCGAGTGCTGCCACAAGGGCTGGGGCGAGTCGGTCATCATCGGCGTGGCCGGCGCCGGCCAGGAGATCAGCACCCGTCCGTTCCAGCTGGTCACCGGCCGGGTGTGGCGCGGCAGCGCCTTCGGCGGGGTGCGCGGTCGCAGCGAGCTGCCGAGCTATGTACAGCGCTACATGCAAGGGGAGTTCAAGCTGGACGACTTCATCACCCACACCATGCCCCTTGAGCAGATCAACGAGGCGTTCGAGCTGATGCACCAAGGCAAGAGCATCCGCTCCGTCATCCACTACTGATGTGACCACGGCGCCCCGCACGGGGCGCCTGTTGTTGGAGGACTCCATGACCCTGGAAATGGTCAGCAGCAACAAGAGCTTCGGCGGCTGGCACCGCCAGTACCGCCACCACAGCGAGACCCTGGGCTGCCCCATGCGCCTCGCCGTCTTCCTGCCGCCCCAGGCCGAGCAAGGCCCGGTGCCGGCGCTTTACTGGCTCTCCGGCCTCACCTGCACCGATGAAAACTTCATGCAAAAAGCCGGCGCCCAGCGCGTCGCCGCCGAGCTCGGCATCGCCCTCATCGCCCCGGACACCAGCCCGCGCGGTGAAGGGGTGGCCGACGATCCGGCCTACGACCTCGGCATGGGGGCCGGTTTCTACCTCAACGCCACCCAGACCCCCTGGGCGGCCCACTACCGCATGTACGACTACGTCACCCGCGAGCTGCCGGCCCTGCTCGAGGCCACCCTGCCAGTGAGCGGCCAGCGCGCCATCAGCGGTCACTCCATGGGCGGCCACGGGGCGCTCATCGCCGCGTTGCGCGAGCCGGGGCGCTACCGCTCGGTGTCGGCGTTTAGCCCCATCAGTCACCCCATGGACTGCCCCTGGGGGCAGAAGGCCTTCACCGCCTATCTGGGAGCGGAGCAAGATCGCTGGCGCGAGTGGGATTCGGTGCAGCTGCTGCGCGAGCGCGGCGCCCCCGCCCTGCCGTGCCGGGTCGAGGTGGGACTGGACGACCCCTTCCTCGCCGAGCAGCTCGGCATCGACACCCTGGCCGAGGCCGCCCGCGCCGCCGGCTGGCCGGTGCAGATCGAGCGCCACGCCGGGTACGACCACAGCTACTACTTCGTGGCGAGCTTCATCGAGGCGCACCTGCGCTTTCACGCCCGCCATCTGGGGGCATAGCCCCAGGCGTGACACCACGCCATCCCCCTTGGGCCGCCAGGAGAGGCGGCCCTGATGACTCAAGGAACAGGAGACCAACATGCCCCTTTTCACCACCCTGCTGGCCATGCCTGACCGATTCCAGCAACTGCTCGACCAAGTGCCTGATGATCACCTGAACTGGGAGCCGGCCAACTGGGCCGGCATCCCCTCCGAGCGCTTCTCGGCCCTGGGCCACCTCTGCCACCTGCTGGACATCGAAACCCAAGGCTATCAGGTGCGCTTTGTGCGCACTCTGACGGAGACGCTGCCCGAGCTGGCGTCCCTCGATGGCTACCAGCTGGCCCAGGACAATGACTATCCCCAGCAAAACCCCGCCGTGCAGCTGGCCCGCTTTCGCGCCGCCCGCAGCGAGACGGTCGAGCGGCTTCAGGCGCTGCCCGCCTCGGCCTGGGCGCGGCGGGCCCGTTACGGCAACTATGGGGAGATCACCCTGGATGGGCTGGTGCGCCTGCTGGTCAGTCATGACCATCAGCACCTCGCCGGGATACAGTGGCTGCTGATGCGGCTCAATGCCGATCGGGGGCTGGGGCTGCCCCTGCGCTAAAGCGGGCCATGCCGATCCCGTGACGCGGCGTGGGCGCATGGCCGCGCTGTCCCACCAGAGGTCAGGGTTGGACGCAGGGCGCGCCAGAAGAGGAGTACCAAGCCGCCTTTGGCGGCAACCGCGCCCCGTCTCCATGGCGCGTTTCTTGGCATCGGGGGGCCAAGGCCGTATAGTGCTGGGCGTTTATCACTCAGGTCCCCCATTATGTTCCAAGACAATCCGCTGCTGGCCCAGCTCAAGCAACAAATCCGCGAGAATATCCCCAAGAAAGAGGGCGTGATCCGCGCCTCCGACCGGGGCTTCGGATTCCTCGAAGTCGATGAGAAGACCAGCTACTTCGTGCCGCCCCCCTACATGAAGAAAGTGCTGCACGGCGACCGCGTGGTCGCCCTGATCCGCACCGAAAAGGAGAAGGAGGTCGCCGAGCCGGATGAACTGCTGGAACCGGGGCTGACCCGTTTTGTGGCGCGCGTGAAGATGTTCCGCGATCGCCTCAACGTGGTGCCGGATCACCCGCTCATCAAGGACGCCATCAAGGCCCGTCCGAAGAAGGGGCTGGATGAGAAAGCGTTTCAGGAAGGGGACTGGGTGGTCGCCACCCTCAAGCGCCACGCCCTCAATGACAACGGCTTCTTCGCCGAGATCATCGAGAAGATCGCCGACAAGGACGACCACAACGTGCCCTGGTGGGTGGTGCTGGCGCGCCACAACCTGGCCCAGATCGAGCCGGCCGACCTGCCCGAGTGGCAGGATCTGGAAACCGATCTGCCGCGCCAGGATCTCACCGACGTCGCCTTCTTCACCATCGACGGCCCCAAGACCAAGGACATGGACGACGCCCTCGCCATCCGCGAAACCGAGCAGGGCTGGGAGCTGCTGGTGGCCATCGCCGACCCGACCGCCTATGTGCCGGAGGGGAGCGAGCTGGACAAGGAGGCCGCCCAGCGCGCCTTCACCGTCTACATGCCGGGGCGCAACGTGCCGATGATCCCGCGCACCCTCTCCGACGAGCTGTGCTCCCTGAAGGAGGGCGAAGTGCGCGACACCCTGTGTGCCCGCCTCACCATCCACAAAGATGGCCTGCTGGACGAGCAGACCGAGTTCTTCGCCGCCCGCATCCGCTCCCACGCTCGCCTCAACTATGACGACGTCTCCGATCTGTTCGAGCACGACAAGCCGCTCGACATAGACGCCGCCGTGCTGGCCCAGCTGCCGCTGATGAAGGCCATGACCGAGGCGCGCATCAGCTGGCGTACCGAGCACGCCCTGGTGTTCCCGGACCGACCCGACTACGACTTCGAGCTGGGTGAGAACGGCGAGGTGCTGGCCATCCACATGTCGCCGCGCCGCATCGCCAACCGCATGGTGGAAGAGTCGATGATCGCCGCCAACATCTGCGCCGGCCGAGTGCTGGGCAAGAGCGTCGGCTACGGCATCTTCAACGTTCACACCGGTTTCGATGAGGACTCCCTCGACGGCGCCATCGAGCTGCTCAAGGGGGCCGAGGCCCCGTTCGAGAAAGAAGAGATCGCCACCCTCGGGGGCTTCTGCGCCCTGCGCCGCTGGATCGACGACCTCGACACCCGCTGGCTGGACGGCAAGATCCGCCGCTTCCAGAGCTATGCCCTGATGTCGTCCGAGCCGGGAGCCCACTTCGGCCTGGGGCTGGATGCCTACGCCACCTGGACGTCGCCGATCCGCAAGTACGGCGACATGGTCAACCACCGCCTGCTCAAGGCGGTGATCACCGGCCAGCAGCCGGGGCCGCGCCCGAGCGAGGAGCTGACCCAGCACCTGACCGACTGCCGCCGCCTGCACCGCATGGTGGAGCGCGACATCGCCGACTGGCTCTATGCCCGCTTCCTGGCCCCTGTGGTGGCGACCGACAAGGTGTTTGAGGGCGAGATCATCGACGTGATGCGAGCCGGCCTCAAGGTGCGCCTGCGCGAGAACGGCGCCGTCGCCTTCGTGCCCGCCAAGCTGATCCTCGACAACAAGGATCGCCTGGAGTGCAACTGGGACAGCGGCCGCGTCTTCCTCGACAAGGAGCCGATCATGGAGCTGGGCCAGACCCTCGCCGTGAAGCTGGCCGAGGTGGTGGAGGAGACCCGCTCCATCGTCGCCAAGCCCGCCGTGGCCATCGTCCCCGGCCCGCTGCCCGAAGCGCCGGCCGCCGACACCCCGGCTGCCGAGTAATGCCCCACAGAGCCCGGCCAACGCCGGGCTCTCTGTTACTCCCCCCTCAGGCGAAGAGCCGATGCCCCTGCCGGCCGCTGCGCCGCTTCGGCTCACCACGTCGCGGCTAGCCCTATTCCTACACGCCCGTTTTATCCCCCCAATCCACTCGGCCATGCCCGCCCCTACACGCCTGTGTTATCCCCTCAATCCACTCGGCCATGCCCACCACACACTCGTGTTGCATACCCGGCGCCCACTCCACCATGCCCAGCCGCCCCCAAACGGCCCTTGCCCCCTTCCCGCTACCACAGCTACACTCGAAGCCAGCAACAATGAACGAACGTTCGCTCAAGTCTATGTATGCACACTGGGGCTGACACAAGGGCGCCGCCCTAGAGCGAAACCCAGAGCAAAACCCAGAGCGAAAACAGGAGCGCACATGGGCACAGCAGGCGTGAGAATGGCGCGACGGGCGCGGATCGTTGAGGCGGCACTGGCCTGCTTCGTCGAGAAGGGATTCCACCAGACCGGGATGCGCGACATCGCCGCCGCCGCGGGGGTGAGCCTTGGCAACCTCTACAACCACTTTCCGGGCAAGGAGGCGCTGATCTCGCTCATCGCCTCCCTCGAGGCCGAGGAGCTGACCCCCATGCTGGCGGCACTGCAAGAGGGGCCGGCACCGGCGGCCCTGGCCCGCTTCGCTCGCGACTATCTGGCCTGGGCCCGCCAGCCCGACAACCTGCTGCTCGGCACCGAGATCCTGGCCGAGCTGGCGCGCCGCCCCGAACTCGCCGCCCCGTTTGCCGCCCACCAGTTGCGCCTCGAGCAGGCGCTGGCCGACGCCATCACTCGCGGGCGGGCAGAGGGGGGCGTGCGCGTGGGCGCCGAGCCACTGCAACTGGCCCGCTGGCTGATCGACGCCATCGAGGGGCAGGCGCTGCGCGACACGCTCGGCATGGGGCGCGGCGATCTCGACGCCCTGCTCACTCATCTGCTGGGGGAAATCCGATGACAACGCGGCTCGAGGGTCTGGATCTGGCGCGGGCGCTGGCCCTGTGCGCCATGGTGCTGGTCAACTTCCACCTCGCCATGGGGGCGCCGCAAGGCCAGCCCGGCTGGCTCACCGCCCTGTTCAGCGCGCTGGAAGGGCGCTCGGCCGCCACCTTCGTGATGCTGGCCGGGGTTGGCCTCGGGCTCGGCACCCGCCGCATGGCCTGGGGCGCGGCGGCGGCCCACACGGCGCGGCGTGGCCTGTTCCTGCTGGGGCTCGGGCTGCTCAACGTGCTGCTGTTTCCGGCCGACATACTCCACTACTACGGGGTCTACTTCCTGCTCGCCGCCCTCTGCCTGCGCCTGCCTTCCTCCCTGCTGGTGATGCTGGCGATGGGGCTGGCCGATCTCTTCGTCACCCTGATCTTCCTGTTCGACTATCAGGCCGGCTGGCGCTGGGCGGATCTCAGCTACCCCGAGTTCTGGCAACCGGTGGGCTTTGCACGCAACCTGCTGTTCAACGGCTGGCACCCCGTGGTGCCCTGGTTTGCCTTCCTGCTGGCCGGCCTGTGGCTGAGCCGCCAGCCCCTCGGCGAGCGCCGCACCCAGTGGCGCATGGTGCTGGGGGGCTCGCTGGCCGCCCTGCTGGCCAAGGGGAGCTCGCTGACGCTCTCCGCCCTGTTTCCGGCCTGGATCTCCCTGTTTGCGCTGGCCCCCCTGCCGCCCTTACCGCTTTACCTGCTATTCGCCGGTGGCGCCGCCTGCGCCCTCATCGGCTTGTGCCTGCTGCTGATGGGAAGCGCCTGGCGCCCGCCAGCCTTAGGCCTGCTGCTGCCGATGGGGCGGCAGAGCCTCACCCTCTACATGGCCCACATCCTGCTCGGCATGGGCGCGCTGGAGGCGCTCGGCTGGTTACAGGGAAAAACGCCGTGGCAGGTGCTGCTGGCCGCCCTCCTCTATCTGCTGGCGGCCGCCCTGTTTGCCAGACAATGGGAGCGTCGCTTCGGTCGCGGTCCGCTCGAGCGGCTGATGCGTCGCCTCTGCGATCGCCGCACCGCGTCCCCCCTCCCGCAAAGGTGCGAGGATTGATGCAGCGCAATATGCTGCCTTAATTATCAGTAACTGGGACAATCATCCTGTTAAAAGCCGTAGTTATGCAGTAGAAATGGATAACGACCGGTTTTATTACCACAAGCTGCTACGCAAAACGGTCGCCATTCGTGACAGCCCCCGTTCGCGCCACTCCCCCGCCGCCCCCGTGGTGGTGTTCTCGGCCCGATGCGGGTAAAATTCACGCCCTTAAATCAAGTCATTTTCGACGCATAGCATTGGTGGTCAGTTATGAAAGAGCATATTCATCATCTACTTGAACAGACGGTTGCCAACCTCAAATCCGCCGGTCTGCTGCCGGCCGACCTGGAAGCCCGCATTCAAGTCGATCGATGCAAGGAGAAGGCTCACGGCGATCTGGCCACCAACCTGGCGATGCTGCTGGCCAAGCCGGCCGGCAAGAATCCCCGTGAGCTGGCTGCCGCCATCATCGAGCACCTGCCCGCCTCCAGCCAGGTTGCCAAGGTCGAGATCGCCGGCCCCGGCTTCATCAACTTCTTCTTCGACAAGGCCTGGCTGGCCGCCCAGGTGGATGCCATCAACGCCTCCGCTACCGCCAGCGTGAAGATGCCGGCGCCGCAGACCGTGGTGGTCGACTACTCCGCGCCGAACGTGGCCAAGGAGATGGCGGTGCACCACATCCGCTCGACCGTGCTCGGTGACGTGGCGACCCGCGCCCTTGAGTTCCTCGGTCACAAGGTAATCCGCGCCAACCACATCGGCGACTGGGGCACCCAGTTCGGCATGCTGATCGCCTACCTGGAGAAGATGGAGAACGAGAGCGCCTCCGACATGGAGTTGCAGGATCTGGAAGCCTTCTACACCCAGGCCAAGCGCTGCTACGACGAGGACGCCGAGTTCGCCGAGCGGGCCCGCGGCTACGTGGTCAAGCTGCAAGGGGGCGATGAGTACTGCCGCACCATGTGGAAGAAGCTGGTCGACATGACCATGGAGCAGAATCAGCGCAACTACGACCGCCTCAATGTCTCCCTGACCAGCAAGGACATCATGGGCGAGTCCATGTACAACGACATGCTGCCCGCCATTGCCGACGATCTGAAGGCACGCGGACTGGCGGTCGAGGACGACGGCGCCCTGGTGGTCTATCTCGACGAGTTCAAGAACAAGGATGGCGAGCCCATGGGCGTCATCATCCAAAAGCGCGACGGCGGCTTCCTCTACACCACCACCGACATCGCCTGTGCCAAGTACCGCTACGAGACCCTCAAGGCCGAGCGCGTCATGTACTTCATCGACTCCCGCCAGCACCAGCACCTGATGCAGGCCTGGACCATAGTGCGCAACGCCGGCTATGTCCCCGAGTCCGTGCCCCTCGAGCACCACGCCTTCGGCATGATGCTGGGCAAGGATGGCCGTCCCTACAAGACCCGCTCCGGCGGTACCGTCAAGCTCAAGGATCTGCTGAACGAAGCCGAGGAGCGCGCCGGCGCCCTGCTCGACAGCCGCAACAGCGACATCCAGGGCGAAGAGCGCGCCAAGGTGATCAACGCCATCGCCATGGGGGCGGTGAAGTATGCGGATCTCTCCAAGAACCGCACCACCGACTACGTGTTCGACTGGGATCTGATGCTGTCGTTTGAGGGCAACACCGCCCCCTACCTGCAATACGCCTACACCCGGATCCAGTCCATCTTCCGCAAGGCCGAGGTCGATGCGGCCACCCTCAGCGGCCACATCGTCCTGACCGAAGAGGCCGAAGAGGTGCTGGCGCAGAAGCTGCTCCAGTTCAGCGATGCGGTCAACGGCGTGGCCGACAAGGGGATGCCGCACCTGCTGTGTACCTACCTGTACGAGCTGTCCGGCAACTTTATGACCTTCTACGAAGCCTGCCCGATCAACAAGGATGGCGTCGACGAGGCCAGCCGCCAGAGCCGTCTGCTGCTGTGCGCCGCCACCGCCAAGGTGCTCAAGCTGGGTCTCGATGTGCTGGGTATCCACACCCTGGAGCGCATGTAACCTATGGCGACACGGGATTATGTCGGCAGCGGCCCGCGCAGGCGGGCCGGTGGGCGTAACAGCAAGCGGGCGGCCCCCAAGCGCGGCTTCCCGCTGATCCCGGTTCTGGCGGCCGCCGTGCTGCTGGCCGGCTTCGGTGGCTTCCTCTACATGATCAGCGGCAAAGGCAGCTCCAGCCCCTCCATCGAGGAGCAGGTGCGCGCCAACAAGCCCAAGCCCGAAAAGCCGGGGCTGCCGCAGGAGAAGTGGAGCTACATGGAGCGGCTGGAGAACAAGCAGGTCGACATCATCGAGCCGCCGCCCCAGCCGGGCGTGCTGCCGCCGCAGCCGGCCGAGACCGTGACCCTGCAACCCGAGCGGCTGCCCAAGCCGGTCGAGACCCAGGTGCCACAACCGGGCACCCCGCTGACCCAACCCGGCCAGACGGTGCGTCCGGTCGAGCCGGCCAAGCCCACGGTCAAGCCGGGCAGCGCCGCACCGGTGAGCGAGGCGCAGGTGCAGGTGATCGATCGCAAGGCCGAGCGTGAGCGTCTCGAGCGCGAGATGCGGGCCGAGCTGGAGCGCGAGAAGGCCGAGAAAGCCAAGGCCGCCGCGGCCAGCGCCGACAGCGGGCGCTACATCATGCAGTGTGCGGCGCTGCGCTCGCAGGACTCTGCCGAGTCGCTCAAGGCGCGCATCGCCTTCACCGCCGGCCTCTCGTCGAGCTTGCAGATCGTCAACGGCGCCAATGGCACCGTCTACAAGGTGGTGGTCGGCCCGTTCAACGGCAAGGCGGCCGCCGACGCGGCCAACAAGCAGTTGCAGGCCTCCGGCATCAGCGGCTGCATCCCGCGCAAACAGTAATCCCGTGACCAACGCCGGCGCTGCCGGCGTTTTTTTTTGCCTTGAAAAGGCTGCCACCCGTCCCCACTTCTGTCTCCATGCACAGTCGACCCCGCTGCTCCGGGGTTATGGCCCCAAGCGAGGTACAGCAAGTGACCACCATAGTTTCAGTTCGCCGCAACGGTCAGGTCGTCATCGGTGGCGATGGCCAGGTTTCCCTTGGCAACACCGTCATGAAGGGCAATGCCCGCAAGGTACACCGCCTCTACAACGGCAAGGTGCTGGCTGGGTTTGCCGGTGGCACCGCCGACGCCTTCACCCTGCTCGAGCGTTTCGAAGCCAAGCTGCAAGCCCATCAGGGCAACCTGGAGCGCGCCGCCGTGGCGCTGGCCAAGGAGTGGCGCACCGACCGCGCCCTGCGCCGCCTCGAGGCGCTGCTGGCGGTCGCCGACGAGCACAAGTCCTTCATCATCACCGGCAACGGTGACGTGGTGCAGCCGGAGCACGACCTGATCGCCATCGGCTCGGGCGGCAACTTTGCCCAGTCCGCCGCCATCGCCCTGCTCGAGAACACCGAACTCGATGCCAAGAGCATCGTCGAGAAGGCGCTCAAGATCGCCGGCGACATCTGCGTCTTCACCAACCAGCACCACACCATCGAAGTGCTGGACTACGAGCCGAAATAAGCGCTCCCCTCTTCTGCGGGGCGGCCGTGCCGCCCCCGACACAGGAACCCCATCATGTCCGAGATGACCCCGAGAGAAATCGTCCACGAACTGGACAGACACATCATCGGCCAGGCCGACGCCAAGCGCGCCGTGGCCGTGGCGCTGCGCAACCGCTGGCGCCGCATGCAGCTCGATGAGGCGATGCGCCACGAGGTGACCCCGAAAAACATCCTGATGATAGGCCCGACCGGCGTGGGCAAGACCGAGATCGCCCGCCGTCTGGCCAAGCTGGCCAACGCCCCCTTCATCAAGGTTGAAGCCACCAAGTTCACCGAGGTGGGCTATGTGGGCAAGGAGGTGGACAGCATCATCCGCGATCTGACCGACGCCGCCATCAAGCTGGTGCGCGAGAGCGAGGTCGAGAAGATGAAGTTCCGCGCCGAGGAGGCCGCCGAGGAGCGCGTCCTCGACGCCCTGCTGCCCAACCCGCGCAACAGCTGGGGCGAGGAGGAGAAGGCCGACAACTCCAACACCCGCCAGATCTTCCGCAAGAAGCTGCGCGAAGGGCAGCTCGATGACAAGGAGATCGAGCTGGATCTGGCCGCCTCCCCGATGGGGGTCGAGATCATGACCCCGCCGGGCATGGAGGAGATGGCCAACCAGTTGCAAGGGCTGTTCCAGAACCTGGGGCAGGGCCAGAAGAAGAAGCGCAAGCTCAAGGTCAAGGAGGCTCTCAAGGCCCTGACCGAGGAGGAGGCCGCCAAGCTGGTCAACCCCGAGGAGCTCAAGCAGAAGGC
Organism: Aeromonas simiae; assembly: GCF_000820125.1. GTDB lineage: Bacteria > Pseudomonadota > Gammaproteobacteria > Enterobacterales > Aeromonadaceae > Aeromonas > Aeromonas simiae. The sequence continues at coordinate 73,971 of NZ_CDBY01000066.1, read as the reverse complement.
CATCGAAGTGGTCGAGAACAACGGCATCGTCTTCATCGACGAGATCGACAAGATCTGCAAGCGGGGTGAGGTCTCCGGCCCCGACGTCTCCCGCGAGGGGGTGCAGCGCGACCTGCTGCCGCTCATCGAAGGGTGCACCGTCAACACCAAGCACGGCATGGTCAAGACCGACCACATCCTGTTCATCGCCTCCGGCGCTTTCCAGGTGGCCCGTCCGTCCGATCTCATCCCCGAGCTGCAAGGTCGTCTGCCGATCCGTGTTGAACTCGGCGCCCTCAGCACCGAGGACTTCGAGCGCATCCTGACCGAGCCGAACGCCTCCCTGACCGATCAGTACCAGGCGCTGATGGCCACCGAAGGGGTCACCATCGCCTTCACCGCCGACGGCATCCGCCGGCTGGCCGAGGCGGCCTGGCAGGTCAACGAGCGCACCGAGAACATCGGTGCCCGCCGCCTGCACACCGTGATGGAGCGGCTGATGGAGGAGATCTCCTATGACGCCTCCGAGAAGTCGGGCCAGACCTTCACCATCGACGCCGCCTACGTCAACGCCCACCTCGGCACCCTGATCGAGGACGAGGATCTGAGCCGCTTCATCCTCTAAGCGCCCATTACGCCGAAACCGAACGCCTCCCTTCGCGGAGGCGTTTTTTTATGGCCGCACGGCACGCCGGAATGGGCCACTGGTATACCTATTTAGGTATATCATTGAATTTTATAAAATTACCCCTGACGAGATATATAAATGGACACTTGATTTGCATCAATCGTGACCAGTGCGCCACTCGGTAGCCTTGCCCCAACTGTGATGTTTTATTACTCCAACTTGAGGCAACCATGAGCAAAATCAGACTGGTCGTCGTGGGCAACGGCATGGTGGGGCACCGCTTCATCGAAGAGCTGATCGAACGTGGCGGCGGCGACCGCTTCGAGATCACCGTCTTCGGTGCAGAGCCCCGTCCCGCCTATGACCGCGTCCACCTCTCCTCCTATTTCTCCCACCATACAAGCGAAGATCTCTCCCTGGTCAAACCGGGTTTCTACGAGAAGCACGGCATCCGTCTGCTGCTCGGCGAAGCGGTGAAAAAAATCGACAGGGAGCGACGCGAGATCCACTCCAACAAGGAGAGCGTCGTCCCCTACGACCAGCTGGTGCTGGCCACCGGCTCCTACCCCTGGGTGCCGCCCATCCAGGGCAGCCAGCACCACGAGTGCTTCGTCTACCGCACCATCGAGGATCTCAAGGCGATCCGTGACGCGGCCAAAGAGGGCAAGAGCGGCGTGGTGATCGGCGGCGGCCTGCTTGGCCTTGAAGCCGCCGGCGCCCTCAAGGCGCTCGGTCTCGAGACCCATGTGGTGGAGTTCGCCCCCGTATTGATGGCCGAGCAGCTCGACGGCCAGGGCGGCCAGCTGCTGCGCCGCAAGATTGAGTCGATGGGCGTGCAGGTACACACCAGCAAGAACACCCGCGAGATCCTGATGCACGGCGGCAAGGAGGCCAAACACCGCCTCGCCTTTGCCGACGGCACCCAGCTCGAGGTGGACGTGGTGGTCTTCTCTACCGGTATCCGCCCGCAAGATACCCTGGGCCGCTACGGGGATCTGGCGGTGGCCGAGCGCGGCGGCATCATCATCGATGACCACTGCCGCACCTCCGACCCCGACATCTACGCCATCGGCGAGTGTGCCTCTTGGCAGGGCCGCTTCTTCGGTCTGGTGGCCCCCGGCTACAAGATGGCCCAGGTAGCGGTCGATCAACTGCTCGGTGGCGACAACCAGTTTGCCGGCGCCGACATGAGCGCCAAGCTCAAGCTGCTCGGCGTCTCGGTCGGCTCCATCGGTGATGCCCATGGCCGCACACCGGGCAGCCACAGCTATGTGTTTCAGGATGACCAAGCTGGCGTCTACAAGAAGATCGTGGTGAGCGAAGACAACCGCTGCCTGCTCGGCGCCGTGCTGGTGGGGGATGTGGACGATTACGGCAACCTGTTGCAGATGATGCTCAATGCCCTGCCGCTGCCGGAGCACCCGGACGCGCTGATCTTACCTGCCTACGCTGGTGCCAAGCCGACCCTGGGGGTCGATGCCCTGCCCGAAAGCGCCCAGATCTGCTCCTGCTTCGACGTCTCCAAGGGCGACATCGCCAAGGCCGTGGCCGACGGCCACACCACCCTGGCCGCCATCAAGCAGCACACCGGCGCCGGCACCGGCTGCGGCGGCTGCGTGCCGCTCATCAGCCAGGTGCTCAACGCCGAGCTGGCCAAGCAGGGCATCGAGGTGAACCACCACCTATGCGAGCACTTCCCCCATTCGCGCCAGGAGCTGCTGCATCTGGTGAAAGTCGAGGGGATCAAGAGCTTTGACGAGCTGATCGCCAAGCACGGCAAGGGACACGGCTGCGAGGTGTGCAAGCCGACGGTCGGCTCCATTCTCGCCTCCTGCTGGAACGAATATGTGCTGAGCCCGCTGCACACCCCGCTGCAAGACACCAACGACATCTTCCTCGGCAACATGCAAAAGGACGGCACCTATTCGGTGATCCCGCGCATGGCCGGTGGCGAGGTGACCCCACAAGCGCTGCTGGCGCTGGCCGAGGTGGCCCGCGACTTCAAGCTCTATACCAAGGTGACCGGTGCCCAGCGTATCGGCCTGTTTGGCGCTCACAAAGGGGATCTCCCCGCCATCTGGACCCGTCTGCTGGCCGCCGGCTTCGAGACCGGTCAGGCCTATGCCAAGGCGCTGCGCATGGTCAAGACCTGCGTCGGCAGCACCTGGTGCCGCTTCGGCGTGCAGGACAGCGTCGGCCTCGGGGTCTACCTCGAGAACCGCTACAAGGGCATCCGCACCCCGCACAAGATGAAGTTCGGTGTCTCCGGCTGCACCCGTGAGTGTGCCGAGGCCCAGGGCAAGGACATCGGCATCATCGCCACCGATGCCGGCTGGAACCTCTATCTGGGCGGTAACGGCGGCATGAAGCCGCGCCACGCCGAGCTGCTGGCTGCCGATCTCGACCGGGAGACCCTGCTCAAGTACATCGACCGCTTCATGATGTTCTACGTGCGCAGCGCCGACAAACTCGAGCGCACCGCCACTTGGATCGGCAACCTGGAGGGGGGCATCGACTACCTGCGCGAGGTGATCATCGACGACAAGCTGGGCCTGGCCGAGCAGCTCGAAGCCGACATGCAGCAGCTCATCGCCAGCTACGAGTGCGAGTGGTCGCGCACCCTCTCCGATGCAGAGGCCTTGAAGCGCTTCGCCCACTTCATCAACAGCGATCGCCGCGACCCCGAGGTGCAGTTCGTCAATGAGCGCGACCAGCACCGACCGGCCACCCCGGCCGAGCGCATCCCCGTTTACCAGATCGACATGGAGGCCTGAGCATGCACCTTGCCTGTCAACTCGACGACATACTGCCGGGTACCGGCGTCTGCGCCCTGATCGAAGGGCGCCAGGTGGCCATTTTCCGGCCAACCGCAGAGGAGCAACTGTTTGCCATCGGCAACCAGGACCCCTTCTACCAGGCCAACGTGCTGTCGCGCGGCCTCATCGGCGAGCACGAGGGGGAGTTCTGGGTCGCCAGCCCCCTCAAGAAGCAGCGCTTTCGCCTGTGCGATGGCCTCTGCCTCGACAACCCCGCCATCTCGGTGCCCAGCTACCCGGTAGCCCTGCGCGGCCGTGAAGTATGGATCGGCCTCTGATTTTCACGCTGTGGGCTGCCCTCGGGCAGCCCTGTTAAGGACGCAAACAATGTACACAGACACCATCAACAAGTGCGCCGCCAACGCGGCCCGCATCAACCGCTTCGAGCGCAGCGACAAGCTCGGCTTCTGGCTCAGCTCCGCCATGGCCGGCGCCTATGTGGGCCTTGGCATCATCCTCATCTTCACCCTCGGCAACCTGGTTGACCCCAGCGTGCGCCCGCTAGTGATGGGGGCCACCTTCGGCATCGCCCTGACCCTGGTCATCATCGCCGGCTCCGAGCTGTTCACCGGCCACACCATGTTCCTCACCTTCGGGGTGAAAGCGGGCAAGATTGCCATGGGCGACCTGCTGCGCATCCTGCCGCAGACCTGGGCCGGCAACCTGCTCGGCTCCATCTTCGTGGCGCTGATCTACTCCTACGGCGGCAGCCTGCTGCCAGACGCGGGCAGCCTGGCCCACAAGGTGGCGCTGGCCAAGACCCAGGCGCCGGCCCTGACCCTGTTCATGAAGGGTGTGCTGTGCAACTGGCTGGTCTGCCTCGCCATCTGGATGGCGCTGCGCACCGAAGGCGCGGCCAAGTTCATCGCCATCTGGTGGTGCCTGCTGGCCTTCATCGCCTCCGGTTACGAACACTCGGTCGCCAACATGACCCTGTTCGCCCTCTCCTGGTTCGGCAACCACTCAGAGGCCTACACCCTGGGCGGCATCGGTTACAACCTGCTGTGGGTGACCCTCGGCAACACCGTCTCCGGCGCTCTCTTCATGGGGCTGGGCTACTGGTATGCCACGCCGAAGGCGGAGCGCCCGGTCGCGGTGAGCGACGCCGTCACCACTGTCAGCCAGACCCACACCGCCTGATCCGGAGGCCCCATGGACTACTTGCCCCTCTTTTGCCGACTCGATAACAAACCCGTGCTGCTGGTCGGCGGCGGCGAGGTAGCCGAGCGCAAGGCGCGCCTGCTGCTGGATGCCGGTGCCCAGCTCACCGTGGTGGCGCCCGAGATCGACCCCGAGCTGGCGAAGCTCGCGGCCGACGGCGCCATTGAGTGGCTGGCCGGCGAATTCGCGCCGGCGCACCTAGCGGGCAAGTGGCTGGTGGTGGCCGCCACCGATCGGCGCGAGGTGAACGCCCTGGTCTACCAGAGCGCCAATCAGGCGCGGATCTTTGCCAACGTGGTGGACGACCCGAAACGCTCCAGCTTCATCATGCCGTCCATCATCGATCGCTCGCCCCTGATGGTGGCCATCTCCTCCGGCGGCAAGGCCCCGGTGCTGGCCCGGCTGCTGCGCGAAAAACTCGAAGCCATGCTGCCGCAACATCTGGGCGCCGTGGCGGCCTTTGCCGGCAGCCTGCGCGCTAGGGTCAAGGCCCGCTTTGCCAGCATGAGCGAGCGGCGCCGCTTCTGGGAGCGGCTGCTCGGGGCGGATCGCCTCGGGCAGGCGCTGGCACGGGGCGATAGCGCCTCTGCCAATCAGCTGGCCGATAGCCTGTTTGCCGAGGAGAGCCAGAGCGCTGGCGAAGTGGTGCTGGTGGGGGCAGGCCCCGGCGATCCGGGCCTGCTCACCTTGCACGCCCTGCGCCAGATGCAGCAGGCCGACGTGGTGGTCTATGACCGGCTGGTCTCGGACGAGGTGATGGCGCTGGTGCGCCGCGACGCCAAACGCATCTTCGTCGGCAAGCAGGCGGGCAACCACTGCGTGCCGCAGCAGGGGATCAACCAACTTTTGCTGGAGGAGGCGAAAAAGGGGCAGCGAGTGGTGCGCCTCAAGGGGGGTGACCCCTTTATCTTCGGCCGCGGCGGCGAGGAGCTGGAGACGCTGGTGGGTAGCGGTATCGGCTTTCAGGTGGTGCCGGGGATCACGGCGGCCAGCGGCTGCGCGGCCTACGCCGGCATTCCGCTGACCCACAGGGATCACGCCCAGAGCGTGCGTTTCGTCACCGCCCACGGCAAGGGGGGCGCCCAGGATCTCGACTGGCCACTGCTGGCCAGAGACAAACAGACCCTGGTGTTCTATATGGGGCTTTCATCTTGCGCCACCATTCGCGAGCAGTTGCTGGCCCATGGCAAGGGGGGCAACACCCCGGTGGCGCTGATCGAGCGCGGCACCCAGCCCAGCCAGCGGGTCATTCGCGGCACCCTCGATGAGCTGCCCGCGCTGGCACAAGGCGTCGAGAGCCCAGCCCTTATCATGGTGGGCTCGGTGGTGACCCTGGCCGACCAGCTCGTCTGGTTCGGTACCGCCCCCACCCCGCTGCAAGCCCGCGCCTGATCCCTCACAGCGCCTCATTGAGGCGCTTTTTTCTCTTGTCACCTCGACCGCTGACCGAGCACCGACATACGACCGGCATCGACTCGTTCACGTGCGGACTGTCATAACATGGGCGCGTCGGTCTGGTATCCTATGGCCTATCTTCAGAGTCCAGTCGCATTCAGGAACACCTCTTCTATGTCTCTCACCATCCGCAACGGCGCCAAGCAACGCGAGCAGGATCGCTATCGCATCCTGACCATGCTGCTGGCCGACGACGATCTCACCGACAGCCTGCGCGACGCCGATGCGCCGCTCGATGCGGTGCTGCGCGAGCGGGCCAGCGAGATTGCCACCCTGGTCAACCGCCTGCCGGCGGCCGACATCGCCGATGCGGTGGAGTCACTGCCCCCCGATGAGCGCCACGCCCTGTGGGCACTGGTTGACCCGGACAAGCGGGCGCGGGTGCTGGTCGAGGCCTCCGAGACGGTGTGGGAGAGCCTCATCAGCGACATGAGCGACAAGGAGCTGTTGCAGGCGCTGGCAACCCTCGACATCGACGATCAGATCTATCTGGGCCAGTCGCTGCCACGCAACCTGATGGGACGCCTGCTCACCACCATGGCGCCATCGGATCGGGAGCGGGTGCGCGAGGTGATCCGCTACGGCAAGCATTCGGTCGGCGCCATGATGGACTTCGATCTGGTGACGGTGCGCCCCGATGTCTCGCTCGGCACGGTGCAGCGCTACCTGCGCCGACGCGGCAACATGCCGGCCAACACCGACAAGCTGTTTGTCACCGATCGCCGCAACCGCCTGCTCGGTGAGCTGACGCTGGCCACCATACTGCTGCACCAGCCACACACCCGGGTCGATCTGGTAATGGAGCACAATCCGGTCACCTTCGATCCGGAAGAGAACGACGAGGCGGCCGCCCGCACCTTCGAGCGGGACAACCTGCTGTCGGCCGCCGTGGTGGATGCCAAGGGTAAGCTGATGGGCCGCCTCACGGTCGAAGAGGTGGTCGACCTGGTCTATGAAGAGAGCGACACCGACCTGCGCCGCATGGGCGGCCTGAGCGAAGAAGAAGATGTCTATGCACCGGTTGGGCAGGCGGTGCGCCGCCGCTGGGCCTGGCTGGCCATCAACCTGTGTACGGCGTTTGTCGCCTCGCGAGTGATCGGGATGTTTGAGAACACCATCTCGCAACTGGTGGCGCTGGCGGCCCTGATGCCGATCGTCGCCGGCATCGGTGGCAACACCGGCAACCAGACCATCACCATGATAGTGCGCGCCCTGGCGTTGCAGCAGATCCAAAGCGGCAGCCTCTCCTTCCTGCTGCTGCGCGAGCTGGGCGTCGCCTTCATCAATGGCCTCATTTGGGGGGGGATCATGGGGCTGGTCACCTTCCTGCTCTATCAGGATCTGGCGCTCGGCGCCGTGATGACCTTGGCCATGATGCTCAACCTGCTGGTGGCGGCACTGATGGGGGTCATCATCCCCATGGCCATGAACCGCCTCGGCCGCGATCCGGCCCTCGGCTCCAGCGTGATGATCACCGCCATCACCGACACCGGCGGCTTTTTCATCTTCCTGGGGCTGGCCACGGTGTTTTTGCTGTAGCGGGCGGGGAGCGTAGTCGCCATCATGGTGACAGCCCTCTCATCGCGGCCAGGCCAAGACACAAGTGAACTGACGATGTTTTACATTATCTTGACGCACAGGGGTGCACTCAAGATAATCCCGCGTTCAATCATGAAGCAATGGGTGGTTTATGCTGGATGTCAGTGTCCTGATTTGTACTTATAACCGGGAAGCGATGCTGGTTGATACCATCCGTGATGTGCTCAATCAGACCTACCCCTCTTTCGAGGTGATCGTGGTCGATCAGACCGCCACCCATCTGCCGGAAACCCAGGCCTATTTGGCATCGGTACAAGATCGCATCAAGTTGTTTCACCAAGCCCCCAGTCTTACCAAGGCCAGAAACCGGGCCCTGCGCGAGGCAGCGGGCCGCATTCTGATCTTTATCGATGACGATGTCCGCCTCTCGACCCACTTCATCCAGGAGCACGTCAACGCCCATCAGGCCGGCTATACCGTGGTGCAGGGCCGCGTCGTGGTCAGCAAGGATGCCGATAAGCGTCCAGCTCAAACACCGCCATTCATGAACGGGATGATCAAGGTCACAGGACGCAACGACTGCCAACACAAGGGGACGACCAATACGTTGACCGGATGCAACTTCAGCATCGAACAGGGGGTTGTAGAGCGGGTAGGCTATTTCGATGAGTACTTTCAGCAGTTAGCTATCAGGGAAGACGCCGATTATGGCCTGCGCTGCTATCGGGCTGGCGAGAAGATGATCTTCTGGCCCCAGGCCGAGCTGGAACACCTGCGCAGCGACACTGGTGGCGTCGACACCGGCATCGCCAATCACTTTTTTGCCGAGAGCTACTACCGCAACGAGCTCTATTTTGCCCACAAGCACTTCTCCCGTTTCGTGGTCTGGCTCTACCAGTGGCGCCTAAAACGGCGCTTCAGCAAAAACCTGAAACGCTTGCAACGCAGCCTCCACCCTTGACTCAAACAACCACCGGC
>NZ_CDBY01000066.1:42743-65338 GCF_000820125.1 Aeromonas simiae | reverse complement strand
GCCGGTGGTTGTTTGAGTCATTGATGCGCATTCACGGGAAATGAGCGCCGCCATGCCAGCGACACCAGACCCGCCATGATCAGGTTGAAGGCCAGCCCACCGGTCCAGAAGGAGAAATAGGACTCGAAGTTGTTGACGATCAGGAAATAGAAGACGAAGCAGAATCCAAACAGGCAGACGTCGAGCGGCATGTCGCCGCGCCGCCAGGCGGCCCAGCAGCCCCAGAGAGTCGCCACCACCATCCCCAGCAGCCACAGCGAGCCCGCCAGACCATAGCTCAGCTGGATCTCGATAAAGTAGTTGTGCAGGTGGCCAAACTCCTGCTTTACCCAGGCCGGCAGCGTGGGGGACTGCTCGATAACCCAGCTGCGCGCCTCACGGCCCCAGCCAAACAGGGGGCGCTCCTTGATCTTCTCCCACGCCACCAGCCAGGTATTTACCCGAGTGCCCACACTGGTGTAGGGGATCCGATCCAGTTTCCCCTCCCACACCATTTCAATGACATTCGCCTCTGCCCCGCTTCGCCCTATGGTCTGAGACTTGAAATAGTGCAAGGTGGTACCGATCAGTACGCCCCCCAACGCCAGCACCAATAGCAGGTTCTTCCAGTGGGGGCGCTGCATCAGCCCCCACAGAACCACCCCGAGGATGGCGGCAGCCCCGACGGCCAGAAAGACGGCCCGGGTCTGGGTCACCACTATGCCCAGCACCGCCACCGCCAGCACCGCCAGCAGCAGTGGCAATCGCCACAGCCATTGCCGCCGTCGTGCCGAGAGCCAGCGCCCAGCGAAACAGACACACCCCAGCAGCAGGATGCCAAAGAACATGGCCGTGTGCTGGGCGTTGCGGATCCCGAAATCGACCCGCATTCCCTTCAGCCCGCGTTGCCACTCGGGCAGCTGCACCAGCACCACGGCGAGCAATCCGAGGGCGGCGCAGCCCCACAGCCAGAACACCCTGCGCTCACGCCCCTCCAGTAAGGTGGAGCCCAGGAGAAACAGATAGAGCTTCAGCAGCCGATCCAGACCGGGATTCCCCTCGGCGGTGGGCAGTGAGGTGAAGTGGCCAATCACCCAGGGGATGCACTGCACCAGCAATGCCAGCAGCAGCAACTTGATATAGATGCTGCCGAGCAGCTCACGCCGCCAGCCAAACAGCAAGATGGCACCGGCCAGCACATAACCTATCTCCAGCCCCTTACCGAGGCCGGGCAATGCCAGCCGGCTCAGGGCGTAGAGAAAGAGGCAGGCCAGACCGCCATAGCGCAGGACACTTTCGACCTGCGCCCTACGGCCGGAGGGCCAGTGGCTCTTGAAAATATCGAGTAACAGCATAATCACAACTCAGAGGGGAGGAGGATCGCATGGATCGAGGTAACAGCGCGCCAAGCGCGTGAGATGAGCCGCCAGACCAAACTCCTGCTCGGCGCGCAAGCGGGCCTGCGCCTGTAATGACGCGGCCAGCTCAGGATCATCGAGCACCCGTACGATCTGCTGTGCCAGGGCCGCCGGGTCAAAGACGTTGGCCAATAAACCGGCCTCCCCCAGAACCTCGGGGATGGCCCCGCTGTCGGCACCGACGATGGGTTTACCCGCCGCCATCGCCTCGATCACCGTGAGGCCGAACGCCTCGTTGTGAGAGGGGATCACCACCACGTCCATCGCCTGGAGCAGGCGCCGGGTATCGCGCCGAAAACCGGTCAGGTGCACCCGTTCGGCCAACTGATGCTCGTCAATGAACGCCTGCAACTCGGCCACAAAGGGTTCATTGGCCCCTTCCGTGGCCAGCTTGCCCCCCACCAGCAGCAGTTGCGCCGTGGGATAACGCGCAAGCAGTAGGATGAAGGCCTCCAGCAGCTCCCGTTGCCCCTTGGCCCGGCTGAAACGCCCCACCATACCGATGAGGGGTCCATCCGGCAGGCCCAGCTCGCGCCGAATCGCGGCGGCCGGCTCGCTGCAACCTTGCAGCTCGGTACCCAGCCAGAGCCGCCGGAACCGCTCCGCCGGCAATGGCAGGGCGATCCGGTTGCGCCGCAGCGTCTCATCGCTGATGGAGAGCACCAGATCGACCTTGCCGTAAATCCAGCGGTGCAACCAGTCCCGCTTCGGCCGGCGCACTCCCATGTGCTCGGTGAAGATAAGCCGCAGCGGATGCCACGACTTGAGCAGGGCCGCCAGCAGCAGATCGCCGGACTTGTGGCAGTGCACCACCCCGATCTCCCGCTGCCGCAGCCAGCGCAGCAACAGGGGCAGGCGCAGCAATGCCTCGGCCCGGGAACCCACTTCCAGCACCTCGATGCCCGCCTCACGCATGCCGGTGGCCACTTGGCTGCCACGCAGCGCCAGGCCGAACACCCGCCAGCCGTGGCCAAGCATCCCTTTTCCGGTGTGGATCGGGTACATCTCCAGCCCCCCCCATCCCTGGGAGAGGCAGATGTGCAGCAGAGCGGGAGGGGTCATCGCTGCCGAGCTCAACGGCTCAGCCAAGCCATGTACTCGGCGACCCCTTCGGCGACCGTCTTGAACTCGCCGTCGTAACCGACGCCGCGCAAGCGGGTGAGGTCAGCCTGGGTGAAGCTCTGGTAGCGCCCCTTGAGGTGATCCGGGAAGGGGATGTATTCGATTTCGCCCTTGCCGTGATGCTTGATCACCGCCTCGGCCACGTTCTGGAACGGCTCGGCACGGCCGGTACCGCAGTTGAAGATGCCGGAGTGCTGCGGGTGCTGCCAGAACCAGAGGTTCACCTTGCACACGTCTTCCACGTACACGAAATCGCGCATCTGGCCGCCATTGGGGAAGCCATCACACCCTTCAAACAGCTTGGGATTGTCGCCCTGCTTCACCTGGTTGTTGAGGTGGAAGGCGACCGAGGCCATGGAGCCCTTGTGCTGCTCGCGCGGGCCATAGACATTGAAGTACTTGAGGCCGACCACCTGGGAGTTGATCTGCGGCAGCCAGCGACGCACGTACTGATCGAACAGCTGCTTGGAGTAGCCGTAGACGTTGAGCGGCATCTCGTAGCGGGGATCTTCGATGAAGTTGTCGTTGCGCCCGCCATAGGTGGCCGCCGAGGAGGCATAGATGAAGGGGATCTCGCGATCGATGCAGTAGTGGAACAGATCCTTGGAGTATTCGTAGTTGACCTCCATGATGAACTTGCCATCCCACTCCGTGGTCGCCGAGCAGGCGCCCTCGTGGAAGATCACCTCGATGCCATCCCACTCCTCAAACTCATCGCCCGAGACGATACGCGCGACAAACTCGTCCTTGTCCATGTAATCGGCGATGGTGAGATCGACCAGATTGACAAACTTGGTACCGTCGGTGAGATCATCGACCACTACCACATCGGTGCGGCCTTGCTCGTTCAGCTGCTTAACCAGATTGCTGCCGATAAAACCGGCTCCGCCAGTGACTACGATCATGGGGCTTACCCTCTAAGAGCGGCCCACCGCATGACACGCCGCAAGGTCGCGCGCAATGGGCCGGTGAAAATTGCCGAAAAGTTTACCATGGCCTATCTGCCGAGACGAATCCTTGCTGTTCAGCGTGACGAGCGGGGCAATTGTCGCCATAACGCTGGTTTGGTAACGTCTTCTCGGCTAACCTTCCCACTCGCCGTACCCCAACAGCAGGCGCACGTTTTGCCCAATTCCGTTGTTCCCCTGACCCCTTCGTCCAAGGAAACCGGCTCATGAAGCGGATCCTGATCATCCTGCGTCGTCTTCATCACGGCGGGATCGAAACCGCCAGCATCAACCTCGCCAACGCCCTCGCCGACCAGGGCCATGAAGTGCATCTCTGGGTGCTGCGCGGCGAAGCCCGCATGCATCCCGCCCCGAACGTCCACCTGCATCAGGGCCAGGATATCGAACGCGAAGCCCGTCAATATGGCACCGGCCTGCTGATGCACCTGCTCAATCGCGCCCTGCTGCGCTTCCTGTTTCGCGGCTCCCACTTCGTCTGGCTCGGACGCGCCACCAGCCGGGTGGCTCAGCGCAAAGTGGCTGAGATGGAGGCCCGCTACGGCCGCTTCGATCAGATCATCGTCCGTGGTCAGGGGGCCTTTGAGCTGCTGTGGGACTGGCGCGATCCGCGTATCTGGCAGGTGGTTGAGGGCACCATGCTCAAGCTCTGCCGCTACCGTTGGCAGGCCTGGTTCAGCCGCCTGCTGTTTCAGGACAAGCAGGTGGTCTGTGTCTCCGAGGGGCTGGCCAGCACACTGCAACTGTTTCTAAACGAAACGGGCGTCACCACCGCCAGAACCGAAATTATCTACAACGGCCTGCCCCTACAGTGCATCCGGGAGCAGGCGGCGGGGCCGGCACAACCGGCATTTAGTTCGCCCTACCTGGTGCACGTGGGGCGCCTGGTGCCGGTCAAGAACCAGGCGCTGCTGCTGCGGGCATATCAGGAATCCGGTCTCACCTGCCCCCTGGTCATCATCGGCGATGGCAGCGAGCGGGCCGCGCTCGAATCGCTCAGCACCGAGCTCGGACTCAGCGACCGGGTCAGCTTTCTCGGCCATCGTGACAACCCCTACCCCTGGGTGGCCCGCGCCAGTGCTTTCGTGCTCAGCTCGAGCTTCGAGGGGCTTGGCATGGTGCTCCTTGAATCCCTAGCCTGTGGCACCCAGGTGGTGGCCACCGATGTACCGGGCGGCATTCGCGAAATTCTGGTCGGCGAGCAGCGCCGCCTGCTGGCCGAACCGACCCCCACTGCCCTGGCCGCCAAGATGCGCGAAGCGCTGAGCGACCCCGTCCTCCCCGACGCCACCTGGCTGACCCGCTTCGATGACCGGAAGCTGGCCCAACGCTATCTCGAACTGGACTCCCCGAGTCATGACTGACACCGATCACCGCTACCCACTGCACCCACACGCGCGCCATTGCGTGACGCTGACCCAAACAGGCATCACGGGCGCCGAGCACCTCAGCACGGCTGGCAAGACCCTGCTGCTGCAAGTGGGCTATCGCGCCAGCCGTCGTCTCGGCGAGGTCACCATTGAGGATGGCCAACGGCAGTGGCGCCAATACCTGGCGCCCGAGCACGGCACCCGCTTTATCAACCTGAGCGGAGTGGGCTCACTGGCCACCTGCCGCATCACCTGCCGCCACGGCACACTGGACACGGCGGCCGAGCTGCTCGAGTTTGCCAACCCGGCGCTGGACGACGGCCCCCTGCTGCTGCTCTCGCCCCACCCCGACGATGCCGAGCTGGCCGCCTTCGGCCTCTACAGCGATCATGCCGCTCAGAGCTGGATCGCCACCCTGAGCGCAGGCGAAAAGCTCGACACCCTGCGCAAGCAGTACATCCCCGGGCTCGATGACGACCTTGCCAATGCGCAGCTGCGCAAGGGGATGATCCGCGCCTGGAACAGCGTGACCACGCCGCAGCTGGCCGGGGTGCCCGCCAGCCAGCTCTACTGCCTCGGCTATTTCAACGACACCTTGAGCGCCCTGCTGGATGAGCCGCAGCGGCCGCAGCCCCACGCCAGGCTGCCGGCGCTGCTGCCCACCCCGTTTCGCCGCTGGAATCCCACCCCGCTGCCCAACGATGCCGCGCCGCAGCACAGCGGCGAGCGGCTCATCGCCGATCTGGTGGCCCTGCTCGAGCACAGCCGTCCCACCACTGTGGTGGTGACCCACCCCGAGCTCGATCCCCATCGGGATCACCAGGCCAGCGCCAGAGCACTGGCGCTGGCGCTGGCCCTCAGCCGCCACCAGCCGACACGGGTGCTGCTCTATGCCAACCACCTGCACCACGGCAAGCACTTCCCCTATGGCCCGGAGCATGGCCGCACCACCCTGCCCCCCTGGTTCTCGACAACCTCAGCCCTCGGCCCATGGCAGTGCTACAGCCACCCCCTCTCGCTGGAGCGCCAGCGCCAGAAGGTGGTGGCCCTCGACAGCATGCACGACCTGCGCGCCACCCTGCGGCTGGAGAAGCGGCTCAAACGTTGGTGGAATCAGAAGGTGCGCAAGAACGGCTACCACTACTACGGCCCCCACGACTACCTGCAGACCCATATCCGGGCCGATGAGCTGTTCTGCTGGGTGGAACGCGACGCCTTCGTGCGTGGCATGAATCAACTGGCACACAAAGGGAATTGAGTGCATGAAGACCCGAGATCGCATCATTCACGGCGCCACCGAACTGTTCAACGAACAGGGAGAGCGCAACGTCACCACCAACCACATCGCCGCCCATCTGGGGATCAGTCCCGGCAACCTCTACTACCACTTCCGCAACAAGGAAGACATCATCCACAGCATCTTCGACCACTACGCCAAGCATCTGGTCGACAGCTTCGCCCCGGTGCAGGAGCGGGAGATCCGCATCGAGCACCTGATGGGTTATCTGGATGCCATCTTCTACCTGATGTGGCAGTTCCGCTTCTTCTACGCCAATCTGCCCGACATCCTGAGCCGCGACGAGCGGCTGCAACAGAAGTACCTCAAGGCCCAAGAGCAGCTTGGCAATTCGGTGCAGGGGCTGCTGCGCAGCCTGCGTGATGGCAAGCTGCTGGAGGTGGTGGACGAGGATCTGCCGGATCTCGGCCAGACCATCAAGATGGTGGTCACCTTCTGGATCGCCTATCAGATCGCCCAATCCCCCGGCACCCGGGTCACCAAGCCCTTGCTCTACAAGGGGGTGCTGCGGGTGCTCTTCATCCTGCGCCCCTACCTGCATCCCGAGGTGAAACCGCAGATCCAGCAGCTCGAGCAGCACTACCGCGAGCTGGCCGGGTGATCTGTTTCACAATTGTTGAATTTCAGCAAAATAATTTGAATAGCGCCGCTGCACGGACAGAGTAAAATCTTGTCATTCCGGGGCCATGCCCCTACGTCGACGAGGAAGAACGGATGTCCCACGCATTTTATCGCCATCTGGCTGCCGAACTGGAGCAGGTCAAGGCGGACGGCCTCTACAAGCAGGAGCGCCTCATCACCTCCGCCCAGCAGGCCGGCATCATGGTCGGTGGTCAGGAGGTGCTCAACTTTTGCGCCAATAACTATCTGGGGCTGGCCAACCACCCCGAGCTGATCGCCGCCGCCAAGGCCGGCCTCGACAGCCACGGCTTCGGCATGGCCTCGGTGCGCTTCATCTGCGGCACCCAGGACATGCACAAGGAGCTGGAGCAGAAGCTCTCCACCTTCCTCGGCACCGAGGACACCATCCTCTACTCCTCCTGCTTCGACGCCAATGGCGGCCTGTTCGAGACCCTGCTGGGGGCCGAAGACGCCATCATCTCCGACGCCCTCAACCACGCCTCGATCATCGACGGTGTACGTCTCTCCAAGGCCAAACGCTACCGCTATGCCAACAACGACATGGCCGACCTTGAACAGCAGCTCCAGCAGGCCAGCGCCGACGGCGCCCGCTTCAAGCTGATCGCCACCGACGGGGTCTTCTCCATGGATGGGGTCATTGCCGATCTCAAATCCATCTGCGATCTGGCGGACAAGTACGACGCCCTGGTGATGGTGGATGACTCCCACGCCGTCGGCTTCATCGGCGAGAACGGCCGCGGTACCCACGAATACTGCGGTGTGCTGGAGCGGGTCGACATCATCACCGGCACCCTCGGCAAGGCGCTCGGTGGCGCCTCCGGCGGCTACACCTCCGGCAAGAAGGAGGTGATCGACTGGCTGCGTCAGCGCTCCCGTCCCTACCTCTTCTCCAACTCGCTGGCGCCGGCCATCGTCGCCGCCACCATCAAGGTGATCGACATGCTGGCCGAGGGGCACGACCTGCGTGCCCGCCTGCAAGAGAACAGCGCCTATTTCCGCAGCCGGATGAGCGCCGCCGGCTTCACCCTGGCCGGCGCCGACCACGCCATCATCCCGGTGATGCTGGGCGATGCCAAGCTGGCTGCCGAGATGGCGAGCCGCATGCTGGCCGAGGGGATCTACGTGGTGGGCTTCTCCTTCCCCGTGGTGCCCAAGGGGCAGGCCCGTATCCGCACCCAGATGTCGGCCGCCCACACCCGTGAGCAGCTCGACCGCGCCATCGATGCCTTCATCCGCATCGGCCGCGACCTCGGCGTCATCTGATATCAAGGGGGCCGACGGCCCCCTTTTTTGGCGTTCATCGTGAAGGAACAACCATGAAAGCACTCTCCAAACTGCACCCGACCAAAGGCATCTGGATGACCGACGTCCCCATGCCGGAGCTGGGCCACAACGACCTGCTGATCAAGATCCGCAAGACCGCCATCTGCGGCACCGACATGCACATCTACAACTGGGACGAGTGGTCCCAGAAGACCATCCCCGTCCCCATGGTGGTCGGCCACGAGTACGTGGGCGAGGTGGTGGCCGTGGGTCAGGAGGTGCGCGGCTTCGCGGTCGGCGATCGGGTCTCGGGCGAAGGGCACATCACCTGTGGCCACTGCCGCAACTGCCGCGCCGGCCGCACCCACCTGTGCCGCAACACCATCGGCGTCGGAGTGAACCGTCCTGGCTCCTTTGCCGAGTACTTAGTGATCCCCGCCTTCAACGCCTTCAAGCTGCCGGACAACATCTCCGATGAGCTGGCCGCCATCTTCGATCCGTTCGGCAACGCGGTGCACACCGCCCTCTCCTTCGATCTGGTGGGGGAAGACGTGCTCATCACCGGCGCCGGCCCCATCGGCATCATGGCCGCCGCCGTCTGCCGTCACGTCGGCGCGCGCCACGTGGTGATCACCGACGTCAACGAATACCGCCTCGAACTGGCCCGCAAGATGGGCGCCACCCGCGCCGTCAACGTGGCCAAGGAGTCGCTCTCCGACGTGATGCAAGATCTCGGCATGAGCGAGGGGTTCGACGTGGGGCTGGAGATGTCCGGCAACCCCTCCGCCTTCCAGGAGATGCTCGACAAGATGAACCACGGCGGCAAGATCGCCATGCTCGGTATTCCCCCCGCCACCATGGCCATCGACTGGAACAAGGTGATCTTCAAGGGGCTGTTTATCAAGGGGATCTACGGCCGCGAGATGTTCGAGACCTGGTACAAGATGGCCAGCCTGATCCAGTCTGGCCTCGATCTCACCCCCATCATCACCCACCGCTTCCCCATCGACGAGTTCCAGCAGGGCTTCGACGCCATGGGCTCGGGTCAGTCGGGCAAGGTGGTGCTGAGCTGGGAGTAAGCCGGCACACCATGAGAAAGGGGAGCCAACGGCTCCCCTTTTTACTTGACGTCAATGCAGCCGGAAGCGCCCGACGATGTCGCGCAGGGCGCGGTAGCTCTGCTCCATGGTGCCGGCGCCGGCCGCCACCTCCTCCCCGCTACGCTCAAGCTGGCTCACCACCTCGGCGATGGCGTGCATGTTGCGGCTGATCTCGTCGGCCACCAGGCTCTGCTGCTCGGCGGCGGTCGCTATCTGGCTGACCAGGTCGTTGCTGCGCACCACGGCATCGACCACCTGATCGAGGGATCCATGCACCCGCGCCGTCTTGTCGGCGGTCTCCCGGCAGCTCTCCTTGGTGCCCTCCATCGCGGCCACCACCGTCTGGCTGCCACGCTGCAATCGCTCGAGCATGTCGCGGATCTCCGCCGTGCTCTGCTGGGTGCGTCCGGCCAGGGCGCGCACCTCGTCCGCCACCACCGCAAAGCCGCGCCCCTGCTCACCGGCGCGGGCCGCCTCGATGGCGGCGTTGAGCGCCAGCAAGTTGGTCTGCTCGGCGATGCCGCCAATAACCCCAAGCACGGCGCCGATCCGCTCAACATCCTGCTGCATGGCCAGCACAGAGCGGGCGGTCTCTTCGACCTCCCCGACTAGGGCCGAGACGCTGGCCATGGCCCCATCCACCACTTGGCGCGACTGATCGGCCAACTGCCGGCTCTGCCCCGCCAGCTGGGCCGTGGCGGCGGCGTTCTCGGCCACCGAACCGGCGGCGCTGCTCATCTCGGTGATGGCGGTGACCACCTGGCCGGTCTCGCCGGCGTGGCGCTCGAGCAGACTACGGGCGGTACGGCTCTGGCCGGCCACCGCCTCGATACCGCCGTTGAGCCGCTCGGCCGCCTCGCTCACCGCCAGCATCATCTCTTGCAATCTGGCGATGAAGTCGTTGATCCCCCCCGAGATCTGGCCCAGATCGTCGCGGCTGGTCACGCTCAGGCGGCGGGTCAGATCGCCGCTGCCACGGGAGAGCTCCAGCACCAGATCCCGCAGGAGCGGGATCGGGCGGTAGGCCAGCTTGAGGGCGACCAGCGACACCGCCAGCACCACCAGCCCGACTAGCAGCAGGGCAAAGGTGATCTTGCCGTTGATGTCGCGGGTCAGGCCGGCGATGTAGTCGAGATCCACGTAGCCGGTCAGGCTCCAGGCACTGCCATGTACGTCGATGGGGAAGGACTTGGCGATCGTCTCACCGCCCGCAGGCTGGCTGATGAGGAGGTGGCCCGCCGCATCTTTCAGCTCGAAGCGCTTGCCATTCCCTGCACTCTTCTCGAGCAGGGAGCGAAACTCGGTCATATCGAGGTAGTAGAAGTAGGCCGAATCGGCGCCGCGTGGCACCAAGATCACCACCACCGGCTTGCCATCGACCGTCTGCAACGGGCTGACCTGCACCTTGCCGCCCGCCTTGGCCGCCTCGCTGCGCAGGGCGTCGACCCGTTTGGGGTCGTTGATCACCCCGTCCCGATCGAATGCCATGTCACCTATCTGTTTGACGATGTTATGAAAACCGGTCTCCTCCAGGGTCTTCTTGACGTTGGTGACGCCGAAGTTGAGGTTACCGGCCAGTAGGATCTTCTGGTTGATGTCCCCTTCCAGCTTCTCGCGCACCAGGGCCACCTGGCTGGCGATGTTCTGCTCCGCCTGCTGGCGGATGTAACCGCTGATGAAGTGATTGACGCTCAGGTAGGAGGTCGCCACCGTGATCAGCACCGCAAGCAGCAGTAACAGATGGATCTTGGCCCGAAATGACATGAGCACCTCCTTGCAATAAGAGGGCGCCGTCTCGCGGCGCCCGGATGTATCACTTCTTCTTGGCGTACTTCATGGAGTCAAGTGCGACCGCCAAAATGATGATGGCCCCCTTGATGATGAACTGCCAGTAAGGGCTGACCCCGATGTAGGTCAGGCCGTAGTTGATGAGGGTGAAGATGATCACCCCGGTCACCACGCCGGCAACCGTGCCAACCCCGCCGGCAAACGACACCCCACCCACCACGCAGGCGGCGATGGCGTCGAGCTCGTACATGAAGCCCAGGTTGTTGGTGGCGCTGCCGATGCGGCCCGCCTCCAGCATGCCGGCAAAGCCGTAGAAGGCCCCCGCCAGGGCGTAGATGGCCACCAGATTGAGCGGCACGTTGACCCCAGAGACCCTGGCCGCCTCCGGGTTACCGCCGATGGCGAAGATGTTCTTGCCAAAGCGAGTCTTGTTCCACAGCACCCACACTAGCCCGATGGCGATGATGGCGTAGAAGGTGATGTAAGAGAGTTTGAAACCCCCTATGCGGATGAACCCCTGGGCAAAGCTCGAGAAGCGGGCATCGAAGCCAGCGATCGGCGAGGCGCCTACGTAGTCGTAGTAGAGGGAGTTGACCCCGTACACGATGATCATGGTGCCCAGCGTGGTGATGAAGGGCGTCACGTTGAGGTACGCCACCACCAGGCCGTTGATGAGGCCGATGAGGGCGCCGATGGCGCAGACCGCCAGGATCACCACGGGGATCGGCACGGCGCCAAGCTCGGGGAACACCTTGTTGACGTTGGTCAGCGACTGCAACAGGGTTGCCGCCACCACGGCCGCCAACCCCACCTGACGGCCGGCGGAAAGGTCGGTCCCCTGGGTGATGATGAGGCCCGCCACCCCGAGCGCAATGATGATGCGCACCGAGGACTGGGTGAGGATGTTGCTGAGGTTGGTGAGGCTCAGGAACGAGGGCTCCTGCACCACGATCACCACCAGCAGGATGAGCAGCACGGCATAAATACCGCCCTCTTTGAGCGTGCGCATCAGGTTGAAATTCTTGACCCACTCCATACGGATCTTCCCCTGTTACAGATAGAGAGAGGCCAGACGCAGGATCTCGCCCTGGTCGGTCTCTTTGGTGTTGACGATGCCGGCAACCCGGCCGTTGCTCATGACCAGGATGCGGTCGGTGATCCCCAGCAGCTCCGGCATCTCGGAGGAGATGATGATGATCCCCTTGTCCTTCTTGGCCAGCTCCAGGATCAGCTGATAAATCTCGAACTTGGCCCCCACGTCGATGCCGCGGGTCGGCTCGTCGAGCATCAGGATCTCCGGCTGGGTCAGCAGCCAGCGGCCGATGATCACCTTCTGCTGGTTGCCCCCCGACAAAGAGCCGATGGAGGTCTTCTGGCTCGGGGTCTTGACCCGCATCGCGTCGATCACCCACTGGGTGTCGCTCTTCATCTTCCGGTCGCTGAGCAGCCCCAGCTTGTCCTGGTACTTCTCCATGTTGGCGATCAGGGAGTTAAAGGCGATGTCGAGCTGGGAGTAGATGCCGGTGGAGCGGCGCTCCTCGGTCACCAGGGCAAAGCCGTTACGGATCGCCTCATGAGCGTTGTGGTTGTGCACCTCGCGCCCGTGCAGCGTGATGGTGCCGCCGCTGCGCTCGCGGATGCCGAACAGGGTCTCGACGATGTCGGTGCGCTTGGCGCCGACCAGGCCGGCCACCCCGAGGATCTCCCCCTTGTGCAGATCGAAGCTGACATCCTGAACCGAGGGTTGGCGCAGTGAGGTGAGCCCGCGCACCTGGAGGATCACCTCCTTGGGCACATTGGTCTTCTCGGGGAAACGCTGGGTCAGCTCGCGACCCACCATCATGCCGATGATCTGGTCCATGGTGAGGCCGGTCAGCGGCTGGGTGTCGATCCACTGGCCGTCGCGCAAGATGGTGATCTCGTCACACAGCTTGAAGATCTCCTCCATCTTGTGGGAGATGTAGACGATCCCGCACCCCTTCTCCTTGAGCTTGTTGATGATGCGAAACAGGTGGTTGACCTCCTTCTCGGTCAGGGAGGAGGTGGGCTCGTCCATGATGACGATCTTGGCGTCGTAAGAGACCGCTTTGGCGATCTCGATCATCTGCATCTGGGAGACCGAGAGGGTGGCCACCTTGGCGCGGGGATCGATGTCGATCTCCAGCTCCTCGAAGATCCGCTGGGTGTCGGCATACATCTTGTCGTGATCGACAAACCACCCCTTGGTGGGGTAGCGGCCGAGCCAGACGTTGTCCATGACGCTGCGTTGCAGCACCTGGTTGAGCTCCTGGTGCACCATGGAGATGCCGTTGTCGAGCGCCTCTTTGGAGGAGCGGAAATTGACCTCGCGCCCCTGAAAGGTGATGGTGCCCGTGTCCTTCTCATAGATGCCGAACAGACACTTGAGCAGGGTGGACTTGCCGGCACCGTTCTCGCCCATCAGGGCATGCACCGAGTGGGGGCGAACCCGCAGGTGAACGTTGTCGAGGGCTTTGACACCAGGAAACGCCTTGCTGATGCCGACCATCTCGAGCAACCATTCCGATTGCTTTGCTGTTGTTGTCATAGCAGCCAACTACTTGCTGGGAGGCGTGGGGGGACGCATCCCCCCACGGTTCCGGTGACGGGATTACTTGAACTGGGCCAGGTTGGCCTTGTCGACGCCGACGTAGGGGACACGCACCACCTTGTCGACAATCTTCCACTGGGTGCCTTCACCGGCGGCCTTGCCCTCGGCCAGGTTCTTGGTCAGCTCGAAGGTGGCCTTGGCCTGGTTACCGGCGTCGTTGAGCACGGTACCGGCCAAGGCGCCGCTGTCGACCAGGGCCAGGGCCTCCGGCAGAGCATCGACACCGAACACCGGGAGGCTGCTCTTGCCGGCGGCCTTCAGGGATTCGATAGCCCCCATGGCCATGGCATCGTTGTTGGCGATGACCACCTCAATCTTGTTGGCGTTGGGGCCGGAGATCCACGCATCCATCTTGTCCTTGGCCATGGCGGTATCCCACATGCCGGTGTCCAGATGCAGCTGCTCGCTCTTGATGCCGCCGTCGCTTAAGGTCTTGATGACGTAGGTGGTGCGGGCCTCCGCATCCGGGTGACCCGGCTCGCCCTTGAGCAGCACGAACTGGATCTGGCCATCCTTGTTGAGATCCCACTCCGGATGGGCCTTCCAGTGCTTGGCAATCAGCTGCCCCTGGATGATGCCGGACTCTTTAGAGTCAGTGCCGACATAGTAGGCCTTGTCATAACTGGCCAGATCGGCGGCGCTCGGCTCCTTGTTGTAGAAGACCACGGGGATCCCGTCGACGCGGGCCTTCTCGATCACGACGGAGGCAGCCGCCGGGTCAACCAGGTTGATGGCCAGCGCCTTCACCCCCTTGGCCATCAGCACGTCGACCTGATCGTTCTGCTTGGATTGATCATTCTGGGAGTCGTTCATCAGCAACTTGACGTCGGGATAGGCGGCGGCCTCCTTCTCGATGGCCTTGCGCACCACCGACATGAAGTTGTCGTCGTACTTGTAGACGGTGAATCCCAGTGTGGTCTCGGCCAGGGCGGCAGAGGCGGAGGTCATGCCCATCAGCAGGGCGGCGACGGCGGTCAGCTTCTTCATTATGTGTGCTCCGATGTCTCTATCTGTGGTGTGTCGTAGGGTGGCCAGCTATTGAGTCAGCGCCCATAAATGTAATCAACATGTTGCCATTTCATCTGTGATCGCCGCAGCAAAATGAAAGCGATTACACTATGTTACATAAACACCTTCTCTTTTGTTTTCATCATGTTATAAAAAACAGATAAAACAGAGACTTAATCGAAACCCGTAAAAAGCGCCGCCCCCCGACCCCCTTGTTCACCACGATCAAGCCCCCGGCGTGCCACTACCGCGCTCGCGTAGCGCCATCGGCAGAGACGCGGGCCCCACGCCCAGACACCCGCCGTCCTCCCCTATGGGCGCCTTCACGACACACCTGGGCGCCCTTCCCCCACCACAAAGGCTCACTGGGCACTAACGCGCTGCTCGCGCCACCTCGGACGAACCCGGGATCGACACTCAGGGTAAGCGCAGCGGCAGCTGAACACCTTGGCCCCCGGCAGGGAGCGCTGCGGGAGTCCCAGGGCGTTGCTCGGTGACGAGCGCAAAGCCGTGGCCGGCCCTCCTTGGCCAGCCTGTCGCATCACCGATGCCCCACAGCATGCCCCGGCGGGTTGCCGTGGTGGCGAGGGCCGTGGCGGTCAGTCCGAGGAAAAGCCCCAGGTGGTGGCCGTGGCGTGCGCCTATGCACAGAGAAGGAGTGGTCGGCCCCCACCGGAGCGAGAATGGGTAGACTGTCCCGACCAGGCCTGCCCCACCGGGCCGAGAATGGGTGGACTGTCTCAACCAGACCTTCCCCCACCGGGCCAGTCGTGGGGCGTGGCCGGTGAGAGCGGAGCTGCTAGCGCAGACACAGGGGAAATGCCGTTGGTTGCCGCCGCCCTCTCAAACTGCCTCTGCGGCTCACACCCGATAAGCCAGCGCTACATCACGCCATGGCCTAGCTCATGCGCGAGCGAGCCGATGATGAGGCAGGAGCGTTAAGGGTGCAGCCCCCTCTATCCTACCTGCGCTGACCCGCCCCCTCAGCCTTGATGGAGCAAGGGTGCGAAGGGATCACCACACACAACGTGTAATCGATTACAAAACAGACGAATACTCTTGTGTGAAATGTCTCTAACGAACCCATTCCCCCTCCTCACGCGGCAATCGCTCCGCATGAATGGCGAGGAGTGCGGTCACCACCTCTCGCTGACACGCTGATTTTCACTAAATTACACCCTTTATCATGGGAAACCTCGAATCTGCCCCATCCAAACCACCGCTAAATCAGGGCATACAAGCACAACACCAAGTGTAACCGATTACACATAAGCGTTATATTGATCACAGAATCGCCTCCCCCTCCTCAGCTAGACTCTGGCCATCGACAAGGAGAGGCACCATGAAGATTCTGGTAACCGGCGGCTGTGGCTACATCGGCAGCCACACCACCCTGGCCCTGATGGACGCCGGCCACGAACCGGTACTGCTCGACAACCTGTGTAACAGCAAGCGCACCGTATTGCAGCGTATCGAGGCTCTGCAGGGGCGCATCCCCACCTTCTATGAGGGCGACATCCGTGATGGGGCGCTGCTGGAGCGGGTGCTGCGCGAGGAGCAGATCGAGGCGGTCATCCACTTTGCCGCCCTCAAGGCGGTCGGGGAATCGACCCGCATCCCCCTCGAGTACTACGAGAACAACCTAAGCGGCACCCTGGTGCTACTGGAGGCGATGAAGCGCTGCGGTGTCCACACCCTGGTCTTCAGCTCATCCGCCACCGTCTACGGCGAACCCGCCTCGGTGCCGATCCGCGAAGGATTCCCGCGCAGCGCCCACAGCCCCTACGGCCGATCCAAGCTCATGATCGAGCAGATCCTCGAGGATCTGCAGGCCGCCGAGCCGCAGTGGAGCATGGTCGAGCTGCGCTACTTCAACCCGGTCGGCGCCCACGAGTCGGGCACCATGGGGGAAGATCCCCAGGGGGTCCCCAACAACCTGATGCCCTATATCACCCAGGTGGCCATAGGCCGGCGCCCCCAGCTGAGCATCTTCGGCGGCGACTATCCCACCATCGACGGCACCGGGGTGCGCGACTACATCCATGTGATGGATCTGGCCGAGGGGCACCTCAAGGCCCTCGAGCACTGCCACGGTACGGGCGGGGTGCATACCTATAACCTCGGCACCGGCAAGGGGTACAGCGTGTTGCAGGTGGTGGCCGCCTTCGCGGCTGCCTGCGGCCATCCGCTGCCCTATCAGATCGAGGCCCGCCGCCCCGGCGACATCGCCGAGTACTGGGCCGACCCGGCCAAGGCCGAACGCGAGCTGGGCTGGCAGGCCCGCCGCGACATGGCCGCCATGTGTGCCGACAGCTGGCGCTGGCAAACCCGCAATCCGAACGGCTACGAAGCGTGAGCCAACCCTGATTCCACGGGCCGGAGAGCGCGCTGCGGCCGGCCCACGATCACTGTAACGAGGTATCAAGATGTTCGATCCGGTTGATCACCCGCATCGCCGCTACAACCCGCTCACCGGCCAGTACGTGCTGGTGTCGCCGCACCGAGCCAAGCGCCCCTGGCAGGGGCAGGTGGAGAAGGTGGCCGAGAGCGCAGCCCTGGCTCACGACCCCGACTGCTTCCTGTGTGCCGGCAACCGCCGCGTCAACGGCGAGCAAAACCCCGACTACTCGGGGACCTTCGTCTTCACCAACGACTTCGCCGCCCTGATGCAGGACACCCCGGCCGCCGGGCAGGCCGCCGATCCCCTGCTGCATCTTGAGGCCGCCCGTGGCACCAGCCGCGTCATCTGCTTCTCGCCGGATCACGGCAAGACCCTGCCCGAGCTGGCGCTGCCGGCCATCGAGGGGGTCATCACCACCTGGATGGATCAGGTGCGCGACCTCTCCCGCGACTGGGCGTGGGTGCAGGTATTTGAGAACAAGGGCGCCGTGATGGGCTGCTCCAACCCCCACCCCCACGGTCAGATCTGGGGCAGCGACTTCCTGCCCAACGAGATCGCCCGCGAGCAGATCCAGCAGGCCGCCTGGCTGACCGAGCATGGCCGCCCGCTGCTGCTCGAGTATGTCGAGCGCGAGCTGGCCGATCGCTCGCGCATCGTGGTGGAGAGTGAACACTGGCTGGCCGTGGTGCCCTTCTGGGCCGCCTGGCCGTTCGAGACCCTGTTGCTGCCCAAGGCGCACCTCCCCTCGCTGCTCGATCTCAGCCCGGCCCAGCAGGCCGATCTGGCAGTGGCGCTCAAGGAGCTCACCAGCCGCTACGACAACCTGTTCCAGTGCAGCTTCCCCTACTCCATGGGCTGGCACTTCGCCCCGCCGCACAGCGACAACCGGGAGGCATGGCAGCTGCATGCCCACTTCTATCCGCCCCTGCTGCGCTCCGCCACGGTGCGCAAGTTCATGGTGGGCTTCGAGATGCTGGCCGAAGCCCAGCGTGACCTGACCCCGGAGCAGGCGGCCGAGCGGCTGCGCGCACTGAGCCCCAACCATTACAAGACTGTGTGAGGAATGCCATGACCCCCTTTGAGCGAGTGAACCAGCTTTTCGAGCGCCACTTCGGTCGCGGCGCGACCCTGTGCGTGCGCGCCCCCGGCCGCGTCAACCTGATCGGTGAGCACACCGACTACAACGACGGCTTCGTGCTGCCCTGCGCCATCGACTACGAGACCTGCGTGGCGGTCGGCCTGCGCGATGACAACAAGGTGCGCGTCATCGCCGCCGACTATGCCGAGCAGCAGGACGAGTTCGATCTGAACGCCCCGATCGCCCCCCACCCCGAACAGCGCTGGAGCGATTACATCCGCGGCGTCATCAAGCATCTACAGGCGCGCGGGCACCAGCTGCACGGGCTCGATCTGGTGGTTTCCGGCAACGTGCCGCAGGGAGCCGGGCTCTCCTCTTCCGCCTCCCTCGAGGTGGCCATCGGCCAGGCCTTCAAGGAGGCGTGCAACCTCCCCATCAGCCAGGCCGAGATCGCCCTCAACGGCCAGGAGGCGGAGAACCGCTTCGTCGGCTGTAACTGCGGCATCATGGATCAGATGATCTCCGCCTGCGGTAAAGCCAACCACGCCCTGCTGCTCGACTGCCGCAGCCTGGAGACCCGCCTGATCCCGATGCCGGACGATCTGGCGGTGCTCATCATCAACTCCAACGTGCGTCGCGGTCTGGTCGACAGCGAGTACAACACCCGCCGCGCCCAGTGTGAGGCCGCCGCCCGCCACTATGGGGTCAAGGCGCTGCGCGATCTCGACCTGGCCGCGCTGAAGGCGGGCAAGGCCGGGCTCGATGAGGCCAGCTATCGCCGCGCCCGCCACGTGGTGGGGGAAAACCTGCGCACCCTGGCCGCCGCCGATGCCCTCAGCACCGGGGATCTGCCACGGCTGGGCGCCCTGATGGCCCAGTCCCACGCGGCGATGCGCGATGATTTCGAAATCACTGTGCCCCCCATCGACGGCCTGGTCGAGATCATCAAGGGGGAGATCGGCGAGGCGGGCGGTGTGCGCATGACCGGCGGCGGCTTCGGCGGCTGCGTGGTCGCCCTGCTGCGCCCGGAGAAGGTGCCCGAGGTGATCGCCGCCGTCGAGCGCGACTACCCGGCCCGCTTCGGGTTGCAGGCGGACTGCTACGTCTGTCAGGCCAAGGATGGGGCGGGGCGCTGCCAATGAGCGCTTTTTGTCTGGAGAGCGAGAGCGGGCTGCGCCTTGAGGGGCTCACCCTGGGGGCGACCCTGACCAGCCTGACCCTGCCGCTGGCAGAGGGGCGCCGCGAGCTGTTGCTCGGCTGCCGGCCGCAGGATTACCCGCACCAGCAGGTGTGGCTGGGGGCCGTCGCCGGTCGCTTTGCCAACCGCATCGGCGGGGCCGAGCTGCGCCGCGAGGGGCAGTGCTGGCCCCTCGATGCCAACCAGCCACCCCACTGCCTGCACGGGGGCAGCGGCGGTTTTCACCGCCGCGAGTGGACGCTGGTCGAGCAGGCCAGCGACAGGGTGGTGCTGGCCCTCTGCTCGGTCGACGGGGATCAGGGCTTTCCCGGCAACCTGGAGGTCACCCTCTGCTACCGGCTGGCCGGCAACGATCTGCTGATCGAGTTCGATGCCAGCACCGATCGCCCCACCCCGGTCAGCCTGACCAGCCACGCCTATTTCAACCTCGATGGCGGCAGCGACGTGCGCGCCCACCGCCTGACGCTCAGGGCCGAGCGCTTCCTGCCGACCACCCCGGATGGCATCCCGCTGTCAGCGGCTGTCGTAGAGGGGGTGTTCGATCTGCGCCATGAGCGGCGCCTCGCCGCCGACTGGGGCAGCCACCCGCAGCAGCGTCAGGCCCGTGGTTATGATCACGCCTTTGTGCTCACGCCGGGTGAAGCCCAGTGGGTCGCCCGCCTGGTCTCGGGCGATGGGCGAGTCACCATGGAGATGCACACCGACCAGCCCTCGGTGCAGCTCTATACCGGTAACTGGTTGGCCGGCACGCCGGATCGGCGGGGCGGTGTGCATGAGGATTACGCCGGGGTCTGCCTCGAGGCGCAGCAGCTGCCGGACAGCCCCAACCGCCCGGAACTGGGCGATCCCTGGCTGTTGCCTGGCGAGCACTACCGCCACCGTACCCGCTACCGCTTTTTGGGGACGTGACACGCAAACGTCACCATTTTCCCGTGGTATTAACCCGCACAATCCCGCAAGATAAGCGCGCCCCGGCAGGACCCCGGGGCGCGTTATTTATTGCCTGTCAGGATATGAACCACCTATGACCGATACCTACTCCCTACTCGTCGCCTTTATTCTCGGTGTTGTCGAGGGGCTGACCGAATTTTTGCCCGTCTCCTCCACCGGCCACATGATCATCGTCGGTCACTTGTTGGGTTTTGAGGGCCCCAAGGCGGCGACCTTCGAAGTGCTGGTACAACTTGGCTCCATCCTCGCCGTGGTGGTGGTGTTCTGGCGCCGCATGTTTGGCCTCATCGGCATCCACTTCGGGGCAAAACCCACGACCACCCACGGTACCCTGACCCTGCTCCACATAGTGATCGCCATGCTGCCGGCGGTGATCCTCGGCTTTCTGGTGCACGACTTCCTGAAAGAGCACCTGTTCGGCCCGGTGACCGTGATGGGCGCCCTGGTGGTCGGCGGCCTGCTGCTGCTGCTCGCCGAGCTGCGCCGCCCCCCCATCTGCACCGAGACCCTCGACGACATCAGCTACAAACAGGCCCTCGGCATCGGCCTGTTCCAGTGCATGGCCCTGTGGCCCGGCTTCTCCCGCTCCGGCGCCACCATCAGCGGGGGCATGCTGATGGGGATCAATCGTCAGGCCTCCGCCGAGTTCTCCTTCATCCTTGCAGTGCCCATGATGCTGGGGGCCTCAGGGCTTGATCTCTACAAGAGCTGGGAGCTGCTCTCGATGGCCGATCTGCCCATGTTTGCCGTGGGGTTCGTCACCGCCTTCGTGGTTGCCATGCTGGCCATCAAGACCTTCCTCGCCCTGATCCGCCGCCTGAGCTTCGTCCCCTTCGCCATCTACCGCTTCATCGTGGCCTTCGCCGTTTATCTGGTCTTCGTGGCCTGATCCCCGCCAACCAAAAAGACCGGCCTTATGGCCGGTCTTTTTTTTGACAATAAAACAGCGACTGCGTCTTGATGAACGAGAGCCATATAAGAAGGTAACCGGAAATATGGCAGTGCCATCTACCAATGACTGACGCCGTCTACCGACGGTGTCGTGGTTATATTATTTTCTATGTTACAGACGATACATCACAGTCAATATTCTTCATCGAGCATCACCATGAATTATCCTATGGATAGTTTTTATGATCATATTAATGCGCTCTGTCTATTCACTATCTGCGCCAAGCGCATCAATCTCATGATGATACGCCAACCAAAATCATTGCCCCCCTTCCTACAACCTGACAGGCATTTTCCCACAAGCATAAAGTTAACATTTTGTGAGGTGATATAGCCATATTCTAACAACACGACAAACAAGCTTGATAGTGGCAAAACCAGATGAATTTAGACGATAAGCACGGTGTTAAAAACTAGCTATTCACTCATAAAGGCGATGTGATCTTGTTAAGCGCAGTATTCTCACCCTGCGTTGAACTTAAAATAGGAAATAACGATATGGACAAGGTTCACACGCTAAAAAGAGCAATCCTGTTGCTGACCTCATTGATTCTACTGTTAGCAGGATGCAACGATAGCAATAACAAAAATGAACCATCAACATGTGAGCAATTAACCGCGATTCACATTGCGCCGATTTCTCAACTTAGCCGGGGATACAGCCAAGATACCCTACCGACCGGGGTTAGCGCGCGATACCAAGCGACGCTGACGTATTGTGATGGCTCCACCCGTGTCACGACAGAAGGCGTGACCTGGAGCGTAACGCCCGATAACGCGTCGATCTCTCGCAGTGGCGTCATTACCGCCTCCTCTCCCGGTGAAGTGACGATTCGCGCGACACTTGATGGGCTCGTGGGGGAACGCACGCTGCAAATAACCGATGCGCTCTTGGTGGAACTCTTGGTGACGCCCGCCACGGCGGCCTTCCCTAAAGGGGTGAAGCAGCCGCTCCAGGCGCTGGCCACCTACTCAGATGGCAGCAACATCGACGTGACGACCCAAGCGGCGTGGCAGAGCAGCCACCCTGACATTGTTCGCATCGATGCCCCCGGCGTTGTCCGCAGCCAAGCGATGGGCAACGCGATGGTCACCGCCACCTTTGGTGGACTCTCAGCCCAAGCGGAGATCACCGTCACCCCCGCCACCTTGAGCCACCTCGCCATTACCCCAGCATCGCTCTCCCTTCCCAAGGGGCTCAAGCAGCCACTCCAAGCGCGGGCAACCTACTCAGATAACAGCGTCATCGACGTGACAGAGCAAGCGAGCTGGAGCAGCAGCAACGCTAACATTGTGCGTATCGATGCCCCCGGCGTGATCCGAGGCCAAACGACCGGCAAGGCCGCGATCACCGCCACCTTCGATGGGCAGTCGGCCCAGGCAGAGGTCACCATCACCCCCGCCACCCTGAGCCACCTCGCCATTACCCCTGGAT
>NZ_CDBY01000066.1:3663-42547 GCF_000820125.1 Aeromonas simiae | reverse complement strand
GGTCACCCTACCCATGGGGCCCACACAACAATTCCAGGTATTGGCGATCTACTCAGATGGCAGCGATAGCGACGTGACGACCCAAGCGGCGTGGCAAAGTAGTCACCCCAATATTGTCCAGATCGATTCCACCGGCGTTGCCCGCAGTCTCGCTGCTGGTGAAGCAACCATCACCGCCACCTTTGGTGGACTCTCAGCCCACGCTGACGTCACCGTGCCCCCTACCACCTTGAGCAGCCTGACCATTGACCCTGCATCGCTTTCCTTTCCCAAGGGAATCAAGCAGCAGATCAAGGCATGGGCGACCTACTCAGATGACAGCACCATCGATGTGACGACCCAAGTGGACTGGAGCAGCGCTGAACCTGATGTTGTCGGCATTGATGACAAGGGGATCGTCACTGGCCTCGCTTCCGGCAATGCGGTAATCATCGCCACGCTCGGTGAACTATCGGCCAATGCAGAGGTCTTCGTGACCGACGCCACCTTAAGCCACCTCGCCATTAGCCCGGAAACGCTCTCCCTACCCAAGGGGATCAAACAGCCGCTGCTGGCGCTAGCGACCTACAGCGATGGCAGGATCATCGACGTGACAGCCCAAGCGGCCTGGCAGAGTAGCGACGCTCAGATTGTCGCAATTCAACGAGCCAACAGAGCCCGCTTTGATGCCCCCGTTGTCGCCATCGGTCTCGCCTCTGGTAGCGTGAAGCTCACCGCCCACTTCGGTGAGCAAGCAGCATCGATAGAGGAGGCCACCATCACCCCTGCTACCTTGAACCGTCTCGTCATTACCCCTGACACGCTCTCCCTGCCCATAGGGGGCACACAGCCGCTCCAGGTGCAGGCCATCTACACCGATAACAGCCTCTTCGACGTGACGAACCAAGCGGAGTGGCGCAGTGCTGACCCCGACATTATCGACGTCGATACCGATGGGCTCGCCACTGGCCGCGCTTCCGGTAGCGTGGCGCTCACCGCCCAGTTCGATGGTCACACGACACAGACGCACCCCAGAGTGCTCCGTCCCGGTAGAGTGGTGACCTGGGAAGAGCGCTATAGCGGGGGGGATAACAGTGATGTGGCAGAGCAGCTCGAGAATGTGAAGACTATTTTCAGCACAGACTCCGCCTTCGCCGCCTTATTGCAAGACGGTAGCGTCGTCAGTTGGGGGAGTAATCGCCGAGACCATTGGCATGAGGATAACGGTATCGTGCAACCCCAGCTCAAAGGGGTGCAGACCATCTTTAGTACACGTGGCGCCTTCGCCGCCTTGTTGCAGGATGGCAGCGTCGCTACCTGGGGAGATCCCTATTACGGTGGGGATAGCAGTAGCGTGCAGCTCCAACTCAACAAGGTGAAGACCATTTTCAGTAATACGTACGCCTTCGCCGCCTTGAAGCAGGACGGCAGCGTCGTCACCTGGGGGATGGGTTGGAGCGGTGGTGACAGCAGTGCGGTGCAGAGCCAGCTCACCCATGTCAAACAGATTTTCAACACATACTCCGCCTTTGCGGCGCTAAAGCAGGATGGCAGCGTTGTCACCTGGGGATATAACCAACAAGGAGGGGATAGCAGCAGCGTACAGCCCCAGCTCAACAATGTGCAGACCATTTTCTGTAATGCGTCCAACTGCGCCGCCTTGAAGCAGGACAGCAGCGTCGTCACCTGGGGGGGGAACACATCCGGTTGGAATAATAGCGTGCAACCCCCACTCAAGGGGTGCAGACCATCTTTAGTACAGTGTCCGCCTTCGCCGCCTTGTTGCAGGACGGCAGCGTCGTTACCTGGGGGAATGACCCATACGGCGGGAATAGCAGTAGCGTGCAACCCCAGCTCAACAATGTGCAGACCATTTCCAGTCATGTGAGCGCCTTCGCCGCCTTGAAGCAGGACGGCAACGTCGTCACCTGGGGGTATGACCCATACGGCGGGGATAGCAGTAGCGTGCAATCCCAGCTCAAGAGTGTGCAGAGCATCTTTAGTACAGGTAACGCCTTCGCCGCCTTGAAGCAGGACGGCAGCGTCGTCACCTGGGGGAGTAACCCACACGGTGGGGATAGCAGTAGCGTGCACTCCCTGCTCAGCAATGTGCAGACCATCTTTAATACTAATCTCGCCTTTGCAGCACTGAAGCAGGACGGCAGCGTCGTCACCTGGGGGAGATCCTCGGACGGTGGGGATAGCAGTAGCGTGCAATCCCAGCTCAACAAGGTGCAAACCATCTTCAGTACTCTCTCAGCCTTTGCCGCACTGCTGGAGCCGCAATAGCCCCCTTGTCCCTATGGGGCCTATTCAACGGGGAGCCTGATCCCCACCGACCAAAAAGACCGGCCTCATGGCCGGTCTTTTTTTCCTGCCGCACGGGGAGCGGCTATTTTTTGCGCCACTAAATAAATGGGGTGGTGGGAGTGCTTGCAGTACACTGCCTGCGCTTTCTCTTGTAGCCGAGGTGATGATGTATAAGGTTGTAGTCTCCGATCTCGACGGAACTCTGCTCAACAGCGCCCACCAGATCTCCGGGCGCACCCGTGACACCCTGCACGAACTGGTGCAACAGGGGGTCACCTTCGTGATGGCCACCGGCCGCCACTATGTCGATGTGCGCCAGATCCGTGCCCTGCTCGGCCTGGATATCTACCTCATCACCTCCAACGGCGCCGTGGTGCACGACACCGAGGATCGCCTCATCTTCAACCAGACCCTGCCCGAGGCCACCGCCCGCGAGCTGGTGATGCTGGAGCGCGACCCCTCCTTGCACCTCAACGTCTATTACGGTGACGAGTGGCTGGTTGAGGAGGAGATGCCCTGGCTGCTGGAGTTCCACAAAGATTCCGGCTTCAGCTACACCAAGACCGACTTCGCCAGCCACCCGCTGGATCGGGTCAACAAGGTGTTCTACACCGGTGACCACGAGAAGCTGCTGGTGATCGAGCGCCAGCTCAATGAACGCTACGGCGACGCGCTCAACGTCACCTTCTCCCTGCCGGACTGCCTGGAAGTGATGGAAGGCAGCGTCAACAAAGGCAGCGCGGTCAAGGCGGTGCTGGCGCGCTGTGGCCTGCGTCTGGAAGATGCGGTAGCCTTCGGCGACGGCATGAACGATGTCGAGATGCTGAGCATGGTGGGGCGAGGGGTCATCATGGGCAATGCCCATGACCGGCTGGTGAAGGCGCTGCCCGACTATCCGCGCGCCCTGACCGCTGACGAGGACGGGGTGGCCGATTACCTCGAGCGCTGCTGCGCGATGGCCAGCGCGGTGTGATGGCGGCGACACAACAAAAAACGGGGCCTTACGGTCCCGTTTTTTGTCTCCCGGTCAATGCCGGAGAAGAAAGTGGTCGGTGATAGAGGATTCGAACCTCTGACCCTCTGGTCCCAAACCAGATGCGCTACCAGACTGCGCTAATCACCGAGGGGGTATTCTAGAAAGCAAAAAGACCCTGACGGGCCCCGAATGCTTGGTAGTGATGGTGCGAAGGGAGGGACTTGAACCCTCACGCCCGGGGGGCACTAACACCTGAAGCTAGCGCGTCTACCA
The DNA here is from genome assembly GCF_000820125.1 of Aeromonas simiae. Taxonomy (GTDB): domain Bacteria; phylum Pseudomonadota; class Gammaproteobacteria; order Enterobacterales; family Aeromonadaceae; genus Aeromonas; species Aeromonas simiae. The sequence continues at coordinate 39,009 of NZ_CDBY01000066.1, read as the reverse complement.
ATTCCGCCACCTTCGCAAATTCGGTTCAGCTTAAATGGGGTGGCTGATGGGACTCGAACCCACGACAACTGGAATCACAATCCAGGACTCTACCAACTGAGCTACAGCCACCACAGCTGTTTTCGACAACTTCTCACCCGCGCTATGGTACGCACAAATGGCGCGCCCGACAGGATTCGAACCTGTGACCTCTGCCTCCGGAGGGCAGCGCTCTATCCAGCTGAGCTACGGGCGCCACGCTGTCGAACGGGGCGAATACTAATGGGCACCCCTGGTACTGTCCAGTCTTTTTTTCAATTTGGGGTGTGAGTGCCGATTTTTAATCCACTCGGGAGAAAAAAGGGGCAATAATGCCCATCTGGTCATGACTTGCGGGGGGAAGCAGGGTTGACTTCAAGCCTCGCCCACCTACAATGAATGAACGTTCATTCACATCCTCGCCGATTATGGACAAACGCGAACGAATCTTTCAGGCAACCGAAGAGCTCCTGGCCGAGAAAGGCTTTCATGGTCTTTCCATGTCCATGGTGGCCAAGCATGCCAACGTGGCCACCGGCACCATCTATCGCTACTTCACCGACAAAAATGACCTGCTGCGGCAGCTCTATATACACGTGAATGCGCAGGCGCTGGAGGCCCTCTATGTGGGCCATGACCCACAGCTGGCCCCGTTCGATCAGTACCGCCGCTTCTGGCTCAACGCGTACCGGTTGATCACCGATGATGCCGACTGTCTGCGCTGCAAGTCTCAGTACGAAGCCTCTCCCCATTACGAGGAGATAGAGCGCGATCCTCAGATCCAGGCGATGTGGCAGCCCCTCTATGACTTTTTTGAGCAGGGACGCCAGCAGGGGCTGTTGACCAACCTTCCCAGCCGGGTGCTCTGCACCCTCAGCCTCGACTCAGTGATCCATATTGCCCAGCTCACCCGCCTCACGGGCGAGCCGCTCGATGCCCCACAGATTGACAGCGTGATCCTCGCCAGCTGGCGGGCCGTGCTGCAACCGACTACCCCATCCCAGGAGTGACCCCCATGAAGAAATGGATGAGCATCATGCTGCTCATCGCGCTGGCCCTGTTCGGCAGCGTGATAGGCTTCAACATGTTCAAGCAGAAGATGATCGCCGGTTATCTGGCCAACCGCCCCGAGCCTGAGTATCCGGTCACGACTCACGTGGTGGCGGCCCGTGACTGGGTACCGACCATCGAAGCCATCGGCTTCATCGAGCCGAACCAGGGGGTCACCCTCAGCACCGAACAATCCGGCACCATCGACAGCCTCGCCTTCGAATCGGGCGACACCATCAAGGCCGATCAGCTGCTGCTGAGCCTGGATGCCAGCGTCGAGAAAGCCAATCTGCGGGCCTCCATGGCCAAGCTGCCAGCCGCCAAGGCCAAGTTCGAGCGGTATCGGAACCTGTTCGCCAAGGGATCGATCTCCCGCGATCAGGTCGACGATACCGAGGCAACCTACCGCTCGCTGGAGGCCGATATCGAGAGCCTCAAGTCGACCATCGCCCGCCGCGAGGTGCGTGCCCCCTTCGCCGGCGTGGTCGGCCTGCGCAACGTCTTCCTCGGTCAGTACCTGCAACCGGGTACCGACATAGTGCGTCTGGAAGACACCAGCGTGATGCGCCTGCGCTTCACCGTGCCGCAGACCGACATCTCACGCATCCGCCTCAACCAGCCGATCCTCATCAACGTCGATGCCTACCCGAGCCGCCCGTTCAAGGGACATATCAGTGCCATCGAGCCGGCCGTCAACTATCAGAGCGGCCTGATCCAGGTACAGGCTGACATCCCCAATAACGACGGGCAGCTGCGCTCCGGTATGTTTGCCCGCGCCAGCATACAGCTGCCGGCTATCAAGGATCAGGTGGTCCTGCCGCAAACCGCCATCACCTTCACCCTGTACGGCGAAAACGTCTATGTGGTCACCGAGCAAGAGCAGAAGGACAAAGAGGGCAAGCCGGTCAAGATCAAGCGAGTCAAACAGGTCGTGGTCAAGGTGAGCGAACGCAAGGGCAATGATGCCCATGTAGTCAGCGGCCTCAAGCCCGGCGACGAGGTGGTCATGTCCGGCCAGGTGCGCCTGAGCAACGGCTCCCGAGTCAAGCTGGTGCAGGATGACAGCCTGCACGTCCCCGACCAGCCCCCCATGCTGTAAAACGCGGAGAGACAGATGCGCTTTACCGACATATTCATCAAACGGCCCATCCTGGCGCTGTCGATCAGCTTCCTGATCGCGTTGCTCGGGTTGCAGGCCGTGTTCAAGATGCAGGTGCGAGAGTACCCCGAGATGACCAACACGGTCGTCACGGTCAGCACCAGCTACTATGGCGCCAGCGCCGATCTGATCCAGGGCTTCATCACCCAGCCGCTGGAGCAGGCCGTCGCCCAGGCCGACAACATCGACTTCATGACCTCGTCGACCCAGCTTGGCAGCTCGACCATCACCGCCTACATGAAGCTCAACACCAACCCGAATGCGGCCCTCTCCGACATTCTGGCCAAGGTGAATTCGGTGCGCTCCCAGTTGCCAAAGGAGTCAGAAGACCCCTCGGTGACCATGTCCACCGGCTCGACCACGGCGGTGCTCTACATCGGCTTCACCAGCCCCGAGCTCAACGCCAGCCAGATCACCGACTACCTGGAGCGGGTCATCAAGCCCCAGCTCTTCACCGTCGGCGGCGTCTCCAAGGTCGACATGTACGGCGGCACCAAGTATGCCCTGCGGGTATGGCTTGACCCGGCCAAGATGGCCGCCTTCAACCTGACCGCCGCCGACGTGACCGGCGTGCTCAGCAGCAACAACTATCAGTCTGCCACCGGCCAGGCCACCGGCTACTTCACCCTCTACAACGGCAATGCCGAGACCCAGGTCAACACCACCGAGGAGCTCGAGCGTCTGGTGGTCGCCACCCGCGACGGCAAGGTGATCCGCCTAGCCGACATCGCCCACGTCTCGCTGGAGAAGAGCCACGACACCTACCGCGCCACCGCCAACGGCCGCGAGGCCGTGGTGCTGGCCATCAACGCCGCCCCGACCGCCAACCCAATCAACATCGCTCACGATGTGCTGGAGATGCTGCCGGATCTCAAGAGCAACATGCCGAGCACCATGGAGGCCAACGTCCTCTATGACTCGACCGTGGCGATCAACGAGTCGATCAGCGAGGTCATCAAGACCATCGTCGAGGCGGCTGCCATCGTACTGGTGGTGATCACCCTGTTCCTCGGCTCCTTCCGGGCCGTGCTGATCCCCATCATCACCATCCCGCTCAGCCTGATCGGCGTGGTCATGGTGATGCAGATGTTCGGCTTCTCCATCAACCTGATGACCCTGCTGGCCATGGTGCTGGCGATCGGTCTGGTGGTGGATGACGCCATCGTGGTGCTGGAGAACGTGGATCGCCACGTCAAGGAGGGGGAAGAACCGTTCCGCGCCGCCATCATCGGCACCCGCGAGATCGCCGTGCCGGTCATCGCCATGACCCTAACTCTGGCGGCCGTGTACGCGCCGATCGCCCTGATGGGGGGCATCACCGGCTCCCTGTTCAAGGAGTTCGCCCTGACCCTGGCCGGCGCCGTGTTCGTCTCGGGCATCATCGCCTTGACCCTGTCGCCCATGATGTGCTCCAAGATGCTCAGGGCCAACGAGGCGCCGGGCAAGTTCGAGAGCAAGGTGCATCACCTGCTCGAGCGCATGACCACCCGCTATGACGCCATGCTCCACGCCGTGATGCAAAAACGCATCGTGGTGGTGGTGTTCGCCGTCATCGTGTTCGCCAGCCTGCCGCTGCTGTTCAAGTTCATCCCGAGCGAGCTGGCGCCGAACGAAGACAAGGGCGTCATGGCGGTGCTCGGCACCGCCCCCTCCAACGTCAACCTGGACTATATCCAGGGGACCATGGCGCAGGTGAACAAGGTGCTCGACGACCAACCGGAAGTGGCCTTCTCCCAGGTCTTCTCCGGGGTGTTCAACGCCAACCAGGCCTTCGGTATCGCCTCCATGGTGCCGTGGAGCCAACGTGACGCAAGCCAGAAAGAGGTGCTCGACCGGGTGGCCGAACTGGTCAAGGATGTGCCCGGCATGTCCATCACCACCTTCCAGTTCCCCGAGCTGCCGGGCGCCTCCAGCGGCCTGCCGGTGCAGTTCGTGATCACCACGCCGAACAACTTCGAGAGCCTCTACCAGGTGGCGAGCGAAGTGCTGGCGGCTGTGCAGTCGAGCGGGCACTTCATCTACTCCGAGCTGGATCTGCACTACGACTCGGCCACCATGAAGATCAAAATCGACAAGGACAAGGCGGGGGCCTACGGCATCACCATGCAGGACATCGGCATCACCATGGGCACCATGATGGCCGACGGCTACGTCAACCGAATCGATCTGGATGGCCGCTCCTATGAGGTGATCCCGCAGGTAGAACGCAAGTTCCGCCTCAACCCGGAGTCGATCAAGGGCTATTACGTGCGCGCCGCCGACGGCCAGTCGGTGCCGCTTGGCAGCCTGATCAGCATCGAGGTGGTCGGTGAGCCGCGCGCCCTGCCCCACTTCAACCAGCTCAACTCGGCCACCATCTCGGCCGTGCTGATGCCAGGCACCACCATGGGTGATGCGATCAACTGGCTGAGCAGCACCGCCGACGAGAAGCTGCCGCAGGGCTATCGCTACGACTACATGGGGGAAGCCCGCCAGTTCGTCACCGAAGGGAGCGCCCTGTACGGCACCTTCGCCTTGGCGCTGGCGATCATCTTCCTGGTGCTGGCGATCCAATTCGAGTCGGCCCGCGATCCGCTGGTCATCATGGTCTCGGTGCCGCTGGCCATCAGCGGGGCGCTGATCGCCCTGGCCTGGGGCGCCGCCACCATGAACATCTACTCCCAGGTGGGGCTCATCACCCTGGTCGGCTTGATTACCAAGCACGGCATCCTGATCTGCGAGGTGGCTAAAGAGGAGCAGCTGCTGCATGGTTGCAACCGGATGGAGGCCGTCATGGCCGCCGCCAAGGTGCGTCTGCGCCCGATCCTGATGACCACAGCGGCCATGATTGCCGGCCTGATCCCGCTGCTCTACGCAACCGGCGCCGGCGCCGCCCAGCGTTTCAGTATCGGTATCGTCATCGTGGCGGGGCTGGCCATCGGCACCCTGTTCACCCTGTTTGTGCTGCCGGTGATCTACACCTACTTGGCCTCAGAGCACAAACCGTTGCCGGTGTTCGACGAGTCACTCCCGCACAAAGCCAAGGCGGGCGGTCACTGATCGCTCATCAGGCAGACGAAGGGGAGCCAGTGGCTCCCCCTCTTTTTACGTCCATATTGCTTAACACTTCACACACAAGTGCTTAAATGGCTGTAACTGTTCGGTTATAATCCCGCCATAACAAGGGACAATGTATGTCTGCTGGGAGAATGAGCGCGTGTTACCAAGATTGAACCATCTGCTGGCTGCCAGTCTGGCGGCCCTCTGTCTCTCGGCCACAGTACAGTCGGCAGAGCAGGCGTTGTCACCCGATGCCATCGCCGAGCGCATCAAGCCGGTAGGCAGCGTCTATTCCGCCAAGGATCTGGAAGGGATCGCCACGGCGGCCACCCCTGCGCCAGCGGCCTCGAGTGGCCCGCGCGACGGCGAGACGGTCTTCAAGGGGGCCTGTTTTGCCTGCCACGATACCGGCGTTGCCGGCGCCCCCAAGCGGGGTGACAAGGCGGCCTGGGAGCCGCGTATCGCACAGGGCTTCGATACCCTCAAGAAACACGCCATTGAAGGCTTCACCGGCAAGTCAGGCATGATGCCGCCCCGCGGCACCTGCGCCAGTTGCAGCGATGAAGAGATTGAGAACGCCATCCACTTCATGATCGACAAGCTGTAACTGCTTGAAAGGGCTGCAAGTGCAACCCTTTCTATCCTGTCGGGCCCGGCTACGCTTTAAGGAGTGTCAAGCAAGGGCCCGCTCATGACCACACACAGTTCCCAGCGCTCAGCGACACCATCGCTGCTGGCGCTGGTCACCACTATCGTTAACTTCCCCTCCCCCGAGCATGCGACCTCGACAGAGTATGACGAGTTGCGCCAACACCTCGCGACCCACTGCACCCTCAGCCATTTTGCCCTGCTTGGCTATACCCGCTCCGGGCTGAAATGGATCTACGAATTCGGCCTCAACGACAGCCTGAAAGAGCAGCTCAAGGCGGATCCGGAGCGGATGCTGGATCTGCTCGGTCATCTCAAGGAGGAGGCCGGCTGGTGCCAGCAAAGCGTCAGTAACGGGCCGGTGATCCGCCTGCTGGCCAAAACCACCCCGAGCGAGCAGCCGACCCTCAACCTGCTGCTCGAGTGCCTGGCCAACCGCATGAGCGAGGCGCAGACCGATGCCCAGATAGGCCAGGATCTCTCGCCGCTGGCCCAGCGTCAGCCCGACTGGCAGCAGAAGATGGAGAGCCTGAACCGGGTGATGCGGCTGGCCAACAGCCTCCCTTCCCAGGCGTTCTATGCCCAGCTCGATGCCGCGTCCCAGTTCGTGCTGGGCGCCTGCGACTTCATCCTGCTGCAATTGGAGGAGTACCATGGGCAGACACTCTACCCCGAGCACACCGAGCTGGGCGAGGCGGTGCTACAGAGCCTGTGTCACACCACCCATACCATGGAGACAGAGCGCCACGGCCGCTTCTGGATCAGCCATCCGCTGCGCCTGCAACACCACTACTTCGCCCACCTGCTGCTGAGCCTGCCGCACGCACCGGGCCCGGACGAGCGGCTGCTCATCGACTTCCTGCGCGGTCAGCTCACCATGGTGATGGAGCTGCAACGGATCCGGGAACAGTTGGCCGAGCTGAGATCCCTTGAGTCGATCGACCTGCGCCTGCATCAGCTACGCCAAGCCAACCTGCGTCTGCAAAAGCAGCTCAAACGCCACCAGGAGCTGGAGCGCAAACTGCAATTCGATGCCCTGCACGACCCGCTCACCATGCTGCCCAACCGCGCCTTCCTGATGAACCGGCTCGATCAAGCGATGAAGCACTACCACAGGCACCGCTCACCCGGCTTCACCCTGATCTTTATCGATGTGGATCACTTCAAGGAGATCAACGACGCCCTTGGTCACAAGGTGGGGGATCTGCTGCTCAAAGAGATCGCCGTCCGCCTTAGCAGCTGTGTGCGACAAAATGATCTGGTGGCCCGCCTCGGTGGGGACGAGTTTGTGATCTACCTTGACGCCAGCACAGACAACAGCACCATCAGCCCGGTATTGAGCCGCATCCTCGAGCGCCACGCCGCCCCATTCCGGCTGCTTGGCAACGAGCTGCAAGTGCAGCTCAGCATGGGGGTCGCCACCGTCACCGAGCACACCTCGGATGTGAGCCAGCTGCTGCACCAAGCAGATCTGGCCATGTACCAGGCCAAACGCAGCGGACGCAACCGCATCGTCATTTACTCGGAAGCCTGCCAGGACAGAGACTGGCTCTCGCCTGAGCTGGAGCTGGCCAAGGCCCTCGAGGAGCGGCGCATCCTGCCCTACTTCCAACCGGTGATCCGGCTGAGCGATGGCCAATTGGCCGGCCTTGAGGTGATGGCGCGCTGGCTGACTCAGGAGGGGATACTCAAGGATGCGTTCGACTTCATTCCACTGGCCGAGCAGTGCGGCCTCATTTTGGAGCTGGATCGGCTGATCCTGCGCCACACCTGTCAGCAGTTGCAGAACTGGCTGGCCCAGCTGGGCGGTAACAGCATCAAGGTGTCGCTGAACCTCTCTGGCAAGCATCTGGCCAGTCAGGAGCTGGTCGATAAGTTGCTGGCCATCATCAGCGAGAGCGGAGTGCCGATCGGCAATCTGGTGTTCGAGTTCAACGAGCGGGAGCTGTCGCGCCTCGACACCGATACCCTGACCATATTGCACGAGCTGTGTGCCCATGGGCTGCAAATCTGCCTGGATGACTTCGGCACCGGCTTCTCCTCCCTCAATGCCCTGTTCCACTATCCGGTGGACTACATCAAGGTCGACGACAGCTTCACCCATCGCATGCTGCAATCGCCCAAGGATCTGGCCCTGATCCGCGCCATGCGCGACATCAGTCAGGATCTCGGTTTTCGGCTTATCGTCGAGGGGATCGAGACCCAGCTCGAGTACCAGAAGCTACTCGAGCTGGGGTGTGAGCTGGGCCAGGGGCGCTTCATCGCACCGCCCATGCCGGGGATCGATATTCCCCCCCTGCTGGGACGGAACATCACGGTGCAGGGCTAGTCCTTCTTGAACAGGGCGCGCAGGTTGGCCACCCCGACCTGCCCCTTCTGCTGCCGCTCCTCGGCAGTCACCTTCTTCTGGTTCTCCCACTCCAGGTCATCCTGAGGCAGCTCGAGCAGGAAGCGGCTCGGCTCCGGACGCATCGTCTCGCCAAACTGGCGCCGTTCGCGGCACAGGGTGAAGGTGAGCTCGCTCTGGGCCCGGGTGATCCCCACGTAGGCCAGACGCCGCTCCTCCTCCACGTTGTCCTCGTCGATGCTGGTCTGGTGGGGTAGCAACCCCTCCTCCATGCCCACCATGTAGACGTAGGGAAACTCCAGCCCCTTGGAGGCGTGCAGGGTCATCAGCTGCACCTGATCCACCTCATCCTCCCCTTCGTTGCGCTCCATCATGTCGCGCAACGTGAGGCGGGTCACCACCTGGGGCAGGGTCATGGGTTCATCCATCTCTCCCCCTTCCAGCATCTCGGTGATCCAGCGATAGAGGGTCGAGACGTTCTGCATCCGCATCTCGGCCGCCCGCTGGCTGGGTGAGGTCTCGTAGAGCCACTCCTCGTAGTGGATCTCCTTGATCATGTCGCGCACCGCCTCGACGGGATTGCCGCGGGCGGCGTTGTCGCCCAGACGCACCAGCCACTCGGTGAAGGCGCGCAGGGCCACCAGGCCACGGCCGGAGAGGGATTGTTCGAGCCCCAGCTCGAAGCTGGCAGCAAACAGGCTCTTGCCGCGCTGGTTGGCATACTGACCGAGTTTTTCCAGCGTGGTGGGGCCAATCTCGCGGCGCGGCAGGTTGACCACCCGCAAAAACGCCGTGTCTTCGTCCGGGTTCACCAGCAGCTTGAGGTAGGCCATGATGTCCTTGATCTCGGTGCGCGAGAAAAACGAGGTACCGCCCGAGATGCGATAGGGGATGCGGTTTTGCATCAGCGCCTTCTCGAAGATGCGCGACTGATGGTTGCCCCGGTAGAGGATGGCGTAGTCCTTGAAGCGGGTGCGGTTCATGAACTTGTGGCCCATCAGCTCGGCGGCGATGCGCTCCGCCTCGTGCTCCTCGTTCTTGGCAAACAGCACCTTGAGCTTCACCCCCTCATCGAGATCGGAGAAGAGCGCCTTGTCATAGACGTGGGGGTTGTTGGCGATCAGTATGTTGGCGCACTTGAGGATGCGCTTCTTGGAGCGGTAGTTCTGCTCCAGCTTGATGAGCTTCAACTGCGGGAAGTCCTGGCCGAGCAACACCAGGTTCTGCGGCTTGGCCCCACGCCAGGAGTAGATCGACTGATCGTCGTCCCCCACCACGGTGAAGCGGGCCCGCTCCCCCACCAGCTGCTTCACCAGCTCGTACTGGCTGGTGTTGGTGTCCTGGTACTCGTCCACCAGCAGATAGCGGATCTTGGCCTGCCAGCGGGTTCGCACCTCTTCATTGGTCTTGAGCAGCAGGGTCGGCATCACGATGAGATCGTCAAAATCGAGGGCGTTATAGGCCACCATCTGCCGGTGATAACGCTCATAGAGCTGGGCCTGCAGCACCTCGTCCGGGCCACGGGCAATGCGCATGGCCCGCGCGGGCAGCACCAGATCGTTCTTCCAGTTGGAGATCTGGGTGATCAGCGCCGAGAGGCTGTCCTTATCGTTATCCAGCTCCGCCTCTGTCAGCTCCTTGAGCAGGGCCAGCTGATCGGTATCGTCAAACAGGGAGAAGTTGGCCTTGAGGTTGAGCGTCTTGTGCTCGCGGCGGATGATCTCGAGCCCCAGCGTGTGGAAGGTGGAGACCATCAGCCCCCGCGCCTCCTTACGGCCCAGGGTCTGGCCCACCCGCTCCTTCATCTCCCGCGCCGCCTTGTTGGTGAAGGTCACCGCCGCAATGTTGCGGGCGTTGTAACCGCACTGCTGCACCAGATAGGCGATCTTGTTGGTGATAACGCGGGTCTTGCCGGAGCCCGCTCCGGCCAACACCAGGCAGGGGCCGGACACATACTTGACCGCTTCATTCTGATTGGGGTTGAGCTTCATGGAGGACTCCGCAGCAAAAGGAGGGGCAAGATTGTAACAGAAAGCATCCCCCCCATGCCTGCAGCAAACTTGTGCTTTGCGGCTATTTTCTGGATCATGTTGCCCCTTTCCACATCGACGAGCCTGTCATGAGCCTCTGCCTGTCCACGCTCCGCCGCCAGTTTCCTGCTCTGCATCAGGAGGTCAACGGCCACCCGCTGGTCTACCTCGATAATGCCGCCACCACCCAGAAACCCCTGGCGGTACTGGAGGCCATGAGCGCGTTCTATCGCAGCGACAACGCCAACGTGCATCGGGCCTCCCATGTGTTGAGCACGCGCGCCACGGCAGCCTTCGAGGCGGCGCGCGAAACCGTGGCGCGGTTTATCAATGCCTGGGACAGCCGCGAGGTGATCTGGACCCGAGGCACCACGGAGGCGATCAATCTGGTGGCCCAGAGCTGGGGCCAGAGCCTGCAAGCGGGCGACGAGGTCCTGGTCAGCACCCTCGAGCACCACGCCAATATCGTGCCCTGGCAGTTGGCGGCCGAGCGCAAGGGGGCCAGGGTCGTTCCCATTCCGCTCGACACCCATGGTGACATCGATCTGGACGCCTACCGCGCCCTGCTCGGCCCGCGCACCCGACTGGTGGCCGTGGGTCACGTCTCCAATGCGCTTGGCACTGTCAATCCGGTGGCAACGATCACGTCGCTGGCCAAGGCGGCCGGAGCGCTGGTGCTGATCGACGGAGCGCAGGCGGTGGCCCACCTGCCGGTGGATGTGCAGCGCCTCGGCTGTGATTTTTATGCCTTCTCCGGTCACAAGATGTATGCCCCCACCGGCATTGGCGCCCTGTGGGGCCGCCGTGAGCTGCTGGAAAAAATGCCGCCCTGGCAGGGCGGTGGCGAGATGATCGAACGGGTGAGCTTCGCCGGCACCACCTTCAATCGCCTGCCATTCAAGTTCGAGGCGGGGACCCCGCACATCGCCGGCGCCGTCAGCATGGCGGCCGCCATCGATTTTTTGCAGGGGCTGGATCGTCCCGCCCTGCTGGACCACGAGCAGGCCCTGACCACCTACCTGGCCGACCAGCTGCGCGCCACCCCTGGCGTGCGCCTGGTGGGGGCGCCGCAGCAGCGGCTTGGTGCTGTCTCCTTCCTGCTCGATGAGATCCACCCCCAAGATGCCGGCACCCTGCTCGATATGCAGGGAGTGGCGGTGCGGGTGGGCCACCACTGCGCCATGCCCCTGATGGAGAGCTTACACATCGGGGGAACCATAAGGGCATCGCTTGCCTGCTATTCAACCCATACCGATATCGACACCCTGATCGGGGCAATTCAAAAGTTAAAGGAGTTCTTCTGATGCTCGACAGCTACACCCAAATCGGGCGGGATCCCAATGCCACGACAATCCGCGCATCTTTTGCCGCCACCCAGGGGTGGGAGGAGCAGTACCGTCTGCTCATCCAGCTCGGCAAGCAGCTGCCTCCCCTTCCTGTCGAGTGGCAGACCGAAGATCATCGCCTGCATGGCTGCGAGAGTCATACCTGGCTGCTGGCCGAAGAGCGGGGAGGCCTGTGGCATTTCGCCTGTGACTCGGATGCCCGCATCGTGCGCGGCCTCATCGTCATCGTCCTGGCCGCCCTCAATCGTCAAAGCTCGGCGGCCATCCGCTCCTTTGATATGGCGGGTTATCTGGCCGATCTTGGTCTGGATAAGCACCTCTCGCCTTCGCGCAGCAATGGCCTGAATGCCATCATTCAGGCCATCCGCGAGCGGGTCGCCTAACACGAAAAAAGGCAGCCCACGGGCTGCCTTTTTTCGCTGAACCGCCCCCTGCTAGGGCGCCTCCATCCCCATAACACTGGCGTTAATCTGCCAGCGCAGCAGCTGGGGATACGCCTGCACGCGTTGTATCGTCGTCGTCTCAATCGGCTCGGCGCGCTCCTCAAGGTAGAGCGCCTGCTTCCACGGGTAACGGCTCTTGCCACCCACCAGTGGCGTGGCGCCCCGCTCATCGATCCAGATCTCCTCGTTGTAACCGAACGCTCGGCTCGGGTCGTCCCGCTCGGCCAGCAGGTTGCGCCCTCCCAAGGTGTGATAGGCCGCACCGGAGAGGCTAAAGGCATACAGGGTTGGGAAAATGTCCTTGTGCGAACCCACCCGGTTGGGCTCGAAGCGCAAGGCCACCTGCTGCCGAATCGGCTCAGGGACGTAGAGATAGAAGGGCACAGCGTGATCCAGTACCTGCTCGGTGGGGTAGTAAGCCTTGATCCGACGCATCTGGTGATCCCCGGTGGCGGCAATCACGGTTCGCTCACCCAGCGGCGAAGATTTGATGTTCGTCAGGAAGTTGCCGAAGGCATTGGCGGCATATTGATAGGTTTGCAGCAGGCTGACCTGCTCGATCTGCCCCCCTTCGGCGTGCCGTTTGACCTCATCCGTCAGCGCTACCGGCCTCGCCACATAGTGGGAGGGCACCACATAGGGCGGATGGTTGGTGATGGTCAGGAGGGCGATAAACAGCGGCTGCGTCGCCTCGGCTAGCAACTCTTCGGCCAGGCGATAAGCGTATTCGTCAGGGACACCCCAATCGGTCAGCTCGGCCGCCGACTCGGGATAACGCTCCATCAGCGAATTCTGGTCATAGACCTTATCCACCCCCTGCACCGGCAAATAGGTCACCAGATTGCGCCACATCATGTTGCCCGACGAGATAAAGAGGGTGCGATAGCCCGCCTGTTTATAAGTGGCAAACGGCGTGCCCGCTATCGGCTTGGTTTGCGCCGATGAGTGGCTGATGTTCTCCATCGGGCTGTGGAAAAACAGCGCCGCCAGCGAGGGGGCCGTGCCATTACCCTGCGAGACAAACCGCTTGAACACGAAGTCCTGCTGGAAATGCATTCTTAAATTACCCAATAAATCATTGCGTTGTGGCTCGTCGAGCGCCAGCAAGTTACTGCCAAAGCTCTCCATCAGGTTCATCACCACGTGGGGCTTGTGCTGCGCCAGCCAGGGGTTGACCGGGCTCTTCTCCTCCAGCGCGTTCAATCCCACCTGCGTCAATAGCCGGTCACCCTCGGTTTTGCTCACCTTGTGCAGGCGCATATCATAGCGATAGTCCTTGATAGCCCAGTCGATCGCCATCACCCCATTGGGCGTCAACTTGTTGAGGACGGTCAGCTCGGAGACCTGTGCATTACCACGGCGCAGCGGAAACGTACCGACACTGCCTCTGGCACCGATCGCCACCATAATCAGGGAAAGCAAAAGCACGCTGTAAAATATCCCCCTTGGCCAAGGGGTAATACGGCGCCGGTGGCTGCGATAGCAATACCAGACAGGGGGTAATGAGAGGAGACCGGCAGCCATCATGCTTTTAAGTAAAGGATAATCCTGCCATATATTGGAAAGTACCGCCTTGGTATCATCATCAAATAATCCAAAGGCAAACACATCAATATAATTATGGTACGTCTGGTAATAGAAATAATTACCGATAGAGACGCAGGCAACAATGAATGAAAATAAGGCAGATAATGGGATCAGCAACGCTTTAAATAGCGCCCAGCCTCGTTCCCTGATCGCAAACAACAGTGACAGCAGCAGCAGAGGGGCCACCACCATGCCGGCAATACGCATATCGTAGCGTAAACCGGTGCCCCACATACGCAGTACATCTTCCCCCTTGCCGATGAGCTGTGCCGCATCGACAAATGTATAAAACATGACCAGACGGGTCGTCATCGAGAGCAGGGTCAGCCAAAAAAATAGGAACAGCAGCGCACTCAAACACTGACGAAGTCTGATCTGATACATACACAGCACCAATAGAGAAAATAGCCTTCGATAGACCGCGGGAGGCCGCACAAGTTCATCGTTATTGGGTGAATAATCGGGAAACGGGCTATTAATTAGATCGTCATCACATCTACCGTCTCAACCTATCGTGCCGGTCTGGATTGATCAACGCTCCCCGAGACGTTTATTCACATCCTGAGACATGGCGCAGCCTTTCTTGTGGCCCACATAGCAGCAGGGCAGCCCATGGGCTGCCCTGCTCGCTTGCATCGCACACTTATTCGCCACTCGGCGCTGCTCTTTCGCTGCGGGCCCCACGCTCGGCGATCTTCTTGAGCACCCTTGAGGTGGCCACCAGACCGAAGGTGGCCGTCACCGGAGTCACGGCACCAAAGCCCGAGGCACAGTCCATCTTCATGGTGCCATCGCTGCTCGCCTTGGCCTGGCAGGTGCCGCCATGACCATCCGGGTAGGTGAGCTGCTCGGTGGAGAAGACACACTCCACCCCGAACTTGCGGGCCGGGTTCTTGCTGAAGTGGTGCAGCCGGCGCAGATCGCTGCGCACCTTGGCGGCCAATGGGTCCTGAATGGTCTTGGCCAGATCCGCCACCTGCACCTGGGTCGGGTCCATCTGTCCACCGGCTCCGCCGGCGACAATGACCGGGATCTTGCGCCGCTTGCAAAAGGCGATGAGGGCCACCTTGGCCTTGACCGAGTCAATGGCATCGATGACGTAGTCAAACCCCTCGTGAATGTGCTCGGCGAGGTTATCAGCGGTGACAAAGTCATCCACCTCGGTCACTTCACACTCCGGGTTGATGAGGCGAATGCGCTCGGCCATCACCTCGGTCTTGAGGCGCCCGACCGTCCCCCGCATGGCATGGATCTGACGATTGCTATTGGTGATGCAGACGTCATCCATGTCGATCAGGGTGATACGACCGATGCCAGAGCGGGCCAGCGCTTCGGCCGCCCAGGAGCCAACCCCGCCAATGCCGACCACGCAGACGTGGGCGCGGTGAAAGGAGGTCAGGGCCGCCAAGCCATAGAGACGGGCAATCCCGCCGAAACGTTGCTGATACTCAGGAGTCATCTTGGTCACCTTGTTGCAAGGGGGCGCATTATATCCCCCCGTGGCGCGCAAGAAAAAGGCGGAGTCGAACTCCGCCTTCCCATCACTGCCGCGGCAGCCGGAATAGCTCCTTCTGATAAGCCATTCCGCTCCACAGCGACCAGCCCAGCGTCCGCTCCTTGAACGCCGCGCTCTGCTCGGCCGGCACCAGATCCTCCTTGGCCCTGTCATAGACGAACCCCTGCGGCGTGTGCTCGGGTTGCAGCACCACCACCTGATTGCCCTCCATCAGGGCGAAGTTCTTGTCGTACTGCATCAGCGCCCGCCCCGGCCAATCCGCTGGGGTACGGGTCAGATCGCGCCCCAGCATGGGATAGTCCGCATTGACCCCCATCAGGGAGAGCAGGGTCGGCGCCATGTCGATTTGGCTCACGATCCGTTGATCCTTGCGCGCGGCAATCCCGCCACCGACGATGACCCCCGGGATCCGGAAGTGCTCGATAGGCACCAGTTCGGCCCCACTGACCCGGCTGTCATGGTCGGCGATGACCAGAAAGAGGGTGTCTTTCCAATAATCCGAGGCCTTGGCCGCCTTGAAGAACTCGCCCACCGCATAGTCGGCATACTTGGCCGCGTTGTTACGGGTCGCCTTGGGCTGTTCATAGAGCTGGATGCGCCCGTCCGGAAACTCGAACGGATCGTGGTTGCTCGAACTGAACACCAGGCTGAAGAAGGGCTTACCGGCTTGGTGCAGGCGGGAAAACTCCTGGTTGGCCCTGCGCATCAGATCCTCATCGCTGGCGCCCCACGAACCGACAAAGGCCGCATTCTTGAAGTCCTTCTGCTCGACAATGCGGCTAAAACCATTGCCAAGGAAGAAGCTGCGCATGTTGTCGAAGTGGCTCTCACCACCGTAGAGGAAGCTGGTGTCATAGCCCCGATCGCGCAGCAGCTCGGCCAGGGTGAAGAAACCGGTCTGGCTCTTGTCGAGCTTGACCACGGCCTGGGCCGGGGTCGGAGTAAAACCGGCCACCACCGCCTCGATGCCGCGCACGGAACGCGTTCCGGTGGCATAGAGCCGGTCAAACGCCCACCCCTCACGACTGAGGGCATCGATGTTGGGAGTCAGCGGCAGGCCACCGAGAGACCCCACGTAGCGGGCCCCCAGGCTCTCCTGCAAAATGATCACCAGATTCTTCGGCTTACCCTGATAGCTGGCCTGGTTGCGGCTGAGCGAAGGGATGTCGGCAGAGACAAAGGCGGAGGCCGGCCGGCCACTGGCTTCACGCATCAGCGCCACAATCCGATCGGCCGGCAGCTTGCCGTAGTACTGACTGGGATCTTCCTCATTCTTGAGCTGCTTGAGCGCAAAAATGACGGAGTAGGCCGAGTTGAGCGGCAGGGTGTTGACGAGAGGATCGGTGGAGAAGGCCACCATGGCCGGGTTAAGCGCCCGGTGCCCCAAGGTGGAACGCCCCCCCAAAATAGCCAGCGCGATAACCAGCAGCCCCAGCAGCGGTCGCCAGCCCCAGCGCGGCATGGCGAGATCACGGGTGACCCGCCCGGAGAGCCACCACCCACCACCGAGCAGCAGGCCAGAGGCCAGCAGGGAGCCGATCAGCTCGAGCGGGCGTCCGCTCCAGAGCATGCTGAGCACCTCTTTCGGGTAGATGAGATACTCGATGAACAGCCGATTCGGTCTGAGCCCGTATTCATTGATGAAGGTGGGCGTGGAGAGCTCCATAAACAGCAGCAGCCACAGCCCGAGGGTCAGCCACAGCCGCAGCAGCACCCGCCACAGGCGGCCAACGACATGCTCCCCGCCCAACAACATGGTCAGCAGGGTCGGGATCCCCCACAACCAGCACAAGGTGGCCACATCGACGCGAATCCCCTGTAGCAGCACGGGGGGCCAGCCGGATACGTCGGCCACCCGTTCCTACAACCACAGTGCCAGACCAGCGCGGCTCAGAGAGAGGGTGCAAAGCGCGATCAGCGCAAAACAGCAGACGGGCCAAAAGGGCCCGAGCCAGTTTCGAAGACGGAGCATACGGTGTCCTGATAATCCTGAGTCATCTCCTTCATCCAAGAGAGAGATGTCGATTGTAATTGTGTAGTTTTAAGACCCCAGCCTATGGCTTTGGTTTCATCGGTGTAAGTAATTTATTGTTTTTTTATCATCCCTTTCCCAATGACTCCATAGCCAAGCTTAAACTGGCAAAAAAGGATTCACTCAGACCTCTCTTTGTGCGTTAAACGCCACAAAAAAAGCCCCTTAAAGGAGCTTATCTTCGGTTCATGGGCGGCAACTCGTCACTGCTTATCCTCGTCCCGCCGCTCTTCCATCAACTGCTTTATCTCAGTGAAAAAGACCGGCCGCTGGAAATAGAACCCCTGAATAGAGGTGATGCCGCAGCTGTGCACAAACTCCTTCTGCTGCTCCGTCTCGACCCCTTCTGCCACAATCTTACACTGGCCCAATGAACTGATCTGAGACAGCAACTGATACAAATGACGCCCTTTTTTGGTCTCAGTTTCCAACAAGAGAGAACGGTCAAATTTCACCTTGTCGAATGGATACTGTAAAAGGTGGGGGAAAGAGGCATAACCAGATCCAAAGTCATCCATTGCCACCGTAATACCAAGCTGGTGTACCGCATCAATATTTTTATGTACCTGATACTCATGTTCCAGTATGGCTTCTTCCGTGATTTCAATCTCAATGTTTTTGGGGTTAACACCCCACCCCTTGATTTTATCTTGCAGCATATCGAGAAAGGTAGGGCTGCTAAATGTTTCCGTAGAGATATTGATGGACACCCGATCTTTGTCATGAAGTGACAGTTTTGACATGTCTTCCAATACACAATCGAGCACGATGGAATCTAGCTGCTCAATAGCCCCTACCTTCAAGAAAGCATTGATGAATGTGGGTGGATGTAGCTTACCTTCAACATCCCGATAGCGAACCAGGGCCTCAGCACAGAAATGATTATTTTCCATATCAAACTGAGGTTGATACATCATGGTGAACTCACCCTCATTCATCATCTTGTGAATGAGATTGCGAGCCTCAACTCTGCACATGCTTTCTTGTGCCTCATTCTGAATCTCCTCCAGCATCTCCACAAACGTCACTTTCTCCATGATGGGCTGGATAACCTGCTTACCATCCGAGGCGGTCATGACACCTATGTATTTCATATAGAATGGGGCATACACCACCATTCCCATGATAATCAGCAACACCTGAAGAATGACGGCAGAGATACTTCCCTCTGAAGCGACATAGGCATTTAATAATGGAGGCATAATCCAATCAGTGATATGGGTCGCGGCAGGAACCATACCAATCTCTATCACCTCATAGGCAATGGTGATCGATAGTAGCGGAACCAATATAAATGGAATGATCATGATGGGGTTAAAGATGACCGGCAACCCAAACAAGATGAGCTCATTGATATTGAAGAATGCCAATGGCAATGCCATTAAAGCAAATGCCATATGCTTTTTATCTTTAGCCAGCAGCAAGATTACAAATAATAAACTGAGCGTATTTCCTGACCCACCGATACCAGCATAAATGTAGTAAAACATGCTGTTGATGATGGAAATGTTTGCATAACCACCTTTCCATGCAGCTATATTCTCAAGTGTATTTGAATCAAGATTATCCTTAAGAAAAGACATCAGTTGATGTGCATTGATACCTATGGACCACATCGCGCCGCGACTGAATTCATAGATCAAGCTACCACCAAAACTCATCGGGTTAACCAACTCGGATAGCGACCAGCTCGTTAAATATTCACCGGTTGAGTGGAATGCTAAAGAAACCAGCAGAGATAAGATAATGAAGCAGAAAAAGTTAAGTGTATTCCACAGAAGATTCGTTGCAAAATCTAAGCGCAATGGGTGTAATTCCCTTAACGGGAAAAGAACACAGTAATAAACTGTAACACCACCAGAAAAAATAGCCATCAGAGCATCATCTGGTAAAAATATACCTTTTTTTACATCGACGCTGGCCATTGAGATGAGATAGTACATCACCAAGGTATAGATAACTGTACCCAGGCTTACAATCCCTTTTTTATAAGAAAAGTGGTATGCCGTTGCAATACACAATGCTATTGGATAAAAGCTATGAAATACATCCAATAATTGCTTAAAGAAATTGGATATGTAGCCATACTCTCCCACACCCAACAACCGGATAAAAAGCAATAACATTGCCTGACACACAGCCAAAGGCAGTAGCATCACAAAAATAACCGAGATATCTCTTATATATTCACGGTACCGATGGGCTGTGGTTTTACCTGTACGCATTTTATAGAACACACCAGTAATACAACATAAATAGCTCTCGACTCATTAATAATAACGACATAAAAACAGCATCATCGGAATCATTTAATCTTCCATTAAGACCATGTTCTTCCCTTTTTTCTTCGCTGAATACAACAAAGAGTCGGCCTTACTAATGACTTCATGTGAATTTTCATATCCGCCACGATGCAATCCAGCACTGAATGTGACGCTCAATCCAGGCTCTCTCCATTCTTTCTTGTCAATGAATTCTCTCCACCCATTGATTAGCGAGAAAGCACTCATCATTTCACTGTTCTTAAAAATAACCGCCAGTTCTTCACCACCATAGCGATAAATACTGGCATAATCACCTAACAGTTTTACCCCGGAAGACGCAACTGCCTTTAATACCTCATCACCAACGACATGCCCGTATGTATCATTGACTTGCTTAAAGTCGTCTATATCTACAATCGATAATACAAATGCATCCTTGCTATCGATCAAGGCACTAAGATCTTGATCAAACTGACCACGATTGAGTAATCCAGTGAGCATGTCCCGAGTGGATCGCTCTTTGACTACCTTATAATTCTCTTGTGTTTTATGAATATTTTCTTTTATTTCATTATATGAAATAGAACCACTAGAACGCCCCACGGTAATCTCAGAGAAGAGATCGAGCATTAGCGTGTTATATGATGTTCTCAGCAAATACCAAACAATATTAATCAGAACCAGGCTGACAAAGAATAGAACCAGTGCAGGCTGAATAAAGCCCCACAGAACATTATATATATCCTGTTTTTTTACCTGATAAAGAACAAACCAGTCCGGGTGAGTAAATGACACATAGAAATAAAAATAATTATTATCTAGTTCACTAGAGACAATCCCATTAAGATTAGTCATCCCCCTCACTAAATCATATTCAACAGAACCATTGCGAATATCATTCGGATCACCGCTAAGGATTATTTTACCCGTTCTTTCAATAACAAAGGCCTTGCCAGGAATACCATGAGAAAGAGAGCGTAGCGGCATGCTAAGTGCAATTAAGTTCAAATCTGCACCCACAACACCGATAAAATCACCACGGTAATCAAACATGGGTCTAGATATAGTAATGACCGCCGATTCATCCCTAATGTCTTTATATAACGGGGTGAAAAAATTAGTGTCGCGAGCCGCACTGTCATTGCTGAACCAGGGTCTATCCTTAGCATTATCCGTTATTTTAGCAGCCAGATCAGGGATGGTGACAGAACGCCCATTCCTATCTGACAGCAACACAGATTTAACACCATAGGTGGAGTTCAGCATGGATGACAACAACCGCCTGACATCTTCGTCACGGCGATGCTCAACCAATCGCTCTATCGAGTCTCTTGACGCAACACCATGCACGGCACTGACCAGCGTTTCTATTGGCTTGATGGATTGCTCCGTGATTAACACGCCAAGATTACTGATAAAAGAAAGCATACTTTTTTCGATCTCTTCCTTCTTGGAAAGATACAAAAAAAGCACACAAGCAGAAAACAATATTAACAAACCACAAATAAGGGCAATGAAATATCTATCTAAGTTTCTTTCAAAACTAATTTTTTTCATTAACTACTCATTATTCTTAGCAAAGAAAGATATGACACTGATTCTTAGTGTAAAAAACAGGCTATATCGCAACGATGATTCCGCCGCCAAGCGCAGATTCAGGGAAAAATAGCCATATAACTTTAAATTATAACACTAATGACTAAAATGTCAACATAATGCGTCACATAAGACTACCGCCATTGCATTTTATTTATATATGACAAAGAGCCCTTTACCACTAATCGAGTAATTGCTCATCACGTCGTCAATGGAAAAATAAATAAACAACTCAGCCAAAATATTTCATTAATGACTTACACTTCTTATCCAGAGGATATTAATATATATCCTCTATAACTATTATTTTCTCAAAGATTCGCAGGAGATCATCTCATCATGACCGCTCTCTTTCTTGCCGGCGTTGCACTGGTTTCGGTGCTGGCCCAGTGGCTAGCCTGGGCGCTACGAGTGCCCGCAATCTTGTTTCTGCTATTGACCGGTCTCGTGCTCGGCCCTATTGGCGGCATCCTCGACCCCGATGCCCTGCTCGGGGATCTGCTGTTTCCCTTGGTCTCACTCTCGGTGGCGGTGATTTTGTTCGAAGGAGCCCTCACCCTGCATCTGGCCGAGCTCAAGGGCATTGGCAAAGTGGTGCGCAACCTCTGCTCCACCGGCATGCTGGCCAGCTTCGCAGTGATCGCCTCCGCCGGTTACTTCCTGCTCGGCCTCGATGGCAGGGTCGCGCTCATCCTGGGCGCCGTGCTGGTCGTGACGGGACCGACCGTGATTGCCCCCATGCTCAACGTGATCCGCCCGGTCAAAGAGGTCGACAAAATCCTGCGTTGGGAGGGGATCGTCATCGACCCCATCGGCGCCCTGTTTGCCGTATTGATCTTTGAAGCCATCATGCTGGGTAGCAAGGGGGGATTGCTTGGCCACACCCTGCTCGCCCTGCTCAATACCGTCGTAGTCGGTGGCGCCATCGGGGTGGCCGCTGGCTGGCTTACCACCCAACTCATCCGCAGGGACTGGCTGCCCATCAGCCTGCACAAGTTCGGGGTGCTGGCCATGGTGCTGGCCTCGTTTGCCCTCTCCAACTGGCTCGGGCACGAATCCGGCCTGCTGGCGGTCACTGTGTTTGGCATCTGGCTGGGCAATCAGGAGGGACTGGATCTCGAGGAGGTGCTCACCTTCAAAGAGGATCTGGCGGTCATCCTCATCTCGTCGCTCTTCATCCTGCTGGCTGCCCGTCTCGAGCTGAGTCAGCTGTGGGCCATGGGGCCCATGGTGCTGGTTCTGCTGCTTATCGTGCAGTTCGTCGCCCGTCCCCTCTGCATCATGGTTTCCACCTGGGGCTCTGACCTTCCCTGGCGTTCCCGCGCCCTGCTGTCATGGATCGCCCCGCGTGGCATCGTCGCGGCCGCCGTCAGCTCCACCTTCGCCCTGAGCCTAACCGAGGCCGGCATCCCCGACGCCGACAAACTGGTGCCGCTGGTGTTCGCGGTCATCATTGCCACCGTGGTACTACAGAGCCTGACGGCCGCGCCGCTGGCCGAGCTGCTCGATCAGCGCCAGAAGGCGCCAGATACCTGGCTCATCATCGGGGCCAACTCGGTTGCCCGCGCCATCGGCAAGGCGCTGGCCGAGCAGGGGGTGAGCGTGCACCTGACCGACCCGGCCTGGGAGCACTGCAAGCTGGCATGGATGAGCAACCTACCCTGCTATTTCGGTACCCCCCAGTCGGAGCATGCCGAGCTGCATCTGCCGCTCACCAGCCTCAGCACTGTGCTTGCCCTCTCCCCGGATCGCCACAACAACGCACTCGGAGTCCTGCATTTTGCCCACCTGCTGGGGGAAGAGAAGGTCTACTCGCTGCGTTCTAGCGAGCAGCACGGCAAGGCCAACAAGGAGAGCGCCACCTTCCGCGCTCGCCAGAACCTGTTTGGTGCCGATATCACCTTCGCCCGCCTCGGCGGTATGCTGGCGCGCGGTGGCCAGATCCGTGCCACCCGCCTCTCCGAGACCTTCGACTGGGCCTCCTACCAGGAAGCGAACCCGGGCGCCCAGCCACTGTTTGTGATGCAGCCGGGCAAGACCCCGCGCATCGTCACCGCCACCGAAGTTCCGGCTCCCCAACCCGGCGAGGTGGTCATCGCGCTACAACCGGCCCGCAGCGAGGAGTAATGCAAGAAAATCCGCTGCTGGCACCACTGCTCGAGCGGCTGGGACATCCCGGCCGCCTGTGGAAACTCAACGAGCTCTACGCCGATCTCAGTGCGGCCAACGCCCTCCCCCGGCTGGCCGATGACCCGGCCATACAGCTCTATCGCTGCAACTTCCTCATCATGAATGCGCTCTACCAACTGCAAGAGGAGTGGCGCGGTTCAGGGTGGTGGCTACAGCTCGACAGCATGGCCATCGGGCTGCAACCGGCCGGCGCCGCGCTGCGGCCCGCTACCGATGCACCGCTGCGTGACTACTACCTGGATTGGGACACCTTCTGGAGCACAGACGCCTCTGAGATCGCCCGCCTGCTGGAGACATTCTGGCTGAGCTATGCGGGCCAGCGCAGCGATGAGGAGCGGCGGGAAGCACTGGCCGAGCTGGGGCTCGCCGCCGACGTGGATGAGCGGACATTGCGCCGCCGCTGGCGTGAGCTGGCACTGCGCCATCATCCGGATCGGGGCGGCGATGCGGCCACCTTCATCCGGTTGCGGCTGGCTTGGGAACGCGCCGCCGGCGGGCGCCCTACACTCAAGGAGTGAGGCACACCGCATCATCAGGAGGCCACTATGACCCGCAGCGAACTGCAGGCCCTCTATCGCAAAGGACGGCTGCATGCGGCAGAAATCCTGCACGATCCCGTGCTACCCGGTTGGATCGTCGAGTTTCGTGACGAAGATGGGGTCGCGTTCGAGCTGACCGATACCCTGGGCTGTCCGCTCAGCTTCTCGTCGGTCAATGACGCTCGCGAGCTCATTCACACGATCGCCGACTGTCCCATTCAGGAAGATCACCTCTACCGCTTCTTCGAGCGCTGAGAACGAACAAGGCTCCCACGGGAGCCTTGCTGCTATTCGGGCTGCTCGCCCGGCGCTTTCCCCTCCAGCTTGCGCACCGGTTTTTGCAAGATCAGGTTGGCCGGATAGGTCACGCTGTCGCCGTTGTCATCGCGGATCCGCACATAGAAGAGACCGATCTCGCTGATGACCCCGGTGACCGAGTCATCCTTGTCGATGATGCGGATACGATCGCCGATGCGGTAGGGGAAGGCGAAGAAGATGGTGATGCTGGCAGTGATGTTGGAGAGGATCGACCACTGGGCCACCATGGCCACCCCCAGCACGGCGAAGAAGGAGGAGGCCAACACCACCAGCCGGGCGAAGTCGAGCCCCCACACCCCGGCTAGCACCATCAGGGTGGCGCAGCCAAGCAGGAAGTGGAACACGTGCTCCACATAGAGCACTCGGGTCTCACTCACCTGACGGACGTGACCGATGGCCATCAGACTGCGGTGGATCAGGCTGCGCAGCAGCAGATGAGCGGCAATGATGGCCAGGGTCAGGCCAAAGGCGTACCAGAAAGTCATGTCGTTTCTACCACCAGCGTCGCAGTTTGAGCCAGACGCCCAGCACCAGCGCTAGGGTCAGCAACAAACCGGTAAAGATCCAGAAGGCCAGCGGGCTCTCGGCACCAGGAATGCCGCCGAGGTTGATGCCAAACAGACCGGTGAGGAAGGTGGCGGGCAGAAACAGCAGCGCCATCACCGACATCTGATAAGCTCGCCGGTTGGTGGCCTCGGCCATCAGGTTATTCATCTCATCGGCCAGCACGGCGCTACGGGCAATGCCGGCATCGAGATCATCGAGCCAGCGTCGCAACCGGTCGGCGATATCGAGCAGGCGCCGGCGATCATCCTCCTCCAGCCAGCTGATCTTCTCATTCCCGAGGCGGGCCACCAGATCCCGCTGCGGAGAGAGGTAGCGGCGGATCATGATGAGTTGCTTGCGAATGCGGGCCAGCCGGCCATTGCCCGGCATCTGGCGGGTCAACACCAACTCTTCGAGTTCGAGGATTTCATCGTGCAGCCCTTCGACAAACTCGCCGGCCCGATCGGTGAGAGCATCGCAGATCTCCACCAGCCAGTTGGCCGGATTGGCCGGCCCGACGCCCTGGCAGAGCTGGCCGAACACATCCTGCTCCGAGAGCAGCGGGCGACGCCGACTGCTGATGATGAGATCCGGCGTGATATAGATACGCAGCGCCACCATCTCCTCCGGCCTGTGCCCCTGGTTATGGTTCACCCCGCGCAGGATCAGCAGTACGGTCTCGCCCAGTTTGACCAGCTTGGGGCGGCTACTCTGGCCAAGCAGCGCCTCACGGGCTGCCTCCCCCAGCAGGGGCGTCTGCAACAACCAGCGGGCCACCGCAGGATCGCCATAGTCGAGATGCACCCAGCTCGGAGCCTCCGTCGGCAACTCACGCCCTTCCGGTAGCGGCTGCATGCCCCCCTGACCATCAAATTGCAGGCTGTAAATCGTGTCAGCCGGTACGCGATCCATGACTCCTCCTTCATCGGCAAGCCCCCAGCTTACACCAAAGCGGCGCCAGCCTCAGCCGCCACCATGCTATCATGTGCCCCCCTTGTCATCAGGAGACCACCATGACCATCTGGGTCGATGCCGACGCCTGCCCCGTGCCCATCAAGGAGATCCTCTACCGTGCCGCCCACCGCACCGAAATCATGGCCATCTTCGTGGCCAACTCGGCATTGCGGTTGCCTCCCTCCCCCTGGCTGGTCAGCCGCCAGGTGCCCAAGGGGTTTGACGTGGCCGATCATCTCATCGCCACCTCGGTCACGCCGGGGGATCTGGTGATCACCGCCGATATTCCACTGGCCGATCTGGTGATTGAAGCCGGTGGCGAGGCGCTCAACCCGCGCGGCGAAATCTATACCCGTGAGACCATTAAGGCCCGCCTCGGCATGCGCAACTTCATGGAGGAGCTACGCTCGGCCGGCATGCAGACCGGGGGGCCTGCGCCTTTCAACCAGGCTGACCGGCAGCGCTTCGCCAATGCCCTCGACCGCTGGTTGCAACGGGGCCGCCTCGCCTAGTGGGCTTAATGCCCGCTTAAGACTCCCCCGCCACACTGCTCCTCGACACAGGCCATATCGAGGAGCCACATAGATGCAACGGATGCCCCTGCTGCCCGTCTGTCCCCGCAGGAGGGCAGGATGACCCCACCCCGTACATGGCGCGTCTGGGATCTGCTGATCCGCCTGTTGCACTGGAGCACGGTGTTGCTCTGCGCACTCAACTGGTTTGTGCTGGAAGAGGGGAGCCGGCCACACCGGCTGGTCGGGTATACGGTGGGGGGATTGCTGCTGCTCCGTCTGCTGTGGGGATTTGCCGGCAGCCACTACGCCCGCTTCGGCCAGTGGTTCCCTTCCCCGGCCCGACTGCGTCACTTCTTTCGCCGGCTGCACGATGGCCATCACCCCTACTACCTCGGCCACAACCCGGTGGGCGCATTGATGATCCTGGCGCTGATGACCCTGCTGGGCAGCACGGTGCTGACCGGCTGGATGACCGGTTGGGATGGCGTTGCAGACGAGGATTGGCTGGAGGCGCTGCACGGTACGCTGGCCAACAGCCTGCTGGCGCTGGCCGGTCTGCATGCCGCCGCCGTGCTGCTCATCGACCGTCTCACCCGAAGCGATCTGCTGCGCGCCATGGTGACCGGCAGCAAGCGGGTCGCGCCTGATACCCAGGTGGAAGATCCTCGCTAATGCGGATGTAAAAACGGGAGCCGATGGCTCCCGTTTTCTACTCAACGCTGTGCTACTCGATATCGAGCGGCTCCGGCGAGAGGATGACGCCCGTGGTATCGGCATAGAGGTGATCGTCCGGCAGGAAGGTCACGCCACCGAAGTTGACCGGCAGATCGGTCTCTCCCACCGTCTTATCATCAGCACCGACCGGGATCGCGGCCAGCGCCTGAATGCCGATGTCCAACTCTTCGAGCTGATCGACCTCACGCACACAGCCGTAGCAGACAATCCCCTCCCAGCCATTCTCGGCTGCGGTGCCGGCGATGTCGCTATCGATGAGGGCTCGCCGCAGGGAGCCACCACCGTCGATAAGCAGAACACGGCCGACGCCACTCTCCTGCACCAGCTCACGGATCAGGCCGTTAGATTCGAAGCATTTGACCGTTGTGATGACGCCGCCAAAGGAGTTACGGCCGCCAAAGGAGGAGAGCATGGGTTCGAGCACATCCACCATGTCGTGATAGATGTCGCACAGTTCGGAGGTGTTGTATTCCATAGTGATGGGTCCACGGCTGGAAACAGGTGAACCCAGTATAAGGAGCATGCCCGCCAATTCAAAGGCAATTGCCGCTTTGACCTCTTTCTGATCACGTTTTGCACTTAAATCTGACGGCGTCATGCGCCAATAGTCGGCACCCGCCAGGTGGATCACGGCGCAATACCACACAACGGGCGCTGTGCTGCCCCCCTCTGCCATACCGCGCCGCCACCAGGCGGTGACACGCGATCGGCGCTAGCCGGTCAGTCGCTCCAGCTCGCCGATGAGCCAGAGCGCCTCATCGCGATGGCTGCCACACACATCGGGCAACGGCTGAAAGCCGCCGCACACGGCAGGGCGCTCGGGAAGGCCAAACAGCAGGCAGCCGAACTGATCGTCGAGCTGCACACAAGGGATGCCGGCGGGCTTGCCATCCGGCATGCCCGGGATGGGCGAGGAGATACTGGGGGCGATGCAGCAGGCCGCACAGCCGGGGCGACATTCCATGGTCGGCTCCACATATAGAAAGACGGCCCATCACAGGATGGGCCGTCTCTGTTTCAAAGGGTCGGCAACAGCTTACAGTATGATGTCGCGAACCACTTCATCCTTGCGATCCAGGTAGTGGGTCGACTTGATGCGGCGGATGGTGCGGGACTTGCCACGGATCAGCAACGTCTCGGTGGTGGCCAGCACCCCGTTGCTGGTGATGCCGTCGAGCAGATCGCCCTTGGTGATCCCGGTGGCAGAGAAGATGACGTTGTCATCGCGCACCAGATCGTTGAGTTGCAACACCTGACCCACCTTGAGGCCAAGCGCCTCGCAACGGGCGATCTCCTGCTCACCCAGCGCCCGAACCTCGGGGCTGTCTCCCTTGACCAGGTGGCGCGGGATCAGGCGGGCCTGCATGTCACCATTGAGGGCACGGATCACCGCCGCCGAAATCACCCCTTCCGGAGCGCCGCCGATGCCGTAGAGCATGTCCACTTCGTTGTCCGGCATACAGGTCAGCACCGAGGCGGCCACGTCACCGTCAGGAATGGCAAACACCCGAACACCGAGTCCTTGCATCTCCTTGATCGCCTTGTCGTGGCGCGGCTTGGCCAGGGTGATCACGGTCAGACGCGAAAGCGGCTTGCCGAGCGCCTTGGCCACGGCCTTGAGGTTCAACTCGAGCGCCTGGTTGAGGTCGATGGCGCCCTTGGCCTGCGGGCCGACGATCAACTTCTCCATATACATGTCGGGCGCCTTGAGGAAGGAGCCCTTGTCACCCACGGCGAGTACGGCCAAGGCATTGGCCTGACCCATCGCCGTCATGCGGGTACCTTCGATCGGATCGACAGCGATATCCACCGCATCCCCTTCGCCAGTGCCCACCTTCTCGCCGATATACAGCATCGGCGCCTCGTCGATTTCACCCTCGCCGATGACCACTTCGCCATCGATACGGATCTGGTTGAGGATGTGGCGCATGGCGGCGACGGCCGCGCCATCGGCGATGTTCTTGTCGCCCCGTCCGAGCCACTTGTAGCCAGCCAGTGCGGCGGCCTCGGTCACTCGGGAAAATTCGATTGCCAGTTCACGTCTCATCGCATCACCAACACACTAAAACCTAAAAAAACGCGCGACATTCTACCACACAGGCAAACCTTTGCGTGCAAAACTCACGCCGAGCCGGATATAAAGCGGCCAGCTTCATGAAAAATAACAAAAAGTGACATCCATCTTTCATGTTTCAGTCACCCCTCCGTCATCCCGCCTGCCTAGCATGGCCTCGCTTGTTAACACCAATGCTTACAACCCAAGGGACGACAATGAAAAAGCTGACCGTAGTGGCACTGGCACTGACTGGCGCCTTCCAGGCCCAAGCTGCCGAAGTATTCAAGAATGACACCACAGCGCTGGATCTGTATGGCCGCATCTACGCCGGCCACTTCTTCGGCGACAAGAAGGAGCTGGACGCCGACGGCAAGATCAAGAGCGAGTACAGCGATAAGCAGGGCGCCAACCAGTTTGCCCGTATCGGCGCCAAGGCCGAGAGCCAGATCCAGAGCGGTCTGAAGGCGGTCGCCCAGTACGAGCTGCAATTTTACGTCAACGACAGTGAGAAAACCGTCAGCGACAACTCCGACAATCTGCGCACCCGCCTGGCCTTCGCCGGTCTGGGCGGCGACTGGGGCACGGTCACCTTCGGCCGCCAGAAGGGGGCCCCCGGCTTCCTGGCCGACTGGACTGACGTCTCCCTCTCCGATGGCTATGGCAACGAGGCGCTGGGCGCCAAGACCGATACCTTCGCCACCAACCGTGCCGGCTCGGTGCTGAAGTACTCCGGCCTGTTCAACGGGTTGCAGTTCGACGCCAGCTACAAGTTTGACGGCGGCGACACCGAGGACGTGGGCAACAAGAACAGTGACCCGGCCTATGGCGCGGCCATCGCCTACACCTTCCCGTTCAACCTCTCCATCGGTACCGCCTACAACGTGGGCCTGCGCCAACAAGACGGTGAAGCAGACGCCAAGCTGTGGCTCATCTCCGCCAAGTATGACGACAAGGCCGTTTATGCAGCCCTGAGCTACGCCGACGGCGCCGACTTCATCAAGGACGGGCAGGATCACACCGGCTGGGAAGCGGCACTGGGCTACAACTTTGCCAACGGCTTCGGCTTGATGGCGCTGTGGAACAAACAGAAGATCGAGCAGAGCGGCGGAGCTGACTTCGACGCCATCGACTACTACACCCTCGGCGCCCAGTACAAGTTCAACAAGAACCTGCGCATCATCGGTGAATACCGCATCAACAATCTCGACAGCAGCGACAGCGGCAAGCTCAACGTGAAGGATGACTTCCAGCTGGCCGCCCGTTACGACTTCTGATCCCCGGCTTAACTTCCATACTTCCACCCGGCCCAGCCTTGCTGTGCCGGGCTTTTTATCTGGTAAAAGAACGGGCGCCATGAAGGCGCCCGTTCCAGGTACTTAGCACAATGGCCCGCTTATCGGCGCTGGCGGGGTTTGATGTCGAGCCAGGTGCGATAGACATCGGGGATCTGCTCGGGGCCGCTGATACAGACGCCGAGATCCTGCAACAGACCATCCTTGATCCCGTAGATCCAGCCGTGTACCGCCAGCTCCTGGCCACGCCGCCAGGCGTTCTGGATGATGGTGGTGTGACAGACATTGGACACCTGCTCGGCGACGTTAAGCTCGCACAGGTAGTCAAAGCGCTCATGCTCATCCCCGACCGCGTCGATCTCTTCCTGATACTTGAAGTAGACGTCCTTGATGTTGCGCAGCCAGTTGTCGATGAGGCCCAGCTCCTGGTTCTGCATCGCCGCTTTGACGCCACCACAGCCATAGTGGCCGCAGATGATGATGTGCTTAACCTTGAGCACTTCGACCGCGTATTGCAGCACCGAGAGGCAGTTGAAATCGGTGTGCACCACCAGGTTCGCCACGTTGCGATGGACAAACACATCACCGGGCAGCAGCCCCATCAGCTGGTTGGCAGGCACCCGGCTGTCAGAGCAGCCGATCCAGAGATACTCCGGCGCCTGCTGAGCGGAAAGCTGGGTAAAGAAATTAGGGTCCTCGGCCTTGATCTGCTCGGCCCACTCCCGGTTGTTGATGAACAGTTGATTCAACAGTTTCACGAAATTTCTCCCTGTCGTTGCTGCTGCGCACCTTACCACAGTGGGCTGAGGGCGAAGCAACCCTGCATTTCACAGGTGCGACCTGTGCTGAGACCAGACACAAAAACAGGGCCATCAGGCCCTGCTTGTTCACTCCATGACGCTTAAACGTCCATGGCATCCTTGAGTTTCTTGAGTGCGTTCTTCTCGAGCTGACGCACCCGCTCGGCAGAGACGCCGTAGGTATCGGCCAGCTCCTGCAAAGTAGACTTGTTCTCTTCATCCAGCCAGCGGGCACGGATGATGTGCTGGCTGCGCTCGTCGAGAGTGGCCAGCGCCGATGCCAAACGGGTGGAGGCGTGATCGTCCCAGTTATCGCTTTCGATGTTACTGGCAAGATCGGACGACTTATCTTCGAGGTAGTGCACCGGGGCAAACCCTTCGTCGTCATCGTCAACCAGATCGAAGGCCTGATCCTGGCCGCTCATGCGCGCCTCCATCTCAACCACCTCCGCCGGGGAGACGCCGAGATCGTCGGCCACCGCACGCACCTCTTCCTGGCTGAACCAGCCGAGATGCTTCTTGCTCTTGCGCAGGTTAAAGAAGAGCTTGCGCTGAGCCTTAGTGGTCGCCACCTTGACCATGCGCCAGTTGCGCAGGACATATTCGTGGATTTCAGCCTTGATCCAGTGCACTGCGAAGGAGACCAGCCGCACGCCGACCGTGGGGTCAAAACGCTTGACCGCCTTCATCAGGCCGATGTTGCCCTCCTGGATCAGGTCGGCCTGGGGCAGGCCGTAACCGGCATAGCTCTTGGCTACATGAACGACAAAACGCAGGTGGGACATAACCAGCTGGCGGGCAGCCTCGAGATCCCCATCCTGCTGCAGCCGCTCGGCCAGAGCACGCTCCTCCTCTGCGCTGAGCACAGGGATCGAGTTCACCGCCTGGATATAACCCTCCAGGCTGCCCTGCGGAATCAAGGACATGGTGCGCTGCAATGAAGTTCCCATCGAATACCTCTATTCATATCAACCAGGGCAGTGTATCACCCGCATTCGGGCTGTCCACCGTCACCCATTCAATCTGTGGGCCTGCGTCAGCAAGTTAGCAGACACTCTGGCCACAAGGAGCAGATGATAAGGAAGTGGCGTGAACCCTGTGTGAATACACATAAAAAAAGGGGTCACAGTGAAGGACCCCTGAAAAGTAGCATGCTAAGTCCATTGTTGCGGAGCTCGCAACCTTCACATGCTTGCCAAGCCGGCACAGGTAGGGCCCTTTGCCACACCCGTATAAATCTCTAACTAAGACAATAGTTTCATCGAAAAGTTCGCGGATCCTGACGATCCTTGGATCAGCGCTGCCCCATCGCCCAGAGTATAACGACTACAGGCAGCCCGCCAGCAAAGGTCCCCCTTGTACTTGATCCAGATCGCAAAATCCAGCGAATTTTCCCGCTCATTCCGTGATCAGGAGGGCTCGATATCGCGGATATGGCGATGCACCGAAAACCAGGAGGCGATCAGCCCCAACAGGGCACCCAGCAGTATCAGATTGAGGCCGTCAACCAGCCCTAACCCGGCCAACCGGAACTGGCTCTCATAGAGGCCTGCCAGCTCGCTCACCACGCCCTCGCTCCACAACACCATCACCTCGGTCAGCCACCAGGCCAGCATGCCGCCAATGACGCCAAACCACACCCCGGTATAGAGAAAGGGGCGGTGAATGAAGGAGTCCGTCGCCCCCACCAGCTTGAGCACTTCGATCTCGGAGCGCTGGTTGAGGATATTCAGCCGCAGCGTGTTACCGACGATCAACAGCACCGCTGACAGCAGCAGCACGGCGATGCCGGTGATGGTGTGCCGCAGCAACTTGATGATCCCTTGCAGGCGCTCCAGCCACTGCAGATCCAGCTTCCCCTGCTCGACCCCGCTTTCGTTGTTGAGCTTGCCAAGCAGCTCACTGGCCCCGTTGGGCGTGCGCCAGGCTATGTCGGGAACCACGATCAACACGGGCGGCAGCGGATTGCTGTCGAGGTAATCGAGAGCGTCGCCAAAGCCCGAGTATTCACGGAATTCGGCGAGGGATTGGTCACGACTGAGGTACTCAACCCGATCCACTTCGGGGTACATCAAGATCCGCTCCTGCAACGCATCGATGCTTGCCTGTGGCAGATCCTTACGCAGGTAGAGGGTGATCTGCGAGCTATTTTGCCAGCCACTCTCCACCCGCTCGGCGTTTTTCAGCAGCACATGAAAGCAGGAGGGCAGCGCCAGGCTTACACCAAGCACGCCAAGCGTCATCATGGTGGCGAGCGGATAGCGCCACAGTTCACCCAGGCTGGCGAACGCCTGACGGACATGATCCACCCAATACATGACGAAGCGACGCAACAGAGGCTGCTTGTGACGGACGACCCCCATTATGCCTCCCTCTCCTGCGAGTACATGCGCCCGGCCTTGAGCGTCAGGGTGCGGTAGCGCATGCGGGCAATCAACCCAAGATCGTGGGTGGCGATGAGCACCGAGACACCGACCCGGTTGAACTCCTCAAACAGACGCATGATGTCCATCGAGAGCTGGGGATCGAGGTTGCCGGTCGGCTCATCGGCCAGCAGCAAAGGGGGTTTGTTGACGATGGCCCGGGCGATCCCCACCCGCTGCTGCTCCCCGCCGGAGAGCATGCGCGGCTGATAGCGCTCCTTGCCGAGCAGCCCCACCTTGTCGAGCGACGCCGACACCCGCTTGACGATGTCGCCGTGGCCGTATCCATCGATCACCAGCGGCAGGGCCACGTTGTCGAATACGGTGCGATCCATCAACAGACGGTGATCCTGAAAAATCATGCCGATCTGGCGGCGCACATAGGGGATATAACGACGGTCGAGGCGGGTCACGTCGTCGCCATGGAAGAAGATACGACCGTCGGTGGGCCGCTCCATCACGCTGATGAGCTTGAGCAGGGTACTCTTGCCCGCGCCGGAATGGCCGGTGAGAAAGGCCATCTCCCCCTTGCGCAGGTGAAAATTCACCTTCTGCAGGGCCTGGTGGCCGCCACTGTAGACCTTGCTGACCTGTTCAAAACGAATCATGTGTGGTTCCCGATAACTGCACGGGCCCCCGAGGGAGCCCGCGATCTCGATCACTCGTCGCGGCTGAACAACGCCTCGATGAAGTCATTGGCCACGAAGGGGCGCAGATCGTCGATCCCCTCGCCGACCCCGATGTAACGAATCGGGATCTGGAACTTGTCCGCCACAGCGAAGATGATGCCGCCCTTGGCAGTGCCATCGAGCTTGGTGAGGGTGATGCCGGTGATCCCCACCGCATCGTTGAACAACTTGGCCTGGCTCAGGGCGTTCTGGCCGGTGCCGGCATCGACGGTGAGCATGATCTCGTGCGGCGCCTCTTCGTCGAGCTTCTTCATCACCCGCACGACCTTCTTGAGCTCTTCCATCAGGTTGTTCTTGTTTTGCAAACGACCTGCGGTGTCGGCAATCAGCACATCCACCCCGCGTGAGCGGGCCGCCTCGATGGCATCATAGATGACAGAGGCCGAATCGGCACCGGTGTGCTGGGCAATCACCGGGATGTTGTTGCGCTGCCCCCACACCTGCAACTGCTCCACGGCAGCGGCGCGGAAGGTATCGCCAGCCGCCAGCATCACGCTCTTGCCCTCGGCCTGAAACTGCTTGGCCAGCTTGCCGATGGTGGTGGTCTTGCCCACCCCGTTCACGCCGACCATCAGGATGACATAGGGCTTCTTGCTGGTGTCGATCGCCAGCGGCTGCTCGACCTGGGTCAACATCTCGCCCATATCCTGCTTGAGCAGGCCATAGAGCGCCTCGGCATCCTTGAGCTGCTTGCGGCTGGCATGCTGGGTCAGCCCGTCAATGATGCGGGTGGTGGTCTCGACCCCGAGATCCGCACTCAGCAGCTGGGTCTCCAGCTCCTCGAACAGCTCGTCGTCAATCTTCTTGCCACGGAACAGGCCAAAGAAGCCGGAACCGATATTCTCACGGGTGCGCACCAGACTGCGCTTGAGGCGGGCGAACAGCCCCTCACGCTGGGGCTTTTCCTGGGTATCGTCATCGACCTTGGCGGCCAACGGCAAGGCTGCCAGCGCGGCGGCATCCGCCTCTGCCGCGATACGGGCCTCTTCTTCGGCAGCCAAACGAGCAGCTTCAGCCTGACGGGCCTCTTCGGCGGCCAGACGAGCGGCTTCAGCTTGACGGGCCTCTTCGGCAGCCAGACGAGCGGCCTCGGCTTGACGGGCCTCTTCTTCGGCAGCCAAACGAGCTGCTTCGGCTTGACGCGCCTGTTCGGCAGCCAAGCGAGCGGCTTCGGCCTGACGCGCCTGTTCGGCAGCCACGCGGGCGGCTTCGGC
>NZ_CDBY01000066.1:0-3554 GCF_000820125.1 Aeromonas simiae | reverse complement strand
GCCTCTTCTTCGGCAGCCAGGCGGGCGGCTTCGGCTTGACGGGCCTCTTCTTCGGCAGCCAGGCGAGCGGCTTCGGCTTGACGGGCCTCTTCGGCAGCCAGACGAGCGGCTTCGGCCTGACGGGCCTCTTCGGCAGCCAAACGAGCGGCTTCGGCTTGACGGGCCTCTTCTTCGGCGGCCAGGCGAGCGGCTTCGGCTTGACGGGCTTCCTCTTCCGCCACCAGATCGTTGACGATCACCGGCTCCAGCTCAGAGGCACACTCCTCCAGCACCATGGGCGCATCATCTGGCTCCGGCAACGGCGCACAGCAGGCATCGTCCACCACTATGCCGGCATCGGCGCGCTCGGCCTCTACCTCGGACGGGCTGGCCGGTTCGACAGTGGTCGCTGCGGTGGCCTCGGAAGCGGGTTGGGTCTCTGCCTCATCTTTCTTGCGGCCGAATCCCAGCCAGGAAAACAAACCTTTTGCCATCTAATAAATACTCACTTGATCGGCGGACTGCTAAAATGGCCGTTCCGCAGGGGTTCGGCACAAAAATGAACCGCCTTATACTACCACTTTCTTTTCTGACGACGAAACGCGATGCCCAGAGCGAAAAACAGCCGTAATGGCCCTTCCCGACCGGGAAAATCGGGCTTTGTGCGGATCATCAGCGGCCAATGGCGTGGGCGCAAACTGCCGGTTCGTGACGTGGAAGGGCTGCGACCCACCACGGATCGGGTCAAGGAGACCATCTTCAACTGGCTCGCCCCCCACATCCGCGACACCCGCTGCCTCGACCTGTTTGCCGGCAGTGGTGGCCTGGGCCTGGAGGCCCTCTCCCGCTACGCCAGCCAGGTGACCATGATCGAGCGTGACCGCGGTGCGGCGCAGCAGCTGCGCGCCAACCTGGCCCTGCTCGGCAGCTCGGCGGCCGAGGTGATCGAGGCCGATGCCCTGAGCTGGTTGCAGGGGCCCGCCCGCCCCTTCGATCTGGTGTTCCTCGATCCACCGTTCCGCCAAGAGCTGCTGCTCAGCGCCTGTCAGTTGCTGGAGCAGGGTGGCTGGCTGGCCGAGGGGGCCCTCATCTATCTGGAGCGAGAAAAAGAGGCCACGCCACCCGCCCTGCCCGCCACCTGGCACCTGCTCAAGGACAAGCAGGCCGGGCAGGTCTGCTACCAACTCTACCTGAGGGAGACTGCCCATGAAGCGCCTGTTTAACCTGCTGGCCAAGGTCATCATCCTGCTGTTCTGGCTGGGCGTACTGGCCGCCCTTGCCAAGCTGCTGCCGGGCAAGCTGAACGGCTTTCTGCCCCCCTGCGGCCTCATCGTGCTGCTGATGCACTGGGCGCAAGCCAGCATGATCCGCAAGGCGTGCGAGCGCTACTTCGCCGTGACCCGTGCCGAGTACTGGCAGATCATCTTGTTCGGGGTCTTCGCCACCCAGGGGATACGGGAGCGGCTCAACGCCATCATCACTCCCAAGGAGTAAAACAAAACGCCCGGCTGATGCCGGGCGTTTTATTGGTGCGCTTACTTCTGTTTGCCGACCATGATGCCGAGCTTGACCGACAGCCAGGCCGCCAGCAGCAGGGCAATGATGAGCGGGACGAAGTTGCTGCCCAGCTCGGGATACTGCACCCGCAGGAAGGCGGAGTGGCCGAAGATACCGATGAAGAAGCTGATGACGCAGCAGGCAGGGGTGTTGCCCTCCATCGGCTCGCTGGCATAGTGCTGGTAGAGCTGGCGGGCCGCCAGTACCAGGGCAATCAGGGGAAACAGGGAGAAGGGCACCTGGCTGTCAGTCAGCACCGCTAGCGTGGCGTGTCCGCACAAACCGACCAGAAAGGCCAACAGCAGGATACCCTTGGGGATCGGGGTCGGCTCACTCATCGCACTCTCCTTCTGCATGCGCCTGCCGGCGCTGTTGGTAGACTTCGGCGCCGGCCGCGATGATGCGCAGCTGGCGGATGGTTCGCTCACTCAGGGCCCGGCACTCTTCACGGGTCAGGTCGAGGGCATCGGCCCCGGCATTGAAGACGATGGTGACGATGGCCTCGGCCTGGATACAGGCATCCTCCCTGCTGCTGCCCGAGGTCACCTCAAGATAGTCGGTCAGCTCGGCGATGAAGTGCTGGATCTCGCGCGCCACCGCCTGACGGAAGGCCACCGAGGTACCGGAGCGTTCCCGCAGCAGCAACCGGAATACATTGGGGTTGTTCTCGACAAACTCCATGAAGGTCTGTACCGAGGTGCGGATCACGCTGCCCCCACCGGCGATACGCTGGCGTGCCTGGCGCATCAGATGGCGCAGGGTCAGCCCGCCCTCGTCCACCAGGGTCAAGCCGAGCTCCTCCATGTCGCGGAAGTGGCGATAAAAAGAGGTGGGGGCGATACCGGCCTCGCGCGCCACTTCGCGCAGGCTCAGGTTGGAGAAACTGCGTTCACAGCTCAGCTGGTTGAAGGCGGCCTCGATCAGGCTGCGCCGGGTCTTTTCTTTCTGTTGTGCACGGATTCCCACAAAACCACCTCACGCTTTTGGACAGGGATCATACCCGATGGCTGGCAACTGCGCAGCCTTACCGCGAGCCGGCTTTTCTGAAGACAAAAAAAACGGGGTGATCGTCGATCACCCCCTCGCAAAAGGCATGTTCCATTTCTGGCGCTCCCACACCACCCACTCCTGATGAACACGGCCGGATGGCTCCGTCCGCACGCGTCGTTCCGTGACACGAACATCCCGGTCTACACCGAGGGGGGTGAGGTACGCCTAACACATCCCAGGTGAGAGACGTGTTGTCCTTGCCCCCTCATCTTATGGGCGCGACCTGTATAAAAAAGCATTCAATTGGACAAAACATGCACCATCATCTATGCGCTAGGTGATGAAGGGTGAAAATAGTCTTAAAAATCAATTTTGTAGATATCTAACCCTCATCCTTGTGCCATGCATGGCACCGCCAATGACGCACGGCGGCTTGCGACATGTCGCACAAACGTTTTCCTTTCGACTCAAAGCCAACGCTGGATGGGCAGCCGTCCCGCCAGCCAGCGCCATGCCCTGCGCCAACACGGTAAGGGAGGATGGGCCTGACGGTGCTGGGGCCAGCTCTCCTGCTGCCAAGCGGCCACCCACTGCTGCAAGGCTTCCTGCAAAGGCTCGCAGCGCAGCCGCACCACCAACTCGGTGTTGAGAAACAGGGAACGAGGATCGAGATTGAAGCTGCCAAGCAGGATCTCGCCTGACCCGGTCAGCACCAGCTTGGCATGCAGGCTGCGTCCCTTGTCCGGTCGCAACTCATGCAGGGCGATCCCGAGCCGGCGCAGCCGTTCACGCTGCTGCTCGTAGGTCGCCTGAACCAAGGGCACGTCGGTCGTGGCCATGGAATTGGTCAGCACGGAGATCTCGCAGCCACGCCGCGCCAGCCGTCGCAAACGCCTCATGAAACGCGGCGGTAATAGCAGATAGGGAGAGACCAGCACCAAACGGGGGCCGGCCTGCTGCAAGGCGCGATCGATCCAGCCAGCTACCCGGCCCGGACGCAAAATCCCCTTGCCAGGTACATCAAACAG
>NZ_CDBY01000065.1:3991-108859 GCF_000820125.1 Aeromonas simiae | reverse complement strand
CCCTGCGCCCCTCCCCCTGTACAAATGCCAGCCAATCCCCCCTATTGCAGGCCCCTACCGCTAGGTATTAAGTAGGCGGACGCACTCCAGAGCCCCCTGATAGGGCTCAATAAATGTAACTGGCTTTCAAGCACCACCTCGCCTTCCGGCATGGTCGCTCACACCTAAAGAGATAGATACCGCTATGGCCGATAAACTGACCCAGCTCAAAGCCCTTACGACCGTTGTCGCCGATACCGGTGACATCGAAGCGATCAAACGCTACCAACCGATCGATGCGACCACCAACCCCTCGTTGGTGCTCAAGGCCTCAGCCATTCCTGAGTACGCCGCACTGATTGAAGACGCCATTACTTGGGCCAAGGCCCAGAGCAGTGACAAGGCGCAGCAGATCATCGATGCCGGCGACAAGCTGGCCGTCAATATCGGCCTGGAGATCCTGAAGATTGTCCCCGGCCGTATCTCCACCGAAGTGGATGCTCGCCTCTCCTTTGATACTGCCGCCAGCATCGCCAAGGCGCGCAAGCTGATGCGCCTCTACAATGAAGCCGGCATTAGCAATGATCGGATCCTGATCAAGCTGGCCTCCACCTGGGAGGGGATCCGCGCCGCCGAGGTGCTGGAGCAAGAGGGGATCCAGTGCAACCTGACCTTGCTGTTCTCCTTCGCCCAGGCGCGCGCCTGCGCCGAGGCAGGGGTCTTCCTCATCTCTCCGTTTGTCGGGCGTATCCTCGACTGGTATAAGGCCAAACACAACCGTGATTACAGCGCCGCCGAAGATCCGGGCGTGGTTTCCGTCGCCGGCATCTACCACTACTACAAGCAGCACGGCTATGACACCGTGGTCATGGGGGCCAGTTTCCGCAATACCGGGGAAATCCTCGAGCTGGCCGGCTGTGACCGTCTGACCATAGGCCCTGCCCTGCTGGAAGAGCTGAGCAACGCAGAAGGGCTGGTCGAACATAAACTGAGTTTCCACGGCGAGACACAGCCCAAACCCACCCCGTTGAACGAGGCCGAATTCCGCTGGGAGTTAAACCAGGATGCGATGGCCGTCGAAAAGCTGGCCGAAGGCATTCGCCTGTTCGCCGTTGATCAGGGCAAGCTGGAAACCATGTTGGCCAGTAAACTGTGATCAAAAACAGGTTCCAATAGAAAACAAGGGCGGCCTCTGGCCGCCCTTGTGCTATCCGTCATCCTATCGACACGGAAACGTTTTAAAGTCGCTGACGCTGTGATATATCGGTGGTGAAAACTACAACAATGCCGGGAGAAGACCATGGAAAGGTTTGACTTCGATTTTGAAGACGTAGTTGAGCTCGGTTCACGTAGCCGCAGCCCGGGGAAAAAGCGCAAATGGAGGGAAATCGAGGCACTCAAAGATAAGCACCGTCTGCAAAAGGAGCTGCAGTCGATTGATATTGCCTACGACGGCGGCAATGAAAACCTGGATTTCTAACATAAAGAGGCCCCGCATGCGGGGCCTCTTTATATAAGGCGGCGGCTATAACGCCAGGCGTCCTGCCAGATCTCGGAAATGCTGGGCCACTTCGGGGCCGAACAGAGGGTCGGCATTGGAATGGATCTGCCAGTTCTGCTCGAGATGACGCCAATCATCTTCGGTCAGCGCCTCGCGCAGACGGGGGAAAATCACCGTCTCCTCATAACTCATGTGCTTTTCTTGCAACTCGATAAATTGCTGCAGTTTGGCCGTAAACTGATCGAGCGGGATGACCGCATCCATCAGGATCATCTCCACCATCTCCTTGAGCTCGGCACCTGCCTCAACCAGCTTATCGTGCTCCTCTTTCAGGCGATGCCCCACCTCACCGTCCACGACCCGATACTTCAGATAGTATTCGTAAATCATGTCCTCTTTGGGATGATGGCGCTTATCCGATACTTCGCTGAGGTAATCAACCACATCACGGATCAGGCGATAGCAGACCTTCTGCTCATGCTCGATGAAGCTCTGCTTGCGCTTGAGCAGATCGAGCAGCTTGGCAATATTAAGATGCTCCTGGTGCAGACTGGATAACATGGCGGCACTCCTTTGCTCTGAATATAAATTGAAGTTCTACTCGCATTATATGCATCCAGCAAGGTGCTACCATGCCTCTGGTCAATCTATCGACAGACAGAGGTCCAATCGATAGGCGCCATCTCCTGTTGCTCCAATAGTCGGTTAGCTTGCGAGAAGTGGCCACACCCAATGAAGCCGCGGTGAGCTGAAAGCGGGCTGGGATGGGGGGCCGTCAGAACATGGTGACGAGCCCGATCGATAAATCGCCCCTTCTTCTGTGCATGCGAGCCCCACAACAGGAATACGATCCCGCTGCGATGGGTGTTGAGTGCCTCGATAACTCGGTCGGTGAAGGTCTCCCACCCCAAATTCGCATGTGAGTGCGCCATACCGGCCTGCACCGTCAGCACCGTATTGAGGAGCAACACCCCCTGCCTGGCCCAACTTTCCAGATAGCCATGCCCGGGAGCGGTAAAGCCCGGCAGATCCCGCTCCAGCTCCTTATAGATGTTGACCAGTGAAGGGGGGATGCGAACCCCGTGCTGCACCGAGAAGCAGAGACCATGCGCCTGGTTGGGACCGTGGTAAGGATCCTGGCCGAGAATGACCACCTTGACCTCGCCCAGCTCGGTGAACTTGAAAGCATTGAAAACCTCTGTCGCAGGCGGATAAATGATCTTGCCCGCCTCACGTTCGGCCCTGACTGCTGCCAATGTCTGCTGGAAATAGTCCTGCTGTTTCTCTGCGCCCAGCACATCACTCCACGTTTGCACCTTGCATCACCCCCACTCATCAATCGAGCGCCCAGCATAGGGACTGCTCTCTTTTGGCGCAACCACGACAGAGAGGTCAAATTGACGAATCACGTCAACGAAATCGCTAAAATAGTAAAAAAATTACCACTAAAAAAGATCATTTTGATATATTCAAGATACACCTTAAATAAAGCTAAAACTTTACTTTTATTGATTAAACTCAATGGTTTATCGTGAAACATATGCATCTAAATGGCATTTTATTGATTTAAATCAATTTGCGTATGTTTACTAACATGATATATATGCCCACACAGTTTTAAAGGTGTAAGGCAAGCTCCCCTTTTCATGAGATATGGGTTCCTTCCTTACAATCCGTTCGCTCTCAATAGGAGTCGTATCATGATCAAGGGCATTCAAATCACCCAGGCCGACAACGCCGCTCTGCTGAACTCTTTCTGGCTGCTCGACGACGCCAATCAGGAAGCTCGCTGCATCTGCGTCAAGGGTGATGCCTTCACGACCGATCAGCAGGTCAAGCTCTCCGAGCTGGGTCAGTTCGAGTACCGCGAAGTGCCGGTACAAGCCGCCCCCCAGGTTGAAGGTGGCCAACACCTGAACGTTAACGTACTGAGCCGTGAAACGCTGGAAGACGCCGTGGCCAACCCGGAGAAGTACCCGCAGCTGACCATCCGCGTATCCGGCTATGCCGTTCGCTTCAACTCCCTCACCCCGGAGCAGCAGCGCGACGTCATCACCCGTACCTTTACCCAGAGCCTGTAAGAGGCCCGCGGTAACAAAAAGCCACCCTGCGGGGTGGCTTTTTTTATGCCTGATAAGATGGCCCCACAACCCTCTCACCGGCACGTATAAAAAAAGCCCCGCCAAGGCGGGGCTTTTCAATGACGGGAAGTCAGGGGGCGATTAAGCCTGGCCCTTCACTTCCTTCAGACCGCGGAACGGAGCCTTGGCACCCAGCGCTTCCTCGATACGGATCAGCTGGTTGTACTTGGCAACACGGTCAGAACGGCTCATGGAGCCAGTCTTGATTTGACCTGCAGCGGTACCCACGGCCAGATCGGCGATGGTGGCGTCTTCGGTCTCACCGGAGCGGTGGGAGATAACGGCGGTGTAACCGGCGTCCTTGGCCATCTTGATGGCAGCCAGGGTCTCGGTCAGGGAACCGATCTGGTTGAACTTGATCAGGATGGAGTTGGCGATGCCGTTCTCGATACCGCGCTTGAGGATCTTGGTGTTGGTTACGAACAGGTCGTCACCAACCAGCTGGATCTTGTCACCCAGGATCTTGGTCTGGTAGGCGAAGCCTTCCCAGTCAGACTCGTCCAGGCCGTCTTCGATGGAGACGATCGGGAACTTGGTGGTCAGGTCAGCCAGGTACTCGGAGAACTCGTTGGAGGTGAAGATACGACCTTCGCCCTTCAGGTTGTACTCGTTCTTCTCAGCGTCGTAGAACTCGGAAGCGGCGCAGTCCATGGCCAGGGTCACATCAGTGCCCAGCTTGTAACCGGCAGCAGCAACGGCTTCGGCGATCACTTCCAGCGCTTCGGCGTTGGACTTCAGGTTCGGAGCGAAACCACCTTCGTCACCAACGGCAGTGTTGTAGCCCTTGGACTTCAGCACCTTGGCCAGGTTGTGGAACACTTCAGCACCCATGCGAACGGCTTCTTTCAGGGTCTTGGCGCCAACCGGCTGGATCATGAACTCTTGGATGTCGACGTTGTTGTCGGCGTGCTCACCACCATTGATGATGTTCATCATCGGCAGCGGCATGGAGTAAACACCGGCAGTGCCGTTCAGCTCGGCGATGTGCGCGTACAGGGGCATGCCCTTGGCAGCAGCAGCAGCCTTGGCGTTAGCCAGGGAGACGGCCAGGATGGCGTTGGCGCCAAACTTGGACTTGTTCTCGGTACCGTCCAGATCGATCATGATCTGGTCAACGGTGGCCTGGTCCTTGGCGTCTTTGCCCAGCAGAGCTTGAGCGATCGGGCCGTTAACGGCTTCAACAGCCTTCAGCACACCCTTGCCCAGGAAACGGCTCTTGTCGCCGTCACGCAGTTCCAGGGCTTCACGGGAGCCGGTGGAGGCGCCGGACGGAGCGGCAGCCATACCCACAAAACCACCTTCCAGATGAACCTCGGCCTCTACGGTCGGGTTACCACGGGAGTCGATGATCTCACGGCCGATCACTTTAACGATCTTGGACATGTTTCTTTCCTCAGGTTTCGTAAAAAAACGACAGAAATTATTAAGTAAAAGCGGCTGAGGCACAATGCCCCAACCGCTCCCGATTACTTCAAATTACGTTTCTGGTACTCACCCGCCGCCTTGACAAAGCCGGCGAACAGGGCATGCCCGTCACGCGGAGTAGAGGTAAACTCCGGGTGGAACTGGGCAGCAACAAACCAGGGGTGATCCGGAATTTCGATGATCTCCACCAACTTTTTGTCAGCGGAAAGACCGGTCACCTTCAGACCCGCCGCTTCAATCTTCGGCAGCAGGGTGTTGTTGACTTCATAACGGTGGCGGTGGCGCTCGTAGATGGTAGCAGAGCCGTACAGCTCGCGAACCTTGGAGCCATCGACCAGATGGCAGAGCTGAGAGCCAAGACGCATGGTACCGCCCAGATCGGATTTCTCGGTACGGGTCTCGACATTGCCCTCTTCATCCACCCACTCGGTGATGAGGCCTACCACGGGGAACGGAGAATCTTTCTTGAACTCGGAGGAGTGAGCCCCTTCCATACCGGCAACGTTGCGGGCAAATTCAATCATGGCAACTTGCATACCAAGGCAGATGCCGAGGTACGGGATCTTGTTCTCACGAGCGTACTTGGCGGCCAGGATCTTGCCTTCCACCCCACGCTCGCCAAAACCACCGGGAACCAGGATCGCGTCGAGCCCTTCGAGCAGCTCTTCGCCACGGGTCTCGATGTCCTGAGAGTCGATGTACTTGATCTGCACGGAGAGACGGTTCTTCAGACCGCCATGCTTGAGCGCCTCGTTCACCGACTTGTAGGCATCCGGCAAAGAGACATACTTGCCCACCATGCCGATGGTCACTTCACCGGTCGAATTGGCTTCTTCATAGACCACCTGATCCCACTCAGAGAGATCGGCTTCCTTGCACTCGATGCCGAAGCGCTCGGTGATGTA
Source organism: Aeromonas simiae (assembly GCF_000820125.1). Classification (GTDB taxonomy): domain Bacteria; phylum Pseudomonadota; class Gammaproteobacteria; order Enterobacterales; family Aeromonadaceae; genus Aeromonas; species Aeromonas simiae. Next base: position 102,908 of record NZ_CDBY01000065.1, on the reverse strand, counting down.
GTGATCCAGCCCCTGAGACTTGAGCAGCGAAGGGATCTTGTAGATGGAGTCGACGTCCTTCATCGAGATGACGGCGCGCTCGGGCACATTGCAGAACAGGGCGATCTTGGCGCGCTCATTGGCCGGGATAGCACGGTCGGAGCGGCAGATCAGCACATCCGGCTGGATGCCAATGGAGAGCAGCTCCTTGACGGAGTGCTGGGTCGGCTTGGTCTTCACCTCGCCGGCGGCGGCCAGATAAGGCACCAGGGTCAGGTGCATGAACATGGCGTTGTTGCGACCCACTTCGGCAGCCAGCTGACGAATGGCCTCCAGGAACGGCAGGGATTCGATATCGCCCACAGTGCCACCGATCTCGACGATGGCCACCTGATGGCCTTCACCGCCAGCAATCACCCGCTCTTTAATGGCGTTGGTGATGTGCGGGATCACCTGGATAGTGGCCCCCAGATAGTCACCACGGCGCTCTTTGCGCAGTACGTCAGCATAGATACGACCGGTGGTGAAGTTGTTGCGGCGGGTCATCTTGGTACGGATGAAACGCTCGTAGTGACCCAAGTCCAGATCGGTCTCAGCCCCGTCCTCGGTGACGAACACTTCGCCATGCTGAGTCGGGCTCATGGTGCCCGGGTCCACGTTGATATAGGGGTCCAGTTTCATGATGGTCACATCCAGACCACGGGCTTCCAGAATGGCTGCCAGAGAAGCTGCGGCAATGCCTTTGCCGAGGGATGAAACAACGCCACCAGTTACAAAAATATATTTGGTCGTCATGCTGAACCTGAAAGAAAGTTTAGGAAATGTTTAAAGGTGCTTCGGGGAGATGAAGCAGGACGGGGAAACAGTATACCAAACCCCCCACTCCCAAACAACGAACAAAAATCTAACAGCCTGCGAGGCGGGCCGTCTTGCGCCAAATCAACTTTCGTAAGTTTCTTTCACCCGGTTCCAGGTGGCATCGAGTTTCTCCAACGAGCAGTCGCTCACTGCCAGCCCCTGCTCGGCGATCAACGCCTCCACCTTGCGAAAACGCCGCTCAAACTTGGCATTGGCCCCGCGTAGCACTTTTTCAGGATCGTGCCCCAGATGGCGCACCAGATTGACGGTGGCAAACAGCAGATCGCCGAGCTCGTCGGCCACCCGCTCCGGATTGACGTCGGCCATCAGCGCCTCTTCCATCACCTCATCGATCTCTTCGTGCACCTTGTCGACCACGGGGCCCAAGGTCTTCCAGTCAAAGCCGACGCTGGCGCAACGCTTTTGGATCTTGAGTGCCCGGCTCAGGGCCGGCAGGGCCTGCGGAATGTCGTCGAGCACGCTGGTCTGGTCGCGCTCGGCACGCTCACGCGACTTGGTCGCTTCCCAGTTCGCCTTCACCGCCTGCTCATTGCCAAGATCCGCCTCGCCAAACACATGGGGATGACGGCGAATGAGCTTGTCGCTCACCGTGTCGACGATGTCACCAAAGTCGAACAGCGCCTGCTCCTTGCCAAGCTGGGCATAGAAGATCACCTGGAACAAGAGATCCCCCAGCTCTCCTTTGAGCTCATCCCACTGGCCGGCCTCGATGGCCGCCGCCACCTCATAGGCCTCCTCCAGGGTGTAGGGCACTATGCTGGCAAAGCTCTGCTTTTTGTCCCAAGGGCAGCCACGTTCGGGATCGCGCAGTGTCTCCATGATGGCAAGCAGGTCGGCGAGTTGATACGGCGGTGTCATGCAGTCCTCGTGGGATGAGAAAGGGGGAAAACCCTAGCCGGCCCACAGGCCGGCCAGGTGAGATTACAGGCGCTTGACGCTGATCATGTCCGGCAGCTGGCTCAGCTTGGCCAGCGCCCGGTTGAAGGCGTCGATGTTGTAGATCTCCAGCTCCATGTCGATCTGGGCGGTTTGCAACTTGACGTTGGAGCGCGAGCGCACCCCCATCACGTTGATCTTTTCGTTGGCCAGCACGGTAGTGATGTCGCGCAGCAGGCCCGAACGGTCGTTGGACTCGATGCGAATGGTCAGCCCATAGCCCCCCGAGTAGTTCTCACCCCAGATGGCATCGATGATCCGCTCCGGGTTGCGGCGTGACAGCTCCTTGAGCTGCTCACAATCATCCCGGTGGATGGAGACGCCGCGCCCCTGGGTGATGAAACCAACGATGCTGTCGCCCGGAATGGGCTGGCAGCAGCGGGCGATGTGGGTCATCAGATTGCCGACGCCCTCGACCACGATGTGATCCTTAGGCTTGGGACGGAACGGGGTGCTCGCCTTCTGCTCCAGTTTTTCCAGCAGGCGGCGCTCCTCCTCCTCGACACTCGGCTTGTTGTAGCGGGACTCCAAGTAGTTGAGCAGCTGGTTGATGCGCACGTCGCCACTGCCGATCCCCGCCAACAGATCGTCGAGCTCCTCGGCATTGAAGCGCTCGAGCGCCACCTTGTCGATCTTGGAGAAGGTGAGGTTGTGCCTGTCCAGCTCCTTGTCGAGCAGCTCGCGGCCGGCGGCGATGTTTTTATCGCGATCCAGCTTCCTAAACCAGGTGGCGACCTTGGCACGGGCCCGGCTCGAGCGCAGGAAGCCCGAGTTGGGGTTCATCCAGTCACGGCTCGGGTTGGGCTCTTTTTGGGTGATCACCTCAACCTGATCGCCGGTCTGCAAGGCATAGGTGAAGGGCACGATGCGCCCGTCAATCTTGGCGCCGATGCAGCGGTGGCCGATCATGCTGTGGATGTGATAGGCAAAATCGAGCGGGGTGGCCCCGGCCGGCAGATCGATGACATCCCCCTTGGGGGTGAAGACGTACACCCTGTCCTCGAACACCTGACTGCGTAGATCCTCGAGCAGCGATCCGCTCTCGGACATGTCCTCCTGCCAGGCGAGCAGCTTGCGCAGCCACTCGATCTTGTCCTCGAAGCCCCCCTTGCCGGCGCTGGTCCCCTCCTTGTAGCGCCAGTGGGCGGCAACCCCCAGCTCGGCGTCCTGGTGCATCTGATCGGTACGGATTTGGATCTCGACCGTCTTGCCCTCGGGGCCGACCACTACGGTGTGGATCGACTGATACCCATTCGGCTTAGGGTTGGCCACGTAGTCATCAAACTCACGTGGGATGTGATGAAAGTGAGTGTGCACTATCCCCAGCGCGGCATAGCAGTCCTGCAGCCGCTTGGTCACCACCCGCACCGCGCGCACATCGAACAGTTCGGTAAACTCGAGGTGCTTTTTCTGCATCTTGCGCCAGATGCTGTAGATGTGTTTCGGGCGGCCATACACCTCGGCCTCGATACCGGCCTCGGCCAGCGACGCCTTGAGATCGCGCACGAAATCGCGGATGTAGCGCTCCCGGTCGAGCCGCTTCTCGTCGAGCTGCTTGGCGATCTGCCGGTAGGTTTCCGGATGCAGGTAACGGAAGGCGAGATCCTCCAGCTCCCACTTGAGCTGGCCGATGCCGAGCCGGTTGGCAAGCGGCGCATAGATGTTGGAGATCTCCTGGGCCATCAGCACCCGGGTCTCCTCGTCGGCCAGCTTGGCCTCACGCAGACAGGCAATCCGCTCGGCCAGCTTGATCACCACGGCACGCACATCCTCGACCATGGCGAGCAGCATGCGCCGCACGTTGTCTACCTGCTCGAGGGAGGTCTCGGTGCGCTGGGCGGTCTGCAAGGAGCGGATCGCCTCCATCTCCAGCACCCCTTCCACCAGCTTGCCGATCTTGCGGCCAAAATCGGCCTCCACCTGCTCCAGCGAGACATAGCCGGCTTCGACAAAGGGGTAGAGGATGGCCGCCTTGAGGGTGCCGATATCCATGCTGAGCATCAGCAGGATGCCCACCATCTCCACGCCGCGCACCAGCAGGCGATGCGCCACCACCTCATCGGCCGAGCCGAGACAGTATTGGTACAGGGTGCGCAACTGTTCACGCTCACTCTCGCCCAAATTCAGGGACGAGAGCCACTCTTCAAGAGTGAAGTTCTCCTTGAGGTGTATATCGCGCACCGAGACCATATTGTTCATCCTTCTTCTGGTTGGGTGGGGCCTTGCCCCCGGTGAAGAGTCCCCCTCAACAAGGGGGTGGCACGACCCCGTTCAAAGCATGCCGCAGGCAGAGGGTCGGCCGAGTGCCAGTCTACTCCCTTTCGAACAGGGCGATCGACTCCAAATGACCGGTATGGGGGAACATATCCAGCATGCCGAGCCGGGCGAGCCGGTAGCCGGCCTGGGTCAGCACCTTGCTGTCACGGGCCAGAGAAACCGGGTTGCACGACACATAGACCACGCGGCGCGGCGCAAGTTTCGCAATATGCGGCATCACCTCCAGCGCGCCGGGACGAGCCGGGTCAAGCAGCACCCGATCGAACCCCTCGCGTGCCCACGGCAGATCCGTGATATCGGCCGCCAGATCCGCCTTGTAGAAGCGGACATTGTTCAGGCCGTTACGCTCGGCGTTTTGCTGGCCACGGCGCACCATGGCGAGCTCCCCTTCCACCCCGACCACCTCGCGGGCCATCGCCGCCAGTGGCAGGGTGAAATTACCGACGCCGCAGAATAAGTCGAGAACCTTGTCGCCAGGCTGAACATCCAGCCATGCCAGGGCCCGCGTCACCATGGCATCGTTGACACTGCGATTGACCTGGATGAAATCCCCAGGGGCAAAGGTCAGCGACAGCTCCCCAAGGCGATACGAAGGGGTCATGCTCTGATGCAGCGGCTCGAAGCGGTCACTGCCATCTTGCAAATAGAGATCCAGCTCATGGCGTTGGGCAAACTCGGTCAGCAGGGCGCGGTCATGCTCGTTGGGGCGGCCGGTGTGGCGCAGCAGCATCAGCATGCCCTGATCTGCCTGCAACAGCTCGACATGGCCCAACTCACGTTGGTTCTTGAGGCGAGCGAACAGGGCGCGCAGCGGCGTGATGAGGGCGGAGAGGGAGGCCTCCAGCACCGGGCAGGCGGCGATCTCGACCAGTTCACTGGACTGACGGCGACGAAAACCGAGTCGCGCTCGGCGCTCACCCTTGTCAAAGCGCAAGGCCAGACGGCACACCCGGCGATAGCCACGCTCGGCACCAGTCAGCACCGGCTCAAGGGGCGGGGCTTCGATACCACCAAGACGCACCATCAGGGTGCGCAACCCTTGCTGCTTTGCCTCATGCTGGTGCGCCAGCGTCATGTGCTGGGTACTGCAACCGCCGCACTCCCGATAGTGGGGGCAGAAGGGTTCAATCCGCTCGGGGGAGGCCTGAACCACCTTGAGCAGTTGGCCATGGGCATACTGTTTTTTCTGCTCGGTCAGGCGCACCTTGACCCGCTCACCGGGCAGCGCCCCTTCGACGAAGATGGCCTTGCCATCGAAGCGGCCCACCCCCACGCAATGGTGATCGAGGTTATCTATAGTGCATTCAATATGTTGGGATTGCTTTGCGACTTTCTTTGGGGTGAAAAACTGGGCCATAAAACTTGGTGCCTATAGGTGGCTATGTCATCATGTGGGGTATTTGCAGCCGGTGATTCTCCCACAAGAAGCATAGTATGACCAAATACGGACTCCGCGCCCGGGTACTGGCATTTACCATACTACCGACCCTACTGATCGGCGGCTTGATGGCCGCTTATTTCTCGTTTCACCGCTACCAGCAGTTGGAAAACAACCTGATCAATCAGGGCATCAATATCATTGAGCCGCTCGCCATCGCCAGCGAGTACGGCATGACTCAGCACAGCCGGGAATCCCTCAAGCGGCTCATCGGCCTCACCCATCGCAAGAACTCGCCGCTCATCAAGTCGATTGCCGTCTTCACCCAAGACAACCAGCTCTTCGTCACCTCCAACTATCACCGGGACTTCGCCCTGCTGCGCCTGCCCAAGGGAGAGGCCACCCCCGAGCTCACCAGTGTTGAACAGCTGGGGGATGACATCATTCTGCGCACGCCGATCCAGGCGGAGACCAACCTCGACGGCTTCCCGCTACCGAGCGACAGCGAGCCCCCCGTTATTGGTTACATCGCCATGCAGATGGCGACCGACAGCGCCCTGGTGCTGCAATACCGCGACACCTTTTTCGCCATCATGATGCTGGTCTTCGGCCTGTGCGTGAGCGTGTTGTTCGGCTTTCGGCTGGTCAAGAGCGTGACCCAGCCCATCACCGAGATGGTGCAGGCGGTGCACCGGATCCGTGAAGGGCGCCTCGACACCCGGGTCAGCGGTCAGCTCACCGGCGAGTTGGATATGCTGAAAAACGGCATCAACGCCATGGCCAAGGCCCTCTCGGAATACCATGAGGAGATGCAGCAAAACATCGATCAGGCCACCTCGGATTTACGCGAAACGCTGGAGCAGATCGAGATCCAGAACGTCGAGCTCGACATGGCCAAGAAGCGGGCCCAAGAGGCGGCCCGGGTCAAATCCGAGTTCCTCGCCAACATGTCCCATGAGCTGCGCACCCCGCTCAACGGCGTCATCGGCTTTACCCGCCAGCTGTTCAAGACCAACCTGACGCCCAACCAGGCCGACTACATGCAGACCATCGAGAAGTCGGCCCGCAACCTGCTCGGCATCATCAACGACATCCTCGATTTTTCAAAACTCGAAGCCGGTAAGTTGCAGCTGGAAAACATCCCCTTCAGCCTGCGCGATACCGTCGCCGAGGTGATGACCCTGCTCGGCCCCAGCGCCCACGACAAGGGGCTGGAGCTGACCTTGCGCATTGACAGCGCCATCCCGGATCACCTGACCGGTGACCCGCTGCGGCTACAGCAGGTACTCACCAACCTGGCCGGCAATGCCATCAAGTTCACCGAACGCGGCAACGTGGACGTGCGTCTCGAACTACAGGCATCGCACCCAACGGGCCGGGTCCGCCTGCAAGCCCAGATTACCGACACCGGCATCGGCATCTCCTCTGAGCAGCAGCGGCAACTGTTCCAGGCCTTCAACCAGGCCGACTCCTCCATCTCGCGCCGTTATGGCGGCACCGGTCTTGGCCTGGTCATCACCCAGAAGCTGGTGCAGCAGATGGGGGGACAGATCCAGATTGTCTCCCTGCCGGGTGAAGGCTCGGTTTTCTCTTTCGTGCTGGAGCTCGATGTATCCCCCCTGCACTTTGAAGAGCCATTGCCGCTGGCCGGCCTGGCCGGGCAACAGGTGTGGCTGCTCGAACCCGACCCCTATGCCAGCTCGGCGCTCGAGTCCCAGCTGCGCGAGTGGGGCGTCGAGCCCGCCCAGCTCGAGAGTGCCCCCGAGCCCGGAGAGACCGTCATCATCGGCGCTGGCAGCCGGCTGCCCACCGAGCAGGTGCTGCTCAAGCTGGAGACGCTCACCCAACACAATCCCGTTATCGTACTGCTCGGCAGCCACGATCAGGCGCTGCATGACCTGATGCTGGAGCATGGCGCCCGCCACTGCCTCTCCAAGCCGGCCCACCACCGCAAGCTGTTGCAGGCCCTCACCAGCGAAGAGACCACGCGCGATGAGGCCGGTGCCCCCTTGCTGGCCTCTCCCCACCCGCACCACGACATCCGCGTGCTGGCGGTGGATGACAACCCCGCCAACCTGAAACTGATTGCCGCCCTGCTCGAGGAGATGGTGAGCGAAGTGGTGCGCTGCCAGAACGGCAAAGAAGCGGTCAAGCTGGCCCAGGAGCAGGTGTTCGACATCATCTTCATGGATATTCAGATGCCGATCATGGATGGCATCAGCGCCACCCAGGAGATCCGTCGCCACTCCCGCAACCTCGACACCCCCATCGTCGCGGTCACCGCCCATGCCATTCCTGGTGAGCGAGAGCGCCTCATCCGCCAGGGGATGGACGACTACCTAGCCAAACCCATCGACGAGAGCGTGCTCGAACAGCTCATCACCACCTTCGCCGAGCAGCGCCACCCGCGTACCCAGAGCCAGCTCATCGACTGGTCGCTGGCTCTGCGTCAGGCCGCCGGCAAGGAGGAGTTGGCCCGTGAGATGCTCACCATGCTGCTGGCCAGTTTCGACGACACCGCCCCCTGCATCGAGCAGGCGCTCGAGGGAGAGGCCGCCCCCGAAGAGTTGATGCAACGGCTACACAAGCTGCACGGTGGCAGCGCCTATTGCGGCGTGCCCGCCTTGCAACGGTTGCTGGCCCAGCTCGAGCAGTTACTGCGTGATGGCGTCGATCCCAGCGAACTCGAACCCGAGCTGCTCGAACTGCAAGATGCCATGGCCCAGGTGCAACAAGAGGCCCCCCGCTATCTCGGGTGACCGGCTTTTTCGACGCGCATCCCGGCAGATGGTACAGTTGCCCCCTATCCAGAGGAGTCAACCTTGACCAATAACGATATTTTGCGCCGTCTGCGCTACGCCCTCAGCATCAACAACGACCAGATGGTCGAGATGTTTGCCAAGGGCAACCTGACCGTCACCCACGCCCAGCTGCACGGCTGGCTGATGAAAGAGGCCGCCGAGGGGGAAGAGCAGGAGGCCGGCTTTGTCCCCTGCCCGGATGCGGCCCTCAGCCAGTTCCTCGACGGCTTGATTGCCGTGCGCCGCGGGGTGCGCGATGATGCGCCGCCCCAGGTGATCCCCAACCGGATCAACAACAACCTGATCCTGCGCAAGCTGCGCATCGCCCTTAACTTCAAGGAAGAGGAGATGCTCGGCACGCTCAAGCTGGCCGACTTTAACCTGTCAAAGTCAGAGCTCACTGCCCTGTTCCGCTCCCGGGAGCACAAGCACTACCAAGATTGCGGCGATCAGATCCTGCGTAACTTCCTCATCGGCCTCACCGCCAAGTATCGCGGCTGATCCCCATGCGCTGGCGCCCTCGCTCACGGTTAGCTCCACGCTTGGTTGCCAGCAGAGGGCGGGGGTGGCCAGTGTGTGGCTATGCCCTCTTGCTCACCCTGCTGCTGGGGGCTTGTCAGCCCGCCCCCTATCGCCTCGATAGCCGTTACCCGAGCGCCAATCAGGATGAGCGCATTCAGTTCATCATCTTGCACTACACCGACGAGGATGATGAGCGCTCCCTGCACCTGCTCACCGAGCCGGCCTATCAGGTCAGCGCTCACTATCTTGTCCCGGCAGCGGCCGATGGCGTCTCTCCCTACCCCATCTTGCAACTGGTCGCCGATAGCCAGCGCGCCTGGCATGCGGGCAAAAGCCGCTGGCAGAGCCAGGCCGGGCTCAACGCCAGCTCGCTTGGCATCGAGATCGTCAATCTGGGTTATCCGCCTGAGGAGGCGGCGCTTCCCCTCGAGCAGCGCCGCTGGCCCCCCTATCCCGAGGCCCAATTTCAGGCCGTTGCCCACCTGCTGCAAGACAAGGTGGCCCAGTACCGCATTCCGCCCACCCGGGTACTCGGCCACAGCGACGTGGCCCCCGATCGCAAGGTCGATCCGGGCCCCCGCTTCCCCTGGCAACGCCTACACGCCGAGTTCGGTGTTGGCGCCTGGCCGGACGAGGCGCGGGTCGCCCTACGCCGCCAGGAGCCCTTCCCCGTCGACGCCCTCCCCTGGCAGCAGGCGCTCGCTCGCTATGGCTACGGGGTGCCCCAAAGCGGCGAGTGGGATGAGCCCTCGCGCCAGGTGCTGCGCGCCTTCCAGCTCCATTTTCGCCCCGCCCGCATCGACGGGGAGCCCGATGCCGACAGTTGGGCCCGGCTGAATGTGCTGCTCGAGCAGTACGTACCCTGATCCCAACAAAAAAGAGAGGCCATAGGCCTCTCTTTTTATGTGCGCCGCTCCCGCCAGATCGTGGGAGAGCCTGGGGTCACAGACCGGCGCGCGCTTCCTGCATCAGGGCCCGCATGTCGGCCACCGCCTTGGCCAGCCCGTCAAACGCGGCGCGACCTATGATGGCATGGCCGATGTTGAGCTCATTCATCTCGGGGATGGCGGCGATCGGCTTGACGTTGTGATAGTGCAGGCCATGACCGGCGTTCACCTTCAACCCCTTGCCGGCGGCATAGGCGGCGCCGGCCACGATGCGCTTGAGCTCGGCATTCTGCTCGCTCTCGGTGGTGGCATCGGCGTAACGGCCGGTGTGGATCTCGATATAGGGGGCACCGCTCTCGGCGGCGGCGTCGATCTGCTCAGGATCGGCATCGATAAAGAGTGACACCTGGGTACCGACAGCCGCCAGACGCGCCACCGCATCCTTGATCTTGTCGAGCTGGCCGGCCACATCCAGCCCACCCTCTGTGGTCACCTCAGTGCGCTTCTCCGGCACCAGACAGGCGAAATGGGGTTGGATGCGGCAGGCGATCCCCACCATCTCCTCGGTCACCGCCATCTCCAGGTTCATTCTGGTCTGGATGGTCTGGCGCAGGATCTCCACATCCCGATCGGTGATGTGGCGACGATCTTCCCGCAGGTGCACCGTGATGCCATCGGCGCCGGCCTGCTCGGCCACGAAGGCGGCCTGCACCGGATCCGGGTATTGGGTACCGCGGGCGTTACGCAGGGTGGCGATGTGGTCGATGTTGACCCCCAGATAGATCTCGCTCATTGGCTACTCCTTGGATGAAACCTTGCGTTTGAGAAACAGTTCCCGGCTCTTGAGGCGACGCTGCCCCAGATAAGGTTGCAGCGCTAGCCGGCTAAAACGCTTGGCTGCCTGCAAGATGGCCGGGCTATCGAATCGGTGTTCGGCGAACGCATGCAGGTGCGCGCCAAGAAACAGGTTCGCAGGATCAGGGGTACGCTCACGCGCCACAAACCCCAGCTCACGTTCGAAACCATACAGTAGATCGGTGCGGATCGGGGAGTCATCATCGGCCGCAGTGACAAAATCGACCGCATAACCGAGCGCCTCCAGCAGCAAAAACTCGAAGCGGCGCAGGGGCAGCTCGGGCACCGGGGTGTCGACCAGCAGGGTCAACGCCTCGGCGTACGCCTCGAAGACATCGGGAAAGGGACTGCCGGATTCCAGCAGGTAGTAGACCAGCTCGTTGAGGTAGAGGCCGTAGAACAGGCGATCGCCGGTGAGACGGCGTGGCAGCCCGAGCGGCTCGGCACGGGTGAGGGTCTTGAGATCGCCCCTCCCGCGCCAGCTGAGCGAGAGACGGGCAAACGGCTGTAACATCCCCTTGAGGGGAGAGCGAGCGGCACGGGAGCCTTTGGCGATGAGGCTTAAACGGCCCAGCTCGGCGCTGAACACCTCGACCAGCTGGCTGGTCTCCCGATAGGGGCGGGCATGGATGACGAAGGCGGCGACCTGGTCGCCGCCCTCACGCTGGCGGGGCTGCAAGGGCATCCCCCCGCATATCAGTCGTCACCGTAACCGAGGCTGCGCAGGGCGCGCTCGTCATCGGCCCAGCCGGCCTTGACCTTGACCCACAGCTCGAGGTGCACCTTGTTCTGGAACAGGCGCTCCATGTCGAGACGGGCCTCGGTGCCGATGGTCTTGATCTTCTCGCCCTTGTTGCCGATCACCATCTTCTTCTGACCATCGCGCTCGACCAAAATGAGGCCGTTGATGTGGAAGATGCCGTTATCTTCGATCTTGAAGCGCTCGATCTCCACGGTGACCGAATAGGGCAGCTCTTCACCGGTGAAGCGCATCAGCTTCTCGCGGATGATCTCGGCCGCCATGAAGCGCGAGGAGCGATCGGTGATGTAATCCTCGGGGAAGAAGTGCTCGTTCTCGGGCAGCCACTGCCTGGCCCACTCGCGGATCTTCTCCACGTTGTCGCCCTTGCGGGCGGAGATGGGCAGCACGTGGGCGAACTGCATCTGGCTGTTTAAGAACTCCAGATGGGGCAGCAGCGCCTCCTTGTCCTTGATCTGATCCACCTTGTTGATTGCCAGCACCACAGGGCACTTGAGACCCCGCAGCTTGCCGAGCACCATCTCGTCATCCTTGGTCCAGTGGGTGCCGTCGACCACGAACACCACCATGGCCACATCCCCCAGCGAACTGGTGGCGGCGCGGTTCATCAGGCGGTTGATGGCCCGCTTCTCTTCGATGTGCAGACCCGGCGTATCGACATAGATGGTCTGGTAGTTATCTTCGGTATCGATCCCCAGAATACGGTGGCGGGTGGTCTGGGGTTTTTTCGAGGTGATACTCACCTTCTGACCCAGCAGCTGGTTGAGCAGGGTCGACTTGCCCACGTTGGGGCGGCCGACGATGGCGACAAAGCCGCAGTAGGTGGTATCGCTCATAACAGTTGCTCCAGAGCTTGTTGGGCGGCGGCCTGTTCGGCCTTACGACGGCTGGTGCCGACGCCGACCAGGGGCGCCTGTAGCCCCTCGACGTCACACTGCACGGTGAACTCCTGATTGTGGGCCTCGCCCTTCACATCGATCACCGTGTAGGTGGGCAGCGACTTGCGGTTGCCCTGCAAGATCTCCTGCAGACGGGTCTTGGGATCTTTTTGCTCGACCCCCGGCTTGATCGCTTCGAGACGGCTGGCGTACCAGCCGAGCAGCAGGGTGCGGGTCACGTCGATATTGCTGTCGAGGTAGACGGCACCGATCACCGCCTCAACGGTGTCAGCCAGGATCGATTCGCGGCGAAAACCGCCACTCTTGAGCTCGCCCGGCCCCAGGATCAGGTGATCCCCCAGCTCAAATTCACGGGCCAGTTCGGCCAGGGTCTTCTCGCGTACCAGGGTGGCACGCATGCGGCTCATGTCCCCTTCTGCGACTTGGGGGAAGCGGTGGAACAGCTCCTCCGCGATCACCAGACTGAGGATGGAATCGCCCAGAAACTCCAGACGTTCGTTATGACGGGAGCCCGCGCTGCGGTGGGTCAGAGCCCGGGTCAGCAGCTCGCCGTCATTGAAGCTGTAGCCCAGACGGGACTGCAGCCGGTTACGCTTGATGGTCATCACTTGATTGCGCCAATACGGTTGAAGCGGACACCGGTCGGGATCCAACCCGGCAACACTGACCCTTCTTCCCGTTCAAATTCAAAACTAATCCAGATGGCGACGGCCTTGCCGACCAGGTTCTGCTCGGGCACAAAGCCCCAGAACCGGCTGTCGGTACTGTTGTCACGGTTGTCGCCCATCACAAAGTAGTGCCCCTCCGGCACGACCCACTCATCCTGGTAAGTACCGCTCTGGCGATAGTAGCGATCCACCAGATCCGGCATCAGGGGGTTGCGCAGCGTCTCGTGCTTTACCTCACCCAACTGCTCGGTGTAGCGATCGAGCGGGATCCCCATCTGGGAGAATTCACCGCGCTGCTCGAACGTCACGTCCAGCTTCTTGAAGCCGCCACACTCCTGCCCCTCAACACAGCGGGGACGGATCAGCAGCTCCTTGTTGCGATAGATGACACGATCGCCCGGCAGGCCGACCACTCGCTTGATGTAGTCGACGCGCGGATCGAGCGGATACTTGAACACCACCACGTCGCCGCGCTCAGGCTCGCCCGTCTCCAGGAACTTGGTGTTGGTCACCGGGTCACGCAGGCCATAGGCGAACTTCTCCACCAGGATGAAGTCGCCCACCAGCAGGGTCGGCATCATGGAGCCGGACGGGATCTGAAACGGCTCGTAGATAAACGAGCGCAAGATCAGCACCAGCGCGATCACCGGGAAGACGCCGCCGGTCTGCTCGATCCAGACCGGGGTCTGGGCCACCTTGGCCAGGGTCTTCTCATCCACCGCCGCGCCGGCATTCACCCTGGCAGCGGCCACCTTGGCGGCGCGTTGCTTGGACCAGACCAGCTTGTCCAGCGTCCAGATGATGCCGGTCAGTACGGTAACGACGACCAGGATCAGGGAAAAAGTGCTCGCCATGGGGGATTAATCCTTACCTACGTGGAGAATGGCCAGGAAAGCCTCCTGCGGCACATCGACACGGCCCAGGGACTTCATCCGTTTCTTACCCTCTTTCTGCTTTTGCAGCAGCTTCTTCTTCCGGCTCACGTCACCGCCATAGCACTTGGCGGTCACGTCCTTGCGCAGTGCCTTGACGGTGCTACGAGCGATGACGTGGTTGCCGATGGCGGCCTGGATGGCGATGTCGAACATCTGGCGCGGGATCAGCTCGCGCATCTTCTCCACCACCTGGCGACCGCGATACTGGGCGTTGTCCTTGTGGGTGATGATGGCCAGAGCGTCCACCCGCTCGCCGTTGATCATGATGTCGAGACGCACCATGTCGGAGGTCTGGAAACGCTTGAAGCTGTAATCGAGCGAGGCGTAGCCACGGCTGGTGGACTTGAGGCGGTCGAAGAAGTCGAGCACCACTTCCGCCATCGGGATCTCATAGGTGAGGGCCACCTGGTTGCCGTGGTAGACCATGTTGGTCTGCACACCGCGCTTCTCGATACACAGGGTGATGACGTTGCCCATGTACTCCTGCGGCAGCAGGATGTTGCACTCGGCGATGGGCTCGCGCACCTCTTCGATGCTGGTGACCGCCGGCAGGTGGGCCGGGCTGTCGATGTACTTGGTCTCGCCGTCGGTGGTGAGCACCTCGTAGACCACGGTCGGCGCCGTGGTGATGAGATCGAGATCGTATTCCCGCTCCAGACGCTCCTGGATGATCTCCATGTGCAGCATGCCGAGGAAGCCACAGCGGAAGCCAAAGCCCAGCGCGGTGGAGTTCTCCGGTTCGAAGAACAGGGATGCATCGTTGAGCGAGAGCTTCTCGAGGGCGTCACGGAACGCCTCGTAATCGTCGCTGGAGATGGGGAACAGCCCCGCATAGACCTGCGGCTTGACCTTCTTGAAACCGGAAAGCGGCTTGTCGGCCCCGTTCTTGGCCTGGGTCAGGGTATCGCCCACCGGCGCGCCGTGGATGTCCTTGATGCCGCAGACCACCCAACCTACCTCGCCGCAGCCAAGGCCGGTGGTGTCCACCTGCTTGGGTGTGAAGATACCGATGCGATCGACGCCCCACACCTGACCGGTGCTCATCACCTTGATCTTGTCGCCCTTCTTGAGCGAACCGTTCTTGATGCGCACCAGGGAGACGACGCCGAGGTAGGAGTCAAACCAGGAGTCGATGATCAGGGCCTGCAACGGGGCCTCGGGGTCCCCCTTCGGAGACGGGATCTTGGCCACGATCTCTTCGAGCACCAGATCGACACCGAGGCCGGTCTTGGCGGAGCAGCGCACCGCGTCGATCGCATCGATACCGACGATATCTTCGATCTCTTCGGCAACGCGCTCGGGCTCGGCAGCCGGCAGGTCGATCTTGTTGAGCACCGGCACCACTTCCAGATCCATTTCCATGGCGGTGTAGCAGTTGGCCAGAGTCTGTGCCTCAACCCCCTGACCGGCGTCGACCACCAGCAGCGCCCCTTCACAGGCCGCCAGGGAACGGGAGACCTCGTAGGAGAAGTCCACGTGGCCCGGGGTGTCGATAAAGTTCAGCTGATAGGTGTTACCGTCTTTGGCCTGGTAGTTCAGGGTCACACTCTGCGCCTTGATGGTGATGCCACGCTCACGTTCCAGATCCATCGAGTCCAGCACCTGCTCCTGCATCTCCCGATCGGAGAGGCCGCCGCAGATCTGGATCAGGCGGTCGGAGAGCGTCGACTTACCATGGTCAATGTGCGCAATAACGGAAAAGTTTCGAATATATTTCATCGAGCAATAATCACTCAAAAAAGGTTGTGTCCGGATGTGAAGGCAGGATTTTACTGGATATGCGAACGCTCGGCCATTCTTTAGTCGGCCGAGCCAGAGAAATCACATCATACAGGCTTACGGATGGAAATGGGTCGAAATGACAGCCCCCAACATGCGCGGGGCGTAATCCCCCTCGCTGAGACGGCGGGAAAGGTAACGAACCAGTAAAAATCCGACCGCGCCACCCAGGGCCGTCATGGCAATGGTGGCCCCCTCTCCGGCCTCCAGCAGCGGTCGCAGCCAGAGCTGGCCGAGCAGGGCCCCCAGCATGAGCGTAAAGAGCGGCAACAGATAGACCAGCGCCGCACTGCTCACCAGGCTGCGCTGGGGAATGCCGATGCGGATCTGTTGACCAACCCTCACCTCGCCGACGAGCCTGACCCGCACCCGATGGGCACGATTGGCCAGCGCCTTGGCCACTGTGCCGGTGCCACAATCGCTCTGCTGATGACAACTGCCACAGGCGCTGCGGCGCTCGCAGGTCACCCAGGCGTGGTCGCCATCAAGTTCAACCACAGTGGCCAACTCTTCACTCATTGCATTCATTGGGTCGCCTCGGTGCGAGAGAGCGGACGCACCGACTCGGCGATCTTCTTGGCCGTCTCGGCCGGGATCTCGCCGACCACGGTGATTTCAACGCCGACGTCGTTAACATAACTGATCAGGTTGGTCGCCCCCTGACGGATCAACTGATGACGCACGCTCTGTTGCGGATCGACCCGGGTCACATACACAGAGAAATCCACCAGCCCGTCGGAGGCCATGATGTAGTCCACCGCCAGGTTGGTGGCCACCAGCTGGTGGCGGTCGCTCGACTTGAGCTTGAACCCCTCCGGCAACCAGGTCACGCGCCACCCCAGCACCTGCTGCGGTGCCTGATAGGCTTCATTCAATTCCAGCGCCTTGGGCTGCTTACCACGCGCCAGCTTGAGCAACCACTCCGGGGGCGTGGTGAAGAAATCGAGATCTACCCCCAGCATCTGCTCCACCAAGGTGCCTTCCCGATCGACCATGTCGACCCGCAGCAACAGGTGGCTCTCCTCATCGAGCCACAGCATGAACCCGTACTTGTCGCCATCACGGGGCACCAGACGCACCACCTGGGAGACCAGCCCGGCCACCCGGCTGCGCCCGGCCAGTACGACATCATAAGAGGCCAGCACCTTGTTAAGTGGCGCACTCAGCAGCGCGTTCCAGATACCGGGGAAGCGAGCCCCCTTCAGGGTATAGGGGGCGTGGCTGTTTTCGAAGAAGGTGAATTCATCGCCCCGCTGCAGATACTCCACATTTTGCCCATCCAGGTGACCGAGGTGGGCAACCGGCTGGCCGTCGATCTGGGCATGGCTGTAGCGCAGGGATTCCAGACGCCCCTGACGAACCTTGACCATGGAGAGTTCATAATTGCGGGTTTGGGCGGCGCTCTGCATCTGTTGCAGCAAGGCCTCGGCCGACATGTCGTCGGCCGAGGCCTGGGCTGAAATCAGAAGAGCAGAAACCAGAAAAACGAGGCTGCTCTGACGCACGTAGCTTATTCCTGAACCTGTTGTGCCTGATGGAGACGTTGCTGCAACTGGTGATCCCGCAGGAAGGCATTGATGCGCTCACGCTGCTCACTCATCTGCTGCTCGGTCAGCGCCTGCTGCCGGGCGCGACTGTCATCCTTGGGATAGTGCACACTCACCGGAGAGGCATTGCCCCCGACCGGAATGGTATTGAGAACGGGAGAGGTCGGGACCACATGATCCTGCCCCTGATACTGCTGCACACCGAAGATAACGGCGGCCGCCACCGAAGCGGCGATGGCGTACTGGCCAAACTGCTGACCGACACGGCGCACGAAGGGCACCACAACATTGCGTTGACGGATGGGCGCGGCAGGGGCCGGCTGCGGCGCCAGTACGGTCGGCTCATCCTCAAGCGCCAAGGCAATCTTGTCGCACAGGTCGAACGGCATGTCCATTGCGAGCTCACCACGCATCGTATCGCCGATGAGGTGGTAGCGGGACCACGCCTCTTGCAGCTCTACATCATCACCGAAAGAATCCAGCAGGGACGCCTGTACTTCACGCTCCAGCTCACCATCCATCAGTGCCGAAAGTTGCTCTTTGTTCGCCATAGTAAACCTGTATCCCCAAGTTAGTGTTCAATCAGAGGTTGCAGTTTCCGGTCAATCGCTTCCCGAGCCCGGAAGATCCGTGAGCGCACAGTACCGACCGGGCACTCCATGATCTCTGCAATCTCCTCATAACTCAGCCCTTCCAGTTCACGAAGGGTGATGGCCGTCCTCAAATCTTCGGGTAGGGCCTCGATGGCGGCAAACACGGTACGCTTGATCTCATCGGTCAACGCCAGGTTTTCCGGGGTCGAGATCTCCGTCAGCGCCTCGCCACCATCGTAATATTCCGCATCTTCAGCCTCCACATCACTGCTGGGCGGGCGCCGCCCCTGGGAGGTGAGATAGTTTTTGGCCGTGTTCACGGCGATTCGGTACAACCAGGTGTAAAACGCACTGTCACCGCGAAATGTCGGCAGTGACCTGTAGGCTTTGATAAAAGCCTCCTGCGCCACATCGGGCACGTCGCCAGGGTTATTGACGTAACGCGCCACCAGGTTGACCACCTTGTGCTGATACTTTCGCACCAGTAGGTTGAACGCATTTTTGTCACCGCGTTGAACCCGCTCAACCAGTTGTTCATCCAGTAGATTCTGGTCGCTCATCGGAGCCGTAAAACCCCCATAGGTTATTGTTCTTCTCGTTCCGGCCCTTCCTAAGCGCACTAGTTCAGACAGGGTTCATCAAAGAAAGTTCGCTCGGGCGCAAAAAAATGTGATGCGAGCTGCATCACACCAGCCCATTGGGCTACCATAGGGCCAGTTTTTACTCAGGCCAATGATACTTATGAAAGCAAGTGTTGAATACCTTTGCGACGTACTCGTCATTGGTAGCGGTGCCGCCGGTCTGTCTCTCGCCCTGCGTCTGGCAGACAAGGCCAAGGTCCTCGTACTGAGCAAGGGGCCCATCAGTGAGGGGGCCACCTTCTATGCGCAAGGAGGCATCGCTGCCGTTTTCGACGAAACCGACAGCATCGAATCCCACGTGAACGACACCCTCAACGCCGGCGCCGGATTGTGCGACGCGCGGGCGGTCGAGTTCACTGCCCGGCACGCCCGTGACTCGATCCAGTGGCTGATCGGTCAGGGGGTCGCGTTTGACAAGGAGAAGGGCGAAGAGGGAGAGGAGCACTACCACCTCACCCGCGAAGGGGGCCACAGCCACCGCCGCATCTTCCACGCCGCCGACGCCACCGGTAAAGCCGTGCAGACCACCCTGGTCGATCAGGTACGCCAGCATCCCAACATCACCTTGATGGAGCGCTTCAACGCGGTCGACCTCATCACCACCCGCAAGCTCGGCCTGCCGGGTAACAAGGTGCTCGGCGCCTATGTCTGGAACCGCAACACCGAAGAGGTGGAAGTGGTGCGTGCCCGTTTCGTGGCCCTGGGCACCGGCGGGGCCTCCAAGGTCTACCAGTACACCTCCAACCCGGATGTCAGTTCGGGTGACGGCATCGCCATGGCGTGGCGCGCCGGCTGCCGGGTTGCCAACCTGGAGTTCAACCAGTTCCACCCCACCAGCCTCTATCACCCGGATGATCGCAACTTTCTGCTGACCGAGGCGCTGCGTGGCGAAGGGGCCTACTTGCGCCGCCCCGACGGCAGCCGTTTCATGCAGGACTTCGACGAACGGGGCGAACTGGCCCCGCGCGACATCGTCGCCCGCGCCATCGACCACGAGATGAAGCGCCTCGGGGTGGACTGCATGTATCTCGACATCAGCCACAAGCCGAGCGAGTTCATCGTCAAGCACTTCCCGACCATCTATGAGCGCTGCATGGCGGTCGGGATCGACATCACCAAGGAGCCCATTCCGATTGTCCCTGCGGCCCACTACACCTGTGGCGGCGTCATGGTCGACAAGCGTGGCCAAACCGACATACCGGGTCTCTACGCCATCGGCGAGGTGACCTACACCGGCCTGCACGGGGCCAACCGCATGGCCTCCAACTCCCTGCTCGAGTGCGTGGTCTACGCCCGCTTCGCCGCCGAAGATATTCTCAGCAAGCTGGCCGACAGCGAAGAGCCGCCCGAGCTTCCCGCCTGGGACGAGAGCCAGGTGGACGACTCCGACGAACGGGTGGTGATCCAGCACAACTGGCACGAACTGCGCCTAATGATGTGGGACTATGTGGGCATAGTGCGCACCAACAAGCGCCTCGAGCGCGCCAAACGCCGCATCGAGCTGCTCAAGCAGGAAGTGCAGGAGTACTACGCCCACTTCCGGGTCTCCAACAACCTGCTGGAGCTGCGCAACCTGCTGCAAGTGGCCGAGCTTATCGTCGACTGCGCCATTCGCCGCAAGGAGTCCCGTGGCCTGCACTACAACCTAGACTACCCCGAGCAGTTGCCCGACCCCAAACCGACCATTCTTACTCCGAAGCCGGAGTAAGCAAGAAGGGCCCCTCCGGGCCCTTCTTTTTTAGCCTTGTCGCCGCCTCTCCAGATGGGCGTGGGCCATCGCCATCCCCATGCGATAGCCCTCCTCGAGACATGCCTTGTCGGTGGTCATGCGCCCGACCCGAAACCCGGACGACGGTACGATGAGATGCAGCCGGCAGTCGGCAGGCGGCGCCATGATGAAGTCGATGGCCCGGTTGTAGGCCTCATGGCGGCGCAGCATCGCCTCGGCCAGCGCCGGCGTCGCGCGCAGCAGACGACGCACCAGGGCCGGCAGGCGCGGGGCCTGCTTGCGATAACCAAGGGGGCGTGAGAGCACTACCGTGATGTCACGCGCCCCCTGCTCATAGGCGTGCAGCACCGGAATGGAGTCGGCGACCCCGCCGTCGGTCATCGCCTCCCCTTCCAGCGAGACAAAACCGCGATAGGCGAGCGGCACCGAACAGGAGGCCTTGATTTGATTCTCCAGCCGCGCGGCATCGGCCTGGATATAGGCGGGCTGGCCGTCGCTCACCCGGGTGGTCACCACGGTCAGCGGCACCGGATTGGCGGCAAAACGGGCCAGATCGAGACGGATCTCGCGGATGGTCACCTCCCACAACCAGTCGAGATCGAGCCAATGGCCGCCACGGACAAACTTGCCGAAGTTGATGAAGTCGGGGCGACAGGAGTAGTCGGTGATGACCTTGTAGTTACGCCCGCGCTGCCCGGCCAAGAACGCCGCCAGATTGACCGCCCCCGCCGAAACCCCGATGCAGCGATCGAAGCCGGTATGGCCGGCGTCAAGAAAGGCGTCGAGCACACCGGCGGCAAAGATGCCGCGCATGGCGCCCCCTTCCACCACCAGAGCCGATAAACCGTCTTGCATCTCCCCTCCTTGCGCCATATGCCGCTCATCCGCATCCTGAACCACCCCGCTTAATACGGTATTTTCCATCAGCAGATCAAGGCGCAAGCGAAAAGACGATAATGACTTTCATTTGGTTTGGGTGTTAACTCGGATGACTCCGCCATCCGAGAGAGAGTGATCATGAACACACGCCAAGAGCGGGACAGCTTCGGTCCCATCGATGTCCCCTCCGATCGTCTGTGGGGCGCCCAGACCGCGCGCTCACTGCACCATTTTGCCATCTCCAGCGAGCGCCAGAGCCCGGAGATCATCGCGGCGCTGGCCGCCATCAAGCGCGCCTGCGCCCGGGTCAACCAGCATCTCGGCAAGCTCGACAGTGCCCGCGCCTGCGCCATCGTGGCCGCCGCCGATGAGGTGCTGGCTGGCCGCCATCCGGACGAGTTTCCCCTCTCGGTATGGCAGACCGGATCCGGCACCCAGACCAACATGAACGTCAACGAGGTGCTGGCCAATCGGGCCAGCGAGCTGCTTGGCGGCAAGCGCGGCGAGGGGCGGCTGATCCACCCCAACGACGACGTCAACAAGAGTCAGTCGAGCAACGATGTCTTCCCTACCGCCATGCATCTGGCTGCCGTCACCGCCATCGAGCAGCAGCTGCTGCCGGCCCTCCAAGCACTGCGCAGCACCCTGGCGGCAAAATCGGCAGACTTTGCCGATATCGTCAAAATTGGTCGCACCCATCTGCAAGACGCCACCCCGCTGACCCTGGGTCAGGAGATCTCCGGCTGGGTGGCCCAACTCGAGCACGGGGAGCGCCACCTGCGCGCCACCCTGCCCCACCTGTGCGAGCTGGCCCTCGGCGGCACCGCGGTCGGCACCGGCCTCAACACCCTGCCCGGCTTTGCCGAGGCGGTTGCCCAGGAGCTGGCCGAGCAGACCGGTCTGCCGCTGGTCACGGCGCCGAACAAGTTCGAGGCGCTGGCCAGCTGCGATGCGCTGGTGCATGCCCACGGCGCCCTCAAGACCCTGGCCGCGTCGCTGCTGAAAATCGCCAACGACGTGCGCTGGCTGGCCAGCGGCCCGCGCAGTGGCCTCGGTGAGATCGCCATCCCCGAGAATGAGCCGGGCTCCTCCATCATGCCGGGCAAGGTCAACCCGACCCAGTGCGAGGCGCTCACCATGCTGTGTGCCCAGGTGCTCGGCAACGACGTGGCCATCAACATCGGCGGGGCCAGTGGCAACTTCGAGCTCAACGTGTTCCGCCCCCTGGTGGCCCACAACTTCCTGCAAAGCGTGCGCCTGCTGGCCGACGGCATGGCCAGCTTCAACCGCCACTGTGCGGTCGGCATCGAGCCCAACCGCGCCCGTATCGACGAGCTGGTGAGCCGCTCCCTGATGTTGGTGACCGCCCTCAATCCCCATATCGGCTATGACAAGGCGGCCGAGATCGCCAAGCGGGCCCACCACGAGGGGCTGAGCCTGCGCGAGGCGGCCATCACCTCGGGACACCTCAGCGCCGAGCAGTTCGACGCCTGGGTGATCCCGGCCGAGATGACCGGCCCCAAAGCCTGATCCTGATAACAAAGAGGGGCGCAATCGCGCCCCTCTTCAACCTCGTGCTTCCTACTCCTTGCTCATGCAGTTGAACATCCACTGCACGCCGAAGCGATCTTTCACGCTGCCGTAGTAGCCGCCCCAGAACATCTCCTGCAACGGCGTCTCCACCTCGCCCCCCTCGGCCAGCGCCGCAAACAGCCGCTCGGTCTCGCCGCGCGTGTCCGGCTCTAAATTGAGGTAGCAGTTGTTGCCCTGACGCAGGGTAAAGCCCATCGAGGTAGCAGCGTCGGTCCCCATCAGCACGTGACCGCCGAGAATGGGTAGCTCCACGTGCAGCACCAGCTGGGCATCCTCCGGCGACAGGCTCTGCCCCGGACAGGGCGGCCCATCGCCAAAGCGCATCAGTGGCATGGAAAACTCGGTGCCGAAAACCTCGCGGTAGAAACAGAATGCCGCCTCAGTCTCCCGCTCGAAATTAAGGTAGGTGCTGACTCTGGCCATGGTGGTCTCCTTGCCGATGAACCGGCCTCAAGCATAGTGGCCCGCGCTCGATACGCCGCAAAAGGGGACGTTACTCCCCCTGAATGGTCACCAGGATGCGCCGGCTGCCGCCATCGTGGCGGTGCTCGCCGAGCCAGATCCCCTGCCAGGTGCCGAGCGCCAGCGCCCCCTCGCGAAGGGGCAGGGTCAGGCTCACCCCGAGCAGGGAAGACTTGATGTGGGCCGGCATGTCGTCAGGCCCCTCATCGGTGTGGCGGTAGTAGGGGGCATCTTCCGGCGCTAAGCGGTGCAGCTGCGCCTCCATGTCGGCACGCACGCTCGGGTCGCAATTCTCGTCGAGGGTGAGAGAGGCCGAGGTGTGTTGCAGCAGCAGGTGTACCAACCCCACCCGCAGCTCGGCCAGCTCCGGCAGTTGGGCCAGCAGCTCGTCGGTCACCAGGTGAAAGCCGCGCGGGCGGGGCCTCAGGGTGAGCAGGCGCTGGCACCACATCAGACGTACTCCATGAAGACCCGCGAGGTGAGCTTGGTGATGAGCTCATAGGGAATGGTGCCAATCTCGTCGGAAACTCGCTCCACCGGCAGCCCCTCGCCCCACAGGATCACCTCGTCACCGGCCTTGTCGGTAGCGCCGGGGCCGAGATCAACCGTGGTCATGTCCATGGAGACGCGCCCCACCAGCGGCACGATGCGGCCATTGATGAGCATGGAGGTACCGTTGGGGGCCATACGTGGATAGCCGTCACCGTAGCCGATGGCCACCACCCCGAGCCGGGTATCGCGGGTCGACACCCAGTTGGCGCCATACCCCACCGGCTCACCCGCCTTGTGGTCGCGCACCGCGATGAGCTGGGTCTTGAGGGTCATCACCGGCTTGAGGTCATAATCGGCCGCCACCGTGTTCGGGAAGGGAGAGACGCCGTAGAGGATGACGCCGGGGCGCACCCACTCGCAGTGAGAGTCCGGCCAGGCCAGGATGCCGGCCGAGTTGGCCATGGCGCGCTCGCCCTTGAGCGGCGCCGTGAGGCGGCTAAATAGCGCTATCTGCTCGCGGGTGGTGGGCTGCTCCAGCTCGTCGGAGCGGCTGAAGTGGGTCATCACGTTAAACGGCTGCACCACGTTCTTGCACTTGCCGAGCCGCTCGATAAAGGCCGGCATCTCCTCGGCCCGCACCCCGAGACGGTGCATGCCGGTATCGAGCTTGAGCCAGGCCACCACGGGGGCCGGCAGCTCGGCCTGCTCCAGCGCCTCAAGCTGCTCCCAGGTGTGCACGGCGGTCTGCAAGTTGTTGGCCGCCAACACCGGCAGATCGTCGGTGCTGAAGAAGCCTTCGAGCAGCACTATGGGTTTAACCACGGCGCAGGAGCGCAGCATCAAGGCCTCTTCGATGCGGGCCACCGCGTAGGCATCGGCCTCGGCCAGGGTACGGGCGACCGGCAACAGGCCGTGGCCATAGGCGTTGGCCTTGACCACGGCGATGATCTTGCAGTGGGGAGCGTGGCGTTTCACCACGGCGAGGTTGTGGCGCAGGGCCTCGGTATTGATTTGGGCTGTAGCCGCTTTCATGGTTTTCCCTTACGAGAGCACAGATGGCGCAGCCCCCCGCAGGGAGGCCGGAGGCCGCCGCTCAGTAGTCGTGGCCGGACCGGCATAATTGTCGAACCGGGAAAACAGACCCAGGCGCAAGAAAGCCGGCAAGCCGCGCGGCGATCTGCCACTCCCCCAGCCTGGGCGGTCGGGGTGAGGCCTAGTGGGCGCTCACCTTAATAGTCATCGTCAAACGCCGGGCCGGCGTAGTTATCGAAGCGCGAGAACTGCCCCTGGAAGGTGAGGCGCACCCGCCCGATGGGGCCGTTACGCTGCTTGCCGATGATAATCTCGGCGATCCCCTTGTCCGGGCTGTCGTCGTGATAGACCTCGTCACGGTAGATGAACATGATGAGGTCGGCATCCTGCTCGATGGAGCCGGATTCACGAAGGTCGGAGTTGACCGGGCGCTTGTCGGCCCGCTGCTCCAGGCTTCGGTTGAGCTGGGAGAGGGCCACCACAGGGCAGTGCAGCTCTTTCGCCAGCGCCTTGAGGGAGCGGGAGATTTCACCGATTTCCAGGGTACGGTTGTCAGAGAGGCTCGGCACCCGCATCAGCTGCAAGTAGTCGACCATGATCATGCTGATACCGCCGTTGTCGCGCGCCACCCGGCGCGCCCGCGAGCGCACTTCGGTCGGGGTCAGGCCGGAGGAGTCGTCGATGTACATCTTCCCCTTCTCCAGCAGCAGCCCCATGGTCGAGGAGAGCCGCGCCCAATCCTCGTCGTCGAGCTGGCCGGTCCGCACCTTGGTCTGGTCGATACGCCCCACCGAGGCGAGCATACGCATGATGATCTGCTCGGAGGGCATTTCCAGCGAGAAGATCAGCACCGGCTTGTCGGAGGTGAGCGCGGCGTGCTCGCACAGGTTCATGGCAAAGGTGGTCTTACCCATGGAGGGACGGGCGGCGACGATGACCAGATCCGAGGGTTGCAGGCCGGCCGTCATCTTGTCGAGATCGTTGTAGCCCGAGGAGACCCCGGTCACCCCGTTGTGGGGGGTCTTGAACAGCTCTTCAATCTTGTCGACGGTCTGCTCGAGGATCAGCTTGAGCGGCTGCGGCCCCTCGCTCGCGCTGGTGCGCTGCTCGGCAATCTGGAACACCTTGCTCTCGGCCAGATCGAGCAGATCCCCCGAGTTACGCCCCTGCGGCTCATAACCGGCCTCGACGATCTCATTGGCCACCGCGATCATCTCGCGTACCACGGCGCGCTCGCGCACGATCTCGGCGTAGGCGCCAATGTTGGCGGCGCTCGGGGTGTTCTTGGCGATCTCAACCAGGTAGGCGAGCCCGCCCACCTCTTCGAGCTGCTCGGAGCGCTCGAGATCTTCTTGCACCGTGATGAGATCGATGGGGCTGCCCGCATTGGAGAGGCGGGACATGGCCTGGAAGATCAGGCGGTGCGGGCGGCTGTAGAAATCTTTGTCGATGACCCGCTCGGCGACCCGATCCCAGGCCTCGTTATCCAGCATCAGACCTCCCAGCACGGACTGTTCGGCCTCGAACGAATGAGGGGGAACCTTCAGCTGTTGTGTCTTGGCGTCTTTCTTGGCCGCCGCTTGCTCTGCCATAGGGATCTGAATTGCACTGTGGAGTAAGGGGGGAATTCTACCGAATATCCCCCCCTCGGGCTATCCCGTCAGACGGGACAGATGAGCCAGACGTTAGGCAAGGGCTCTGGACGCATCCTCTGACGCTGACGCTGTTTGCGTTCACGGCGGCTGGCTCGGCGAATCTTCATGGCGCACTCCCTCTTCTGTCGGGCCGCAATGGCCTCATTCATCAATAATTCATCCCGTCTCTGATATCAATCGCCCACGCTGGCGAATCATGGGATGATTTCCGGCCTGCGCGCCGTCTGACACCGGGATGGTGACGCCCCCATTAGAACCATTGAGAGTGAAAAGAAGCTGACATGAAGAAACTATTCACCTTGTTTGCCGTCCTGCTGGCCTTTGTCCTGCACGCCCCCATGGCGGAAGCCAAGAAGTTTGGCGGTGGCAAGTCCTACGGCAAGAGCTACAAGACCGCGCCCGCCCAACCGGCGGCCAAACCGGTCGACAGCAAGAACCCGACCCTGGGCGGCCAGCAGGCAGCCCCGAAAAAGAGCGGCCTGATGGGTGGTCTGCTTGGCGGCCTGCTGGCGGGCGGCCTGTTTGCCTGGCTGCTCGGCAGCGGAGCCTTTGAGGGGCTGCAAGCGATGGACTTCGTCCTGATCGCCGCCCTGGCCTTCGGCGTCATGTTCCTGCTGCGCACCCTGCGCAAGGGGGGAGCGCCACAAGCCGCCCGCCCGCAGAACGCCTATGCCGGCTATCAGCCCGCCAGCGCCCCGCAGCAACCGCTGCCGCAAGCCTTCCAGGCCGACAGCGCCGCCGCGCAGGCCAGTGGCTTCACCGAGAGCGACGTGCCGTTCCGTCTGCCTCCCGGCTTTGACATGAACGCCTTCCTGGCTGGCGCCCGCGATCACTACCGCACCCTGCAAGAAGCCTGGAACAAGAACGACCTGGAGAAGGTGCGCGAATACGTCAGCCCCGAGCTGTTCGAGCAGCTCAAAGGCGAGCGTGCCGAGCTGGTCGGTGAGCAGCACACCGAGGTGATGTACGTCGATACCCAGCTGGTGCGCGCCGACCACGGCAGCGACTGGGCTCAGGTGAGCGTGCTCTTCACCGGCCGCTACATGGATCGCACCGAGAACGTGGAGGCCGACATCAAGGAGGTGTGGCACCTCGAGCGTGACCTCACCAAGGCAGGCGCCCCCTGGCATATCGTGGGGATTGAAGAGGCATAATCCCCCTCTCCTCCACGTAAAAAGGCGACCCATGGGGTCGCCTTTTTTCATGCCATGACGGCCGCTAGAGCCCGAGGAAATGCACTATCTGGGCGCAGTAGCGCTCAAAGCCAACGAAGGCGTGGTTGCCCTCGCACTCGATGGTGAGCCGGGCGAAGCGATACTCAGCTAGCGCCTTGCGGTAATCGAGCACCTCATCGGCCTGCTGTTGCAGCACCCAGAGACGCTCCGGTGCACTGACCGGTACCGCCAGCTCGACCAGCTCCTGCATGTGCGCCTCGGTCAGCTCGAAATGCTCCCCGCTGTAGGGATTTTGTTGCGGCCCAAGGTAGTCGTGCAGCAGCTCGTGCGGACGCACCGCCGGATTCACCAACACGGCGCGGCAACCGTAGCGCTCGGCCACCCGGGTCGCCATGAAGCCGCCAAGAGAGCTCCCCACCACCCCGAGCCGGCAACCGACCGGCAAGGCGGCAATGGCCTGCTCGATGGCAGCCCAGGCCGCAGCCGGAGTATTGGGCTGGGCTGGGATCACCACCTGGATATCGGGCCGATGGGCGCCAACCCACTCGGCCATCTGGGTCGCCTTGAGGGAGGCCGGCGAGGACTGGAATCCGTGCAGATAAAGCAGCACCGACTGCATCTCAATACCCCCTGGCCGTCGGATCGGGGATGAAGCTGTTCGGGGGCAGGCGCCACACCTGACTCTCGACCCGTCCATCCGGATGCAGGGTCAGATAGCGCCAGCCCGGCCCCGACTCGTCGAGGGTGAACTCATCGCACAACGGCTTGAACTGGATGCAGGTGGAGGGGCTGGCAATCAGCCTCACCCCTTTGTGCAGCTCATCGAACTCCTGGTGTACATGACCAAACAGCAGGGTCTTGCCCTGCGGGTGGCGCGCCAGCACCGCAAACAGATCGTCGGCGTTCTTGAGGTTGTGCTGATCGAGCCAGGCACAGCCGACCGGGATCCCCTGATGATGCAGCGCGATCAGGGTGTGCTTGTCCGGGTGGCTGCGCAGCACATGATCGAGGGCCGCCAGCTGGTGATCGGCGAGCAGGCCGTGCGGCTTACCACGCACCTGGGTGTCGAGCAGGATGATCTGCCAGTGCTTGCCGATCATCCACTTCTGCTCGCTGATCCCGGCCTCATAGAGGCTCTGGGTCATCAGGGCGCCGTCATCGTGGTTGCCCGGCAGCCAGTAGATAGGCTTGCCGAGGGGGGCCAGCATATCGGCAAAGCGCTGATAGGACTCGGCGCTGTGATCCTGAGAGAGATCGCCGGTGGCCAAGATGAGGTCAAAGGGGTGATCGTTGCCCTGAATACGCTCGATGACGGCCGCCAGACTGTCGGCCGTACGCACGCCGAGCAACTGAGCCTCGGCGTTGGCGAAAAGATGGGTATCGGTTATCTGCAGCAGGCGCACACACCCGTCCGGCGCCTGGGGTAGCTCTGTTTCCAAAATCACGCTTCTTCTTATTGGATTAGAAAATCTTGGCAAGACTGGCGCCATGCCGGAGACAAAAATTCAACCAATCGGCCAGGAAGAGATTGACCTGTGCCTTCTCGTCCGGCTGATGCATGCCGT
This sequence comes from Aeromonas simiae, assembly GCF_000820125.1. Taxonomy (GTDB): domain Bacteria; phylum Pseudomonadota; class Gammaproteobacteria; order Enterobacterales; family Aeromonadaceae; genus Aeromonas; species Aeromonas simiae. Next base: position 73,990 of record NZ_CDBY01000065.1, on the reverse strand, counting down.
CATTCGGATAATCATATCGCGGCTGCAGGCGGGAAATCTGTTGTGCCGCACACACTTCCGCCATACGCACGTCATGATACAAACGAATCTCGATGCGACTTTGCAACCATGCAGGCAGCTCGGGATTGTGCTGAGTCAGCGCCACCGTCGAGGTGAAGCGACTCTCCTCCAGTACCCGCAGTTGGAACTGAAGGCTCTCCCCGACCTGATAGCTGCGTTCACTGCCCGGATGGAGATCCCGGGGCAGCAGCCGCATCAGGGTCATGTAGTTCACCTCGCAGGTGCGCTGCATGGCCCCCAGATCGGGAACATATTTGCGTGCCGTGGCCGCCACTCAGGCCTCCCCCAACCAACGCGAACGCAGTGCCTCATGGTGCAGCTGCAACCACTGCAACGCGATGATGGAGGCGGCGTTGTCGATGCGACCGGACTGCACTAGAGCATACGCATTTTGTCTGTCGATGACATGAACGCGGATATCTTCCCCCTCTTCTGGGAGGCCATGCAGTCCGTTCGCCTGGCTGGCATCCACTTCACCGATGAAGATCTCGATGCGCTCCGTGGTGCCTCCCGGGCTGACCAGATAGCTCATGGCATGCTCGATACGCCCAAGGGTCACGCCCGCCTCTTCCTCCGACTCGCGGCGGGCCACCTCGTCGGGCGCCTCGCCCGGCTCGATGATGCCGGCGATGAGCTCCAGCAGCCACGGGGAGGAGGCGGTCTCCAGCGCCCCGATGCGAAACTGCTCGATCATCACCACCTGATCCCGGCGCGGGTCGTAGGCCAGCAAGGCCACCGCATGGCCGCGCTCGAACAGCTCACGCACGATGGGCTCGCACCAGCCGCCGGCGAACAAACGGTGGCGCAGACGATAGCTGTTAACCTTGAAAAAACCGTCGTAGCCCACCCGTTTTTCCAGTACCTCGACATCCTTCACATCGAATGTCACCTCGGGGATTTCGCCTGTCATGCCCGCCTCCTGGCACTTGACTTGAGAAAGATTGCACCTAGAATCGCCAGTGAATGAACGTTCATTCTGACGCTTCGCCGCACAGCAGAGTGCGGATTTTAGCAGTTGAAGGGCCAAGGGCTAAATGACAGTTTGTAAATCCGTCGCAGCGTGGGGGTAAGCCTGTTTTTGCGCTTCGTTAACGGTTTAAATGAGTGAAACAAACCCTTTTTTGCTTATAGTAGTGTCTTATCACGCTCATATCAGGCGACGAGGGGGCCCTTGTTTCCCCCTTTAATTCTGTCCGGCAGCCGCGTTGGATTTATCAATAAGGTTATGGAATCTATGAAACGTACTCTCCTGTCTGTGCTCGTCATGCTGGGGGTCAGCTCGATGGCCCAGGCCGAAAACCTGCTCGACATCTATCATCAGGCCCAGCTCAAGGACCCCCAGTTACTGGAGTCCAAGGCCAAGCGCGATGCCGCCTTCGAGAAGATCAATGAAAGCCGCGCGGCCCTGTTGCCCCAGATCAAGCTGACCGGCAACGCCACCTACACCAAGACCAGCCACGATCTGAGCACCAACAACCAGTTGGGTGGCCAGCTGGGGCTGGATCAATCGATCTACCGCCGCAGTAACTGGGTCAACCTGAGCCTGACCGAGAAGAGCGCCACCCAGACCGACGTGGCCTACAACCTCGAGCAGCAGAACCTGATGCTGCGCACCTCCCAGGCCTATTTCGACGTGCTCAAGGCGCAAGACACCCTGGAATATGTGCGCGCCAACAAGAAGGCGGTCGAGCGCCAGCTCGAGCAAACCCAGCAGCGTTTCGAGGTGGGGCTGACCGCCATCACCGACGTGAACGAAGCCCAAGCCGAGCGCGACCAGGCACTGGCCGATGAGATCGCCGCCGAGAACACCCTGGCCAACAGCTATGAGGCGCTGCGTGAACTGACCGGCGTCGACTACCGTCAGCTCGACGTGCTCAATACCGAGCGCTTCAGCCCGACCAAGAGTGCGCTGGATTCGGATCAGTGGCTCGGCACCGCACTGGATAAGAACCTCTCCCTGCACAGTGCCCGTATCGGCAAGGATATCGCCAAGGAGCAGATCGACTTGGCCAAGACCGGCCACGAGCCGACCCTGGATCTCGGCGCCGGCGTGGGCCGCACCCGCACCGACTACAAGCTCGATGAGAACCCCGACACCATCGGCAATCAGGGCAACATCGGCCTGACGCTCTCCCTGCCGCTCTACAGCGGTGGCGCCACCAGCTCCCAGGTCAAGCAGGCCCAGCACAGCTACGTGGCGGCCAGCGAGCAGCTCGAGCAAAGCTACCGCTCGGTACAAAGCTCGGTGCGCTCCAACTACAACAACGTCAACGCCAACATCGGCTCGGTGCGCGCCTACACCCAGTACGTGGTCTCCGCCGAAAGCTCGCTCAAGGCGACCGAGGCTGGCTACGAGGTGGGCACCCGTACCATCGTCGACGTGCTCGACTCCACCCGTAAGCTCTACCAGGCCAAGCAGAATCTCTCCCAGGCTCGCTACAACTACATCCTGAGTATTCTTCAGCTCAAGCAGGCCGCCGGCGTGCTGGAAGAGCAGGATCTGGTCGAGATCAACGAAGGGCTGATGAGCCCGGCCAAGAAGGCCGACTAACCGCTCCGCACCATTGAGAAGGGCGCCCCAGGCGCCCTTTTTTTATCTCAGTAGTGATGCATTCGGCGCTGCCTGCGCCGCCCCAGCCACCAGCAGAGCAGCACCACCAGCAAAATCCAGGGCGCCAGCTTGACGATCAGCGCCAGCATGCCGCTGAGCAGGCCAAACAGCACAAACAGTCCGATCACCAGCAGCATGGCCAGCAGCGTAAACCCGGCAATGCCCATCACCACCAGCACCACCAGCAACAGCAGAAACTCCATCATCGTCGACTCCCGAGGGGCTCCCCCTTCAATCCAGCCAGCGGCGCACCTCGGCGCGCGGCGTCATCAGCAAGATACCGGCCAGATAGAGGGCCAGCGCCAGCGGCGGCATCAGGATCAAGGCAAACAGGGCCACCAACCTGACCGCCACCCGGGAGATGCCAAGCCCCCGCGCCACCCCGGCGCACACGCCGGCCAGTTTGGCGTGGCCCCGGTCACGCGGCCAGCGCATCATGGGCGGGCAGGCTCCCGCTGCCCCTTGAGACGAGCCAGCTCACGCTCAATCTCATCGGAAAGCTCCAGCTCGCGGAACTGGGCTGCCAGCGAAGGATTTTGCTCCCAGCTGCTCGCCTCGAGTTGGGCCTCCAGCTGTTCAACCCGCCCCTGAAAACCGTCGAAACGGGACAGCAGCTCATGCATACGGCGTGAATCGAGCTGGGCGCGGGCCCGCAACCGGCTGTGGGCGGTCTGCTCGCGCAGGGTGAGCACGTTCTGCTTCTCGCGCGCTTCGGCGAGCTTGGCGGTAAGCCGCTCGCTGTCGCTGCGCAGCTGCGCCTGCATCTCCCCCAGGCGAACCCGTTCATCTGCCAGCGCCTTGAGCCGCTCCTGCTCGGCCAGTTTCTCCGCCAGCGCCGCCCGGGCCAGATCCTCGCGCCCCTTGGTCAGCGCCAGCTCAGCCTTGGCTCCCCACTCGGCCACCTGACGCTCCAGCGCACTTTGCTGGCGCTCAAGCTGCTTCTCTTCGGCGATGAGGCGGGCGGCCTGACTGCGCATCTCCACCTGCACCTCTTCCATCTCCTCGATCATCAGGCGCAGCAGTTTCTCGGGCTCCTCGCTCTTATCGAGCAGGGCATGCAGGTTGGCATTGACCACGTCGGTCAGTCGGCGAAACAGGCTCATGGCTCTCTCCTATGCGTAGGGATCAAATTCACTATCGTTACTACAAGGAGTGTGCCAACGAGTTTAAATACAGTATTTTCAATACGTTAATGATGAACAAAAGACAACAAGGCCCACGAAGTGGTGAATATCACCAGATGGCATGGTCATTTTTACCAAATAAAAAAGGGAGCCCAGGCTCCCTTTTCTGCACGTTCGTGGCTCAAACCGGGCGGCGCGCCCTGGCATCGAGTTCGACCAGCTTGCGCTCCATCTGCTCGCGGCAGCGCTCGGAGAGCTCGCGGATCCCGGCCGCGCCGTGCTCCTTGGTGCACAGGGGCGGCAACATCTCGATGAGCACCTCACCGTTGTCCCAGCGGTTGAGATCGACCTGGCCGAAATAGCTCGAGCAGATGATGGGCACCACGGGCACCTCGGCCTGCACCGCCGTGTGGAAGGCGCCCGCCTTGAACGGCAACAGGCCGCGCCCCTGGGAGCGGGTCCCCTCGGGGAACATCCAAATCGAGGTGCCACGGCGCTTGATGCGATCCACCACCTGACCTATGGTGCCGATGGCACGGCTGCGGTTGGAGCGGTCGATCAGCACGTTGCCCGACAGCCAGAACAGCAGACCAAAAAAGGGGATCCAGGCCAGACTCTTCTTGCCCACGGCCACCACGCCGGGCAGCACGGCCCCGGTGACGGTAAAGATATCGAAGTTGCTCTGATGGTTGCACACATAGACGGCGGGCCCCGCCTGGTCGATCCCCTCGGGGAAGGTCACCTTGACCTTGAGGCCGATCAGGGGGCAAACGGCATGATACATGCGGGCAAACACAAAGACGTTGTTGGGATGACGCGGCCGGAACAGGCAAAGCAGCAGGCCGAAGATAAACCAGAAGATAAGCAGCAGACCAAGCAGCAGCACACGGGCAAGTTTAAGCATCGAACACCTCAAAGTTTGACTGGCCGCAGTATACTGGCCTCCATTTTGGCTAACAAGCGTTCGCCAAAATGGGCCGAGGCGGCACCTTGCCCCTCGCCAAGCGCCAGCTGCATGTTAACTACGCCCCACGCCCACCCGAGTGCATCCCCGCGAGACCCTTGCGTCAGCCCAGCTCGCGTTTGAGGAAGGTCTGGGGCGGCACCCCGTATTGCTCACGAAAGGCCGCCACAAAGGCGCTGGCCGTCGCGTAACCCAGTGAATGGGCGATCGTGGTGCTGCTTTGCCCCTGGCCGAGCAGCTCGATGGCGCCAAGCAGCCGCAGCCGGCTGCGCCACTGGCGAAAGGTCATGCCGGTCTCGGCGCGAAACAGCCGCTCCATGGTGCGCAGGCTGGCGCCATACAGCTCGGCCAGCTCGGCCAGCGAACGCCGCTCGGCAGGCTGGCTCACCAGATGGCCGATAAGCCGGCGCAGCCGTGCATCCCGTCCGGCCGGCAGATCGAGCGGAGCGGCCATGAGGCGGCCAATCTCGCCGATGGCCACCAGCCCTAAGTGCTTGCGCAGCAAAGCATCGTCCGGACTCTCTTCCTGGGTCAGGCGCAGGATCACCTCGCGCATCAGGGGGGTGAGCCGCACCATGGTGCCGCGCGCCTCGGGGCGCACCGGGTAGGCCGGGTCAATGTAGAGGTTGCGGGTATATGCCGCCGTCTCGGTGACGACGTGGTGCACCACCCCACCCGGGATCCAGACGGCGTGGCTCGATGGCACGATCCAGACCGAGGTTTCGGTCGTCACCCGCAATACCCCCTGCGCGGCCCACAGCAACTGCCCCCTCGGATGATGGTGGGGCTCGATGCTGGCCTCCGCCTCAAAATGACGTCCGTGGCTGAGCACCGGGCGCTCGGGGTCAAGCACGAACGCCACGTGGGAAGGGGGTTGAGTTGTCGCATTAGCGATATGGTTTGGCATGAGACGAGTCTAACGCGACAAGCCCCCCTGCGCTATGCTGCCCCTGACTTCTTTGGGAGAACCATCATGGTTAAGAACCTGTCCATCAAGCAGTGGCTGGTCGCCGGCGCCCTCATCACCGCGCTCTGGCTGGCCCTGTTTCCGCTCGGCGATGCCACCTTGTGGCGCTCCGGCGCCGTGGTGCTGCTGACGCTGGTGCTGTGGAGCACCGCGGCCCTGCCCCCCTTCCTCACCAGCCTGCTCTTCTTCGCCCTGGTGATCATCCTGGGACTGGCCGAGCCCGGCCTCATCTTCGCCGGCTTTGGCTCCACCGCGGTCTGGCTCATCATCTCGGGGTTTGTCATCGGGGCGGCCATCACCGACTCGGGGCTCGGTCAGCGCATGGCCGGCCTGCTCGCCCCCCACCTGGCACTGAGCTACCCGCGCCTCATCGGCGGTCTGGCCATGTTGGCCATGCTGCTCGGCTTCGTGATGCCCTCCTCGGTCGGCCGGGCCGTGGTGCTGGTGCCCATCGGCATGGCACTGGCCGAGCGAGTCGGCTTTGCCCGTGGCACCCCGGGGCGCCTCGGCATCGCCGTCACCCTGGCGCTCACCTGCAACATGCCGAGCTTCGCCATCCTGCCCGCCAACATCCCCAACATGATCCTCTCCGGGGCGAGCGAGACCCTGCACGGCATCCACTTCAGCTACACCGACTACCTACTGCTGCACTTCCCCATCCTCGGCCTGCTCAAGAGCGCCCTCATCGTGGCATTGGTGCTGGTCATCTTCCCCGCCCGCATCGACCAGCATGAAGACAACGGCGCCGCCGCCGAAGGGGCACAGGTCGGCGCCCCCGGCGCCCAGCGCAAGGTCGCCATCCTGCTGCTGTTGACCCTGGCCATGTGGATGACCGACAGCCTGCACGGCATCAACCCGGCCTGGGTCGGGCTGATCAGCGCCATCTTGCTGCTGCTGCCCGGTATCGGGGTGGTGCAACCCAAGGCGTTCAATGGCGCCATCGACTTTGGCATCGTGCTGTTTGTGGCCGGGGCGCTCGGCCTTGGCGCCTTAGTCAACGCCTCCGGCCTCGGCGCCGAGGTGGGCGGCGCCTTGCAGCGCTGGCTGCCGCTCGCCCCCGGCCACGACGCCGGCAACTTCTTCTCGCTCTCGGCCATGGCCGCCCTGACCGGGCTGGTCGCCACCATTCCTGGGGTGCCGACCGTGCTCACCCCCATGGCGCCGGACTTGGCCGCCGCCTCCGGTTTGTCGCTGCCCGCCGTGTTGATGATCCAGGTGATCGGCTTTTCCACCGTCATCTTCCCCTATCAGGTGGGGCCACTCATCGTGGCCATGCAGCTCTCCGGCGAACGCCTTGGCGAAGTGCTGAAAATTACCCTGCCGCTGGCGCTGCTCACCTTTATCGCCCTGCTGCCCCTCGACTACCTCTGGTGGCGAGTGCTCGGCTGGCTGGGGTAGCGCCGTCCTATGCAAAGGGCCATCCCACGGGATGGCCCTTTTTGTCAGTGGCTTGCGCCTCAGGCGGGGGCATCGAGGCGCCCCATCAGGGCGGCCACGGCCGGCAGGCGCAGGGCATCGGCGGCATAGCACAGCCCTAGGCGGCGGATGAGCGGCGGCGCAGCGAGCGGCACCTTGCCGCATTCAGGCGCGATCAGGGAGTCGGGCAGCCAGGCGATCCCGGCGCCGGCGGCCACCATGCGCGCGGCCAGCGCCAACGAGCCGGCATGCTGCGGCCAGACCGGTGCCTGATTGCCGAGCAGGGCCAGCAGCCGCTGCTGGGCATCGTGGGCCGGACACATGACCCAGGACTCGCCGGCCAGCTGCTCCAGCGCGATCGACGGTTGCCCTTCCAGAGGGTGGTCGGGCGGCAGGGCCAGCAGGAAGGGGTCCTCCAGCAGGGGTAAAAACAGCTCGTCCTCGCAGCGCAGCGACTCGCAGCCCAGCCGCAGATCGCCGCAACACCCAGGCGCAAAGGTAAAGCGCAGCCCCTCGATGGCGGTCAGCTGGCGGCACAGTTGCGCCACCAGCGCCGGCCCCAGATCGTCCTCGATGCCGACCGTCAGCGCCAGGTGCGGCTCGGCGCCGTGAAACGAGCGCACCAGCGCCTCGGCATCGCCGATCAGCCGCTTGGCCCTGGGGTAGAGGCGGCGCGCCGCCTCGGTGGCCGCCACCCCGCGCGCCTGCCGGGCAAACAGGGCCGTACCGAGCTCCGCTTCGAGCCCCTTCAGGGTGGCCGACAGGGTGGGCTGGGTGATGAACAGGCGCGCCGCAGCGGCGGTGATGTTGCGCTCTTCAAACACCGCGACGAAGGCGCGCAGGGGGCGGATATCCATAGAAAAGACCTATACCAGAGAGTGAAAAAAGCCATTTTTCACCGGGATTTTGCCGCCCTATAGTGGCCAGCAACGTAAAAGACATCAAGCATTTCTATGGGAGAATCCAGATGACCAAGCCCCTTATCGTGATCACCGGCGCCAGCTCGGGCTTTGGCGCCGCCTGCGCCCAACTGTTTGCCGAGCGGGGCTATCCCCTGCTGCTGCTGGCACGCCGCATCGAGCGCCTCGAGGCGCTGGGGCTCCCCAATACCCTGTGCCGCCAGGTGGACGTGACCGATCGCAGCGCCATGAGCGCCGCCGTGGCCGAGGCCGAGGCCCGCTTCGGCCCGGCCGATCTCATCGTCAACAACGCCGGCCAGATGCTGCTTGGCAAGCTCGCCGAGCAAGATCCGGGCGAGTGGGATCGCATGCTGGATGTGAACGTGAAGGGGGTGCTCAACGGTATCCACGCCGTGCTGCCGGGCATGTTGGCGCGCCGCCACGGCACCATCATCAACATCAGCTCCATCGCCGGGCGCAAGACCTTCCCGAACCACGCCGCCTACTGCGGCACCAAGTTCGCGGTGCACGCCATCTCGGAGAACCTGCGCGAAGAGGTGGCGATGCAGGACGTGCGCATCATCACCATCGCCCCCGGCGCCGCCGAAACCGAGCTGCTGAGCCACACCAGCAGCGATGAGATCAAGGCCGGCTATGACCAGTGGAAGGCCCACATGGGCGGGGTCATCTCGGCCCAGGATATCGCCGAGGCGGTGCGCTTTGCCTACGAGCAGCCCCAGCACCTGTGCATCCGCGAGATCGTGCTGGCCGCCACCCGCCAGGAGCCCTGAGCGCCCCTCGCACCAAACAGGAGCCTTAACGGCTCCTTTTTCTATTTCTGTCAGCAGGATCTACCACTTTCGCGTCATTGGTCGGCACGACATGGGGAGTATAATGGCTCCCATTGCCACCATAGGAGAGCGCCTAATGAGCAGCAAGCCAGACCGGATCACCGCGATGCAGCAGATCATCGACGCCGTGAAGGCGCAGTTTCCGCTCTATCAGCCGGACACCTTCCGCTGTGGGCCGGACAACGGCTGCATCGGCTGCCCCAAGAAGCTGATGGAGCTGGTGGACATGGAGCTTGGCTACTGGCAAAGCCAGATCCGCCGTGGCATCCCCCCCACCTTTGACGAGCTGCGCCGCTTTGGCAAAATGTGCCAGAACATCCGCCGGGCGCTGGTGCGCAATGGCCGCATTCCGGCCTGACGGCCATCCCCACCCGACAAGGCGCAGAGTATGACCCAAGAACGCATCCAGACCCGCTATCTCCTTACCGGCCCCCTGACCCAGCGCGCCGAACAAGAGCAGGCCATCGCCCAGGCAATTGAGGCCCACCAGCAGGACTTCTTCCCCCTGCTGGAACGGTTGGTGGAGGTGGGAGACAGCCGGGTGACCTTGAGCCAGCGCCACCCGCTGCGGGTGCTTGCCGTGACCCTCGACCCGCAGGGCCGCACGGGCAGCGCCCGCCTCAACTACGAGTCCAACTTCGCCGAGAGCTGCCGGCTGATCGACGAGTACGACCAGCACCAGACCTGCGTGGCTTTTACCCTCGACGGGGATCAGCTGATATTCGATCTTGAGCTACCCATTGTGTGGAACTTCGACAACTAGGGCTACGCCTTCGCTCAGCGTCCTGCCCATCACAAGAAAGGAGCCTTGCCGGCTCCTTGTTCACTGACTCACCGCATCGCTCGGATCGTCCTGCCCTCTGCGTCACATCTCAGGTGAGATAGTAACGCCACGTCCGCACCGGCTCGGCATAGCCGACCCGGATGCAGAAGGGCGCCAGCTCGTGGTTGGCCTGCTCCAGGCTGAGGGTCTGGTGGGCATCCTGCTCGCACCACTGCACGAACTCGTCGCTGTTGAAGCTGTAGTGATCCCCGTGAAAGACCCCGTGGGCCTCGATCAGTCCGATGGCTTTATCGATTTCCATGATTGGCCTCCTGGCACTCGGTTGTTCTCTCCCAGTTTAGGCCCGGGGCCAGCCATTGGCCGACGGCAAGGCGGCAAGATCAGGGCACAATGCTCAACATGGCGCTCTCCATACCGGTATCACGAAAATCCATGACCTTCGGATAGCGTTTGCCACTCCCGCCAATCCGACCACTATGCGGTTTCCCTCGGTTCAGAGGGGAGACTCAATACCGTGCCAGCCTTAGCTTCCTTAGCTTAAGGTGCTCCCTGTTCACTTAGACAATGCTCACAACGGCGAGAACCCCAGAATTTTCGCTGTTATCAAAGGGAACGAATAATGCTGCAATTTACTTTGTTTACTCACCCTATTTTATTTTTGAAACAACATGCTGACTCATCCTAATGAAAAACAAGATAAAACAGACACAAATAAATACTATTTATATAGTATTGTATGAAAACTTATACATAATTACGGTCAAATATCTCAATGCGGCGTATACACATCATTATTGGAACAATAGCATTTTCTATAGCAATACTAATTTCTATCAGTTCACCATCCGTGGATGATAGAAAGAAAAAAATAAATGAAATGAATATGGTTTTAGCGCCAGAAGCATTGCAACGAAAAATAACATCACAACTTATTCTAAGAGATGAAGGCGTGCCGGTAAACCAAGCGCTTCCTGTCATCGCCACAGAGCAAGAAATAACGCTCAGGTCAAAAGAGCAAGTTGCATATAGAGCCTTGTCACTATTGGTTATTGCGGCCAAAGGAGAGGGATTGGAACAAACCGTTATCGATAACGTAGTTGAGAACTACGGTCTCGATAAACATTTTACGCGAAAGGAGATGGCCTTCATCTACAATCCATCCCCATCACAACATGATAGGGTTCAATTTACATGGCGCTATGAAGCCGCATGGACATTACTGTGGGCTCTTGGGTATGTAGAAAAACTCGATAAGCCAACCGAAATATGCGATGTACCACGCGCAATCAGATTTATGATGGATCGACCTGTAGAGCAATTTCTTGCCGATGCAAAACTTCGCTCCACGCACGAAATATTGGATCAAGCAGACCGAATCTATCGATATCATTGGGCCGTTGTAGATGCCAATCTCCACGGAAATGATATCCCGGCCTCGCTTGAACCTGGTGTAACGATGGAGCGCCATTATGCCCTTAACTGGTTGATCGGATACATGGGGCAAGAGTGGGATGACATCAGTACCGATACTTAATGTGTTACAGAGAGTGTGTACCTATATCGTTATTACCCGACACTAGGTATCATCAAACAATAATTAAGAAAACAATAATTAAGAAAACAATAAAAAAGGGCGCTTTCGCGCCCTTTCTATTTATTACCCTTCCTGATTCTCCCCGGCTGCCGGCTCGGTGCTGGCGACAGGTTCGATCTCGATGCGGTCCACCCGCTGCAAGCCGCGCGGCAGCTTGGCGCCGCGGCGACCGCGCTCGCCACGGTAGTGCTCGAGATCCGAGGGTTTGAGGGTCAGCTTGCGCTTGCCGGCAAACAGGGTCACCGACACGCCGGCGGGCACCACGGCGAGCTGGGTGACAAACTCCTCGCGCGCCTTCACCCGGGCCGACGGGATGCTGATGATCTTGTTGCCCTTACCCTTGCCGAGCACCGGCAGGGTCGAGAGCGGGAACAGCAGCATGCGCCCCTCGTTGGAGATGGCCATGCACAGATCGCTCTGTGGGCTCTTGATGGGCTGCGGCGCCAGCACCACTCCCCCCTCCGGCACCGACAATAGCGCCTTGCCATTCTTGTTCTTGGCGATGAGATCGTCATAGGTGCAGACAAAACCGTAGCCCGCGTCGCTCGAGATGAGGAACGGCTCCTTGTCGCTGCCCATCACCACGTGGCGTACCTCCTCGCCGGGGCTTAACGCAAAGCGGCCGGTCAGCGGCTCGCCTTGGCTACGGGCCGAGGGCAGGGAGTGGGCCTCTAGCGAATAGGTGCGGCCCAGCGTGGAGAGGAACACCGCCTGCTGGTTGCTGCGCCCCTGGGCGTCGCCGAGGAACTGGTCGCCAGCCTTGTAGCTCAGGCCCGCGCTGTCCACTTCGTGGCCCTTGGCGGCGCGGATCCAGCCTGCGGCCGAGAGGATCACGGTGACCGGCTCGCTCGGGGTCAGCTCCTTTTCGGTCAGCGCCACGGCGGCAGAACGCTCCACCAGCGGGGTGCGGCGCTCGTCGCCGTACTTCTCGGCATCGGCCAGCAGCTCTTTCTTGATGAGGGTCGAGAGGCGGCGCTCGGAGCCTAAGATCAGCTCCAGCTTACCCCGCTCCTCTTCCAGCTCCTTCTGCTCGGCGCGGATCTTAAACTCTTCGAGCTTGGCGAGGTGACGCAGTTTCAGCTCGAGGATCGCCTCGGCCTGGGTCTCGGTGATGCCAAAGCGCGCGATCATGACGGCGCCCGGCTCATCCTCGGTACGGATGATGTGGATCACCTCGTCGATGTTGAGGTAGGCCACCAGCAGGCCTTCGAGGATGTGCAGGCGGGCCAGCACCTTGTCGAGGCGGTATTGCAGGCGGCGGCGCACGGTTTCGCGGCGGAACGTGAGCCACTCGGTGAGGATGGTCCTGAGGTCTTTGACCTGGGGGCGGTTATCCAACCCCAGTATGTTGAGGTTGACCCGGTAGTTCTTCTCGAGATCGGTGCTGGCAAACAGATGCGCCATCAGGGCGTCGATATCGATGCGGTTGGAGCGCGGCACGATCACCAGACGGGTCGGGTTCTCGTGATCCGACTCGTCACGCAGATCGGTGACCATGGGCAGCTTCTTGGCGGTCATTTGCCCGGCGATCTGCTCGAGGATCTTGGCGCCCGAGGCCTGGTGCGGCAGGGCGGTGATGACGATCTCGCCCTCTTCCAGCGTCCACACGGCGCGCTGCTTGATGGAGCCCTTGCCGGTCTCGTAGATTTTGCGAATTTCATCGCGCGGCGTGATGATCTCGGCGTTGGTCGGGTAGTCCGGCCCTTGGATGTGTTGCATCAACACATCCAGCCCGGCGTCCGGGTTGTCGAGCAGCTCGGCGCAGGCATAGGCCACTTCGCGGGCATTGTGGGGCGGAATGTCGGTCGCCATCCCCACCGCAATGCCGGTCACCCCGTTGAGCAGGATGTGCGGCAGGCGCGAGGGGAGCACCTTGGGCTCCTTCATGGTGCCGTCGAAGTTGGGGATCCAGTCGGCAGTGCCCTGCCCCAGCTCGGAGAGCAAAATCTCGGAGAAGCGCGACAGGCGCGCCTCGGTGTAACGCATGGCGGCGAAGGATTTAGGATCGTCCGGCGCCCCCCAGTTGCCCTGACCGTCCACCAGCGGGTAGCGGTAGGAGAAAGGCTGGGCCATCAGCACCATGGCTTCATAGCAGGCGCTGTCGCCGTGGGGATGGTACTTACCCAGCACGTCGCCCACGGTACGGGCCGACTTCTTGTGCTTGGAGAGGGCCGACAGCCCCAGCTCGCTCATGGCGTAGATGATGCGGCGCTGCACCGGTTTCAGGCCGTCGCCGATGTGCGGCAGGGCGCGATCCATGATGACGTACATGGAGTAGTCGAGGTAAGCCTTCTCGGTGAAGGCGTGCAGCGGCTGGCGCTCCACGCCGTCGAGGCTCTGCTCTAGGTCACTCATGTGATGCTTCTCTTTGTCATTGGGTGGCGGCGCTGGGCCGCCAGAATCGTGGGGCGGGGCGCCTTACAGGCCGTAATCGCGCTCCACCCGTGCAATGCGTGTCTTGAAGGTGCGATACCACTGCTTGCGACCGAGGCGCTGGGCCTCCTGGTGCTCGACATCCCCCTTCCAGCGGGCGATGGCGTCGAGATCGCGCCAGTAAGAGACCGTGATGCCGACCCCTTCGCGGGCCGACTCGACCCCGAGAAAGCCCTCCTGCTGGCGAGCCAGCTCGAGCATGCGCTCGGCCATGGCGGCGTAGCCCTCATCCCCTTCGGTACGCTCGGAGGTGAAGATCACCGCGTAGTAGGGGGGAGCCGGGGTATTGGCAATCATGGTCGCTCCTTGCGGTCACACCTCGGCGAGGTTGCCCTTCTCTTCCAGCCACTCGCGGCGATCACCGGCGCGCTTCTTGGCCAGCAGCATGTCCATCAGCCGCATGGTCGCCTCGGCGTCCTCCATGGTGAGCTGCACCAGACGACGGGTATTGGGGTCCATGGTGGTCTCACGCAGCTGCTTGGGGTTCATCTCACCCAGCCCCTTGAATCGGGTCACCATCACCTTGCCGCGCCGCTTCTCGGCCTCCATCCGCTCGAGAATGCCGTTCTTCTCATCCTCGTCGAGGGCGTAGTGCACCTCCTTGCCGATGTCGATGCGAAACAGGGGTGGCATGGCCACGTAAACGTGGCCCTTCTCCACCAGGGCGCGGAAGTGTTTGACGAACAGGGCGCACAAGAGGGTGGCGATGTGCAGGCCGTCGGAGTCCGCATCGGCGAGGATGCACACCTTGCCGTAGCGCAGGCCCGAGAGGTCGTCCGAATCCGGATCGAGGCCAATGGCGACCGAGATGTCGTGCACCTCTTGCGAGGCGAGCACCTGACCGGCTTCCACCTCCCAGGTGTTCAGGATCTTGCCGCGCAGCGGCATGATGGCCTGGAATTCGCGATCGCGCGCCTGCTTGGCACTGCCGCCCGCCGAATCCCCCTCCACCAGGAACAGCTCGCCCTGCATGGGGTCGGCGCAGCCGCAGTCGGTGAGCTTGCCCGGCAGGGCCGGCCCCTGGGTCACCTTCTTGCGCACCACCGTCTTGGCGGCGCGCATCCGGCGCTGGGCACTGGAGATGCACAGCTCGGCGATTTGCTCGGCCAGCTCGGTGTTGCTGTTCAAAAACAGGCTGAAGGCGTCTTTCACCACGCCCGAGACAAAGGCCGCGCACTGACGCGAGGAGAGGCGCTCCTTGGTCTGACCGGCAAACTGCGGGTCCTGAATTTTGACCGAGAGGATGTAGGCGCAGCGATCCCAGATATCTTCCGGAGTGAGCTTGACCCCACGCGGCAGCAGATTGCGAAACTCGCAGAACTCGCGCATGGCGTCGAGCAGTCCCTGACGCAGGCCGTTGACATGGGTACCGCCAAGGGCAGTGGGGATGAGGTTGACGTAAGACTCGGCGAGGCTCTCGCCCCCTTCGGGCAGCCAGCACAGAGCCCAGTCGACCGCCGACTGCTCGGTGGTAAAGGTGCCGACAAACGGCTGCTCCGGCAGACAGGGAACGTTCTTGACCGCATCGACCAGATAATCTTTCAACCCATCTTCGTAGCACCAGGCGAGCTTGATGCCGGTGTTCTTGTCGAGGAAGGTGATCGACAGCCCAGGGCAGAGCACGGCCTTCGCTTTGAGCAGGTGCTCAAGCTTGGAGACCGAAAACCTGGGCGAATCGAAGTAGTGAGCCTCGGGCCAGAAACGGACCCGGGTGCCGGTGTTGCGGCGCCCGCAGGTGCCGGTGACGGTCAGATCCGACACCTTCTCGCCCTTTGCAAAGGCGATCTCGTAGACCTGCCCGTCGCGACGTACTGTGACTTCAACCCGGGTCGAGAGGGCGTTCACCACCGAGATCCCTACCCCGTGCAGGCCGCCGGAGAACTGGTAGTTCTGATTGGAGAACTTGCCGCCCGCGTGCAGTTTACAGAGAATAAGCTCGACCCCCGATACCCCCTCCTCCGGGTGAATGTCCACCGGCATGCCGCGCCCGTCATCGATCACCTCGAGGGATTGATCCTCGTGCAGGATGACCTCGACACTGCGCGCATGGCCCGCCAGCGCCTCGTCGACGCTGTTATCGATGACCTCCTGACCCATGTGGTTGGGGCGGGTGGTGTCGGTGTACATGCCGGGGCGACGTCGCACCGGCTCCAGGCCATTGAGAACCTCAATGGCATCGGCATTGTATTGGGACATGGATTCTCGGGTCTTAGCAAAAGACAGTTGGAGGGAATCTTACCCGTTTGCGGGCACCTTGGAAAATCCATGCAGGTGTACGGGGCATGTTAGTGTGACCTTGACCGCCCTCAGGGAGTCTGCTGAGACCTTAACCTCTTGCTCGATGCATCGACCCGCCCGGCTCAGTCAAACAGGGTCTCGGGGCGCCCTGCCAGCAGGTGGGCGTGCAAGCGGACGAGCTGCTCAGCCACCACCCGGTGGCGCGAAAGCGGCGGCAGGGCGTCGATGGCAAACCAGCCGGCCGCACTGGTTTCATCGGTCTCCTCTTGCAGCGCCCCTGCGATGATACGGCAGTGAAAAAACGCCTTGTGGGCATGGGGCAGTTGGGGCGGATGGGGGTGCTTGAGCTTGTCAAACAGCGCCAGCAGTTGCACCGCCTCACACTCCAGCCCCGTCTCTTCACGCACCTCGCGCACCACGGCGTCCGCCGGTGAGTCACCGATATCGCACCAGCCGCCGGGCAGGGTCCAGAGGCCATCGCTCTTTTCACGCACCAGCAACAGGCGATCGTGCTCGTCGCGCATCATGGCGCGCACGTCGAGCTTGGGGGTGGGGTAGCCGGCATCGAGCCGGATCCAGCCGGCCAGTGCCGCTGGATCTAGCCCGTTGGGCTCGGCCAGCAGCGCCACACAGGCGGCGCGCAGTGCCTCGAAACGCTGGATGTCGAACGGATCGCGCGAGTAGGTGAGCCCCGCCTGGGCGGTGGCGAGCACCTGCTCGATGAAGGCGTGCAGTGGCGGCGATCTCATGGGGCTTTACCAAGGTGAATGGCGCGCGCCAAGGCGCGATAGGCCTCATCATCCAGCTGGTCGGCAAACAGCAGCGTCCCCTCGCCGGCAAACACCAGCCAGAGACAACCGGGCAGCACCCGGCTGCGGGATGCATCGAGCGCCACTCCTTCACGTAGCAGTTGCCCCCCGTCCCACGCCAGCGCGGGCGCAGGCAACCGCAGAGACAACCAAGAGCGCCACAGGGCGAACAGCCAGAGGGAAAGCAGGATGGGCCACTGCCAGCCTTGCAGCAACAGGGGGGCTGGCGCGAGCAGCAGCAGGTAGAGCAGCAGCAACACCCCCTGCGCCCGGCGCGAAGGGCGCGGGAGCAGGGTGGTGGCGGTCACAGCTTGGCGTCGTGGCGGGCCTGGTTGCGCTGCAAGATGAAGGGCACCAGGGTGGCAAAGTCAGGATCAGAGGGCACACCGTGGCCCATGAACCATTTAAACAGATCCGGGTCGTCGCTCTCGAGCAGGCGCACAAAGGTCTGCTGCTGCTCGGGGGTGAGGGAGTCAAATTCGTGTTCGAAAAACGGCATCACGATCACGTCCAGCTCCAGCATGCCGCGACGGCAGGCCCACTTGAGACGGGATTTCTCGGCAGGGGTCAACATCGACATTACTCCAAGTAAATACCTGGGGATGGTACCAGCCGGATTTTCCGGCTGACAAATTTTCCTTCCATCTTTACCATGGCGGTCACATCTTCATGCCTGTCGGACACTGCATCATGAGTCGCCAACTGCCTGTTTTTCCAGCACAACCCACCCTCTATCCCCTGCCCGGCTTCGCCGCTATCCAACTTGCCGGGGCAGAGCGGGTCAAGTTCCTGCAAGGCCAGGTCACCTGTAACGTGGCGACGCTGAACGCCGGCAGCCAGACCCTCGGCGGCCACTGCGATCCTAAGGGCAAGCTGTGGAGCGATTTTCGCCTGCTGGTACTGGAAGAGAGCCTGCTGCTGCTGCTGCGCCGCTCGGCGCTGGCGCGCCAGCTGCCGGAGCTGAAGAAATTCGCCGTCTTCTCCAAGGTGGAGCTCACCGAGGCCCCCCATACCCTGTGTGGGCTGGCCGGGGCGGGCAGTGACGGGTGGGTGGCCGGGCAGTTTGGTCTGGCCGACACCGGTCTCATCCCCGGCGGTATGGCGGTACGTCTCGAGGCCGACCGCTGGCTGCTGGCCAGCGATGCCCTGCCGGCGATGACCCTGCCCGAGGGGGGCGAGACCGACTGGCTTGGCTTTGAGATCCTCGCCGGCCTGCCCCACATCGAGGCGGCGCATCAGGGGGAGTACATTCCCCAGATGGTCAACCTGCAAGCCCTTGGCGGTATCAGCTTCAGCAAAGGCTGCTACATGGGTCAGGAGACGGTGGCGCGCGCCAAGTACCGCGGCGCCAACAACCGCGCCCTGTTCCTGCTCGAGGGCACGGCGAGCGGCGCGGTCGAGGCCGGCGCCCCCTTAGAGATCCAACTTGGCGAGAACTGGCGCCGCAGCGGCGTAGTGCTGAACGTCTGGCAGCAGGGCGAGTCGCTGCTGGTGAGCGCCGTACTGCCCAAGGATACCGAGGCCGACGCCGCCTTTCGTCTCAAGGATGACGAAGCCTCAGCCCTGTGCCTGCGCCCCCTCCCCTACCCGTTGATCGACTGATGTGGCCCCTCCTGGCGCGCCAGGAGGGCCTGTTTCAGCCAGCGTCCCGCCTGCCCAAGCGGGCGGGCGCGGTGCCACAACAGTTCAAGCCCGAGCGTGGGATCCGCCATGAAATCAGCGCTCAGGCGCACCACCTCGCCGCGCGCCAGGGCATCGCGCAGCAAAAACTCAGGCACCGAGGCCCACCCCAATCCCCGCTTCACCATCTCAAGCACCCCTAAGTCCCCCTCAATCCACCACACCTGCGAGCCGAGCCGAAAGCGCTGGCGCTCCGCCCCTTCACGTCGGCCGGTCACCATCAGCTGGCGGGCCCCTTGCAGATCGGCGCGGGTGAGGCTGGCCTTGCGCGCCAACGGGTGATCCGGCGCCACGATCACCGGCATGGTCACATTGCCAAGAGAGTGAAAGGCGATCTCCGGGCTGGGGTGCAGCTGTTGATAGCTGACGCCAAGCTGGGCGCGCCCGGCAAGCAGCATGTCGGTGAGATCCTCGAGCAGCGGGAACAGCAGCTCGAGCTCCACCGCAGGATAGCGCTCGGCAAAGGCCTCCAGCAGGGCACCGAGCCAGGGGAGCTGGGAGTCATCGTCAATGGCCAGGGTCAGGCGCGGCTCGATGCCGGCCGCCAGTTCACCCGCCATCGCCTCGAGGTGGGCACACAGCTCCAGCACCTGCTGCGCCTCGGCCAGGATGCGCGCCCCGGCCGGGGTCAGGGTGGGCAGACGCTTGCTGCGATCAAACAAGACAAGGCCGAGATCGATCTCGAGGTTGGCAATGGTGGTGCTCACCACCGACTGGGCCTTGCCAAGACGCCGCGCCGCCGCGGAGAAAGAGCCGCTCTCGGCGGCGGCCCGCAGAGTGCGCAGCTGCTCCAGGGTAAGGTTCATCTATCGCCTTAACAGATAGTATCTAACTTAGTTCCATAGTGAAGTGTTGATAGATTCTACGCAACCTTGCACCACATAAAGAGGAATCTGTCATGAGAACCGGCGCCGATCGCCTGCGTCACGCCCTCTGCTTCGAGCTGATTGGCGTGGTGATCACCTCCCTCATCGCGAGCTGGCTCTTGGGGATGACGCTCTCCCACATGGGCGCCATGTCCATCATGCTCGCCACCATCGCCACGCTCTGGAACTACGTCTACAACCTGCTGGTCGACAAGCTGATGCTGCGCTACCTCGGCCGGCTCGACAAAACCTGGGGCGAGCGGGTGTGGCACGCCATCGGCTTCGAAGGGGGGTTGTTGCTCGTCGCCCTGCCACTGGTGGCATGGTGGCTCTCCATCAGCCTGTGGCAGGCGCTGCTGCTGGATCTGGGGTTTGTCTTCTTCTACCTGGTCTACGCCTTCGTCTACAACCTGGCCTACGACAAGGTCTTCCCCGTCCCGGCGCTGGCCCTGCGCTGACCCGATAAATGAAGATGGCGGACCATGGCCGCCATCTGCACACTCAAGCCCGGTTCACGAGCCCTGCGCGTCGCGCGGCAACGGCGCGACCTCTTCATCCGGCAGCGGCGGGCTATCGAGGCTCTGCTGGTAGTGCTCAAGCAGGGAGCGCGCCAGTTGCAGATCGCCCTTGTGTACCCGCTCGAACAGGTGGCTCTGGATCACCTCGCGCAGCTGCTCTACCGTCACCGGCTCACCGCACAGCTCCTCTTTTTCCAGCTCGGCGTTGATCTCATCGGCAGTGCTGCGCATCAGACCGTGCAGCTGAACCAGCATGCGACGCTCTGCTTCGCGCAGCAGATGCGCCCTGCGGTTCTGTAGCTGCTCGGTGGGTTGGGTCATTGGCATACTCAAGCAATCCGGATCATGGGGAAAGAGGCTTGATTTTGCCCTGCCTCGCGCACCTCGTCCATCCTGACGATGCCCCTTTTACAACCTGCCCGGCGACTGTCATTTTCGCGCACTGGGGGTATAGTATTGGGCTTCGATTTGCTGACCGGATCCACCGATGACCGACGCCATTGTGGTGCTCTGCACCTGTCCCGACCAAGAGAGTGCCGACCGGCTCTGCCATGCCCTGCTGGAGGCGCGCCTCGCCGCCTGCATCAACCAGTTGCCCGGCATCACCTCGGTCTACCGCTGGGAAGGCAAGGTGGAGCGCGCGACCGAGACCCAGTTAGTCATCAAGAGTGCGGCCCGCCACGCCACGGCCATCGAGGCCTGCATCCTGGCCCACCACCCCTATCAGGTACCGGAGATCCTGGTGCTGCCGGTCAACGGCGGCCACGCCCCCTATCTCGCCTGGATTGACGAGGAGACCCGATGATCCGCCCGCTGTTGCTGCTGCTCACCCTCATGATCACCCCGTTTTTGTCACAGGCCAGCGGCAATGATCTGCTGGGCGCCCTCGGCATTTCACAGGCGCCACGCTTTCTCAAGGTGGACGAGGCATTTCGCCTCGACAGCCATCAGGAAGGGAACCAGCTCACCCTGACCCTCACCATCGCCGACGACTACTACCTCTATCGCCACCGCTTTGCCTTCCAGGGAGAAGGGGTGACCATAGCGCCCCCCGCCCTGCCCGCAGGGACGCCGCACGAGGATGACTTCTTCGGCAAGAGCCAGGTCTATTACCAAGAGGTGAGCATTCCGGTCACCCTGACCGATGCCGCCCAGGGGGGACAACTGCGCCTCTCCTATCAGGGCTGCACCGAGGGACTCTGCTATCCACCCACCGGGCGCCTCATCACCATCACCCCGGTGGCGGCCGCCGAAGCGGCCCCCTTGAGCGACGACCCACGGCCGCTGACCAGCGAGCAGGAGCAACTTGCCGATAAGCTCAGCCATCAGGGGCTGTGGCTGAGCGTGGCCGCCTTCTTCGCTCTGGGGCTGGGGCTGGCACTGACCCCCTGCATGTTTCCCATGTACCCGATCCTGACCGGCATCATCGCCGGGAGCGGGACGCGCCTCTCTACCGGCCGCGCCTTTGCCCTCTCGCTGGCCTATGTGCAGGGGATGGCCGTCACCTATACCCTGCTCGGACTGGTGGTCGCCTCGGCGGGGCTGCAATTTCAGGCCGCCTTGCAGGCGCCCGTGGTGCTCATCACCCTGTCGCTGCTGTTCGTGCTGCTGGCCCTCTCCATGTTCGGGCTCTATACCCTGCAACTCCCCTCCGCCCTGCAAACCCGGCTGGCCCAGCTCTCTAACCGCCAGCAAGGGGGCAGCCTCATCGGCGTCACCCTGATGGGGGCCATCTCCGGCCTGGTCTGCTCCCCCTGCACCACGGCGCCACTCTCTGGCGCCCTGCTCTACGTGGCCCAGAGCGGCGATATGCTGCTCGGCGCGGCGGCGCTCTATGCCCTTTCACTGGGGATGGGACTGCCGCTGCTGCTGCTTGGCACCTCGGGCGGACGCCTGCTCCCCAAGGCCGGCGCCTGGATGGATAGGGTCAAGCAGCTGTTCGGCTTCGCCCTGCTGGCGGTGCCCCTGCTGCTGCTCTCTCGCCTGTGGGGGGATCAAGTGAGCACGCTGGCCTGGATTGGCTGGGCCCTGCTGCTGTGCGGCTACCTCTATCACCACAATCAGCAGGCAGCGGCCAGCGTGTGGCGCAACGTGCGCGGCTTCGTGCTGCTGCTGGCCATGATGGGGGCCCTGTTGTTGGCCTATGACAGCTGGCGCGCGGCACCGGTAACGGCGCAGGCCCAACCTGAAGCGCCGCAGTTTGTGCGGATCAAGACCCACGCCGACCTGGAGGCCCGCCTCAAGGAGGCCCATGGCAAGCCGATGCTGCTCGATCTTTATGCCGACTGGTGCGTGGCCTGTAAGGAGTTCGAGCACAAAACCTTCAGCGATCCCGCGGTGCGCCGCCGCTTTGCCGACATGGTGCTGCTGCAAGCCGACGTCACCGCCAACGACGATGATGACGTGACCTTGCTCAACGACCTCAAGGTGCTCGGCCTGCCCACCCTGATCCTGTTTGATCGGGCCGGCAACGAAGTGAAGGGCAGCCGCATCACCGGCTTTATGGGGCCACAGCCATTTGCCGAGCGGCTCGATCGGGTCATCGGTCAGTGACTCCCGGTTTCCCCTGCCCCGCGGGCGTGGCACAATCGGCCCCCCGACGTTTCGCGCCCTGTTTCGGAGTTTTCATGAAAAGATGGTTTCTGTTGCTGACCCTGCTGCTCGGCGCGTGCAGCTCAGGCCCCGGCGAGGATGAGATTAAGCAGTTGGTGCTGGCCCGCCTGCAGGCGGATCTGGGCAGCAGCGTGGTCGAACCGGCCGAGTTTACCGTGGTCGAGAAAGAGGAGACCCAGGAGGGGTTGTATCGCATCAAGGTTCACTACAACCTGCGCTTTCTCAAGGACTTCGACGAGCTGAGCAGCGCCAGCAACGACGATCTGGTCTACGACAGCAATGGCAAGTTCCATCAGGATCTTCCCATGATGGCGCTGGAGAGCCGCTATGGCGCCTTCAAGGCCGGCGATCTCAAGAGCGAGGAGGCCACGCTCTGGCTGGTCAAGACCGAGCAGGGCTGGCACCTGGCTCAACCCGTCGCACCGCACGCCTAAGCGTGTTCATCCATCAATAAAAGAGGGCCCGTTGTGGGCCCTCTTTCGTCTCGGTCATCAGCCACCGTGATAGGGGCGAGACAGCTCGTGTACCGCATCGACGAAGACGCCGGCATGCTCGGGATCGACATCCTGATGGATGCCGTGGCCCAGGTTGAAGACATGGCCGTTGCCCTTGCCGAAGCCGGCCAAAATGGTCGCCACCTCTTCACGGATCCGCGCCGGAGCGGCGTAAAGCAGGGAGGGGTCCATGTTGCCCTGCAACGCCACCTTGTCACCAATACGGCGCTTGGCGTCGCTGATGTCGGTGGTCCAGTCCAGCCCCACCGCATCACAGCCGGTGGCGGCAATCTGCTCCAGCCACTGGCCGCCATTTTTGGTGAACAGGGTGACCGGAACCCGGCGCCCGTCGTGCTCGCGGATAAGACCGTCGACAATCTTGTGCATGTAGCGCAAGGAGAACTCGAGGTAGTCGCGCGGGGTCAGCACCCCACCCCAGGTATCGAACACCATCACCGACTGGGCGCCGGCGCGGATCTGGGCGTTGAGGTAGAGGATGACGCTGTCGGCCAGCTTGTCGAGCAGCAGGTGCAGGGCCGCCGGCTCGGCATACATCATCTGCTTTATCTTGGTGAAGGCCTTGGAGCTGCCCCCCTCGACCATGTAGGTGGCCAGCGTCCACGGGCTGCCGGAGAAGCCGATCAGCGGCACCTGGCCTTTTAGCTCGCGGCGGATGGTGCGCACCGCGTTCATCACATAGCCCAGTTCATCTTCCGGATCTGGCACCGGCAGAGCCTGCACATCGGCCATCGAGCGCAGCGGACGCTCGAAGCGCGGCCCCTCGCCCTGTTCGAAGTAGAGGCCGAGCCCCATCGCATCGGGCACGGTGAGAATGTCGGAGAAGAGGATGGCGGCATCGAGCGGATAACGGCGCAGGGGCTGCAAGGTGACCTCGCAGGCCAGCTCGGCATTGCGGCACAGTGACATGAAGTCCCCCGCCTGGGCGCGGGTTGCCTTGTACTCCGGCAGATAACGGCCAGCCTGGCGCATCATCCACACCGGGGTGGTGTCGACATCCTGACGCAGCAGGGCGCGCAGGTAACGATCATTGTTCAGTTCGCTCATTCCAACATCCAATCAGGTATCGAAAATGGTGCATTGTACCACCCCAGACTGGATGGCGGGGGTGGCAAAGTGTGAGAGGACGCAAACTCAGGCGTGCCCGCGGCGGATCGCCTCCAGCGTCAGTTCGATCAGGCGCCGCGCTATGGTGCCATGAGGTGGCAAACGGGGCAGGGCGTCAGGCTCGAAGAAGCCGGCCGCCACCAGTTCATCTTCCTGAACCTTCAGCTCTCCCCCCTCGTAATCGGCCAGAAACCCCATCATCAGGCTGTGAGGGAAGGGCCATGGCTGACTCGCCACGTAGCGGATGTTGCCGACCCGGATGCCGCTCTCCTCAAACACCTCGCGCGCCACGCACTGCTCGAGGTTCTCTCCCGCCTCGGCAAAGCCGGCCAGCACCGTATACATGGGATCTTCATGGCGATAGTGGCGCAGGTGCGCCCCGAGCAGGATCTTCCCTTCGCGCCGCACCGCGACGATGATGCAGGGGGAGATGCGCGGGTAGGCAACGTGGCCGCTGGCGCAGCGTACCGCCCACTCCCGCTCGAGGGGCTGCATGGGGGCAGCGCACTGGCCGCAGAAGCGATGGGTACGGCGAAAGTTGAGCAGTTGCCAGGCCCGCCCGGCGAGGCGAAATCCTTCGTCATCCCCCGCCTCCATCAGCGCGCGCAGGGAGACAAACCCATCGCCCGGATCGGCCTCACCGAGATCGATCATGAAGCACGCCCTTCCCTGCCACTCGTCGAAACGCTCAAACGGCAGGGAACGCCACGTCGGGGGTAGCTGACTTAAGGGGCCGACCGGCAGATGCCCCTCCCCATCCAGCCATAGACGATGCTCCCCACCGATCACAAACCAAATCCCCTCTTGATCGCACAACCCCATGATCATCTTGCCTTTGTTGCCTAAATAGCCTGGCCTTTCATGGTACTCCCGCCAGCAGAGATTGACGATCCTCATAAACGTCTATTGACGCCTGTTAGGAATTTACTTAGTTATAGTTTCACCAGCCTGAAGCAGGCTTGCACCACGGAGGGGCTATGTTAAGCAAACTGGAACAGACCAGGGCGGTTTACGCAGGGAAACACCATGCCATCGATGCCTTTCTGGATGCTCGCCAGGCACTACTGGTCGAGTACATCCAGCTCGCGGGATTCACCCCCCAACGGGGCAAACACCGCTCACTCCCCTGCTGTGAGAGCATTCAGCACTTTTGCAACAATCTGGTCGACTACATCTCGGCCAGCCACTTCGAGATCTACGACCATGTAATGGGCGCCTATGAGAGCGCCAAGGGCGAGCAACTTGCGCTGGCAGAGACCATCTATCCCAAGCTGCGCGCCTGCACCGATGTCGTCCTGCGCTTCAATGATAAGTACAGCAATGCGGGGGAAGAGGACCTGCTCACACTGGACGACGATCTCAATCGCCTCGGCCCCGTCCTGGAAACCCGTTTCTGCCTAGAGGATCAGTTGGTCAAGGCGCTGCATATCGTGGAACGACTATCCGACAAAACAACCACACAAAACTAACAACGCAAGATTTTCCACGACGTAAAGACCATTTTTCAGTACTATGGAGTATTAACACACCTGCCAGCAACAGGAACGCTCAATGCCTGCACACCCTAACGTTCGTGAACGCCGCCGTTTTCAACGGATTTTTTACTCCGTCGCAGCCGAGTTGCATCAGGATGGGGAAAGCTGGCCCTGTGAACTTATCGATATTTCATTGAAGGGAGCCTTGGTTCACTGCCCTCAATACCAGCGCTCTCAACAAGAGGGGGATAAGTATCTCTCTTTTTGCCTCAGTGAAAGTGATATCGCCATTCGAATGGCGGTGGAACTCGCCCACCAAGAGGGGGAAAAGCTCGGTTTTTACTGTCAAAATACCGATATCAATAGCGCAACTCATCTGCGACGCATGGTTGAGCTGAACCTGGGTTGTGAAAAGCTGCTGCTTCGGGAACTCACACAATTATTACTGGATAATCACGAATCTGTCGCAACCCTCTAGTGCGGCCTGTTGTTATTTTCTTTGTACGTTCCGTGATGTGATCACATCAATAAATATGTTCTTGCTTACCCATAGGTCTGACCCAGATCGCCATCACGCCAGTGATGCGGCATGGCTCAGTGACAGACATCGCTTTTGCAGAAAACCTCACTATCAAATGTGCCTAATTGCGGTACAATTATCAAAAGACATTAGCTAGCCAATCGCAAGAGGGAATCATGTCCGAGCGTCGTCGTTTTTCTCGCGTACTCTACTCAACAAAGATTCACATGAGTCAAGGTGACCATCACTGGCACAGCGAGCTCATCGACATCTCCTTGCAAGGTGCCTTGGTTCGTCGTCCCCCTGACTGGCAGCATGGGGAAACCCTTAACTATCACCTCTCATTTCACCTGGCTGGCAGTGACATCACCATCCATATGGACGCTGAGCTCTCGCATCTTGACGAAGAGAAACTCGGTTTTTACTGTCATCACATCGATATCGATAGCGCCACTCATTTAAAACGCATCATCGAGCTCAATATTGGTGATGAAACGCTGCTACATCGAGAGCTGGAACAGCTGTTACAAGAGCATATTCAGCACTCACAAAATACCCCGCCCATGTCGTAATCAATATTGCCACACGCGATATGAATACCAGTGCAGTGGCATTCACTGAATGGCCCTCTTAGGTAATGTTGTAAAAGCATACGTTTTATTCACCAGCAGCAATAAATATAAAACGTATTACACTCCTGTATTCAGCATATCAATCCCGCCGTTCGCTTCTTATGCACGCCTCATGATGAAATCAACGTAAATAGCGCATTTTTGCGCCTCAGCGAATATCGTTCCTTTATTATTTTCCGCCGATGTTAATATCCCCCACCAGGGTACACTCCCCCTTTGAACAGCGATGCACCGGCCTGCCAAGCAAGAGCGGGGAACCGGTGAGGGTGGCACAGGCAACAGAATAAAAAAAGCCGACGTCAATTGGACATCGGCCTTATCAAAGTGCTTACAACAGAGGATTCACAGTATCAGACCCCTCGACTTCGGGTTTGGTTCCGTGAGATTTCAGATTTTTTCTGCGCGCTTGAACACCAGCCGATCCGCGGTGGATTCTGCGGCAACAAACCCATAGCCATCGACATCGAAAGCGGTCAGCCCTTCAGGATGGGCAACGCGCTGTTGCAACACCCAACGGGCCATCATGCCGCGCGCCTTCTTGGCATAGAAGCTGATGATCTTGTACTGACCATTCTTCTCATCAAGGAACACCGGCGTCACGATTCGCCCCCGAAGGCGGCCCGGTTTCACCGACTTGAAGTACTCGTCAGAGGCAAGATTGATGAGGGTGTCATCCCCTTGGCTCGCCAGGGCCTCATTCAGTTTGTCGGTGATGATCTCACCCCAGAATGCATAGAGATCCTTGCCACGCGGGTTGTCAAGACGAGTCCCCATCTCAAGGCGATAGGGCATCATCAGATCGAGGGGGCGCAATACCCCGTACAGACCGGAGAGCATACGTAGATGCTGCTGGGCATAGGCAAGATCCGCGTTGCTGAAGCTCTCGACCGCCAATCCGGTATACACATCCCCCTTAAACGCCAGAATGGCCTGACGGGCATTTTCAAGCGAGAAGTCCGGCTGCCATTCGGCAAAACGGGCGGCGTTGAGGCCCGCCAGCTTGTCGCTGATCTTCATCAGCGAGCCGATCTGGGCCGGCGTCAATTGCCGAGCACGTTCAATCAACAGGGCGGCGTGCTCCAGCAGTTCGGGCTGGGTGAATTCACGGGTTTGCAGGGGAGTGTCGTAATCCAGCGTTTTGGCCGGCGAGACCACAATCAGCATAGGGTTCCTCTGGTTTAGTCGGCGTCTTGTTGCAGGGTAACATTATCCAATGTTCCCGAGCCAAGTTTCTCGCCCCCACCCAGTTTGATCATCAGGCGCAGATCATTGGCGGAATCGGCATAGGCCAAGGCATCCTCATAACCAATTAGGCCCGCCATATAAAGCTCGAAAAGCGACTGGTCAAAGGTGAGCATTCCCTGTTCCCGTGAGCGACCCATCACCTCTTTCAGGCGATCGACCTCTCCCTTACGGATGATATCGGCCACGAGCGGGGTATTGAGCAGGATCTCAAAGGCCGCGCAGCGCCCGCTGCCATCCGCAAGTGGCAACAACTGCTGAGCGACAATGGCTTTGAGGTTAAAGGCCAGATCGTAACGTAACTGGCGATGCCGCTCCTCCGGCATGAGGTGCATGATCCGCTCAATGGCCTGATCCGCATTGTTAGCATGCAGTGTCGCCATGCAGATATGCCCGGTTTCGGCAAACTGGATGGCAAACTCCATGGTCTCGGGTGAGCGGATTTCGCCAATCAAGATGAGATCGGGCGCCTGACGCAAGGAGCTGCGCAGCCCCTCATCAAACGAGAGCGTATCGCTGCCCACTTCGCGCTGGGTCACGATACAACGCCCATGCTGGTGGACGAACTCGACTGGATCTTCCACCGTCAGGATGTGCCCGTCGCCATGGGCATTGCGATAACCAATCATGGCCGCCTGAGTGGTCGACTTGCCGACCCCGGTCGCCCCGACAAAGAGGATGAGCCCCCGCTTGGCCATCACGATATCCTTGAGGATGGCGGGCAGTTTCAGCTCTTCACAGGTCGGGATCTGCATCTGTATTCGCCGCAGCACCATGCCGGGAACATCCTGCTGCCAGAAGGCGCTGACCCGAAAACGCCCCAATCCGGGACGGGAAATGGCGAAGTTGGCCTCACGTTTGCGTTCAAAGCGCTCCAGCACCTGGGCGTCCATCACGCTGGCCATCGCCTGGCGTACCTGCTCCAGATCGAGTGGCGCTTCCGTTAACGATGTGAAGAGACCACTGCATTTTACGGTCGGAGCCCGACCCACAGTGATAAAGAGGTCTGATCCCTGCTCGTCGACAAGACGTGATAACCAAGCTTCCATGCTCATGGCCGGCTCCTGCTCGCTAGATACTGTTAGGGTCGGTGGCTTTGGTTCTGGCATCGAGCTGAGCCACGATCCCGCGCGCCACCAACTGCTTGAGGTTTTGATCCATCGTCTGCATGCCATGGGTCATACCGGTCTGGATCACCGAATAGAGCTGAGCCACCTTGTCCTCACGGATCAGGTTTCGTACCGCCGGAATGCCGAGCATGATCTCGTGGGCGGCCACTCGCCCCCCACCGAGACGCTTGAGCAGTGTCTGGGAGATAACGGCGCGCAGCGACTCAGAAAGCATGGAACGCACCATGTCCTTCTCCTCGCCGGGAAAGACGTCGATGATACGGTCGATGGTCTTGGCTGCCGATGAGGTGTGCAGGGTACCGAACACCAGGTGACCGGTCTCAGCGGCCGTCAGGGCCAGTCGAATGGTTTCCAGGTCACGCAACTCCCCCACCAGTATGATGTCCGGGTCTTCCCGCAGCGCCGAACGCAAGGCGTTGCTGAAGCTGCGCGTATCGCGATGCACTTCACGCTGGTTGATAAGGCAGCGCTTGTTCTCATGCACGAATTCGATCGGATCTTCGATGGTGAGGATATGGTGGTGGAAGTTCTCGTTGATGTAGTTGATCATGGCCGCCAGCGTCGTGGACTTGCCCGATCCGGTCGGCCCGGTCACCAGCACCAGGCCTCTCGGGTACTCGGAGATCTTGCGGAAAATCTCAGGCGCCTCCAGATCCTCCAGACTCAACACCACACTGGGGATGGTACGAAAGACCGCACCGGCCCCGCGGGAGTGCTGAAAGGCGTTAACCCGGAAGCGGGCCATGCCGGGGATCTCGAAGGAGAAGTCGACTTCATAGTTCTCCTCAAGCTCCTTACGCTGATGATCATTCATGATGTCATAGATGAGGGCGTGAACTTCCCGATGCTCCAGCGCAGGTAAGTTAATCTTGCGGACTTCGCCATCAACCCGGATCATCGGGGGAACGCCGGCCGAGAGGTGTAGATCCGACGCTTTATGCTTTACACTGAAGGCGAGTAACTCTGTGATATCCATAGATTTGTTTTTCCCCTTTCTGAAGATCACCGTTGCATCATGAGCCAGATTGCCCAGCACTTGAATATTGTTACGGATCGTATCACTAAAGTAGCCCGTAACTCCAACCGCAGCCCAAACGAGGTGACACTGCTTGCCGTCAGCAAGACAAAGCCTCTGGAAGCCATCATGGAGGCCTACCAGTTTGGCCAGCGCCGTTTTGGTGAGTCTTATGCTCAGGAGGCGGCCGCCAAGATAGATCGCCTGTCTCAGATGCCGGGTTTTGACGATATCGAATGGCACTTTATCGGGCCCCTGCAATCGAACAAGAGCCGACTGGTTGCCGAGCGTTTTGACTGGGTGCAGAGCGTCGATCGCAGCAAGCTGATTGAACGGCTGCAACAGCAGCGCCCCGCAGCGATGGCGCCGCTCAATGTCTGTCTGCAAGTTAACGTGAGTGGGGAAGCCAGCAAATCAGGGGTACAAGCCGAAGAGATTTTCGCTCTGGCTCGCCAGGTCGCAGACTGTGATCGGCTGGTGCTGCGCGGCATCATGGCGATTCCGGAACACACCCGTGACGAAGTTCGCCTAGCAGATCAGATGGCCCGTATGCAGCAACTGTTCACCCGGTTGCAGGCAGACTATGCCAGCGTTGATACCCTCTCGATGGGGATGACAGAAGATCTGGAGCTGGCCATCGCCCATGGCAGCACCATGGTGCGCATCGGCACGGCCATCTTCGGTGCCCGTGACTATGCCTGACCCGTTACTCTCTATTGCGCAGCCCAACACCGCCCTTTCCATTCCCAGCAAGGAACCGCAATGAACGCAGCCTACTTCCTTATTAATACTCTGTTTGACCTCTACCTGATGGTGGTGCTCCTGCGCGTCTGGTTGCAGTGGGCCCGCGCCGATTTCTACAACCCAATGAGCCAGGTAGTGGTGCGGCTGACCAGCCCATTGCTCGTTCCCATGCGCCGCGTCATCCCCGGTCTGGCTGGCATTGATCTGGCCGGCGTGCTGCTGGCGCTGCTGGTTGCTCTCGCCAAGTTGGTGCTGCTCAAGTCGATGTCTATCTTGCAGGCGGACTGGCTCATGATGCTGCTGTTCGCCGCCCTCACCGTGCTCAAGAAGGCCGGCGCCATGGTGTTCTGGATCCTGCTGATCCGAGCCATCCTGAGCTGGGTCAGCCAGGGGCGCAACCCGATCGAGCACGTCATGTACCAGCTCACCGAACCCTTCCTGCACCCTATCCGCCGCATTCTGCCGCCGCTGGGGGGGCTCGATCTCTCAGTGCTGGTGGCCTTCATCGCACTGCAAGCGATCAACTACCTGCTGGGCGATCTGTTTGGTCAACTGTGGTGGATGATCTGATGCCAGCCGTGCAGTGGCAGGGGGAACATTTGCAGTTGCAGCTGTTTATCCAGCCCAAAGCGAGCCGCGACCAGATCGTTGGCCTGCATGGCGAAGAGCTCAAGGTGGCGATCACCGCCCCGCCCGTCGACGGCCAGGCCAACTCCCATCTGGTGAAGTTTCTGGCCAAGCAGTTTCGGGTTGCCAAGGGGCAGGTATCCATAGTGCGTGGCGAGCTGGGCCGCCACAAAACTGTCTCTATCGAAGCCCCGAAACAGTTGCCCGCCGAGATAACCGCCCTACTGGAATAACCCGCTTCGGGAGAGAACGATGAGAGCATGGTGTATCGGATTGCTGCTGTTGCTGACACTGCCCGCCCAGGCCGAGCAGTCCATGGTGGTGGGCCCTTGGCGCGTCTACTACAGCGCCTTTCCCTCCACCTTTCTGTCTGCCGACATTGCCAAGCAGTACCAGCTGACCCGCAGCCGCTACGCCGGGCTCATCAATGTGGCTATCCACTCTAAGGAGGGGGAACCTCTGGCACTCTCCGTCATAGGGGAGGCGCGTAACCTGACGGGAACGGTACGCCAATTGGCGTTTAGGGAAATACGCGAAGGGCCGGCCATCTATTACCTGGCCGAGCTGCCCTACCGTAATGAGGACACCTATCGCATCCAACTCACCCTGATGGGGATGGGGCAGACGCAGCAAATGGCGTTCCAGCAGACCTTCTACGTCGAGCAGGAATGAGCGAGGGGGCCACGGCCCCCTCTGACTCTGTTTATTGCTGCATCTTCAGTTCGGGTGGTGAGGAGGTCAGCACGTCCACACAGCGATCCCAGGTAGAGATCCGGTAGTGCTGAATGTCTTCATCCAGATGCACCCCTTTTGACTCCTGATGAAACCAGGCCACAAAACGCGAAGGCGTGATGATCTGGATCTGCTCCTCGACCGGATGACTGCTCATGCCATCCGACATGTCGCTGTCCTCCATGACTCGAAATGCAAAGACCTTGTTGAAATAGACCCGGCACAGCAGTGCGGGTGGCAGATCGATACTACGGGCGTGACCGAGTGAAATATTCAGCACACCGCTCCAGATATCATGATGCAGATCGGCGATGATAAGGCCGGCAGGAAGCTGGCGGGACGGGGCCCAGGGCACTGCAACCTGGCTGATGGTGAGTGAATGCGTCATACAAACCTCCCGAGACCGCTTTATTTCTGAGTGTACCCGAAATCGAGGGGCCGGAAAGCGGAATAAAAAAGACCCGGCCAGAAGGCCGGGTCTTTTCAACTCATCCGAAGACGCTTACTTGATGGCGTCTTTCAGCGCCTTGCCGGCAACGAAAGCCGGAACATTGGCGGCTGCAATCTCGATTTCCTTGCCAGTCTGCGGGTTGCGGCCAGTACGGCCAGCACGATGATTCACCTTGAAGGTACCGAAACCAACCAGCTGAACGGCATCGCCTTCTTTCAGGCTCTGGGTGATACCAGCCAGGATCTCTTCCAGGGCGGCTTTAGCCTGGGCCTTGCTCAGATCGGCTTTGGCTGCGATTGCATCGACAAGTTGAGCTTTGTTCATAGGTTTTCCTTTATCAACTGGCATGTAGCACCGCATCACTCTATGCAAAAAGAGGCTACCAGGCAAAGTCTTTATCCCGCTTGGCACCACGAGTGTCGGGCTTTTCATCAAGATCTGCGGAAATAGTCACAGAACCGGCTCCAGGCCCTCCTGAAACCGATTCCGACATTAGCAGCGACGGCGGCTAAAGGCCACAGAAAAGGGGGGCTCTGCCCCCCTTGCTGCGTCGAACCGTGCCGCTAGTTTGTACGAAACAGCGCCTCAATAGAGAGGCCCTGAGCCAATAGGATCTCACGCAGGCGCCGCAAGGCCTCCACCTGGATCTGGCGCACCCGTTCGCGGGTCAGTCCGATTTCGTGACCGACATCTTCCAAGGTGGCGGCTTCATAGCCAAGCAGGCCAAAACGACGAGCCAATACCTCACGCTGTTTCGGATTGAGCTCCTCCAGCCAATGGATGATGCTGGCACGCATATCATCCTCTTGGGTCTCCAGTTCAGGACCGATCCCACGCTCATCGGAGAGCACATCGAGCAGCGCCTTGTCTTTATCCCCACCGATCGGCGTATCCACCGAGCTGATCTTCTCGTTGAGCTTGAGCATCCGGTTTACGTCTTCAACCGGCTTATCGAGGGCGTGGGCAATGTCCTCTGCGGTCGGCTCGTGATCGAGGCGATGGGCCAGCTCACGGGCGGTTCGCAAGTAGACATTAAGCTCCTTGACCACATGGATAGGCAAACGGATGGTGCGGGTCTGGTTCATGATGGCCCGCTCTATGGTCTGGCGGATCCACCAGGTGGCATAAGTCGAGAAACGAAAACCCCGCTCGGGATCGAACTTCTCGACAGCGCGGATGAGGCCGAGGTTACCTTCCTCGATGAGATCGAGCAGGGCCAGCCCCCGGTTGTTGTAGCGACGGGCAATTTTCACCACCAGTCGTAAATTGGATTCAATCATCCGCTTGCGGGCGGCCTTATCGCCACGCAAGGCTCGGCGGGCAAAATAGACCTCCTCAGCGGCAGTGAGGAGGGGAGAGAATCCGATCTCTCCCAGATAGAGCTGGGTCGCATCCATGACCCGGTTAAGCTCGGGGCTGAACAGCTCCTCCGCCCCCGACTCTTCCGTCAGGACGGCTTGAGCTTCTTCCTCTTCCTCCGCTCGCGCTTCTAGCTCCTCATCAAACTCAAACTCTGCATCCTGTATGTCCAGCTTTTCTTCTTGGCTCATGGTGTATCTCCCTGACCAGAACCAGAGTCACGCTTTCCCTCTGGATTAACGCTTGGGCAAATAGCTCATCGGGTTGACCGACTTGCCTTTATACCGGACTTCAAAGTGCAACCGCACATCCGGTGCATCCGTGCTTCCCATATCGGCGATGACCATCCCCTTCTTGACGCTCTGCCCCTCCGTGACCCGCAACTGATCGTTGTGGGCGTAGGCCGACAGGTAATCCTCGTCATGCTTGAGAATGATCAGCTTGCCATATCCCCGCAGTGCGCTACCGGCATACACCACCTTGCCATCACGCGCGGCATAGATGGGCTGCCCCTTCTTGCCACTGATGTCGACCCCCTTATTGCCCTGCTCGGCCGTGGAAAAACCTTCAACGATTTTGCCTTCGGCCGGCCAGCGCCAGTCGCCCGACATCACTGCAGTGTTGTTATTTTGAGCGGTCTTGTCAGAGTATTCTTTTGCCGGTGTAGGAGCAATCGTTTTCTTTTCAACCCATTGGGTGGTCTGTCCAGCGCTCGGAGTGCTGGTACTCGCCACCGCGGTGGCCGTGCTGGTGGTGGGCCGCGCGATCGGTTCACCGACCATCACAGCACCACCGGATGCCGCGCCACTGGACTGGCTGTCGAAGACATGCAGACGCAGCTTCTGCCCGGGATAGATGTTGTAGGGGGCTTCAATCCCGTTGAGACTGGCCAAGGCGGGCACGTTGCTGCCGGCACTAAACGCGATGGAATAGAGCGTATCGCCCTTTTGCACCGTATAGGTGCTACCACTTAAGGTCTTGCCACGCACCGGAATGCCACCACTTGCCACGCGATCGTTGCCATCTACGCTGGCCACCGGGGCCGGCGTCTTACTGGCAGAACAGGCGAACAGCAGGCCAGACAGCACCACCACGCCGTACTTTCGCCACGGGTACAGACTCATAACTCTTCCTTACTTGCTCAACCAGAAATAGGCCACAACGGCCAACAAAATACAGGCCCAGCCGAGCACATCAATGTAGTGCATCAGCTTGCGCTCCATCTTCTCCCCGCCCCAGCGCATCAATCCCGCCACCAGGAAGAAGCGCAATCCTCGACCAATGAGAGAAGTGACAATAAAGGGGAGCAGTGCCATATGCAACAGCCCGGCCGTGACGGTGAAGACCTTGTAGGGGATCGGTGTAAAGCTGGCGATGAAAATGACCCAGATCCCCCACTGCTGGAACCACTGTTCGGCCAGCACGATCTTGTCCTGATAACCCACGGCGACAATGAAAGGCTGTACGACAGGCTCCCACAATGCATAACCGAGGGCATAACCAAACAGGGCACCGAGCACCGAGAACAGGGTCGCCAGCGAGGCATAACGCCACGCCTTCTGCGGCTGGGCCAGTGCCATCGGCGCCAGCATCACATCCACCGGGATCGGCCAGAAGATGGATTCGATAAAGGCGGTACCCGACAGGTAATAAGGGGCGTGACGATGACGCGCCCACAGCATCACCCTCAGATATAGGTGTGAAAAGAGCTTCACTCGAGATCTCCGTTAACCAGGGGGACAAAGCGTACCGGCTCCAGCGCCCTGCGGATCAACTGGGAGCCGGAGCGCTCAACGAGCATCAAGGATTGCTGTGCATCCCCCACCGGGATCACCAGCCGTCCTCCCTCCGCCAGCTGATCGGTCAACGCCTGCGGCACCTCGCTCGCCGCCGCCGTGACCAAGATGGCATCAAAGGGCCCTTTGGACGCCCACCCCTCCCAGCCATTGCCATGCTTGGTCGAGATGTTGTGCAGCTCCAGATTGCGCAGCCGGCGCCGGGCCTGATACTGCAGCGACTTTATTCGCTCCACTGTGTACACATGTTGAACGAGACGGGCCAGTATGGCGGTTTGATAACCAGACCCGGTGCCGATCTCCAGCACATGAGCCGGATCGTGTTCCACCACCAGCTCGGTCATGCGCGCCACCATATAAGGTTGGGAGATGGTCTGACCATGACCGATGGGGAGTGCCGTGTTGTCCCACGCCTGATGGGCCATCGCCTCATCCACGAAATAGTCGCGCGGAATCTCGGCAATGGCCGCCAACACGCGATAATCGGAGATTCCCTTGGCAATCAGTTGATTCAAAAGGCGCTGTTCTATCACCCCTTCACCCCTGTTGTGCCAGCCAGGCCTCCAGGTTGCTCATGTTGCGATACGCCGTCATATCGATAGTCAACGGCGTGATCGAGACATAGCCCTGCTCGATGGCGGCAAAGTCAGTTCCTTCTCCTGCGTCCTGGCGCTCTCCCGGTGGGCCGATCCAATAGATGGTCTGGCCGCGCGGATCGCGCTCCACGATCACCAGCTCGGCCGGATGGCGATTACCGAGACGAGTCACCCGCATCCCCTTGATGGCCTCCAGCGGCAGATCCGGCACGTTGACGTTGAGGATCTGATCCGCCGGCAGCGGGTGGCGGATCAGGGCGCGCACCAACTTGACGGCAAAATGGGCTGCGCTCTCGAAGTGGGTATCCCCCACCAGCGAGATCGCGATGGAGGGAAAACCGAGGTGACGCCCCTCGGTGGCGGCCGCAACCGTCCCCGAATAGATGACATCGTCCCCCAGGTTCGCCCCGTGATTGATGCCGGAGACCACCATGTCGGGCTCGGGTTTGAGCAACTCATGGGCCGCCAGATGCACGCAATCGGTCGGCGTCCCCTTCACCGCATAAAAACCGGTCTCCTCAATGAGGCTGACCCGCAGCGGCACCTCTAGGGTGAGCGAGTGACTGGCCCCGCTGCGGTTACGATCGGGGGCCACCACGGTCACTTCGCCGCACTCGGCCAGCGCCCGGGAGAGCGCCCGGATACCACGGGCATTCACCCCGTCATCATTACTCACCAGAATGCGCATCGGCCTGGCTCCCTGCATGGTGATCCGCTTCCGTGGCGTCGAGCAGCTCGCGCACCACGCTGGTGGCAAAGGCGCCGGCCGGCAGGAAGAACGACAGTGTGAGGCTAGTGCCCTCCAGCTGCCAGCTCATCGCTTCCGGCAGCAGCAGCAGGGGACGGCGCTCCTGATCCAGCCCCGCCTTCTCCAGCCCCTCGCGCCACAGGTCGAGCTCACTTAGCGCGCGCTCTTCAAAGGCCGCAGCCTCTCCTTGGCTGGCCAGTCGGCCGCGGCCCCACAGGGGCGCGGTCAGCTGCACGTCGCCGCTGGCCAGACGGGCGGCCAGCTCGGGGGTCACCTCGCTCTCGCTGAAGATGGAGTGGGTGCCTTTGAGCATCAGGCAGTCACCGGCCAGCAGGGTGTGGGCCAGCCCCTGCTCGATACGGGCGGTCACGACCGTGTTGAACAGCATGCTGCGCGCCGCCGAAAGGTAGAGCGAGCGTTTGTTGCGATCCTTGATGCGCTTGCCACCGAACATGGCCTTGGCGGCCTCTAAGTTGTTACCACCGCGGCCAAAGCGCTGCTCGCCGTAGTAGTTGGGTACCCCTTGGGCGGCCACGGCCTGTAGGCGCGCTTCCAGCTCCTGGGCCCCTTCCAGCTCGGTCAGGCGCAGGGTGAAGTGGTTGCCCTTGAGGTAACCGGTCCGCAGCTTGCGGTTATGGCGCCGGGTCTCGAGGATCTGGATGCTGTCGCTCTCAATGACCCGCAGGTCCGGTTCGGCCTTGCCCGGCAGATGGATGCCGAACCACTGTTCGGTCACGGCGTGACGATCCTTGAGGCCAGCCCAGGTCACCGCATTGCGGTTCACGCCGGCGGCATCGGCCAGCAGGCCCGCGACCCAGGCGGTGTTCTCACCGGTTTTACGCACCCGAACGAAGATGTGTTCCCCCTCGCCACAGGGTTCGAAGCCGAGATCCTCGATGACGACGAAATCGGAAGGAGCGGCCTTGAGCACGCCGCGCGCGGTCGGCTGACCGTGCAGATAAGTGAGTTGTTCCAGCATTATTGTTGCACCAGCAGCACGACGGCTTCGGTGGCGATCCCCTCTTTGCGGCCGGTAAAGCCAAGTTTTTCAGTGGTCGTCGCCTTGACGTTGACCCGGCTTGGCTCGCATTCGAGATCGGCGGCCAGCACGGCGCACATGGCGTCGATATGCGGCGCCATCTTGGGCGCCTGGGCAATGATGGTGACATCCAGGTTGCCGATGCGGTAACCGGCGGCCTTGACCCGGGCAAACACGTCACGCAGCAAAATGCGGCTGTCGATGTTCTCAAACTCGGCACTGGTATCGGGGAAGTGGCGACCGATGTCGCCGGCGGCGATGGCGCCGAGCAGGGCGTCGCTCACTGCGTGCAGCACCACATCACCATCCGAGTGGGCCAGCAGCCCCTGCTCGTAAGGTACGGCCACACCGCCCAGCATGCAGGGGCCCTCCCCTCCGAACTTATGCACGTCAAAACCATGTCCGATCCGGATCACGCCATCTCCTCCTGCCGCGGAGTTACCCGCGCTTGAATCTTCAGTGAGCGTCCTGCTGACGCAAATAGAGGCTGGCCAACGCCAAGTCCTCGGGACGGGTCACCTTCAGGTTGTCGGCCCGACCCTCCACCATCCGTGGACGATAGCCGGCCCGCTCCATGGCCGACGCTTCATCGGTAATCTGTGCTCCCAGCGCCAGCCCCTCTTCCAGGGCGCGGCGCAGGGTTTGGGTCGGGAACATCTGCGGGGTAAGGGCATGCCACAGCGCCTCGCGCTCAACGGTGGCCACTATCTCGCCCGCCGCATTGGTGCGCTTCATGGTGTCACGCACCTGACTGCCGAGGATGGCCCCCTCCCCCTGCATGGCGACCTCGAACAACCGGTCGATGTCCCCCGCCGTGATACAGGGGCGGGCGGCGTCATGCACCATGACCCAGTCGCTCTCGACCACCATCAGGGCGTTGAGTACCGAATGGGCGCGTTCACTCCCCCCCTGCACCCGCAAGATGCGGGGATCGGCGGCCAGCGCCAGCGTCTCGAACCAGACATCATGGGGCGCCAGGGCCACCACCACTTGCTCAACTGCCGGGTGGGCCAGCAGCCGCGTCAGGGTGTGCGCAAGAATGCACTGATC
Source organism: Aeromonas simiae (assembly GCF_000820125.1). Lineage (GTDB taxonomy): Bacteria > Pseudomonadota > Gammaproteobacteria > Enterobacterales > Aeromonadaceae > Aeromonas > Aeromonas simiae. The sequence goes on along the minus strand of NZ_CDBY01000065.1, from coordinate 34,788 downwards.
GCCCAGGGCCAGGTACTGCTTGGGCAGGGTGGCGCCCATCCGGCTGCCGATGCCAGCGGCCGGCACCACAGCGGTGAGCCAGGGCCGGTCAGTCATCGATCTGCTCCCCGCTCTGCTTATCCTGCTTCGGAATGATGCGATAGAAGGTTTCACCCTGCTTGATGTAGCCGAGATCGTTACGGGAAAGCTCCTCGATCGCCTCGAGGCCGCTGGTCAGATCGGCGATCTCACGATAGATGAGGGCATTGCGATCCTTGAGGACCTGATTGTCCTGCTGCTGGCGCACCACGGTATCGGACATCTTGTAGTAGTCCTCCAGCCCGTTCTTGCCAAGCCAGAGGTGATATTGCAGCCCGCCGAGCAGAGCCAGCAGGGTCAGGGTGAATAGCCGCATGTGCTGTGTCTCCTTCAAGGGGCGCATTTTCCCATATTCGGCGGCAAGACAAAAGCGAGCGTCAAGGGGAGAAGCGGCAAAACCCAGGAGGAGAAGAGAGGCGAAACAACCAGATAGGGGAAAAAGGGGAAAAGGGCGCCGGATCTCACCGGCGCCCCCGACTCAGGAGAGGGGACGCTCACCCGCCACCAGCGAGGCCGATGTCGCGCCGTGGCTCGCCAGTTCGCTCTGCAAACGCGCCCCATCGAGCTGCTTGCACCAGCGCGCCACTACCACGGTGGCCACCCCGTTGCCCACCAGGTTGGTCAGGGCGCGCGCCTCGGACATGAAGCGGTCGATGCCGAGGATCAGCGCCAACCCGGCCAACGGCAGATGCCCCACCGCCGAGATGGTGGCCGCCAGCACGATGAAGCCGCTACCGGTCACCCCGGCCGCCCCCTTGGAGGAGATGAGCAGCACCAGCAGCAGGGTGATCTGCTGGAACAGATCGAGCGGGGTGTCGGTGGCTTGGGCGATGAACACCGCCGCCATGGTCAGATAGATGGAGGTGCCGTCCAGATTGAACGAATACCCGGTCGGAATGACCAGCCCCACCACCGACTTGTTACAGCCAAGACGCTCCATCTTGATCAGCATGCGCGGCAGCACCGACTCGGAGGAGGAGGTCCCCAGCACGATGAGCAGCTCCTCACGCAGGTAGCGGATGAAGCGTACGATGCTAAAACCACAGGCGCGGGCGATGGAGCCCAGCACCAGGAACACGAACAGCAGGCAGGTGAGGTAGAAGCAGGCGATGAGCTGCCCCAGTTGCAGCAGCGACCCCACCCCGTACTTGCCGATGGTGAAAGCCATGGCCCCAAAGGCACCGAGCGGAGCCAGCCGCATGATCATGTTGATGATGCCGAAGATGGTGTGGGAGAAGCTCTCGATCACGTTGAACACCAGCCGACCCTTCTCACCGGCGTGGTGCAGCGAGAAGCCGAACAGCACGGCAAACAGCAGCACTTGCAATATGTTGCCACCGGCAAAGGCGCCGACCGCACTGGCGGGGATCACGTCAAGCAGGAAGGCGACGATCCCCTGCTGCTTGGCCTGCTCGGCATAGACGGCAATGGCGCTGCTATCGAGCGAGCCCGGATCGACGTGCATGCCCGCCCCAGGCTGGAGCAGGTTCACCACGCACAGGCCGATGATGAGGGCGATGGTGCTCACCACTTCGAAGTAGAGCAGGGCCACCGCGCCGGTGCGGCCGACCGCCTTCATGCTCTCCATGCCGGCGATACCGGTCACCACGGTGCAGAAGATGACGGGGGCGATGATCATCTTGATCAGCTTCACGAACCCGTCGCCAAGCGGCTTCATGTCCGCGCCCAGATCCGGGTAGAGATGCCCAAGCAGCACCCCGCAGGTAATGGCGAGCAGCACCTGGAAATAGAGGCTGCTGACTATTTTCTTCCCCATGATGTAACGTCCTGTCAATGAAAGTGGTGTGGGTCGTGGGCCGCGCCAACCAGCCGCAATTCGTGGTGAAATGACGGCTATCACGACGCAAACATGCGCAGTACTCGGCATGGCGGGGCTACTTTCCCATGGGGAGGAGAACCGTTTAGAGAGGTGTGTCACGCACTAGATTTAACAATATTAACACCACAGCAACCTCATTTAACCACCCGGCCCCTTTCACTGCCCCCCAGAAACGACCATGCCCCGTCAACGCGGGGCATGGATGAGAGGGCTTGGTGAGCGCAATCAGGCGGAGGTATCGAGCGGCTCGAAGTTTTTCACCAGATCGTCGATCGCCTTCATCTGCTTGAGGAACCCCTCCAACTTCTCCAGCGGCAGAGCACTCGGCCCGTCGCAGCGAGCGTTTTTGGGATCGGGGTGGGACTCGATAAACAGGCCCGCCAGACCGACCGCCATGCCGGCGCGGGCCAGCTCGGTCACCTGATCACGGCGCCCGCCGGAGGCGGCCCCCATCGGATCGCGGCACTGCAGTGAGTGGGTCACGTCGAAGATGACCGGATAGCCGCCAGTGCTCTTTTGCATCACCCCAAAGCCCAGCATGTCGACCACCAGGTTGTCGTAACCGAAGTTGACGCCGCGCTCGCACAGGATCAGCTGGTCGTTGCCGCACTCCTCGAACTTCTCGGTGATGTTCTTCATCTGGCTCGGGCTCAGGAACTGCGGCTTCTTGATGTTGATGACGTTGCCGGTGCGGGCCATAGCCTCCACCAGATCGGTCTGGCGCGCCAGGAAAGCCGGCAGTTGGATCACGTCCACCACCTCGGCCACCGGCTTGGCCTGCCACGGCTCGTGCAGATCGGAGATGACCGGCATGCCGAAGGTCTCTTTCAGCTCCTGGAACAGCTTCATCCCCTCTTCCAGACCCGGGCCACGGTAAGAGTGGATCGAGGAGCGGTTCGCCTTGTCCCAGCTCGCCTTGAAGACAAACGGGATACCGAGCTTGCTGGTCACTTCCACGTACTTCTCGCACACGGCCATGGCCATGTCGCGGGATTCCAGCACGTTCATGCCGCCAAACAGCACGAACGGCTTGTCGTTGGCCACCTCGATGGCATTTACCTTGACGATTTTCTGTTCCATCACGGGTTCCTTAATGGAGGGTCTTGGGACTCAGATCCAGGGACTGCAACTGCACTTTCAGCATGTCGGACACCGGATCGTCCGGGCACTGTTCAATGAAATATTCGAAATCATCGGCCGCAAACTGCGGGCAATCGAGCTGTTCATAGATGAAGCCGCGATCGCGGGTCTCGAGCGGATCGCCGGGCTTCATGCACAGCAGCAGCTCGCAGCAGCGTAGCGCCTCGCTCATACGCTCCTCGCGCAGCAGCGCCGCCTTACCAACGTTAAGCAGCCGCTCCATCACCTCCCAGTGAGTGGCCGGCTGCAAGTACTGGCCGCTCAGGGAGGCCAGGTTGCCGAGCGCCCCGCGCAGCAGCAGCTCAACCTGATGTAAGGAGAGCTCCTCGCCGTTGAAGGGATCGACGTAAACAAGTTGCTCCCCGCTCTCGAAGCTCACCAGAAAGTGGCCGGGGAAGCAGATCCCCTCCACCTTGAGCCCCAGCTCGCGACCTAGCTGCATCAGCAGGATACCGAGGCTCACCGGAATGCCCCGGCGCCGGCGCATCACCTCGCTGAGATCGCAGTGGGCGGAGGAGAAATAATCCTGCCAGTCACCGCGAAACCCCAGCTCGCGATAGAGCAGGGTCAGCAATTGACGCCGCAGCTCATCCGCCTCTTCGGCCTGTAACCGCTCGCCGATCCACTGCTCCAGCTCTAACAGACGGGCCTGCCCTTGCAGGGCGCTCTGCTCGCCGTATACCCGAGCGGCCATCGACAGGGCCAGTTCGGCAATATCGTGGGCTTCGAGGTCGCTCCACTCATCTATTTGCACGCTATTCATTCATTGCCTCAGCCGAACAGGGACGGCTGCTTGAACACCGCCAGCTTGGCGGCGAAGAAGATCCACCCCAGGGCGCCGAAGAAGGCAAACCAGCGGGTGGTCCGGCTTCCGTAGCGGCTGAGGGACATCCAGCCGAGGAAGGCAGCAATCAGGATACAAACCAGTTTCTCACTCAGCCAGGGGTGAAGGTTGTTGAACGGGTTAAGGCCCGTCAGCAGGCATAGCGCCCCGCCCGACAGCACCACCACACCATTGAGCAGACCGCTCCCCCGCCCCAGCCGGGTCTGTAGCGCCGCAGAGCAAGGGCGCTGCACCGCCACAAAACGCAGACAAAAGAGCAGCAGAGCCAGGGCGATCAGCAGCAGATGCAGCATGACGAAAGGTGGCATCACATCTCCTCCGGCTTGCGACCGAGCGTGACGCGATCGTTGTCACCGTAGTCGCGCAGGGTCGCCACCGACTGGTAGCCGGTGTGCTCCAGCAGCGAACGCACCGCCGCCCCCTGCAGCCAGCCATGCTCAAGCAGCAGCCAGCCGCCGGGCAGCAGATGGGCCAAAGCGCCATCGGCAATCAGCCGTAGATCGGCCAGTCCCGCCTCTGCGGCCACCAAGGCACTCTTGGGCTCGAAACGTACATCCCCCTCGCTCAGGTGCGGATCCGCGCCGTCGATGTAAGGGGGGTTGGAGACGATGAGATCGAAGCGCGGCGCATCGGCCAGCGGCGCAAACCAGGCTCCGAGACGCAGGGTGAGCGGCAGCGACAGCCGTTCGCTGTTTCGCTGCGCCAGCGCCAGGGCATCAGGTTGCAGCTCCACCGCCCACACCTCGTCATCGGGTCGCTCCGACTTGAGGGCGAGCGCGATGGCGCCAGTGCCGGTGCCAAGATCGAGCAGCCGGGCCGGCCGCGACGGCAAACGGGCCAGCGCCTGCTCGACCAGCACTTCGGTATCCGGGCGCGGGATCAGGGTGGCCGGGCTCACCTCAAGCGGCAGTGACCAGAACTCGCGTACCCCGAGGATATGGGCGATCGGCTCGCCGGCCAGGCGGCGGGCCAGCCAGGTGTGCAGGGTCTGTACCTGCTCATCCCCTATCTCGCGCTCCGGCCAGCTCATCAGGTAGGCGCGATCGCGTCCGAGTAGATGGCAGAGCAGGGCATCGGCGTCGGCGCGCGGCGACTCCCCCCCTTCCAGGGCGGTGACCAGCCAGGCGCGGGCGGCATCGATGCGCATCAGCCGTTATCTGCCAGCGAGGCGAGCTGATCAGCTTGGTACTCCTGCACCAGCGGCGTGATGACGCAGTCGAGATCCCCTTCGAGGATCTCGGACAGACGGTACAGGGTCAGGTTGATGCGGTGCTCGGACAGCCGCCCCTGCGGGTAGTTGTAGGTACGGATACGCTCGGAGCGATCCCCCGACCCCACCAGGTTGCGACGGGTGCTCTGTTCGGCGGCGCGGTGGCGCTCATCCTCGGCCGCCTGCAAGCGGGCCGAGAGCACCGCCATCGCCTTGGCGCGGTTCTTGTGCTGGGAGCGCTCGTCCTGGCACTCCACCACCAGGCCGGTCGGCAGGTGGGTGATGCGGATGGCCGAGTCGGTCTTGTTAACGTGCTGACCACCGGCGCCAGAGGCGCGGAAGGTGTCGACCTTCAGATCCGCCGGGTTGATCTCGATCTGCTCGGCTTCGGGCACCTCGGGCAGCACCGCAACGGTGCAGGCGGAGGTGTGGATGCGCCCCTGGGATTCGGTCTCGGGCACCCGCTGCACCCGATGGCCACCGGACTCGAACTTGAGCCGGCCATAGACGTGCTCGCCATCGACCTTGGCGATCACCTCCTTGTAGCCGCCGTGCTCCCCTTCGTTGCAGCTGACGATGCTGACTCGCCACCCTTGGCGCTCGGCATAGCGTGCATACATGCGGTAAAGGTCGCCGGCAAAGATCGCCGCCTCGTCCCCGCCGGCGCCGGCCCGGATCTCCAGGTAGCAGTTGTTGTCATCCTTGGGGTCCTTGGGCAGCAGCATGATTTGCAGCTCCTGCTCGATCGCCTCCAGGTTGGCCTTGGCGAGCGGCAGCTCCTCTTGCGCCATCTCGCGCAGCTCGGGATCGCTCTCCTCCAGCATCAGCTTGGTGGTGTCGAGCTCCTCTTCGGCCTGACGCCAGCGCCGGAACGCGGCAACGAGCTCCTCGAGCTGGGAGTATTCGCGGGTCAGGGCGCGATAACGCTCCTGATCGGTGACAACATCGGGTTCGCCGAGCATGGCCTGCACTTCTTCGTGGCGCTCGATGAGCCCTTCCAGCTTACGAATGATGGATGGATTCATGGTTCTCTCAAAAAATGGACACTGGCCAAGGGTGGCCGACAGGTCACTCCTGCTGTAGGCCGAGGGCGCTGCGCAGCAGGGCCAACTGCTCCCGATCCCCTTGCTGGCCAGCATGGCGCAGAGCCTGGGTCGGGGCGTGAATCAGTTTGTTGGTGAGGCGGTGGGCCAGTTGACGCAGCACGGCCTCGGCCTCCTCGCCTTGCTGTAGCCCCAGCAGGGCGCGCTCGAGCTCTTCATCGGCGTGCTGCTGCGCCTGCTGGCGATAATCGCGGATGATATCCACCGCGTGCAGCGAGCGGAACCAGCCCATGAAATCATCGCGCTCTTCCAGCACGATCCGCTCGGCCTGCTGGGCGGCGCGCCGGCGCGCCTCCAGATTCTGCTCGATGATCCCTTGCAGATCGTCCACCGTGTAGAGGTAGGCGTCGGAGAGCTCGTCCACCTCGGCCTCGATGTCGCGCGGCACGGCGATATCGACCAGGAACATGGGGCGATGACGACGCGCCTTGAGGGCCCGCTCCACCATCCCCTTGCCGATGAGCGGCAGGGGGCTCGCGGTCGAGCTGATGACGATATCGGCCTCGTGCAGGTGCTCGGGGATCGCCTCCAGCGTCATCACCTGGGCGCCAAACTCCTCGGCCAGCCCCTGAGCCCGTTGCAAGGTGCGGTTAGCCACCATCATCTGGGTCACGTTCTGCTCGCGCAGGTGGCGGGCCACCAGTTCGATGGTCTCGCCGGCACCGACCAGCAGCACCTTGGTCTGAGAGAGATCGGAGAAAATCTGGCGGGCCAGCCCAACGGCGGCAAACGCCACCGAGACGGCGCTGGCGCCGATCTCGGTGTCGGTGCGCACCCGTTTTGCCACCGAGAAGGCCTTCTGGAACAGGCGCTCGAGGATCGCCTTGAGGCCGCCGGCCTGATGGGCCGTGCCATAAGACTGCTTAATCTGACCGAGGATCTGCGGCTCGCCGAGCACCAGGGAGTCGAGGCCGCAGGCGACCCGCATCAGATGGCGCACCGCCTCTTCGTCATGATGCAGGTAGGTCGCGCTGTCCAGCTCGCTGGCGCTGAGGTGGTGGAACTGCTGTAGCCATTGCAGTACCTGCTCCCCCTGTCCTGCCTCGAGGTTACAGTAGAGTTCGGTGCGGTTGCAGGTCGACAGGATCACCGCCTCGCTCACCCCCGGCTGCTGCACCAGCTCGTGCAGGGCTCGTTCGATGCAATCGGGCCCGAAGGCCACACGCTCGCGCAACGAGACGCTGGCCGTCTTGTGATTGATTCCTAGCGCAAGCAGACTCATGGGGCTGTGGAATGATCCTTGGAGCAGGGCGGTGGCAAGGGCCCAGATTGTACGAGAAAGGGGGGATCTTTAAAAGCGATACGGCCGCCACTTATACTGTCGCAAACCTTCACCCGGAGCTCTTCCCGTGCGTTCTTCTTTTCTCTTCCTGGCCCTGGCCCTGTTACTGGCCGGCTGTACCACCACCCAACCCCAGCGCGAGCAGGTGGACTGGAGCCAGGAGCGAACCCGTCTCGAGCGGCTCGATCACTGGCAACTGACCGGCAAGCTGGCCATTATCACCGCCAAGGAGAAGGGCAGCGCCCGCCTCAATTGGCAACAAAATGGCGACGATTACCGTCTCAACCTGACCAGCATCATCGGCACCCACATCCTCGAGCTGACCTGTCACGATGGCCGTCTCACCCTGACCGACCGGGATGGCCAGACCCACCAGAGCCAACATGCCGCCGAGCTGGTCTACCAGTTGACCGGCTGGGAGCTGCCGGTTGACGGCCTGCCCCAGTGGATCAAGGGGCTGCCGGGCGAGGCCCGCTACACCCTCAACCCGGACAAGAGTCTGGCCAGCGTCACCGATGGCCTGTGGCAGATAGACTACCAGCAGTACCGGGATCAGGACGGCTACCGGCTGCCACACCAAATAGTTCTGCAAGGAGAAGGCACCCGCCTCAAGTTGCAGATCAACCAGTGGAGCCTGAAATGAACCGCATCACCTGGCCGGCACCGGCCAAGCTGAACCTGTTTTTGCACGTCAATGGCCGCCGCCCCGACGGCTATCACGAACTGCAAACCCTGTTCATCTTCCTCGAGCACGGCGACACCCTGCACTTCGAGGTGACCGCAGGCGATGCGCTGACCCTCTCTCCCGCCATTCCTGGCGTGCCGGATGAGCAAAACCTTGTCGTGCGCGCCGCGCGCCTGCTGCAAGCGCGGTTACCGGCACCGAAAGGCGCCCGCATCACCCTGAACAAGGTGCTGCCCATGGGCGGCGGTATAGGGGGAGGCTCGTCGGATGCGGCCACCACCCTGGTGGCCCTCAACGAGCTGTGGGGGGCCGGATTGTCCGTCGACGAGCTGGCCGCACTTGGGGTGCAGCTCGGTGCCGACGTGCCGGTATTCGTGCGCGGCAACGCCGCCTTTGCCGAAGGCGTGGGGGAAAAATTGCAGCCGGTCACGGTGCCGGAGCGCTGGTATCTGGTGGTGAATCCCCACTGTCACGTCGCCACGGCGGCCGTGTTTCAGGATCCGGAACTACCACGAAACACCCCTAAGATGGGATTGCAGAACCTGCTGGAAGGGGAATGGAAAAACGATTGCGAGTTGCTTGTCAAAAAGCGCTACCCCGAGGTTGCCAATGCGCTCGGCTGGTTGCTAGAATACGCGCCGTCAAGAATGACGGGCACAGGAGCTTGCGTCTTCGCAGCCTTTGAAGACGAGAGCCTTGCTCGGGAAGTGTTGGCAAAACTGCCGGATGAATTGACGGGATTTGTCGCCAAGGGCGTGAACATATCACCTCTGCTTCGTGCCTTGCAACAGGTTCGTGAGTCCGGTCTGGTTGAGTCGGTCTGACCTTCCGCGATGGACGACACATTTCCCAGGCCAGGCTGATCGTCCGTCACCTTGATGAATCGTTTGCCCCGAACGAACCGGACTTCGAGTCCGCCCCCACACACTGGATGCAACCCCGAGGTTTCAAACCGTGCCTGACATGAAGCTGTTTGCTGGTAACGCAACGCCGGAACTGGCCCAGAAGATCGCGGATCGCCTGTTTATCAAACTCGGCAATGCTGCCGTAGGTCGCTTTAGCGACGGCGAGATCAGCGTACAGATCAATGAGAATGTACGTGGTGGCGATATCTTCATCATTCAATCCACCTGCGCCCCGACCAACGACAACCTGATGGAGTTGATCGTCATGGTGGATGCCCTGCGTCGCGCCTCTGCCGGCCGAATCACCGCCGTGATTCCTTACTTCGGCTATGCCCGTCAGGATCGTCGTGTCCGCTCTGCCCGTGTGCCCATCACCGCCAAAGTGGTCGCGGATTTCCTCTCCAGCGTCGGTGTTGACCGTGTGCTGACCGTGGATCTCCACGCCGAGCAGATCCAGGGCTTCTTCGACGTGCCGGTAGACAACGTGTTCGGCAGCCCGGTGCTGCTCGAAGACATGCTGGCCAAGAAGCTGGAAGATCCGGTGGTGGTCTCTCCGGACATCGGCGGCGTGGTGCGTGCCCGTGCCATCGCCAAGCTGCTGGACGACACCGACATCGCCATCATCGACAAGCGTCGTCCGCGTGCCAACGTCTCCCAGGTTATGCACCTGATCGGTGACGTTGCCGGTCGCGACTGCATCATCGTCGACGACATGATCGATACCGGCGGCACCCTGTGCAAGGCGGCCGAAGCGCTGAAAGAGCGCGGTGCCAAGCGGGTATTTGCTTATGCAACTCACCCGGTGTTCTCCGGCAACGCCCTGCAAAACATCAAGGAATCCGTGATCGACGAGGTGATCATCACCGACTCCATCCCGCTGACCGAAGAGATGAAGGCGATCGGCAAGGTGAAGCAGCTGAGCCTGGCCTCCATGCTGGCCGAAGCCATTCGCCGCATCAGCAACGAAGAGTCCATCTCTGCCATGTTTGAGCATTGATAGGCCGAGGTTGCCCCACGAAAACCGCCGCATGGCGGTTTTCGTTTTTTCGGGGCACCGCCCCTTGGTTGAGAGATCGCCGCCTCGCGGCTAGAATACCCCTCTTGCCCTTCGGGCACGTCCCCTGCCTGCGGGCATCTCTTCCTGTCGACAAAAGAGTGAACGCGTGACAAGCCAGATCAAGTTGATTGTGGGCCTCGGCAATCCCGGCCCCGAATACGCCAAGACGCGCCACAATGCGGGCGCCTGGTATGTGGAGCAGCTGGCCCGTTGGCACAACGTCAGCCTGCGCGAAGAACCCAAGTTCTTCGGCCACACCGCCCGCCTTCAGATCGAGGGGCAGGATGTACGCCTGCTCATTCCTGCGACCTACATGAACCTGTCGGGGAAGGCTGTGGCGGCGCTGGCGCGCTTCTATCAGATCGAGCCGGAAGCCATCCTGGTGGCCCATGACGAACTGGATCTGCCGCCCGGCATCGCCAAGTTCAAGCAGGGCGGCGGGCATGGCGGCCACAACGGCCTCAAGGACATCATCAGCAAACTGGGCAACAGTAACAATTTCTTCCGGCTGCGCCTCGGCATCGGCCACCCGGGCAGCAAGGAGCTGGTCGCCGGCTTCGTGCTGACCAAGGCGCCGGCCAAAGAGCAGGATCTGATCGATGCCGCGCTGGATGAATCCCTGCGCGCCACCGACATCCTGTTCAAGCAGGACATGACCAAGGCCATGAATCGGCTGCACAGCTTCAAGGCCGAGTGAGCCACTCACAGCATCCATCAAGATAAGGTAAAACGACCATGGGTTTTAAATGCGGTATCGTGGGCCTGCCCAATGTGGGCAAATCCACCCTGTTCAACGCGCTGACCAAGGCCGGTATCGAAGCCGCCAACTTCCCCTTCTGCACCATCGAGCCGAACACCGGCGTGGTGCCGGTGCCGGATCCCCGCATGGATCAGCTGGCGGAGATCGTCAAACCCCAGCGCACCGTATCCACCACCATGGAGTTCGTCGACATCGCCGGTCTGGTGGCGGGCGCCTCCAAGGGTGAGGGTCTTGGTAACCAGTTCCTGGCCAACATCCGCGAAACCGACGCCATCGGTCACGTGGTGCGCTGCTTCGAAGACGAGAACATCGTCCACGTGGCGGGCAAGGTCTCCCCGGCCGATGACATCGAGGTGATCAACACCGAGCTGGCCCTCTCCGATCTGGAGGCGTGCGATCGCGCCATCCTGCGCCAGTCCAAGCGCGCCAAGGGCGGCGACAAGGATGCCAAGTTCGAGGTGGAAGTGCTTGAGAAGGTCAAGGCCGGCCTGGAAGCGGACAAGATGATCCGCGGCATCGGCCTCTCCAAGGAGGAGATCGCCGCCGTCGATTACCTCAACTTCCTGACCTTAAAGCCCACCATGTACATTGCCAACGTGGCCGAAGACGGCTTCGAGAACAATCCCTACCTGGATCAGGTGCGTGAGATTGCCGCCGCCGAGGGGGCCGTCGTGGTGCCGGTATGCTGCGCCATCGAGTCTGACATCGCCGAGCTCGACGACGCCGACCGCGCCGACTTCATGGCCGATCTGGGCATCGAAGAGCCGGGTCTGAACCGGGTGATCCGCTCCGGTTACACCCTGCTCAACCTGCAAACCTACTTCACCGCCGGTGTGAAGGAAGTGCGTGCCTGGACCATCCCGGTCGGTGCCACCGCCCCGCAGGCGGCCGGTAAGATCCACACCGACTTCGAGAAAGGCTTCATCCGCGCCCAAACCATCGCCTTTGAGGACTTTATCCAGTACAAGGGTGAACAGGGCGCCAAAGAGGCGGGCAAAATGCGTGCAGAAGGGAAAGATTACATCGTCAAAGACGGTGACATCATGAACTTCCTGTTCAACGTATAATCGCCTCCGGGGCCGGCTCTGCTGGCCCTTTTTTTACCTGTTACCGCCCCTCCCGCAGCATGGAACCCTGTGAATTGTCGGGGTTTTGTTCAATACAGGCCAAGAACTGGCCAAACGCGCCGCTTTTCAGTTTTTCTGGGAAAAAAGGGTTGACGCCCCAAGGCCTGATCCGCATAATCTCGCCGCACAGTGACGAGGTAACTCGCACTGACAGCAGTGATGGCTATGTAGCTCAGTTGGTTAGAGCATCGCACTCATAATGCGGGGGTCACAGGTTCGAATCCCGTCATAGCCACCATCTCTGCTGGGGTATCGCCAAGCGGTAAGGCAGCGGGTTTTGATCTCGCCATTCCTAGGTTCGAATCCTAGTACCCCAGCCATTTTTCAAGCGCGCCGGTTATTACGCCGTCGCTGCTGTTGGGGTATCGCCAAGCGGTAAGGCAGCGGGTTTTGATCTCGCCATCCCTAGGTTCGAATCCTAGTACCCCAGCCATTTTCTGTTGCCGATGCACACATCGGTGACACACGGCTATGTAGCTCAGTTGGTTAGAGCATCGCACTCATAATGCGGGGGTCACAGGTTCGAATCCCGTCATAGCCACCATCTCTGTTGGGGTATCGCCAAGCGGTAAGGCAGCGGGTTTTGATCTCGCCATTCCTAGGTTCGAATCCTAGTACCCCAGCCACTTTTCAAGCGCGCCGGTAATTACGCCGTCGCTGCTGTTGGGGTATCGCCAAGCGGTAAGGCAGCGGGTTTTGATCTCGCCATCCCTAGGTTCGAATCCTAGTACCCCAGCCATCTTCTGTTGTCGACACACATCGGTGACACACGGCTATGTAGCTCAGTTGGTTAGAGCATCGCACTCATAATGCGGGGGTCACAGGTTCGAATCCCGTCATAGCCACCACATAAAAAAACCAGCCTTCCGGCTGGTTTTTTTGTTTCTGCTCGATGCTCAGGGGGCGCCTTGCCCCCGCTCATATCAGAATGGGAACAGCAGCGGCACCATCACGACGCATACCGCCAGCACCAGCAGGGTAAAGGGCACACCGATGCGCACGAAATCCATGAAGCGATACTCCCCAGGGCCAAGCACCAAGGTGTTGACCGGTGATGAGACCGGCGTCATGAAGGCCGCAGAAGCCGCCAGCGCCACCGTCATGGCCAGAGGATAAGGCGAGACCTGCATCTGCTGCGCCGCACCGAGGGCGATGGGCGCCATCAGCACCGCCGTGGCCGTGTTGGAGATGAACAACCCAATCACCGCAGTCAGTATGAACAGACTGGCCACCATCACCCGCGGCCCCATGCCCCCCACCAGCGCCATCAGGCCATCCACGATCAAGGTAACCCCGCCGGTCTTATGCAGCGCCATGGCAAACGGCAGCATGCCGATGATGAGCAACAGGGTCGGCCAGTGGATGGAGCGATAGGCGCTCTCCAGATCCACACAGCGGAATTTCCCCATCAACAGGCAGGCCACCAGCGCCGCGATGACGTTGGGCACCGGATCGGTCACCATCAGCAGCACCATCACCGCCAGCGCAATCAGCGCGTAGGCCGCCTGGCTGCGGGCCGGCGCCATCTCGTCCACCTCGGCGGGCAGGCCGAGCAGCAGGAAGTCACGCACATGGGTCTGCAACTGACGGATGAAGCTCCAGTTGCCGGCCACCAGCAGGGTATCCCCCATGCGCAGCGGCTCATCCACCAGCCACCCTTCCAGTGCGCTGCCATCGCGGCGCAATCCCACCACACTCACCCCGTAGACGTTACGAAACATCACCTCGCGCAGGGTCTTGCCAAGCAGGCTGGAATCAGGGACCAGCGACACCTCCGCCAACCCCACCTCGCGCGCCTGATCCGAGAAGTACTCGCCCCGCAGCACCATCGGCTCGAGCCGCCCTTCGCTGCACAGACGGCGCACCTCCTGAGGATCGGGCATGTCGATGAGCAGCACGTCGCGGGCCTGGAACTGGGAGATGGCCGAGACGCTCACCATCACCCGGCGAAACTTGCGCCAGCGCTCCACGCCGATGATGTTGGCGCCAAAGCGGGCGCGCAGCTGCAACTCGTCGAGGGTGTGACCGATGAGGGGGGAGTCGGGCAGAATGGCCAGACGACGGGCCCGGCCACCGAGGCGATATTCGCGCACCAGATCGCGCATGCTGCGCCGGCCGAGGCCGCTGCGCTTCTTGTCGCTGGGCTCACGCACCAGACGGTGACGCATCAGCAGCATGTAGCCGATGCCAAGCAGCAGGATAATTATCCCAAGCGGGGTCACCCCGAAGAAGCCAAAGCCCTTGATGCCATTGCGCATCAGCTCACTGTTGACCACCATGTTGGGCGGGGTCGCCACCAGCGTCATCATGCCACTGATAAGGCCAGCAAAACCGAGCGGCATCATCAGGCGACCGGGTGGGATCTCCAGCCGCTGCGCCACACTGAGCGCCACCGGAATGAAGATGGCCACCACCCCGGTCGAGCTCATGAAAGCCCCCAGGGTCGCCACCGCCACCATCAGCAACACCAGCAGCCGGATCTCGCTGCTGCCGGCCACCTTGACCAGCGCGTCTCCTACCTGATACGCAATACCGGTGCGCACCAACCCCTCCCCGACCACGAACAGGGCACCGATCAGAATGACGTTGGGGTCGCTAAAACCGGAGAGGGCCTCTTCCAGGGTCAGGGTACCGCTTAAGACAAACAGCACGATAAGCAGCAAGGCCACCACATCCATGCGAATACGGTTAGTCACAAAGAAATAGACCGCCCCCAGCAACAGTCCAAGCACCCAGTAGAGCTCGAGATTCACGCCTTCCCTCCTTTATCCATGGCAGCTGGGAGTTATATGACCACACTCGGCCCAATCCTGTCTTGTGGCATGTCAACAACGGTGAAAGCAGCCTGACAGAATGCGCCGCGCCGCCATAAAAAAACCGGCCCAATGGGCCGGTTGTTCAAGCTCGGTGCAGCTTAGACCGCTTGCTGCAAGATCACCGAGTCCGCCTTCTTGGTGTAGGTGGCGATCTCGTTGAAGTTCAGGTAGCGGTAGGTGTCGGCCGCGGTGGCGTCCAGCTCCTTGGCATAGTGCAGGTACTCTTCCACGGTCGGGATCTTGCCGAGGATGGCGGCAACCGCAGCCAGTTCGGCGGAAGCCAGGTAGACATTGGCCCCCTTGCCCAGACGGTTCGGGAAGTTACGGGTGGAGGTGGAGACCACGGTCGCCTCGTCCGCCACGCGGGCCTGGTTACCCATGCACAGGGAGCAGCCGGGGATCTCGATGCGAGCACCGACCCGGCCGAAGATGCCGTAGTAGCCCTCTTCGGTCAGCTGATCCTTGTCCATTTTGGTCGGCGGCGCGATCCACATGCGGGTCGGCAGCTGGCCGCTGAACTTGCCGAGCAACTTACCGGCGGCGCGGAAGTGGCCGATGTTGGTCATGCAGGAGCCGATGAACACCTCGTCAATCTTGTCGCCGGCCACGCTGCTCAGCAGGCGGGCGTCATCCGGATCGTTCGGCGCACACAGGATCGGCTCCTTGATGGTGGCCAGATCGATCTCGATGATTTCGGCGTACTCGGCGTCCTTGTCCGCCTCCATCAGGGTCGGGTTGGCCAGCCACTCCTCCATCCCCTTGATACGGCGGGTGATGGTGCGCACATCGCCGTAGCCTTCGGAGAGCATCCATTTGAGCATCACGATGTTGGACTTCAGATACTCGATGATCGGCTCTTTATCCAGCTTGATGGTGCAGCCGGCGGCAGAGCGCTCGGCGCTGGCGTCGGCCAGCTCGAAGGCCTGCTCCACCTTCAACGTCGGCAGCCCTTCAATTTCGAGGATGCGGCCGGAGAAGATGTTCTTCTTGCCCGCCTTCTCGACCGTCAGCAGCCCCTTCTGGATGGCCGCGTAGGGGATGGCGTGCACCAGATCACGCAGGGTGATGCCCGGTTGCAGTTCGCCCTTGAAGCGCACCAGCACCGATTCCGGCATGTCCAGCGGCATCACGCCGGTGGCGGCGGCAAACGCCACCAGACCGGAGCCCGCCGGGAAGGAGATACCGATGGGGAAACGGGTGTGGGAGTCACCGCCGGTGCCCACGGTATCGGGCAGCAGCATGCGGTTGAGCCAGGAGTGGATGACGCCGTCACCCGGACGCAGGGAGACACCGCCGCGGTTCATGATGAAGTCCGGCAGGGTGTGGTGGGTCTGCACGTCGATGGGCTTGGGATAGGCCGCGGTGTGGCAGAAGGACTGCATGGTCAGATCGGCGGAGAAGCCGAGGCAGGCCAAGTCTTTGAGCTCATCGCGGGTCATCGGGCCCGTGGTGTCTTGCGAGCCGACCGTGGTCATCTTGGGCTCGCAGTAGGTGCCGGGACGAATGCCCTTCACGCCGCACGCCTTGCCCACCATCTTCTGGGCCAGGGTGAAGCCCTTGCCGGTGTCGGCCACGGGCTGCGGGCGACGGAACACCTCGGAGTGGGGCAGGCCGAGCGCCTCGCGGGCCTTGTCGGTCAAGCCACGGCCGATGATCAGCGGAATACGGCCACCGGCGCGCACCTCGTCGATCAGCACGTCGGTCTTCAGTTCAAACTGCGCCAGCACCTGATCGGTGCCGTGCTTGCAGATCTTGCCGGCAAACGGGTAGATGTCGATGACATCGCCCATCTCCAACTGGGAGACGTCCACCTCGATGGGCAGGGCGCCGGCATCTTCCATGGTATTGAAGAAGATGGGGGCGATCTTGCCGCCAAGGCAGATGCCGCCAGCACGCTTGTTCGGCACGTTGGGGATGTCGTCCCCCATGAACCACAGCACCGAGTTGGTGGCGGATTTACGGGAGGAGCCGGTGCCGACCACGTCGCCCACGTAGGCGAGCGGGAAGCCCTTTTGCTTGAGCTCGTCGATGGTCTTGATGGGGCCGATGGTGCCGTCTTTATCCGGGGTGATGCCAGGGCGGGCCATCTTCAACATGGCCAAGGCGTGCAGCGGGATATCGGGGCGCGACCAGGCATCCGGCGCCGGCGACAGATCGTCGGTGTTGGTTTCGCCAGGTACCTTGAACACGGTCACGGTCATCTTCTCGGCCAGGGCCGGGCGGGAGAGGAACCACTCGGCATCAGCCCAGGACTGCATCACCTGCTTGGCGAAGGCGTTGCCGGCCTTGGCCTTCTCTTCCACGTCGTGGAAGGAGTCAAACATCAGCAGGGTGTGGGAGAGGGCCTTGGCGGCCAGCGGGGCCAGGGCGGCGTCGTCCAGCAGATCGATGAGCGGCTGGATGTTGTAGCCCCCCTGCATGGTACCGAGCAGGGTGACCGCCTCTTCGCGGCTCAGGATCGGGGAATGGGCCTCGCCCTTGGCCACGGCGGTGAGGAAGCCGGCCTTCACGTAAGCCGCTTCGTCAACGCCGGGGGGAATGCGATCGGACAACAGTTCTTTCAGGAAGCTCTCTTCACCGGCGGGAGGATTCTTGAGCAGCTCGACCAGGGCGGCAACTTGCTCTGCGTCCAGAGGTTTGGGAACAACTCCCTCGGCGGCACGTTCTGCGACGTGTTTACGGTAGGTTTCAAGCACGACTAATTCCTCTTTGGTCTTATGGGTCGCCGCGGTGGCGATCGTCCTTGCGGGACACCCGTAGGGTGCGCCCCACTATATAAGTTTTAACGACTAATTAAAATCCACTCCCGCCCCGCTCTCCGGCGCTACGGCAGCATTTTCTTTACTTACAATCAGTTACGAAACAGGCCCGATACTGACTCTGTTAACGCAATCACAACTTCACAACATTTGTCAGCGGAAGGTGCTGCCCAGTTGCAGATAGACCGCATGGCTGCCCCCCTCGGCCGTTCCCACCCCGAAAAAGACCGGGCCGAGGAAGGTATCGCTGCCGATATAGAGCGAGCCGGCACTGTAGGAGGTGTCGAAACGGATATCCCTGCCCCTGTCCCACACCCCACCCTGCTCGAGCGAGCCCCCCACATAGAGCGGCAGGCGGAAGGCGCCGAAGTCGTTCTCCGCCAGCCGATAGATGTAACGCATGCCGCCAAACAGGCTATAGCGGCCGGACAGCTCGTGAGGCTGGATCCCGGAGAGGTGGAACATCCCCCCCAGATCCTTGGCCAGCAATGGCAGGGTTTCATTGGTCTGGGTTCCCCCCGCCTCCAGCATCAGGTTGAGACTGTGGCGCCCCCACGACAGGGGCTTGATCAGCGAGAAGTCGTAATTGGAGCCGCGCGTGCGCTCGGTGCCGCTGTCGACCAGATCCTGGTTGACCCGCATATAACCGAGGGAGCCCTCCAGCAGCAGGCCAGAGTAGGGGAAATACCGGCTGTCGAGGGTGTCATGCTCGATGGCGATGAAGGGGCCCCAGGCGCGGGTGCGGATGTCACCGATATCCAGGTTGTCGATGCTGATATGACCGGTGGAGCCGAGCATGCCCAGGCTGAAGCGCTGCCACGGCTTGTTATTCCAGCCGAGGGCGGCATTGCCCGACCAGAAGCCGTACTGGCTGTCGACATAGAGGTAACCACTGCGGTCATACTCCGGCTGCACCCCACCCTGCCGGTTCAAAAACAGGCGGCGGGTCTCCTTGTCGTAACCCAGCGCGACCTGGCCGAAGAAGGTCTGCGACGGCTCCAGGGGGGTATAAAACTCGCTTTTGAGGTGCTTCCAGGTGCCGAGCGACGCCTCGTTGTGCCACTCCCCGCCCCACTCGTTGACGTTGGTGCGGGTGTAAGAGGCCCCCACGTTGTAGTTGGAATTGCTCTCGAAGTCATCGGAAAAACCAAACTGGAAGTTGAGGTAACCCGGTCCCCACTTCTTCTCGCTGGCATCGACCACCAGCACGTTCTCGTTAGCGCGCTCTTCTATCTGATAGGTGATCCGGTCAAAGGACTCGAGGGCATAGAGACGGCGCATCCCCGCCTCCAGGTTCTCGCTGCTCTGGATCTTGTGCGGCTTGATGCGCATTGCCGAGCGGATGGTCTCGTCGGCGAGGGAGGATTGGTTGTGGATCTCCACCTTATCGATGTAATAGGCAGGCAGGCCACTGCGCTCGGCACGGCGGCTCAGCTTCTCATCCCGATAGGCCTTGTAGCGCGCCGCGGAAAGAGAGAGGCGATCGAGCTGGCTTGCCACCCGGCGCACCGCCACCTCGCCATAACCGATCCCCTCCGGCATGCGGGCAAAATCGGAGATCCCCATGTCGCCGAAGGCCGGGGTGATGAGGATGTCGCGCTCCCCCATCAGGGCCTTCTGCTTGTCGGTGCCGACCTGGGTCATGTAGGTGGTGAGCTGATCCAGCATGGCCAGCCCAGAGGTCAGTTCGTGTTTGTCGCGCAGCTTGGCGCTGATGTCCACCGCGATCACCACGTCGGCGCCCATCGCCTTGGCCACGTCCACCGGCATGTTGTTGACCGCCCCACCGTCCGCCAGGATCCGCCCCTCCCACTCCACCGGTTTGAGGATCCCCTGAATCGACATGGAGGCCTGCATCGCCTTAGCCAGGCTGCCGTGATCGAGCACATAGGGGGTCACCGTCTCCATGTCGGTGGCCACTGCCCGGTAGGGGATGGGCAGGTTGTCGAAACTCGTTTGTACCGGCAGGTTGGAGGTGGCACTGCGCAGCAGCGCCGCCATTGATTGCCCCTGGAAGAAGCCATCCGGCGTCTGCACCTGATTTCCCTTGACGCCGATATCGGTGCGCAGTTGATAGAGCTCTTCCTGCTTCTTCTGGCGCATCGAGAGCTCATCGCGCCCCACCCGATCCTGATACCCCTTGTTCCAGTCGATGCCGAGGGTGATCTTCTCCACCTCGTCGGCGGAGAGCCCCATGGCGTAGAGACCGGCCACGTAGGAACCCATGCTGGTGCCGACCACGATATCGACCGGAATGCGCCGCCGCTCCAGCGCTTTGAGCACGCCGATATGGGCGGCCCCCTTGGCACCACCACCACTCAATACCAAGGCAATCTTCGGCCGTTCGGCCGCGGCCAGCGACAACGAACCGCCGAGCAGAAGCAGCAGCGCACACGCGCGCATCAACAGAGTCATGAGGCATCCTTCCAGTCGATCTGGGCGCCCCTACTATAAGGGGCAAGCTTCGCCGCGCAAGGGTGAGCGCACAGGCATACGCTGTTTTTTTCGTCTCTTTACTCAAAAACCCCTGGGGGCGCCGATCACCGGCTCCTTTCAGGCCCGCCCAGCAGGCGGCACCAGCGAGCGGACAGAGGATGACGCTGCCCCTCAGTCCGCCTCTTTCTTCGGCCATACTTTACGGCATGATGACGGCGACACATCCAGGAGTTATGTGATGAAACAGAAGATGGGATTGATCCTGCTCGGCCTGCTGCTGGCAGGGTGCAGCCACGGCCCGGTACGGGTGCACGGTGCCGATGTCAGCGTCGACGATACCCGGATCCGGGTCAATGACGGCAGCGGACGCGGGGGCTACGGCACCTTCTGCCCGCCGGGGCAAGCGAAGAAGGGGCGCTGCTAAGCGCCCCCTTTTTTTGCCCTGTGCATGGCCTGCTCCGCCCGCAGCAGCAGATCGTCAAGCTGTGGGCACTCCTGCATGTGGCTGGTCGCCCACCCCAGCGCCGCCGAGCGGCCACTGAGCAGCAACGCCTCGTGCAGGCGCCCGGCCGCCACGGCCGCGCTCCCCTCATCGGCATCGGCCAGCAACACGGCAAACTCGTCGCCCCCGATGCGGGCGCACAGATCCGAGGCGCGAAATACCGCCCCGAGCGCCTCGGCGCACTGGCGCAGCGCCCGATCCCCCTCCCCGTGACCAAAACGTTCATTGAGGTGACGCACCCCGTCCAGATCGAGAAACAGCACGCTGACCGGCATGCCGATCCGATATAACTGGTGCAACACCTGACCGGCCATCAGGGCGAAGCCGCGACGGTTCAGCAACCGGGTCAATTCGTCCTGAATAGCCTGCCGATGCATCGCAATCTCGCTTTCCACCAACAGCGCCAGTTGGGCAAGGATTCGCAGCTCCCGCTCGGACAGCTGCCTCGGTTCACGATCGATGATGCACAGCGTGCCAATCTTGGCGCCCTCCGGCGCGCGCACGGGATGGCCGGCATAGAAGGCGATATGCGGCTCCCCATCGACCAGCGGATTACCGCAAAAACGTTCATCCCGGCTGGCGTCTTCCACCACCAGCGCCGTGTCGCCCAAAATCGCGTGAGCACAGAAGGAGTAGTCGCGGGCCGTCTCGCGCACCGTCAGCCCTTGGGCCGATTTGAACCACTGACGCTCACGGTCGACCAACGAAATCAGCGCAATGGGAACATTGAAGATGTCGCAGGCCAGCTGGGTCAGGCGATCAAATTGCGCCTCCCGTGGACTATCGAGCAGCTCCAGGCGCAACAGGCAGCGTAGCCGCAGCGCCTCATCCTTGGGCAGGGAGGGGGTCTGCATCGGGGTCTCCATAACAAAATGGGCTCCCAATGAGCATAAACGCACGCCGCCGCGCTGACCTGTCGACTTTCCCGCCCATAAAAAAACCGCCCCGAAGGGCGGTTATGGCGGCTCGCAGCGAGCTTATTTCTTCTTCTTGGCCTTGGCATTCGGCAGGTCGGTGATGGAGCCTTCGAACACCTCGGCGGCCAGGCCCACCGACTCGTGCAGAGTCGGGTGAGCGTGGATGGTCAGCGCGATGTCTTCGGCGTCAGCCCCCATCTCGATGGCCAGACCGATTTCACCCAGCAGCTCACCGCCGTTGGTCCCCACGATGGCACCACCGATGACGCGACCGGTCTCCTTTTCGAAGATCAGCTTGGTCATGCCGTCGGCACAGTCGGAGGCGATGGCACGGCCGGAGGCCGCCCACGGGAAGGTGGCCACTTCGAAGGTGATCCCCTTCTCCTTGGCTTCCTTCTCGGTCAGCCCCACCCAGGCCATCTCCGGCTCGGTGTAGGCGATAGACGGGATCACCTTGGGATCGAAGTAGTGCTTCTTGCCGGCGATCACTTCGGCGGCCACGTGACCTTCGTGGACACCCTTGTGGGCCAGCATGGGCTGACCGACGATGTCACCGATGGCGTGGATGTGGGCCACGTTGGTGCGCAGCTGCTTGTCCACTTCGATGAAGCCGCGCTCGGTCACGGTCACACCGGCCTTCTCGGCGTCGAGCAGCTTGCCGTTCGGCACACGACCGACCGCCACCAGCACGTTGTCGTAGCGTACCGGCTCGCTCGGCGCCTGCTTGCCTTCGAAGGAGACGTACAGGCCGTCTTCGCGGGCTTCAACGGCGGTGACCTTGGTCTCCAGCATGATGTTGAACTTCTTGGCCACGCGCTTGGTGTAGACCTTGACGATGTCCTTGTCGGCCGCCGGTACCAGCTGGTCGGCAAACTCGACCACGTCGATCTCAGAGCCCAGGGAGGAGTAAACGGTCCCCATCTCCAGGCCGATGATGCCGCCACCCAGAACCAGCAGCTTGCCCGGAACGGTCGTCAGCTCCAGCGCATCGGTCGAATCCCATACGCGCGGATCATCGTGGGGGATGAAGGGCAGCTTCACCGGACGGGAGCCGGCGGCGATGATGGCGTTGTCGAAGGTAACGGTGGTCTTGCCATCCGCCCCTTCCACCTCGAGGGTGTTCGGGCCGGTGAATTTGCCGAAGCCGTTGACCACCTGCACCTTGCGCATCTTGGCCATGCCGGCCAGACCACCGGTCAGCTGGTTGATGACCTTCTCTTTCCACAGGCGGATCTTGTCGATGTCGGTCTTGGGCTCGCCAAAGACGATGCCGTGCTCGGCCAGGGCCTTGGCCTCTTCGATCACCTTGGCCACGTGCAGCAGGGCCTTGGAGGGGATGCAACCCACGTTCAGGCAGACGCCACCCAGGGTGGAGTAACGTTCGACGATAATGGTATCGAGGCCCAGGTCGGCTGCACGGAAGGCAGCAGAATAACCGGCAGGGCCAGCACCCAGAACCACGACCTGGGTTTTGATTTCTTTACTCATCATGACCTCTTTGTCGTTCTTATATCCCCGGACAGCGCAGTATGAAATGCCATATCGGTGGGCTGTCAGCGCTAGAAAAACCGGGGCAAGTTTACAATCCTGTTAACGAATTGAGAAGTAAAAAGGGCGAGCCGTGGGCCCGCCCTCTCACTTACAGGACCAGTCGACGAATGTCGGACAGTACGCCATTCATGGTGGTGATGAAGCGGGCTCCATCGGCACCGTCGATGACGCGGTGGTCGTAGCTCAGCGCCAGCGGCAGCATCAGGCGCGGCACGAACTCCTTGCCGTTCCACTTCGGCTTCATCTCGGACTTCGAGACGCCGAGAATGGCCACTTCCGGCGCGTTGACGATCGGGGTAAAGCTGGTACCGCCGATGCCACCCAGGCTGGAGATGGTGAAGCAACCGCCCTGCATGTCGGCCGCGGTCAGCTTGCCGGCGCGGGCCTTCTTGGAGATCTCGGCCAGATCGCGCGACAGCTCGATGATGCCCTTCTTGTTCACATCGCGCACCACGGGCACAACCAGACCGTTGGGGGTATCCACCGCTACACCGATATGGATGTACTTCTTCATGATGAGCTTGCTGCCGTCTTCGGACAGGGAGCTGCAGAAGCGCGGATGGGCTTCCAGCGCCTTGGCAGCCGCCTTCAGGATGAACACCAACGGGGTGATCTTCACATCCAGCTTCTGCTTCTCGGCCAGGATGTTCTGCTCCTTGCGGAACGCCTCCAGCTCGGTGGTATCGGCCTCGTCGAACTGGGTCACGTGCGGGATCATGGCCCAGTTGCGATGCAGGTTCGGGCCAGAGATCTTCTGGATGCGGGTCAGCTCGACCTCTTCCACTTCACCGAACTTGGTGAAGTCGACCTTCGGCCACGGCAGCACGCTCATGCCATTGCCCGTGCCTTGACCCGCCGCCGGAGCAGACTCGGCACGCTTGATGGCGTCCTTCACGTAAGCCTGCACGTCCTCTTTGACGATGCGGCCCTTGCGACCGGAGCCCTTGACCTTGGCCAGGTTGACACCGAACTCGCGCGCCAGGCGACGCACCGCCGGCGAGGCGTGGACGTAGGCGTCGTTAGCCACGAAGTCACCCTTCTCTTCAGCCTTGGCGGCGACCGGCGCGGCAGCGGCCGGAGCCGGAGCAGCAACCGGAGCCGGGGCAGCCGCCGGAGCGGCGCCCGCGACTTCGAATACCATGATGAGCGAGCCGGTGGTGACCTTGTCACCCGCCTTCACCTTGATCTCCTTGATCACACCGGCAAACGGAGCCGGCACTTCCATGGAGGCCTTGTCGCCTTCCACGGTGATCAGGGACTGGTCGGCCTCGACCTTGTCACCGACGGCAACCATGATCTCGGTCACTTCGACCTCGTCACCGCCGATATCCGGCACGTTGACGTCCTTGGCAGCGGTAGCCGCAGGGGCCGCCGCAACCGGAGCGGCCGCCTGAGCCGGGGCCGCGGCAGCAGCCGGCGCGGCGCCAGCCACGTCGAACACCATGATGAGCGAGCCGGTGGAGACCTTGGCGCCAGCGGCGACCTTGATCTCCTTGACGCGACCGGCGAACGGCGCCGGCACTTCCATAGAGGCCTTGTCGCCTTCCACGGTGATCAGAGACTGCTCGGCTTCCACCATGTCACCGACGGCGACCATGATCTCAGTCACGGCCACTTCGTCGTCACCGATATCCGGCACGAAGACATCCTGCGGCGCGGCGCTCGCCGCCGGAGCAGCAACCGGGGCCGGAGCTGCGGCGGCCGGAGCCGGGGCGGCGGCAACCGCCCCCGCTTCTTCGAAGACCATGATGGCGCTGCCGGTGGCGACCTTGTCGCCCACCTTGATCAGGATCTCCTTGACGATACCGGCCTGCGGGGCGGGTACCTCCATGGAGGCCTTGTCGCCCTCCACAGAGATGATGGACTGATCCAGTTCTACCTTGTCGCCAACGGCAACCATGATTTCAGTGACTTCAACTTCATCAGCACCGATATCCGGCACCATAATCTGTTTGGACATTGTGCGTGATCCTCTTAGGCGTACAGCGGGTTGACCTTGTCGGCATCGATACCGAACTTCTTGATGGCATCGGCAACGACCTGAGCGTCGATGTCGCCACGCTTGGCCAGCTCGCTCAGGGCGGCAACCACTACGTAAAACTCGTTCACCTCGAAGTGACGGCGCAGGTTGTCACGGCTGTCGGAACGGCCGAAACCGTCGGTACCCAGCACGCGATAGCTCTCAGCCGGCACGAAGGCACGAACCTGATCGGCGAAGGACTTCATGTAGTCGGTCGCGGCGATGGCCGGCTCGTTGCCCATCACCTGGGTGATGTAAGGCACGCGGGCCTGCTCGGTCGGGTGCAGCAGGTTCCAGCGATCGCAATCTTGACCGTCACGGGCCAGCTCGTTGAAGGAGGTCACGCTGTAGACATCGGAGCCCACGCCGTAGTCGGCGGCCAGGATCTCGGCGGCCTTGCGCACATGATTGAGGATCGAGCCACAACCCAGCAGCTGTACCTTGGCCTTGGTGCCGGCCACGGATTCCAGCTTGTAGATACCCTTGCGGATACCCTCTTCAGCACCGGCCGGCATGGCCGGCATGGCGTAGTTCTCGTTCAGGGTGGTCAGGTAATAGAAGACGTTCTCCGGCTTCTCACCGTACATACGGCGCAGACCGTCCTGGATGATCACCGCCACTTCATAGGCGTAGGTCGGATCGTAAGAGACGCAGTTCGGGATGGTGCCGGCCAGGATGTGGCTGTGACCGTCTTCGTGCTGCAAACCTTCGCCGTTGAGGGTGGTGCGACCGGAGGTACCGCCGACCAGGAAGCCACGGGCCTGCTGGTCACCGGCTGCCCAGCACATGTCACCGACACGCTGGAAGCCGAACATCGAGTAGTAGATGTAGAACGGGATCATCGGGCAGTCGTTGGTGCTGTAGGAGGTCGCCGCCGCCAGCCAAGAGGACATGGCGCCCAGCTCGTTGATCCCTTCCTGCAGAACCTGACCCTGCTTGTCTTCCTTGTAGTAGGAGACGATGTCGCGGTCTTGCGGGGTGTACTGCTGACCGTGCGGGCTGTAGATACCGATCTGGCGGAACAGGCCTTCCATACCAAAGGTACGGGCCTCGTCAGCGATGATGGGGACGATGCGCTTGCCGATGGACTTGTCTTTGAGCATCACGTTCAGGGAACGGACGAACGCCATGGTGGTGGAGATCTCACGGGCCTGCTCGCCGAGCAGGGCGTCGAACGCCTCCAGCTGCGGCACCTCCAGCTTGATGGTGGTCTCGCGCAGGCGGGTCGGCAGGTAGCCCTTCAGGGCCTGACGACGACCGTGCAGGTAGGCGTACTCTTCGGTGCCTTCCTTGATCTCGAGGTAGGGCAGCTCGGCCAGTTGCTCGTCGGAGACCGGCAGGTCGAAGCGATCACGCAGGTGACGCACGGAGTCCAGCTCCATCTTCTTGACCTGGTGAGCGATGTTCTTGCCTTCGGCAGCCGCGCCCATGCCGTAACCCTTGATGGTCTTGGCCAGGATAACGGTCGGCTTGTCCTTGGTCTGGGCAGCCTTGGCAAAGGCGGCAAACAGCTTCTGCGGATCGTGACCACCACGGTTGAGGGCGAAGATCTCCTCGTCGGTCATGTCTTTGACCAGGGCGGCGGTTTCCGGGTAGCGGTTGAAGAAGTGCTCGCGCACATAGGCGCCATCGCGGGACTTCATGGTCTGATAGTCGCCGTCGACGGTCTCGTTCATCAGCTGGATCAGCTTGCCCGAGGTGTCCTTTTGCAGCAGCTCATCCCACTTGCGGCCCCAGATGACCTTGGTGACATCCCAGCCGGCGCCACGGAACAGGCCTTCCAGCTCGTTGACCACCTTGCCGTTACCCACGACCGGGCCATCCAGACGCTGCAGGTTGCAGTTGACCACGAACACCAGGTTGTCGAGCTTCTCGCGCACGGCAACGGTCAGGGCGCCCTTGGCTTCCGGCTCGTCCATCTCGCCGTCACCCAGGAAGGCGTAAACCTTCTGCTCGGAGCAGTCCTTGAGGCCACGGTCGGTCAGATACTTGAGGAAGCGCGCCTGATAGATGGCGGCGATCGGGCCCAGGCCCATGGAGACGGTCGGGAACTGCCAGAACTCCGGCATCAGCTTCGGATGCGGATAGGAGGGGATGCCGTGGCCGTCCACTTCCTGACGGAAGTTGTCGAGCTGGGCTGCGCTCAGGCGACCTTCAACGAAGGCGCGTGCGTAGATACCCGGAGAGATGTGACCCTGGAAGTAAACCAGGTCGCCGCCATCCTTCTCGTTGCGAGCACGGAAGAAGTGGTTGAAGCAGACATCATAGATGGTGGCGCTGGAGGCGAAGGAGGACATGTGGCCACCCAGATCCAGATCCTTCTTGGAGGCACGCAGCACGATCATCACCGCATTCCAGCGGATGATGGCGCGAATGCGGCGCTCCAGGCTCTGGTTGCCCGGATAAGCCGGCTCCTGATCCACCGGGATGGTGTTCAGGTAGTCGGAGACCAGGCCCTGCGCGATGTCGACACCGCCTGCGCGGGCCTTCTCGGACAGTTGTTCCAGGATGAACTGGGCACGTTCCGGGCCCTCTTCACGGAGCAGAGATTCCAGGGCGGCAAGCCACTCGTTGGTCTCTACCGGATCCACATCACTCTTCAGGATATCAGACATGGCTGTTTCCTATTGTTATTGCACGGCAGTTGAGTCTGCAAAATGGGGTCAACAGGCCCTACGACTCTTGCTGACGGAAGCGACGCATGGATCGCTGGATCCGGCTCTCTTCCCTCTGCATGTCGAGCAGGGTTTCTTCGATAAAGGCCAGGTGCTCATGACAAGCGGTCCTGGCCTGCTCCGGCTCACCCGAGAGGATCGTCTCGATCAGTGTCACCCGATGGCGACGGATCTTGGCAACCACCCCGGGACGGCGATTTAAAATCTCGTTATTGCGCAAAATGTTCTGCTCCAGCATCGGGCGCATCGCCCGCAGCAGGTGCAGCAGCACCACGTTGTGGGAGGCCTCGGCCACCGCCAGGTAGAACCCGGTCACGGCCACCGACTCCTCGGCAAGACCATGCTTGCCGGCCTCCTCGATGGCGGCCTGGGCCGCCCGGATGCGTTCGAAATCGGCCTCGGTGCCACGCAGGGCAGCATAGTAGGCACTGATCCCTTCCAGCGCATGACGGAACTCCAGCAGGTCATACTGGGCTTCCGGATGGCTGGAGAGGAGCTCGAACAGGGGATCAGCCATCCCCTGACTCAGGGCATTCTGCACATAGGTTCCACCACCCTGCCGACGGTACAGCAGCCCTTTGGCTTCGAGACGTTGAATCGCCTCGCGCAAAGAGGGGCGCGATACCTGAAACTGGATGGCGAGTTCCCGCTCGGGGGGCAGTTTCTGACCCGGTTGCAGGCTGCCTTCCAGAATCATGTTTTCCAGCTCGGCCACGATAGCGTCGGCCAATTTGGGCTGGGAGATCTTGCGATAGGGCATGGAGTATTTTTGTTAAATTGGTATTACCAATTTTATAGGTGCGACGAAAATTAGCAGAGAGACGGAGTGAAGTCCATCAAAAAGATGATCTGAATCAAGTAAGAGGGCTAGCTAAAGAGAGGTATTTTCGAACCAGCATGATGTGCATCAAAGAAATTGGTAAGACCAATAAAGTTGACGCTTATCACACAAACAAGCCGATAACAGAAGCGGCAATGGCTTGCCAGACAAGACAAGCCATTGATTTGAAATATTAAAAAATATTTTAGTAATTACTCGTCTACGTGCAGCCGATGGCGGTATTCGCACCAGTCAAAACAGGGGCCGGGATCGCTCTTGCGACCCGGCGCTATGTCGCTATGGCCGGTGAGGCGCTCGGGGGTAATCGCAGGAAAGCGCGCCATCAGCGCCTGGGTGAGCGCGGCCAGCACACGATACTGCGGCTCGGTAAAAGGCTGGGTATCGGTGCCTTCCAGCTCGATGCCGATGGAAAAATCGTTGCACGCCTCCCTCCCCGCAAAGGAAGAGACGCCCGCATGCCAGGCCCGCAGGTGGAAGGGAACATACTGCACCACCTCACCATCGCGGCGGATCAGGCAGTGGGCGGAGACCCGTAACTGGCCTATCTCGGCAAAATAGGGGTGCGCCGCCGGATCGAGCCGGCCAAGGAAGAGATCGTCAATCCAGGGGCCGCCAAACTCCCCCGGCGGCAGGCTGATGTTGTGCACCACCAGCAGGGAGATATCCTCTGCGACCGGTCGCTCGTTGTAATGCGGCGAGGGCACCTTGCGAGCCTGCTCACACCAACCATCTGAATTAATGGAAAAAGTTATGTTAGTCTGGGTCATCTTGATTCTCTGCAGGCGCCCCTATGCGTAATCTTGCGACCGCAACGGCCCGCTGGTTTTGGTTGCTGGCATGGCTGGCCCTGCTGGGGCTGCTCACGCTCTATTTTACCCAGAAGAGCCGCCCCAAGGTGACGGCGGAAGGGGTGCTGATGCTGCCGCGCGATGCGTCAGGCCACTATCGGCTGGAGGGTGCCATCAATGGTCAACCGGTGCAACTGATGCTCGATACCGGCGCCACCCTCGTCAGCCTGCCACAGTCGGTGGCGGCTCGTCTCGGTATCGAACCACGCGGCACCGACCGGGTTGCGACCGCCGCCGGAGAAGTGCTCGTCGGGACGGGCCACATCGATTCACTGGAGATGGGGCCGTTGACCCTGTACGATCTGGCCGTCTTTATTAACCCGGCGCAATCCGGTCAGCAAGTGCTGGTCGGCATGAACGCGTTGGGCCGACTCGAACTGACCCAGAAGCAGCAGACTCTGCTGCTTCGCCCCTTGCAGGAATAGAAGGCATGTTACAACAGGACATTACCCGCGCCGTACGCGCCGCGCTGCTGGAAGATCTCGGCGGTGCCCTCACTCCCGACGGACTGCCGGACGCCGCTGCCGACATCACGGCACAGCTGATCCCGGCCGAACGTGTCTCCACCGCCCGGGTCATCACCCGCGAAGCCGGCGTTTTCTGCGGCAAAGCGTGGGTCGATGAGGTCTTTGCCCAGCTCGGTGGCCAGGTACAGATCGAATGGAAGGTGCAAGATGGCGATCCCCTAGTTCCCAATCAGGAGCTGTTCCGGCTGACCGGCCCCGCCCGTCTACTGTTGACCGGCGAGCGCAATGCGCTCAACTTTGTGCAGACCCTCTCCGGTGTGGCCAGCCTCACCGCCCGCTATGTCGAGCAACTGGCCGGCACCCACTGCCGCCTGCTCGACACCCGCAAGACCCTGCCGGGGCTGCGCAGCGCCCAGAAGTACGCCGTCACCTGCGGCGGCGGCAAGAATCACCGTATCGGCCTGTTCGATGCCTACCTCATCAAGGAGAACCACATCCTGGCCTGCGGCGGCATTGCCGAGGCGGTGGGTGAGGCGCGTCGCCTTAACCCCGGCAAGCCGGTCGAGGTCGAGGTCGAAAGCCTGGCGGAACTGGAGCTGGCCCTGGCGGCCGGCGCCGACA
This sequence comes from Aeromonas simiae, assembly GCF_000820125.1. Lineage (GTDB taxonomy): Bacteria > Pseudomonadota > Gammaproteobacteria > Enterobacterales > Aeromonadaceae > Aeromonas > Aeromonas simiae. The sequence continues at coordinate 4,304 of NZ_CDBY01000065.1, read as the reverse complement.
TCGTGATGCTGGACAATTTCGATGTGCCCATGATGCGCGATGCGGTGGCCCTCAATGCCGGCAGAGCCCGCCTCGAGATCTCCGGTAACGTCACTATTGAGACGCTGGCCGAGTACGCCGCCACCGGCGTTGACTTCATTTCAGTCGGTGCGCTGACCAAGCATGTCAGGGCATTGGATCTTTCTATGCGGGTTCTCTGATCTCCCGCACTGTTTCGACTTGCAAAAGGCGCCAACGGCGCCTTTTCTTTTATTTATCAATACCAGCATGACGCAGCAGGGAGGCGCTCAGAGAGACTCGAAGGAACATGCCC